>CANFOM010000017.1 GCA_947448725.1 Bacteroidota bacterium
AAATAATCGCATAAAGTAGTATCTTGCATAAGACAATTTTAAACAAACTTTATGGCAAAAGCTACTCCAAAAAAACCTGTTTCTAAAGCAAAAAAGGAATTGATCAGCGCAAGCTCCTATCAATTTTTAAGCAACTATATTAACAATCCTTCTCCAGTGGGATTTGAAACCAGTGGGCAAAAAATTTGGTTGGATTATCTAACTAAATATGTAGACACCACTTTTACCGATCCCTATGGCACGGCTGTAGGTGTCATTAATCCAACTGCTCCTTTTAAAGTAGTGATTGAAGCACACGCCGATGAAATTAGTTGGTTTGTGAATTATATCAATGACCAAGGCTTAATTCATTTAAAAAGAAATGGTGGCGTAGATCATCAAATTGCTCCATCGATGCGTGTTTGGATTCATGGTAAAAAGGGTCCTGTGAAAGCTGTATTTGGATGGCCAGCTATTCATACCAGATTAAGTAATCCAGAACAAAAAGAACCCCAACCTAAAGTAGATAATTTGACTTTGGATTGTGGCGCAAGAACAAAAAAAGAAGTAGAAGCTTTAGGTATTCATATAGGTGCCGTTGTTACTTATCAAGAAGGCATTGATGAATTGGCACATGATTTTATTATTGGCCGCGCTTTTGATAATAGAGTGGGTGGATTTATGATTGCCGAAGTAGCTCGATTGTTAAAAGAAAATAAAAAGAAACTTCCTTATGGCTTATATATTGTTAATGCCGTACAAGAAGAGATTGGATTACGTGGCGCAGAGATGATTGCCCGTAGAATCAAACCCAATATTGCCATCATTACCGATGTTACGCATGATACGCATACACCAATGATTAATAAAGCCATTGAAGGAGATATATTATGCGGAAGAGGCCCTTCTCTAGCCTATGCGCCAGCCATCCACAATAAATTATTAGCCATTGTAGAAGCAACAGCAAAAGCTAAAAAAATTCCGGTACAGTTTAGAACCTTGAGCAGAAGTACAGGAACAGATACCGATAGTTTTGCTTATGCCAATGACGGTTGTCCTTCGGTTTTAATTTCTATTCCATTAAGATATATGCACACGACTGTGGAAATGATTCATAAAAAGGATATTGTTGATACGATTCAATTGATGTATGAAACTTTGTTAGCGCTTACGCCTAAAACAAACTTAAGTTACCTATAATGACAAAGCCCCCCATTACCATTGCAATCATCGATATGTATGATGGGAATGCCAATGTGGGTATGGAATGTATTGTAAGTATCCTTAATCAATGGAGTGTCAAAAGGAACCTACCTATCGCCTACTCCATTTTTAAATTAAGAGAGGCTTGCGCAATTCCAGATGAAAATTTTGATATATACATTTCATCAGGAGGGCCTGGCTCACCTCTAGACTCTAAAGATGAACCCTGGGATAAAAAGTATACCTTTTGGCTGGATCAAATGATGGGATTAAGTAAACCTGTATTTTTAATTTGTCATAGTTTCCAATTGGCCTGCAGGCATTTTAATTTAGGCACCATTACTTTAAGAAAATCAAGACAAATTGGAATTTTACCTATTCATCCATTGACCGAAGATATTATTTTCAATGGCTTAGAAGATCCATTTTATGCTTTAGAAAGTAGGGAGTATCAAATTATAGCGCCCAATGACGAAGCACTTGCAAAAATGGGCGCAAGTATTATAGCATTAGAAAAAATAAGGCCACAGGTCCCATTAGAACGGGCTATCATGGCAATACGTTTTAATAAAAACATGATTGGCGTTCAATTTCATCCAGAAGGAGAATCGGCAGCCTTAGAAGGATTTTTTCAAGAAGGTATTCTAAAAAATAAAATCATTGAAGAATTTGGTGTTGAAAAATGGGAGAACATTATAGCTCAATTAGAAGACCCCAATAAAATACAAAAGACTGCTTCCACTTTTATTCCCAATTTTTTAGACAGCGCATTACAAATACCATTGAATTAAGCAACTGATATGATTCCTTCAATAAGACAAAATTTCAACGCTAATTTTACTGAAGAAAAGTATCAGAATTATCTTTCTTATATTAAGAATAGCTTCCCTAATGCATTAGATTTTAAAATAGCCGAAACCCCTATTTTTATTGATCAAAAATTTACTTCCCAGTTACTTGAATTAGGTGATTATGTCAATGGAGAAATTTTAGGTAAAGAATTTAAAATTAATACGCAAGCCTCTTTAGATAGACAGCCCAATATCCCTAATGAACCAGCTTATCCAGGATGTATTGTCATGGATTTTGCCATTGCCAATAACTCAAAAAATGAATTGGTCCCCAAATTGATTGAATTACAAGGGTTCCCTTCTCTTTTCGCTTTTGAATTACTCCAAGAGGAAGCCTTGAGCGAAAATTATGAATTGCCAAAAAATTACAGCCCCTTTTTAAATGGCTACGATAAGAAAAAATACATCGCTCATTTAAAAAAAATGATTGGTGGTTCTAATGGCGAACACACAGTATTACTTGAACTTCACCCCCAACAACAAAAAACAAGGATCGATTTTTATTGCACCGAAAAATACCTCAATATTCCTGTTGTATGCATTAGTGAATTAGCACAAAAAGGAAATCAACTATTTTATACAAGAAATGGGATTAGCATTAAAATAGACCGTATTTACAATCGAGTCATAATGGATGAACTTGATAAGCAACCAGCAGTCATTCAAGAAAAAGGCAAACTGCTATTAAATGAACTAGCCATTAGCTGGGTAACCCATCCACATCATTTCTTTAGAATTAGTAAATTTTTAATGCCTTTTCTAAAGCATCCGCTTGTTCCTACTACCCAGTTTGTTGATCAATTAGCTTCAACCCCTAAAAATTTAGAGGATTATATATTAAAGCCCCTATTTTCATTCGCAGGGCAAGGTGTGAATATAGACATTCAACCAGGAGATTTTGAAAAGCTTGAAAATCCAGGGCATTGGATTTTACAAGAAAAAGTTCATTACGCCGAATGCATTAAAACGCCAACAGGCCAGGCTAAAGCAGAAATTAGGTTATTTTATTTCTGGGACGAAACTCAACAAAAATACATAGCCACTATGAATTTAGCTCGATTGAGTAAAGGCAAAATGATCGGAGTAGATTATAATAAAACTGCCACCTGGGTGGGCGGCAGTTTAGCTTATTTCGAAAATCAGAACTAATTACACAACCAAACAATTAAAAGAAAATATAATCATTAATTTTATAATCAAATTTCCAAGTATGCATTTTTTAAAGCTTCCTTTTTATTCTAGTTTCTTTTTATTGCTTATGATTGCTTTTTGTTTACAAAACGGAAACCTTCAGGCGCAGGATGCTGGTGAAATTCAAGTGTATGGCTCAGCCACCACCCCAAAGTATACCACTATGATTGAATTGCATTCTAATTATACTTTCAAAGGCCCAAGCATCAATGAGAACGCTTTCAAAACTAAAAATTATCATCCCCTACTTGAAACAATAGAGGTAACCACAGGACTTTCAAAAGATGTAGAATTTGGATTTTATATTTTTACTTATAATATCAATGGAAAAACACAATATACAGGCAGTCATTTAAGGCCAAGAATAAAAGCGCCTGATGAATGGAAATGGCCTATTGGTGTAAGCTTGTCAACAGAAGTTGGATTTGATAGAGATCCTTTCACCGATCAATTGGATTGGGGCGCTGAAATTAGACCCATTTTTGACAAGACTATTGGTGATCATTATTATTCCTTCAACCCTAGCCTAGGTGTTTCCTTTACAAACAATGAATGCTTATTTGAACCCAATTTTAAATATGCTTATGCAAGTTCTCCAAAAGTTAATATTGGATTTGAGTATTATGGTAATACGGGGAAACTATTTAGCCCTTTTAAACTACCCAATCAAGAACACCAACTTTACTTAGTGTTTGATTTATTTTTACACCCCTTGTACGAATTTAACTTTGGCATTGGCAAAGGTTTAACCGAAAGCTCCAATGACTTAAACGTAAAATGTTATGTAGGTAGAAGAATCAATTGGAAACACAAATAAAACTATCCCTAAGGCTTTTTAACACGTTTGTATTGGCAACACTCATCTAAATCATTATAAGCTTCTGTGCTGGCTTTTTTGTGTTCTGTATCATACCCAGCTGCAGCAACTGCCTCTTCAATTTTATCAGTAGATGTTTTAGCAGCATCAAAAGTGAATTTTAAAACCTTAGCTACTTTATCCCAACTAGCCGAAGCAGCGCCAGCTTCTTTAGCTGCTTTTTCAATGTGCCCTTTACACATATTACAATTCCCGGCAACTTTTACAGTAGTGCTAGTTTGTGCTTGTAATTGTAAAGAAGCCATAACAATTACTAGAATAAATAAAACATTTTTTTTCATGACAATGTAATTTAAATCGCTTTTTAAAGTTGATACAAAGTTAAGGCGTTTGAAATAGTTTTAGTTAATAAAATTCCACCAAATACCCAATCTAAACCAAGTGCCCGTACCAGGGTAATTTCTGGTAGAAAAATTATAACTATTCCCAAAGGTCGAACTGCTTGATAATAAGGTGTTTAAATTCTCTAAACGTACATAGCCTCTAAAACGCTTAATCATAAAATTTAAAAAGGCATTGGCCGTGGGCCTATTGTGTAAGGTATAGTCATTTTGTATATAAAACTGTCCTGTTAACGGCATATAATCATCGGCTTTGTAATCGGTGTGGTAGATAAACTCTAGCCCAGTAGATAAGAAAAGATTTTTATAAAAATTGCCTTCGAATGCCAGCCTTTGTCTGGTGAGCAATAAAGGCAAATGAATAGGAGCTGCCTGGTCTACTACTTGAACATTCATTTCGTTGTACCAATTCCAATGGGTACTTAATTTAAATTTATTGCTTGCCTGTGCTCTTAAATAACTAAAGGCAGCCTTATATACAGCTGGCTGATAACCAGAAGAAAAATAATGAAAATTATTAACCAGCTCATAATTTCCAGCAAGCTTCCAGCCTGTTTTTGGGTTACCTGTTTCACCACTAAAATCGATGATATTTTCTTTTTGAATACCATTTAATGTTATTATCGGGAATTGTGTAATTCCTAAATAATTAGCAGAAGGGGTTCGATTGCTATTTTGAAAGGAGAGTTTTAAATAATTCCCCTTAGTGGAAAGAAGCCTGGACAAATAAAACTGTGCATCATAGTCTCCAGCATGGTAGCCATTTAAATATAATTTTCCAGCAATAAGCAAATCCCATAATTGATTTCTAGTTTTATTCTTATACTTTCCAAAAGTATAAATATCATAATTACTCCAGCTTTTCTGATTAGCCAACGTGGTATTAAAACTGGTATACCCTTGACCTAATTGTAAGAATTGATTGGCATTGTTTTTTTGAGGATAACTGATAATACTAAATTCATTGGTTAATGCACTCCAAGCATCTACAAATTTAATGATAGTATTAGTATCCGTATTGAAATTAAAGTAATTGGCATAACGGGCTGCATTAGGTGCCTTGTCTAAAAAGGAGTACTCGCTATTTTCGTATTTTATTTCATTTTGAAATCTCAAACGAGGATAAAATAAATGTATCACTATAGTGTCTTTTACAATGGAGTCTTTTTGTCCCAAGTCATAGGTTTGGCGCCACAATAAAGTATTACTCTTATATACATTCCCCGTTGCAATAGAAGTATTAAATGGATTTGAAAAAGCGATACCACTCACGCCTAATCTTGTTTCTAGCTCGTAAGGATTGTTTAATGCCAAACTATCCAATAAAGATGCTTTGATGAGTCCTCCATTTTCCGAAGAAGCTGCTTTATTATTTAGCATCACCCAATAAGACTCATATTGCTTTCGCTTCGATTGAAAATGAGCTGTAATGCGCATGTTGTTCAAATTTGAATTTTGATTTTTAACATTGCCTGGCGCATTACTAAAACGGTATTCGAAAGAAAAATTAAATTGTTGAGTTTTATTTTGAGTATGCTTTACTTCTATCATCTGCTCACTCTTATCCCCAATTAAATAACCAAAATCGGTATAAGGACGTGTTGTTTGATAAAAAGGAGTTCCTTCTAAAGTATAAAAATATTTATCATAGGCATGAAAGCCTGCATCAAAACCCCCTTTTTGAATAGGATCAAATAAATAGGATTTAGTGGCAGTTCCTAAATTGCCTAAATTATAGCTGGTATAGGGCAAAGGATAATGGACAAAAAAATCGTTAATGCTGGAGTCTAATTTAACAACTTCATTGCTATTGTACAATTTATAAAAGATAGAAATAGAGTCGGCAAATTTATCTCGCTTTTGTAATGAATCACTTGATTTTCCGCCACCCATTCCACCACCCATGCCACTTCCCATGCCGCCACCCATACCTGGGCGACCAAAACCTCCAGGCCTTTGCGCCTGTGATTCAAATTGAATTAATGTCAATAACACCAAGCCCAATAAAATTGATTTCACAAAAGACATGCTTTACTGGTTTTAAGCAATTTCTTTTAACAATGCACTAAATAGTATGGTCAACTTTGGTTCAGCAGCATGCGCTGCTGCCAAAACTTCTTCATGGGTAATAACATTGTTATCTTCTCTAATGCCCAAATCGGTCACTACACTCATGGCAAATACTTTCATTCCACAATGCACGGCTGCAATGGTTTCTTGAACAGTGCTCATGCCCACCACATCACCCCCTACATTTTTAATTAATTTATATTCTGCTTTGGTTTCAAAAGTAGGTCCAGTAACCCCCACATAAACACCTTCATGTACTTCTATGTTATTGGCTGCTGCAATTACTTTTGCTTTTTCAATAAATGCAAAAGCATAAGGCTCACTCATGTCAGGAAATCTTGTTCCTAGGGCCTCTTCATTTTTTCCTACCAATGGATTGATTGTAAATAAACTAATATGATCTTTAATAATCATTAAATCACCCACTTTAAAATTAGGATTAACCCCTCCTGCTGCGTTGGATAATAATAAATTTTCGACACCTAATAATCTCAATACACGAATTGGATAAACTACTTGCTCTGCAGGATAGCCTTCATAAAAATGAAAACGCCCCTCCATTACCCAAACTTTTTTACCATTCAATATGCCCAATATTAATCTTCCTTTATGCCCCTGCACCGTACTCACTGGAAAATGTGGAATTTCACTATAAGCAATAGAAAAATCTATATTAATTTCTGTTGACAAATTACCCAAGCCACTGCCTAAGATAATGGCTGTATTAGCTGTGGAATTAATTTTGGACTTGATAAAGTTAACCGTCTCGTTTAGTTGCTTCATTAAGGGCGTGGTCATACTACCTATATTTTAGCCACAAATATAACGACAGTAAGGGATTATAAGACAAGATTCTAGTCCTTAGAGGGAGCAGTTTCATGTTTTAACACCCAATAGGCAATAAACGCACTTAAAAGCATAAAAAAGGCACCTAATAAAAATGCAGCCCCTGGAAAATAGATATGATGCGGGTCGTTTTTAATTGAAAAATATGAAGTGAGGCCAATCATCATTGGAGGACCCACAATAGATGTCAAACTATTTAACCCAGTTAATGAACCTTGCAATTCTCCTTGTTCATTTTTGGGCACATGTACAGAAATTAAAGCTTGTAATGCAGGGCCAGAAATACCGCCTAAGCAATAAGGTATTAAGAATAAAAACATCATCCAACTTTGTGATGCAAATGCAAATAAAACTAATCCAATTGCATACAAGGTAATTCCATAATAAACACTTTTCTCATTGCCTAGTTTAGGATTGATAAACCTAATTAAAACGCCTTGCACTAAACCCACTAATAAACCAATCGCCCCCAAGGAGATACCAATTGTTTTAGGCGTCCAACCAAACTTACTAATATTAGCAAAACTCCAATTGCTTTGTACCGAGTGAGCAGCTAAATAAATAAATAACATAGCAATGATCAATCCAAAGACAGCTGGATATCTATTCAAATTTTTTAAGGAGCCAATCGGATTCGCTCTTTTAATATCAAAGGCTCTTCTGTGTTCCTTAGCTAAAGATTCTGGTAAAATAAAATAACCATACAATGCATTGATTAATGCTAAGCCTGCCGCTACTAAAAAAGGAATCCTTGGGCCAATTTCCCCTAGCAATCCACCCAACAATGGTCCAATGATAAATCCTATACCAAATGCAGCACCAATCATTCCAAAGTTTTTAGCTCTGCTTTTTTCATCACTAATATCTGCCATATAAGCAGCCGCTGTTGTAATACTTGCACCAGTGATGCCCGAAAAAACACGACCAACAAATAGCCATCCAATACTAGGTGCAAATGCTAAAAAGATATAATCCAAACCAAACCCTAATAAAGAGAATAGTAAAATAGGTCGTCTTCCATAATGATCGCTTAAGCTGCCTAAGATGGGTGCAAAAATAAATTGCATGGCAGCATAAATAAAAGTTAAGTACATCGCTGGTTTAGCAATAGCACTTATATCTGACCTATCAGTAATGTGTAATAAATGCTGAAGTAATTGAGGCACCACAGGAATAATAATTCCCAATCCGATGACATCCAATAAAATAGTGGCAAAAATAAATCCGACTGCTGCTTGTTTGTTACTGGCCATTGTATATTAAATAGTTTAATGTATCTATCCTTCAAATATACAAGTCCTCTAGTACATTTCAAAAAGAGGTAAGCAATGCTTTCTATTTATTAACATTCACTAGTTTAAGCCTCATTCCTAAACACCACTAGCCCATCAAATATATCAATCAATACTTTTTTAGTTTTATCAATTTCACCACTTAATATTTTTTTACTAAACTCATTCACAACCATTTTTTGAATCAATCGTTTTAAGGGTCTTGCTCCAAATTGCATGTCGAAGCCTTGTTCAGATAAATAATCTACCAAATAAGGAGTGAATTCTACCTGCATTCCATTTTCAGCCACTAACGCTTTTAAATTATTCAATTGAATTTTAACAATGGCCGCCATTTGTTTTTGCAACAAAGGAGAGAACATGATAATTTCATCCACCCTGTTTAAAAATTCGGGACGAATGGTTTGTTTTAACAAAGCCATTACTTCTACTTTTGATTGTTCTGTTTTTTCTTCTACATTTTTTTCCGTCACCCCTTCAAAAGCTTCTTGTATGATATGACTTCCAATATTACTGGTCATAATAATAATGGTATTTTTAAAATTAACTGTTCGGCCTTTATTATCGGTTAAATGTCCATCGTCCAATACTTGCAATAAAATATTCCAAACATCTGGATGCGCTTTTTCAATTTCATCTAATAACACTACACTATAGGGTTTTCTTCTTACCGACTCTGTCAATTGCCCGCCCTCATCATAGCCCACATAGCCTGGAGGCGCTCCTACCAAACGAGACACTGAATGTTTTTCCTGGTATTCACTCATATCAATACGCGTCATCATAGCGTCGTCATCAAACAAATAATTGGCCAAGGCTTTGGCTAATTCAGTTTTACCCACCCCCGTCGTGCCTAAAAATATAAATGAGCCAATGGGTTTCTTTGGATCTTGCAAACCTGCTCTACTTCTTCTTATAGCATCCGATACCGCGCTAATGGCTTCCTCTTGACCCACGACTCTATTGTGCAATTCTGTTTCTAAATTCAATAATTTATCTTTATCCGATTGCAACATTTTACTCACTGGTATACCCGTTGCTTTGGCCACATTTTCTGCAATGTCCTCTGCGTCTACTTCTTCCTTCATTAAACGTTTGCCGTGCTCCCCCATTTGTTGCAATTGCTTACTCCACTCAATAAGCTTGGTTTCTTGATCTTTTACTTTTCCATATCTTATCTCGGCTACCTTGCCATAATCTCCATTACGCTCAGCAATTTCGGCTTCTTGTTTTAATTTTTCAATTTCCGATTTTGTATTTTGAACCTTATCGACCATCTCTTTTTCTTCGGACCACTTTGCTTTTAAAGTGTCTTGTTGCACCGTCAAATTACTAATATCAATATTCAATGCCTTTAACTGTTCTGGGTTGTTCTCTCTTTTAATGGCTTCACGTTCAATTTCCAATTGACGAATCTGCCTCATCAAAGTATCTAACTCTTCTGGCATAGAATTCATCTCAAGTCTTAACTTGGCAGCACTTTCATCTATTAAATCAATGGCTTTATCTGGTAAAAAACGATCGGTAATGTACCTTGTTGATAATTCCACCGCAGCAATAATCGCTTCGTCTTTAATACGCACATGATGATGTGTTTCATATCTTTCTTTCAAACCTCTTAATATAGAAATAGCATCTTCTTTAGAAGGCTCGTCAATCATTACTTTTTGAAAACGACGTTCTAAAGCTTTATCCTTTTCAAAAAACTTTTGATATTCATTTAAGGTAGTAGCTCCAATGGCCCTTAACTCTCCTCTTGCTAATGCAGGTTTTAAAATATTAGCAGCATCCATAGCACCTTCTCCTCCACCTGCACCTACCAATGTATGAATCTCGTCTATAAATAAAATAATTTCCCCATCACTATCGGCTACTTCTTTGACCACCCCTTTTAATCTTTCTTCAAATTCTCCTTTGTATTTTGCCCCTGCTATTAATTGTCCCATATCCAAAGCAAAAATAATTTTGCTTTTTAAATTGTCTGGTACATCTCCATTGACAATTCTCATGGCCAAACCTTCGGCAATAGCTGTCTTACCCACACCCGGTTCACCCACTAAAATGGGATTATTTTTGCTTCTTCTAGAAAGGATGTGCAAGGTTCTTCTAATTTCTTCATCGCGACCAATTACTGGATCTAGCTTTCCTTTATTGGCTAATTCATTTAAGTTCTTAGCATACTTTGATAAGGCTTGAAACTGTGTTTCTTGTGTAGCTGATTGTACCTTTTCACCTTTTCTTAATTCTTTGATGGCGGTCACCAATCCCTTTTCAGTAAGTCCTGCATCTTTCAAAATTTTAGAAGCAGCATCATTCACTTGTAAGATGGCAATCAGCAAATGCTCCACCGTAACAAACTCATCCCCAAAAGTTTTTAATGCACCATTGGCTTTTAATAATACACTATTTAAATCCCTGCTCACATTAGAAGCAGGCTCCCCACTTAGTTGCTTAGGCAAAGAAGGAAGCATCGCATCCACTTTTTGCTGAATCAACAATGGGTTTAAATTATTTTTCTTTAATAAAAATTCAGTAGCGCTTTCTTTATCTGCTAAAATAGTTTTCAGCAAATGCAAGGTTTCAATGGCTGCATCTTTGTTATTGTAGGCCAACTGCTGTGCTGCTTGAATGGCTTCCTGTGCTTTAATAGTATATTGACTTAAATTCATAGTATTAATTATTTATAACAAGGTAGGTTCAAAAGCAAGGCCAATCTATGATATCCGTTAGAATGTCATAAAATTGGGAGTAAAACGGCATAAAAGTCAGTTACAACAAGGTTTTTCTGCTATTTTTACATACCAAATTTTATAACCATCCCATTAAGCAATTAGCCCATTGAACGAGTTTTCAAATACCGAATTCATTAAAGCAACAGCCCTTTCAATGGGCTTTGATTTCTGTGGCATAGCACAAGCAACAGCGTTAAATGAAGATGCCAGGCGACTTGAAAAATGGTTGGCGCAAGGTTTTCATGGAGACATGGAATACATGGAGAAAAATTTCGACTTAAGAATAGATCCGCGAAAATTAGTACCTGGTGCCAAATCGGTGATTACGTTTATAAAGAACTATTACCCTCATCCATCAGATCAAACAATAGCCAATAAGCAAGATGTAAAAATTGCGAAGTATGCTTGGGGAGAAGATTATCATGAGGTGATTAGAACTCAATTGCATGAATTATTGGACATCCTTAGAAAAAAAATAGGCCCCATTGAAGGAAGAGGCTTTGTAGATTCTGCTCCCGTATTGGAAAGATCTTGGGCACAACTAGCAGGTGCAGGATGGATTGGTAAAAATGGAAATTTAATTCGTCCACAAACGGGCTCCTTCTTTTTTTTGGCCACTTTAATTGTAGACCTTCCATTGCAATATGATACGCCACTTGTCAAAGACTTTTGTGGCACTTGCACCAAATGCATTGATGCTTGTCCGACACAAGCCATCTTACCCAATAAAACCATCGAAGCCAATCATTGCATTAGTTATTTTACCATTGAATTAAAAAAAGCCGAAATCAATACCGATAGGAATTATAAAGACTGGGCCTTTGGATGTGATGTCTGTCAAGATGTTTGTCCTTGGAACAGATTTAGTGCGCCGCACGAAGAAATTCAATTCAAACCATTGAATCATTTATTGCAAATGAATAAAGCAGATTGGATGGAAATGGAAGAAACTACTTTTAAAGCGCGATTTAAAAAATCGCCCTTATTAAGATCTAAACTAAGAGGAATTAAAAGAAATATTGAATATCTAAACCATCAAGAAAAGCCTGATTAAAAAAATATATTTTTAGCTCTTAAAAATAGCAGCAATAGATTAAGGAAGTGTTTTGTTATTAAGGGCCGCTTGTAAATTTTGTAATTCCAATTCCATTTTGGAACCCAACACTTTATCATTTAATAAAGTTTGAAATTTTTCCCAAGGATACCATTTTACTTTTTGCTCAAAAGACCAATGAATAACATAAGCGCTGTCTTTTAAAAGCGTCCATTCAAATTGAACCAAATAAGGGCTTTGCCCGGTAGCTACCCATTGATATTGAACAGAATGATGGGTCTTGCTTAAAAACTGAACCGTTTGTGTTCCAATATAGGCGGTATTGTTGTCCAGCCTTACTTTATTTTCTTTCCAATCGCTCATCCACTCCTTCCAATGATTTAAATCAGAAGTAAAATATGCAATTTTATCGGAGCTGGCATTTACTTCAATAGCTCTTGATGCAATGACGGTGGAGGGAAATAAGAGAGAAATACCTGTTACCAGTAAACTCAAAATAACCGCACTAATTAAAATTAATTTAATAAATCGCATTTACTCCCATTTAAAAATTTTGAAAGCAATGGCATACACCACAACAATCCAAATGAGTAAAATAGAAATGTCGGGCCAAGTGGCTAGCAAGCCTGTTCCTTCGAAAGATATATTGCGCATCGCATTGTTAAAATGAGTCAAGGGCAATATTTTACAAAAGGGCTGCATCCAAGCAGGGAAATTATCGATAGAGAAAAAAGTACCTGCTAATAAAAACTGAGGCAGGGTAATGATATTGGCTAATGGTGGAATTGTACTTTCATTCTTAGCTACTCCACTAACAATAAAACCAAAGCCCATAAATAATATTAATGCAATAAAACTTAAAACTATAATACTTGCAAAAGTAACCCAGCCATTGACCAAAGTAAACTTAAAAGCAAAGTGTCCAATAGCAATAATAACCACTGCGGTAATTAATTGAAACAGTACCCTACTTAATGCTTCTCCCAATATAATATACAGTCGACGAATGGGGGTGGCATAAAATCTTTTCAAAACCAATTGCTGTCTTAAATTAAAAAACAAAAAAGCTACCCCAAAGACGCCGGAGCTCAATAAGGAAAAACCAAGTTGCCCTGGTAAAATAAAATCAATGGTGCGGTAAATACGCCCAGGCACTTGTTGTACCGTATTATTTACCACCGCAATCGTAGGAGTATTGGGAAAAGCCGTTTGATTAATTTTTCCAATCACCGAATTTAAAATGGATTTAACCAATTGAATGTTCTGCGGGTTGGCCGCTTCTGAACTAGTTAAATTAATGCTATAAGGAGCGTTGGTATTGACCGATTTTTGAATGGAGAGCATCGCTGTAATACGTCCTTTAGCCAATTCGCTTTTAATTTTATCCGCATCACCATGCACAAAGTTTAGGCCTGGGATATTTTTAATAGCAGCATACAATGCATTAGTGGTATCCGAATTATTATCCATGACCACATTTACATTAATATTACTTCCACTACTTAAAAAGCCAAAAACTAAAATAAAAATTAAAGGAAAGGCAAAACTAAATACCACCGCAGACGGACTTCTAAAAGTAGCTCTAAGGCTTGCTTTAGTAATCGCTAATAGGGCGGTAATTTGACTATAAGGTCGCATAGTTTTAAGGATGATTCACTACAAAGATAGGCATTCGCGCCTGAGGTTGACCCATCATTTGTTGGATGCTTTTTACTTGTTGTAAAGTTTCCCATTGAACTACCCCAATTTCTTCTTTAATGGCTTTTACCTTTACGCTATTTTCATAACCATTGATCAATTCTTCAATAAAAGATTTATTCTCTGGATAGGACTTAATACTATACCCTTTTAAATGTGCCATTTTAGAGGCGGATACAATTGCATCATTCAAGGTGCCAATTTTGTCTACTAAGCCTATTTTCACAGCATCTAGTCCAATCCATACACGACCTTGCGCAATAGAGTCGATATAGGTTACACTCTTTTTACGACCAACGGCTACCCTTGATTTGAAAGAAGCATAAACACTGTCCACACTGGATTGCATAAATCCTTTTTCTGTTGCATTTAAAGTTCGAGTAGCAGAAGGCATATCGGCATACTGGCCAGTGTTTACTCTGTCAAAAGTAATGCCTAATTTATTTTTCATAAACATTTCGACATTCGGTATCACCGAGAAAACACCAATAGACCCAGTAATGGTATTAGCATCGGCATAAATAGAATCTGCGCCACATGCAATATAATAACCACCAGAAGCAGCATAATTACCCATGCTCACTATGACTGGTTTTTCTTTTTTTAATAAATCTATTTCTCTCCAAATTATATCACTAGCCAATGAACTTCCTCCCGGCGAATTAACCCTTAATACCACCGCGCTTATGGAAGCATCATTTTTTAATTTTTGTAGTAATATTCGATAATCATCACTTGCAATGGCCCCTTTTTGGTCTTTTCCCATTTCTATATCTCCATCCGCAAAAACAACTGCAATTTTACCGCCACTAGCTCCCCGTATAGCAACGGATGCAGCATAATCATTGATACTTACAAATGAAATGGATTGCTCTTTTTTAATATGTACTTTTTTGGCAATTAATTTTTTAACCTGGTCGTCATACAATAAACCATCTACTAAATGATATTGTAAAGCATCATTCGCACTTTGAATTTTTCCATCATTGGCTATCGCTTTTAAAGTAGCCACTTCTATTTTTCTTTTTTCAGCGGTTCCTTCTAAAAAACTATTGTATAAAGCATTTAACCAAACCCCAGTTTGTAATTTATTGGCTTCTGACATTTGATTGTACCTAAATGGCTCAGTGGCACTTTTAAATTTTCCGGCATAAAATACTTCAGGCTTGATTTCTAATTTATCCAAGAGCCCTTTTAAAAACATAGTTTCATAAGAGAATCCCTTAAACTCCAAGCCGCCTTGCGGATGTGTGTAAATTTCATCCGCAGCATTTCCAATCCAATATCCTTTTTGGGTAATGGTCTCTCCATAAGCAACAATAAATTTTTTGGAAGATTTAAAATCAATCAATGCTTTTCTAATTTCTTCGGTGCTCGCATAGCCATTTGGATTTTGCTGACACTTGATATAAATCCCTTTAATAGTTGAATCTTTTTTTGCATTCTTAATTAGCCCAATCAACTCCGACAAACTAGGCATTTTACCTTTCTTTTTATTCACCAATTCAGAAAATGGATCCGACTTGGTTTGCTCTAGAAAATTTTCAGCAATATCTATCACTAAAACCGAATTGGGATCAATTGTTTTTTGTTCTTCTTTGGAAAAACTGCCAGCAATGCCTAAAAGAATCAAAAATCCCAATAAACTAAAGATGAATAATGCCAATAAGGAGGCAAAAAAGGTTTTGAAAAAAATTTTCATGTACGATTATAATTGATTTGCTCTTTTTCCTAAAATAGAAGGTTCTAAAATAGGGTAAGGCTGTAAAATTATGGATATTTGAGCTACTTTCAGCATCCTTCTATGAACAAAGCATACCTACTGATAGGCGGCAATATGGGCGACCGATTGGCAAACTTAAATGAAGCCATCAATCAAATTCGTGCCCATGCTGGAAGCATTGAAAAAGTTTCTTCTATCTATGAAACGGCAGCATGGGGAAATGTCCACCAAGAGGCCTTCTTCAATCAAGCTTTACTTATTCAAACCCCGCATTCTGCAATCCAGTTGATGTCCATTTTATTAGACATTGAAATTAAATTAGGCAGAAAAAGAATCCTCCCCATGGGACCAAGAATTATTGATATAGATATTATTTATTTCAATGATGCCATTATTGATACTAAGGATTTAACCATCCCCCATCCCAGCATGTTTAAAAGAAATTTTGTTTTAATTCCAATGGTAGAAATTGCACCCAACTTCCTCCACCCTATTTTAAATAAAAGCAATTTTACTTTGCTTTCCGAATGCGCCGATGAATGCCTTGTGCATAAAAAAATAAATTTTTAAGCAGCCGCCTTCCTATATTTGAAACGAAGTACGCATTAGAATATGAAGCATCATTACATAGCTATTGAAGGAAATATTGGCGCTGGAAAAACCACTTTGTCACAACTTTTGTCACAACATTACAACGCCAAATTGGTACTAGAGGAATTTGCAGAAAACCCTTTTTTAACTAAGTTTTACGAAAATCCAAAACAATACGCTTTTCCATTAGAATTATTTTTTTTAGCAGAAAGGTTTAAACAACAACAAGAGCTAATAAAAAACAATGACTTATTTCAAGAAGTCACCATTTCCGATTATTTATTTACCAAGTGTTTATTGTTTGCGAAAGTAAATTTGCAAGAAGAGGAATTTAGATTGTATCAAAAAATGTTTGATGTATTTTTTCAACAGCTCACGCCTCCCGATATTTTAATTTATTTACATGCGCCTGTGAATAAATTACAGTCCAATATCAAAAAAAGGAATAGAAAATTCGAACAGGCCATTCCTGATGAATACTTATTTAAAATTCAAGAAACCTATACCAGCTATATTAAGCAGCATCAAATTAAAACCATCTTTATAGATGCCAGTAATGCCGATTTCTTATACAACGAAGCGCATTTTAAGGTGATTACAGATGCTTTAGAAAAAGAAATAGAAGAAGGGCAACATTATTACAGTTTGCCTTAACTTTAATCAATGGATAGTACCACTCCGTTGAAGCAAGACCCTTTTGCAGCCTTAAAGATTAAAGAATTTAGAAATTTGATGTTGGGCCGATTCCTATTTATTATGGGCCTTAGAATGATGGGCACTTTGGTTGGTTGGTGGATTTATGAATTGACCAATGCCCCCTTTGCCATAGGATTAATTGGACTAGCGGAAGTTATCCCTGCAGTTTCCCTTGCCTTATATGCAGGACATGTGATAGATATTAGCGAAAAAAGAAAACTACTCCTTAGAGGGGTGAGCTTGTATTGGGTTTGTGCCCTAGTATTATTAGGCTTGTCCATTTATAATGATAAAATAGACATTATCAATTCAATGCAGGCACATCGTTCACTTTTTGTTGCTATATGTATTTACTTCCTTGTTTTTTGCACGGGCATTATCCGATCCTTCACTGGCCCAAGTTTTGGCACCATAGTGGGCAATATCATGCCAAAAGATTTATTACAAAATGCAACTACCTGGAGCCAAGGCATTTGGTTAACGGCCTCCATTTTGGGTCATGCTATTGTTGGCTTTATCATTGCAGGCTTTGGACATACCGGGGCTTTAATAAGTGTAGTATCCCTTGTTACAGTAGGTTATTTCTTTATTGCTAAAATAAAACCAATACCGCCACATATAGACTTAGTAGTCAATCAAAAAACATTAGAAAGTGTGAAAGAAGGTTTGCGTTTTGTATTTACTACCAAAGAAGTTTTTGGGGCACTTTCCTTGGATTTATTTGCTGTATTATTTGGTGGTGCAGTAGCAATGATTCCTGTTTATGCAGTGGACATTTTAAAGGTAGGCCCGATTGGATTTGGTTGGCTAAATGCTGCTTCGGACATAGGTGCTATTTTAATTATATTTTTGATTACTTTATTTCCAGTTAATAAAGCGCAAGGAAAAAAATTATTATTTGCGGTGGGCGGATTTGGTTTATGCATTATTGTATTTGCCTTATCAAAATTATTTTGGTTGTCCTTTGCTGCTTTATTATTAAGTGGCATACTTGATGGATTTAGTATGATTGTAAGAGGTACCATTGTTCAATTAAAAACCCCCGATCATATGCGTGGCAGGGTCATGAGTGTGAATTCCATGTTTATCAATAGCAGCAATGAGTTTGGACAATTTGAGAGTGGCGTAGCTGCGAAATTATTGGGGGTAATCCCCTCTGTCGTTTTTGGAGGTGCCATGACATTAATAGTGGTTTTTACTACCTGGTTCAAAGCTCCTTCTTTAAGAAAAATGGAATATTAAGCCAGTAATCCTAGCATCACATCATGCACAATGGGACAGAACTCTGCATTTTTCATGGTAATAGGAATGCGTTTAAAAAAAACATCTTCGTCTGTGTAGGGGAATCTTTGGCAATCGGTAGGTCGATGTTCATAGATACTACAGGCATTATCGGCACCTAAAAAAGGACAGGGTTTGGTATTGGCTACATAATCGCCTTCCTGATCCATCGATAAATAAGTATCCATAAAAGCAGTTTCTTTCATTCTCAAAAACTTGCTAATTCTTTTAATATCAGGCATCTTAAAGCGGGGAGAATAGTTTTTGCAACATCTAGCACAATCTAGGCAGTTGATTTTCTCAAAAGCAGCTTCGTGTAAATCGGGCAATTGCTTTAATATTTTTCGCTTGTCTACCCTTTTTAAAAAATTTTGAAACTTTTTAAGCGTCTCCGGAGCTGGTAATTCGTATAATTGTTCAATAGATAAGGCCATAATAGTAACCCAAATGTAAACTATTTAGCACTCATCCACAAGCTTTCCCCACCGAGTGGCTAGTTAACAAATAAGGGTTAGTTTTTTGTATCTTTGAATCCATTTTTTAAACCACCCTATTTATGTTGCAATTGAACCCGAACGGAGCAGAATTTATCAAAAGACATATTGGCCCCAATGCCCAAGATACCCAAAAAATGTTAGACACTATTGGTGTAAAATCGATAGACGAGCTGATTGAAAAAACAGTCCCCAATAATATTCGTTCGAAAAAAGCAATGCAAATTCCAGAAGGGTTGTCTGAATTTGAAATGTTGCAATCTTTAAAAAATATTGCAGAAAAAAATATAGTCGCCACTAATTTTATTGGCCAAGGTTATTATGGCACCATCACCCCAAGTGTGATTCTTAGAAATATTTTTGAAAACCCAGGTTGGTATACTCAGTACACACCTTATCAAGCAGAAATTGCACAAGGTCGTTTAGAAAGTTTATTGAATTTTCAAACCATGGTTTGCGACTTAACAGGTTTGCCTATTGCCAATGCTTCCTTATTAGATGAAGCCACCGCAGCCGCCGAAGCCATGGCCATGATTTTTAATCATGTCAATAAAAGCGATGTTGTTACCCAAACAAAATTATTTGTAGATAGTGCGATATTCCCTCAAACCAAAGACGTTTTAGCAACTCGTGCTAAACCTATCAACATAGAAATAGTAGAAGCCAATTATACAAACACTAAAATTGACAATAGTTATTTCGGTGCAATTTTACAATATCCCAACAATACAGGCAGCATTGAAGATTATACAAGTTTCATTGATCAGGTGCATGCAGCAGGCGGTTTAGTGATTTTAGTAGCTGATATTTTAGCACTAAGTTTATTAAAAAGCCCGGGCGAATTAAATGCAGATGTAGCGGTAGGCAATACACAACGCTTTGGTGTTCCGATGGGTTTTGGCGGACCACATGCAGCTTATTTTGCAACCAAAGATGAATTCAAAAGAGGCATGCCGGGTAGATTGATAGGTGTAAGTGTAGATGCACAAGGTAATAGAGCTTTGAGAATGGCTTTGCAAACCAGAGAACAACATATTAAAAGAGAAAAAGCAACTTCCAATATTTGTACGGCCCAAGCATTGTTAGCCAATATGGCGGTGATGTATGCTGTATATCATGGACCAGCTGGTATTAAAAAAATTGCTAGCAAAGTTCATGGATTAGCTCAATTATTGGATGCCCAATTACAAAGCCTTGGGATTACTCAAGTGAATAAAAATTATTTCGATACACTTCATCTTACAGGAGTAGATGCCACTGCGGTGCGTAAAATAGCATTGGCTGAAAATATTAATTTTAGATACCACCAAGATGGCACAATAGGTATTACTATTGACGAGACCATTGATGAAAAAGAAATTGCAGCTGTCGTAACCCTTTTTGAAAAAGTAACAGGGAAAAAATCAAGTGGAAAAGCAAGCAGCACATTAGCTATCCCCAATGCGCTTCAAAGATCATCCACTTATTTGCAACATCCTGTATTTAATATTCATCATAGTGAAACACAAATGATGCGCTACATCAAGCAATTGGAAAATAAAGACTTGTCATTAAATACCAGCATGATTAGTTTAGGTAGTTGTACGATGAAATTAAATGCAGCCACTGAAATGATTCCAGTAAGCTGGCCTGCATTTAGTTCCTTACATCCATTTGCACCAAGTAGCCAAACAAAGGGCTATCAAGAAATGGCCAAAGAATTAAGTGATTACTTATGTCAAACCACTGGCTTTACCGCTTGTAGCTTACAACCCAATAGTGGTGCACAAGGCGAGTATGCAGGTTTATTAACCATACGCGCTTATCATGAGCATCATGGGCAAGCCCATAGAAATATTGTATTAATTCCTATTAGTGCGCACGGAACTAATCCAGCCAGTGCAGTCATGGCAGGATTTAAAGTAATAGTAGTTGCTTGTGATGCTGCAGGAAATATTGACATGAAAGATTTAAAAGATAAAGCCCTACTACACAAAGACAATTTAGGTGCCTTAATGGTAACCTATCCATCGACCCATGGTGTATTTGAAGAAACCATAATTGATATTTGTGCAACGATACATGAATTTGGAGGTTTGGTGTATATGGACGGCGCTAACATGAATGCGCAGGTTGGTTTAACCAGTCCAGGTAATATTGGAGCAGATGTTTGTCATTTGAATTTACACAAAACATTTGCCATCCCACACGGTGGTGGTGGCCCTGGCATGGGACCTATTTGTGTGAATGATAAATTAGCACCCTTTTTACCAGGCCATGTACATGATCATGGTACAATTGGTGCAGTAAGTGCTGCGCCAATTGGCTCTGCAAGTATTTTATTAATTAGTTACGCCTACATAAAAATGCTTGGCGCCACTGGATTACAGTTAACCACAGCTTATGCTATTTTGAATGCGAATTATATGAAAGCTAGGCTAGAAAAAAAATATACAGTTTTGTATGCGGGTAAAAATGGTACTTGTGCGCATGAATTTATCATCGACTTGCGTCCTTTTAAAGCAAGTGCGGGCATTGAAGCAGAAGACGTAGCCAAAAGATTAATTGATTATGGTTTTCATGCCCCTACTGTAAGTTTCCCTGTGGCTGGAACCATTATGATTGAACCAACTGAGAGTGAGGATAAGGGAGAGTTAGATCGTTTTTGCGATGCCTTAATTGCTATACATGATGAAATAATAGCCATTGAAAAAGGAACCCTTGATAAAGTGGACAACCCTTTAAAAAATGCACCACATACCCAAAAGGTAATATGTGCCAATGAATGGAATCATGTTTATACTAGACAAGAAGCTGCTTTCCCATTGTATTATGTGCAACAAAATAAATTTTGGCCAACGGTAGCAAGAGTGAACAATACCCATGGTGATCGTAATTTAATATGTACCTGCGAACCCGTTGCTTCCTATGCCGAATAGTAAGCATGTTGCAGGTGAAATGAACAATTAGAAATAATAAATAAAAAAAAGGAGCTACTAAAAAGTGGCTCCTTTTTTTTATGGATTTCATTAAGTTCCAAAAGAGCTTTGCTGATGGTCAAAATTTTCTTGAATAAAACCTGTTTTATTATTGGCAATTACTTCATACAAAGAAATTATTTTGTCTTTATCCTTTAATACCACTTGCAATTTTTCCAAGTCGGATTCCAAGTTTTTCATTTTTTTATTTTCTGCCTCATATTTATTAACATACTCATCTACTTGCAGCGTGTGACCCGCATTCAAATAAACATCATTGGGTGAAATCATTTGTCCTTGTCCATTGAGTACCCATAAAATATTTAGTTCGGCATAATGTTCATCAATTTTAATTAAGATATCAGAACCTACAGATCCCAGATTTCTTAATTGTTTAGAAAAATACCCATTGGATAAGCCAATTCTTTTTTCAAAAGAATGCGGTGAGATTGACTTGAATTGCAAATAAAGATTGATTCTTTCAATTGGTTTCATGTGTATATGTTTTAATTCATATACAATTTATTTCCATTGAAGATAAATTTGAAAATACTTAGGCCTCATTTTTGAATTACTTAGGCCTCATTTTTTAAAAGCTAAACTAATTTCTCACTGAGTTCAAGCCATCTAATTTCGGCCAATTCCAAGGCCTGATTGATGTTTGACAATTCTTCACTAATAGAAGTGATGAGGTTATAATCTAGATTAGTCGCATTCAGTTGTTCTAACAATGCTGCTTTTTTCTTTTCCAAATCTGGCATGGACTTAGTAAGCGTATCTAATTCTAATTTTTCTTTGTAGGTCATTTTCTCAGCAACTACTTTCTCTATGGGTTTCTTTTCTGAAGGAGCTTTAGTGGCCACTTCTTTTACAGGCACTGAATGCGTAGTAATGTCAGAACTAACTGAGGCATAGCTTTGTTTGCTTTTTTCTAAAATTCTAAACTGAGTATAGTTCCCTGGATAATCTCTAATGACACCATCTCCTTCAAATATAAATAAGTGATCTACTAGTTTATCCATAAAATAGCGGTCGTGTGATACCAACAAAACACAACCCGCAAAATCTATCAAAAATTGTTCTAACACCGCCAAAGTGGGTAGGTCTAAATCATTGGTAGGCTCATCCAATATTAAAAAATTCGGATTCTTAAACAGTATAGTAAGTAATTGTAGTCTTTTTTTCTCCCCGCCACTCAAAGCGCTTAAATAAGTATATTGTTTATCGGGTGTAAATAAAAATAATTCAAGAAATTGCGCTGCACTTAAAGAGCCACCACTGCTTAATGGAAAATTTTCAGCATAGGTTTTTAAATATTCAATCACCCGCATGTCTTTTTTGTATACCAGCCCTTCTTGAGAAAAATGACCAAAAACAATGGTATCCCCTACATTAATTTTACCACTATCTGGCTGTGTTAACCCTTGTAAAATTTGCAAAAAGGTACTTTTACCTACACCATTCTTTCCTACAATGCCAATACGCTCTCCTTTGCTAAAAGTATAATCAAACCCTTTTAATACCACAGTATCTCCGTAGGATTTGTATACTTTTTTAGCCTCGATTATTTTTCCACCTAATCTGGTCATTTTCATGTCTAGTTGCAAATTAGTATCGTCAATTTTTTGCTTGGCCTTAGCTTCTACTTCATAAAAATTGTCTTGTCTACTTTTACTTTTAGTAGTTCTGGCTTTGGGTTGCTTACGCATCCATTCCAATTCTTTTCTAAACGTATTCTTTGCTTTGTCAATACTCGCTAATTCAGATTCAATCCTAGCTGCTTTCTTTTCTAAATAATTTTCGTAGTCCCCTTTATAAGAATATAAATTTTCTCTTTCTAACTCCCATATTTCATCTGTCACCGATTCTAAAAAATACCGATCATGCGATACCAGTAATAAGGTTACTTTTTCTTGCTCCAAATAATTCTCCAACCATTCAATCATATTTAAATCCAAATGATTCGTAGGCTCATCCATTAACAGCAAAACATGCTTGGGCTCAAACCCAATTTGAATTAATGTTTTAGCCAAAGAAACTCTTTTTCGTTGCCCCCCACTTAATTTAGAAACAGGTTGCTCTAAGTGATGAATATTTAATTGCGTTAAAATAGTTTTCACTTTAGATTCAAAATCCCAAGCGCTTCTTTCCTCCATCTCCATAATGGCATCGGTAATCAAATTTTCATCCTCTGTTTCCATGGCCATTTCATAATTACTAATGGCCTTCATCATGGGATGATCCTGATTAAACAAATTTTGAGTAATACTAGCCGACTCTATAAATTGAGGGTCTTGTTCAAACAACACCAAATGAACATCTTTATGGATTTTTGCAGTACCGGCATCTGGCACTTCCTTCCCCGCTAAAATGCGCAAAAGTGTGGTTTTCCCCACTCCATTTCTGGCAATTAACGCAATGCGATCGCCTTCGTTGATATTAAAACTGATGCCTTTAAACAAAGGATATATGCCATAACTTTTTGTCAAGCCTTCTACAGAAACGTAATTCATGGCGCAAAGATAAGTTGTACTAGGGAGTATCTATAGTTTTATACTAAGAATGCCCGAAAAATAGGGTAAAAACAAGCGAAGGATGTATTTTTGTACCTCCAATACCCTAAAAGTAAAAAGATGAAGCATTTTGAGGTGCCTAGCGGCTATCGTAGCAATTTAATTAGTGCTATTAAGCAAAAAAGGAAAGAAGAAGATAAATTAAAAAAAGACTTTAGTCCTACCCTAATAGATTTAGGCCATTTGAAATTTTATTTAGCCCGTCATTTTGGATTTTGTTATGGGGTAGAAAATGCAATTGATATAGCTTATAAAACCATAGAAGAAAATAAAGGAAAAAGAATTTACCTATTAAGTGAAATGATTCACAACCCACAAGTAAATGAAGATTTGTTAAAAAAAGGGGTGCAATTTTTACAAGACACTAATGGCAATGAAATAATTCCATTAACTACTTTAACCAAAGAAGATGTAGTTATTATTCCTGCTTTTGGAACCACTTTGGAATTAGAAGCAAAAATTAATAAAATGGGTATTGAAATTCAAAAGTACAATACCACTTGCCCATTTGTAGAAAAAGTATGGAACCGCGGAGATCAAATTGCCAAAAAAGGATTCACCATTATCATACATGGTAAACCAAAGCATGAAGAAACAAGAGCCACTTTCTCACACGCTGCCGACAAAACACCTACCCTTATTGTGAATGACATGGAGGAAGCGATTGTTTTAGGAAAATTTATTTTAGGTGAATTGCCCTTGAACCAGTTTGGCACTTATTTTAAAAATAGATACAACGAGCGCTTTGACCCTACTATACATTTTGAAAAAATAGGCGTTATTAATCAAACCACTCAATTGGCAACCGATACCCAAGCGATATCCGACTACTTGAAAAATATTATAGTAAGCAAGTACGGAAAAGAAAATAGTAGCGAGCACTTTGCAGATACCAGAGATACTTTATGTTATGCTACCAATGACAATCAATCAGCAGTGGTGGGGCTCTTAGAACAAAGTGCCGATTTAGCGATTGTCATGGGCGGAAAAAATAGTAGCAATAGCTCTCATTTAGTGGAGCTTTGTGAAAAGCAATTACCTACTTATTTTATTGATGACGCTAATAAAATCATCGACCGCCATCAAATTATAAGGAACAACTGGATCACCAAACAATCTGAATTAATTAATGATTATTTACCCAATAAAGCACCAATTTCTATCTTGATGACCAGTGGGGCAAGTTGTCCCGACACAGTCGTTGAATCGGTAATTAGAAAAATAGTGAGTTTTTACGAATTAGACGAAAAGTTGGAAAAGGTAAGCGATACTTGGATTTCCTAAAAAAGTAATTAGCTATTGGCTTCACTAATTTTAGCAAGCGCCCATCCTAAGGCTAGTTCAAATTGTTCTGCTCTGTTCATATTGGAATTATCCAACACTTTAGCATCTGCTGCTTGTCTCAATGGACTTCTCTCTCTAGTGGTATCTAACAAATCGCGATGTTGCAAGTTAGCCGCAATCTCTTCTTTGTTAATATTAGGATTGGTTAATTGTAATTCTAAAAAACGTCTTTCCACTCGAATAGCAGGATCAGCTGTTACAAATATTTTAAGTGCCGCTGTAGGAAAAACCACTGTTCCAATATCTCTACCATCCATTACAATTCCTTTTTTTTCTCCCATGGCCTGCTGTTGCGCAACTGCAAAATCTCTTACAGCCCCAATAGCGGCTACTTCACTTACTTTTTGACTCACGGCCATTTCTCTAATTTCAGCTTCTACATTTTCATTGTTTAAAATCATATCGCTTTTTAAAGTAGCTGCATTGTAACTAAAATTTAATGTAATTTTTTTTAAAGCGGCAGCAATAACCAATTCGTCATCAAAGGCAATATTATTTCTTAAAAAATAAAGTGCCACTGCACGATACATAGCCCCAGTGTCAATAAAAACATATTCCAATTTAGCCGCCAAAGCTTTTGCTAAAGTGCTTTTCCCGCAAGAAGAATAGCCATCGATGGCTATGATAATTTTATTAGACATATTAAGCAACTGAAATAGTTTGTGTTTTAGGCATATTAGCATTTCTAATGGCAATTTGTCTAACTGCATTGGAAACCACTGTTCTCAAAGCATTTTTAGCAATTTCTTCTTGGCCTACCATTGCCGGAACCCCTTCATCTCCACCCTCTCTTATAGATTGCACCAAAGGTATTTCTCCTAAAAATGGCAAGTCATATTCGGATGCTAAATTTCTGCCTCCTTCTTTTCCAAATAAATAATATTTATTAGAAGGTAATTCTGCAGGAGTGAAATAAGCCATATTTTCAATGAGGCCAATTACCGGTACTTGAATATTTGCTTGACCAAACATGGCAATTGCTTTTTTAGCATCGGCCAATGCAACGGTTTGTGGAGTTGTTACAATTACTACCCCAGTTACTGGAACAGTTTGCATGATTGTTAAATGAATATCGCCCGTGCCTGGTGGCATATCAATCACTAAATAATCTAACTCTCCCCAATCTACATCTGTAATAAATTGTCTGATGGCACTGGAAGCCATTGGGCCTCTCCAAACCACTGCATCTTTTTCATCCACCAATAAGCCTATGCTCATTAATTTAATACCAAATTTTTCAAGTGGTAATATAATACCCTTCCCATCATCGTCTTTCATCAAAGGTCGCTGACCTCTTACGCCAAACATAATAGGAACACTTGGCCCATAGATATCAGCATCCATTAAACCCACTTTAGCACCACCTTCTGCTAAAGCCAATGCTAAGTTGGCCGAAATTGTACTTTTACCCACGCCCCCTTTTCCACTCACCACTGCAATAATATTTTTAACATTGGCTAACACCTTTTTCTCATCCTTTCTTAAACTAGTGGTATTAGAAGTAAAATCTACTTTAATGATGGCCGCCTTATTCACCAATAATTTGATTGCATTTTCACATGCATTTTTCATTAAATCTTTCATTGGACAAGCCGGGGTGGTAAGCACTATGGTAAAACTTACTTCATTCCCATCCACTTTTAAGTCCTTAATCATATTTAGCGTAACCAAGTCCTTTCCTAAGTCTGGTTCTTGCACATTGCTCAACGCTTTTAATATTTCCGCCTCGGTCATTTTGGAAGTTTTTGTTAAATAAATTAGATCCTTGCAAAGTTAACGCTCATTGTACTTATTTTGCTGTTTTACAAGGTAGAATATCCATTTTTACCCTAAAATCCACCCATTTCGTTAAAAAATTGTGTTCGTATATTTAAACCAGGAGACTTAAATTTGCATATAGATGAGAAAGACTATTTTAATAATTGCAATTGCCTTGATTTGTTTGAAAAAACAAGATGCTATGGCTCAAGAGGTAGATATCTACCGCGATTCTGTAGTTCAATTATTTGGAGTAATTATGACCGCAGATAGTTTAAAAGCCGTCCCCTTTGCTAGTGTGGTGGTTGAAAAAAAAGGAAGAGGTACCATCACTAATAATGACGGCGTATTTTCGATCGCGGTAAATAAAGGAGAGCATATTACTTTTTCCTGTGTTGGATTTAAAGATAGAACCATTCTTATTCCTCTTAAATTAGAAGGCAATCAATACAGTGTTATACAATTACTAGTTAACGATACCAATTTCTTGCCTGCTACCATTTTAAAGCCTAGGCCAACACGCGCGCAATTTGAAAGAGACTTTGTCAATGCAAAAGTAGATGACGACTTATATGAAACTGCAAGAAAAAATACTAGCATGAGTCAGAAAAGAGTCATACTCTCCAGCTTACCTTATGATGGAAGAGAAGCCGTTGGCGCCTCCTTAACACAACAAGCAGCCAAATATTATTATGCTGGTCAATTGGCGCCCATGAATATTTTAAATCCAAGTGCTTGGAGATCATTTATTAATTCTTGGAAAAAAGGAGATTACAAAAATAAAAAATAATGGCCCTATGAAAAACATTGCAGTCATAGGAGCAGGCACTATGGGTAATGGCATTGCGCATGTATTTGCTCAAAAAGGATTTGCCGTCCATTTAGTAGACGCACAAGCAGCCGCTTTAGCTAAAGCAATCACTACCATTACAAAAAATATAGACCGACAAATTGCTAAAGGAATTGTTAGTGAAGAAGAAAAACAACGCATGCTTCAAAGTATTTCCTGCTTTGAAAGTATTGAGCTAGGTGTGCAAGAGGCCGACTTAGTCATTGAAGCAGCCACAGAAAATAGCGGTATTAAAAAAACAATTTTTGCTGCCCTAGATCAATACGCCCCCGCCCATTGTATTTTAGCCAGTAATACTTCCTCCATCTCTATTGCCGAATTAGCTTCTGCCACTAAGCGTCCGCAACTTGTCATAGGTATGCACTTTATGAACCCGGTGCCCGTTATGAAGTTGGTCGAAATAATCAATGGGGCGCAAACTGCTAAAGAGGTAACAGAAACCATTGTATCACTTACTAAAACCATCGATAAAATACCTTGCGTCGTAAAAGATTTTCCTGGTTTTATTGCCAATAGAATATTGATGCCAATGATTAACGAAGCCATCTATGCATTGTCCGAAGGCGTAAGTGATGCAGCCACCATTGATCAAATCATGAAATTAGGCATGGCTCATCCCATGGGGCCATTGCAATTGGCCGATTACATTGGGCTAGATGTGTGTAAAAATATTTTAGACATTATGCAGGAAGGTTTTAATAATACAAAATATGCACCATGTCCATTGCTTGTAAAAATGGTAGCAACTGGAAAATTGGGCATTAAAACTGGAGAAGGGTTTTACAAATACTAATACCACTCATAGTATTAATATCATTTGATTGATTGATTGATTGATTGATTTATTTACTCACTAATTCAATACGCAAATCGCGTAATTCATTAAGCTTATTTAAGACCTCTTCCAATCGATGTTTAGGTATGCCTATTTTTAATTGAACAAATAATTGTGCTTCCTGTTGAAGAACAGTGCAATGATATTGTTTCACAATTATCATGACTTCATTCATTTGATGGTAGTCAAAATTTAATTCATAATTCAGCTCAACTGCTTTTTGAACCATCGGCGTTAATTGAAGGGCTAGAGAAGTCGCTGTCTTGTAGGCATTAATTAAACCGGGCACCCCTAAAAGAGTGCCACCAAAATACCTAACCACTACTACCATTACATTGGTTAATTGCTTACTGTCTATCTGACCTAAAATAGGCCTTCCTGCCGAACCAGCTGGCTCCCCATCATCGCTTACTCTAAAAATAAGCCCATCAATGCCTATACGACAAGCCACGCAATAGTGTACTGCTTTTGGATGTTCTTTTTTTAAAGCGGCAATATGCTTTTTGCAAATGTCAATTGAATCTACAGGATAACAATAGGCTAAAAAACGGCTTCCCCTTTCTTTCAACTCCGCCATAGCGGGTTGTTCTATGGTATAATAAAAATCGGGAGCCATTAAAATGATACTAATTGTAATATTAAGCCCAAAGCTAGTTCATAATGCGTAATCATTTGTAACATTGCAGTATGACTTTATCCGAAATTAAAATATCCATCAAACAATTGCTCAGTAAAAAACTAGATGCCATTGAATTAAATAGTTTGTTGGGCATGTTGATAGAGGAAGTTACTGGATGGAACAGAGTTCAACAAGTAGTTGAAATTAATACCCCCCTCACCGAATTGCAAATAAAACAATTCAACGAATATAGTACTGAGCTGCTCAATGATAAACCCATTCAGTATATCTTAGGGAAAGCTTGGTTTATGGGCTTGTCTTTTCAAGTGAATGAAGCTGTTTTAATACCCAGGCCTGAAACAGAAGAATTAATAGAATGGATAGTAGATTATGCCAACATTATTAATAAGCCGCTTCATCTTTTGGATATTGGTACAGGCTCTGGATGCATTGCCATCTCTCTCAAAAAAGCTTTGCCTAATTGTAACCTTACCGGATTGGATATTAGCGCAGAGGCTTTATCAATGGCTAAAAAAAATGCTGCGCTTTTAAATGCGCATATAGAATGGATAGAACAAGATATTCTAAACAATAATGTCCTTCCTAGTAGTTATGATGTCATTGTGAGCAATCCACCATATATACCCATGCGAGAAAAAGAAAACATGCAGGAGCAAGTTAAAAACTATGAGCCTGCGATTGCTTTATTTGTTCCGAATGAAGATCCGCTTCTTTTTTATAGAACCATTGCGCAATTAGCAAAAAAACAATTAGCACCCAAGGGTCAACTTTTTTTCGAAATCCATTACGATCAAGGTAAGGCAATTCTTAACCTACTAGATGAAATGCATTTTCATGCAGAAATTAGAAGAGATAGTTTTGGAAAAAATAGAATGATCAGAGCCAGTTTAAAATAACCAACCAACTAGTGGGCAGGATTGACAGCCACTACTGGGGTAGCCCCTAAAGACTTTATAATTTGCATCACCTGAATGGTTACACCTAGTTTAGCCACGCTGTCTCCATTAATGACCACAGAAGGTTTTTCGGTTTCCTTGGATAAAAAGGTTTTCAACTCTAATGGCAAGGCTTCGATAGTAACCGGAGTCGATCCAATAAATAGATGTTGCTCTTTGTCAATGGTCACTACCACCGTTTGTTTTGCTTTGGTGTCGCTAGCCGATTTTGGATTGGACACTTTAATAACATTGGGATTGGCCAAAGTAGAAACAATTAAAAAAAACAATAAGAGAATAAACAAAATGTCATTCAATGCTCCGGTATGTACTTCGGGCGAATTTCTTAATCGTTTTCTTAAATTCATTTAGGTAAAATTAAGAATGAGTTGATTCTTGTAAAATATCTAAGAAATCGGCACTAGCTGTTTCCATTTTGTTGGCCACTTTATCTATTTGAGTAGAAATATAATTGTGTCCAACATAAGCAATCAAGCCAATAATTAAACCTGTAGCCGAAGTAATCATTTTAGTATAGATACCCCCAGCAATGGTGTTTAAAGTATATTCTCCAGTAGAAGCAATGCCGTAAAACAATTGGACCATTCCAATAATGGTTCCTAAAAATCCAAACATAGGTGCAATACCCGCGACCAAGGATAAGATATTTAAATTACGCTCCATAGAATACATTTGTAATTTCCCTACATTCTCCATACTTTTTTCGATAGCATCAATAGGTTTGCCAATTCTAATAATTCCTTTTTCAATCATTTTAGCTACCGGACTGTCTACACTTTTAGCCAAACTTTTTGCCGCCTCCATATTGCCAGATACAATATTATCTTTTAGGATGAGCATAAATTTAGGATCGATAGTTCCCACTTTTTTAATAGCTAATACCCTTTCAATAAATACAAAAATAGCAATTACTAAAAGCAAGTACAGCGGATACATAATCCACCCTCCTTTTTGCAATAAACTCAATAAAGATATTTTGTCATCTGCAACTTGTAATAGAAACAACATGGTGTTAAATTTATTTTTTAAAGTTAGCCGGTTTTATTTAAAAATTAAAGGATGTGAATAACTATCAAATTGTTAAATTATTTCCACCAATTTAACCAATACTTCCACCGCCTTTTCCATATCGGAGACCCCTATCCATTCATGCTTGCTATGAATGGCTTGCATACCTGTAAATATATTAGGTGTGGGCAAGCCCAAAAAGCTCATTCTGCTGCCATCGGTCCCACCTCTGATGGGTGTAATGATAGGTGTCAATCCAAGTATTTTATAGGCTTCTAAAGCTTTTTCTACAATAGCCGGATATTGATCAATAATTTCCCTCATGTTGCGGTACTGCTCTTTCACTTCCATAGTCACCGTTGCTTTGGAGAAATCTGAATTACTTGCAATTACTTTTTGCGCAATTGCATACAATCTTTCTGCGTGTACTTTTAATTGAGTGGTGTCAAAATCACGCACTAAAAATTCGATACGCGCTGTTTCGGCACCACCTGTTATTTGGTTGGGATGAATAAACCCTTCACGTCCTTCGGTATGTTCTGGACTCCATTCATTTTTGGGCAAAGCCGCAACAATAGCCGCTGCAATTTTAATTGCATTTTGCATCACCCCTTTTGCTGCACCTGGATGAGCAATTACTCCCTGAATATTTAAAATTAAACCGTCGGCACTAAAAGTTTCCATTTCAAAATTAGCCAACTCGCCCCCATCTAATGTATAGCCAAAGTCGGCCCCTAATTTTTTAAAATCTAAATGTTCGGTACCTCTGCCTACTTCCTCATCGGGGGTAAACAATAATTTAATAGTGCCATGTTGGATTGTTGCGTTTTTCATTAAATAACTAGCCATTTCCATAATTATAGCGACACCCGCTTTATCATCAGCGCCCAATAAAGTTTTTCCCGAAGCAGTGATGATTGATTTTCCAATGAAATTTTTTAAATAAGGATAATCTGCTAGGGTGATGATTTGCGCAGGGTCATCTGGCAAGATAATAGGTTCACCATTAAAATTTTCGTGCAAGATGGGCTTCACAAAGCTACCGCTACAATCCGGTGCTGTATCCACATGTGCACAAAAGCAAACAACGGGTACTTTTTTTTGATGCGTTGCCGGAATGGTTGCCATCACATAGCCAAATTCATCCATGGCTGCATCCTTCACCCCCATCTCTAGCAATTCTTTTACCAATAATTTTGATAAATTTTTTTGTTTTTCGGTAGAAGGAAAGCTGTCGGAATAAGGATCGCTTTGAGTATCTATTTGAACATAGGTCAATAAACGATCCGCCACTTGTAATGATTGTAATGCCATGCTTAAAGGTAATAAAAATGTCCCGACACCTTTATAAGTATGCGGGACATTTTATACAAAGAACAAAGCTGTTTAAGGCATTATTATTTTTGAGGGAGAATCTATATTCACCAATTCTAAATCAAAAGTTAAGTCTTGACCTGCTAATGAATGATTGGCATCTAATACCACCACTTCTTCTTTTACCTCTACTACTGTTACTTGGAATTGTTGACCTTGTCCATTGTTCATGGTCAATGCCATTCCTACCGTTGGATTTAAATCCGCTGGAAACTGATTTTTTGGAAACTCAACAATCATTTCTGGTTGTTTAGGCCCATAAGCTTCCAAAAATGGAATATGGATAGTTTTTTTCTCACCCACTGTCATACCTAAAACCCCACTGTCAAAACCTGGAATAACCATTCCAGTTCCTACTTCAAATTCAAGAGGAGCTCGGCCTGTTGAAGAGTCAAATGTTTCACCACTAGTTAAAGTACCGTGATAATGCACTTGAATGGTATCACCATTTTTTACTTGTTGCATATTGTTTATTTTAATGAAGGCACCTAGGGTGCAAAGGGCAAAAGTACATAATTATGGCAGATAAACTAACTTTGCACTATGGACAAAAAACCAAGGATCATTTTTATGGGCACCCCTGCTTTTGCAGTGGCATCTTTAAGCGCATTATTAGCTGCCGAAATGAATGTGGTAGCGGTGGTTACGGCCCCTGATAAACCAGCGGGTAGAGGAATGCAAATGCAAGAAAGTGCAGTAAAACAATTTGCTGTGGCCAATCAATTAACCGTTTTGCAACCCGAAAAATTAAAGTCCCCTGAATTTTTAAAAGCCATACAAGATTTACAACCCGATTTGCAAATCGTAGTGGCTTTTAGAATGTTACCCGAAATTATTTGGTCATTACCGCCCATGGGTACTTTAAATGTACACGGATCTTTATTGCCTCAGTATAGAGGTGCCGCCCCTATCAATTGGGCCATCATCAATGGAGAAAAAGAAACCGGCGTCACTACTTTTCAATTACAACATGCTATAGACACTGGAGCAATTTTATTGCAAGACACCATTGCTATAGGCGATAACATGACCGCAGGAGAATTGCATGACACCATGATGGAAGTAGGTGCTCAATTACTAATCAAAACTGTAAGAGGATTAGTAGACAAGTCTATAAAAGCTGTCCCACAAGCAAACACCACTGATGAGAAATTATTAAAACACGCGCCAAAGTTATATACAAAAGATGGTGAAATTAATTGGGAAGATACCGTACAAAATATTCATAATTTAGTGAGAGGTTTAGCCCCTTTTCCAGGTGCGATAACTAAAATAGATGGCAAAGTAGTAAAATTATTTTCTACCTATCCCCTTCAAGAAAAAGCAACGGAGCCATTGGGAACATTTGTAACAGACGGTAAAACCTTTGCAAAAATTACGTGCAGCAACGGCTACTTAGGCTTGAAGGATATTCAATGGGAGGGCAAAAAAAGAATGCCTATTGTAGATTTCTTGAGAGGCTATCGAAAAGGGTAATTCGATTTTATATACTTCCTAAATACACTAAGACGCTTAATTATTTCAAGGCAGTCGTAAACGCAGCCAAATCTGTAATACCTTGATTTCTCCAAATTTCCTTGCCGTTTTTATAGACAATAAAAGTGGGTAAAGCTTCGCTGTGTATAGATTTCATCACATCGATATCATTGCCTCCATCTACTGCTAAAAAATAAAAAGGATGTGCTGGTGATTGTTTTAACTCGGCTAGTACAGGTAACATTTTTCTACAAGGCGGGCACCAATCTGCACCCACATCAACTAAAACATATTCATTGGAAGCAATTGTTTTTTCAAAATCAACTACACGCATTTGAGGCTTGTCTCCACTTCCTTCTACTGGAAAATTATTCATTTTCCAATTGCTCATACCACCCTCTAAATTAATTACGTTATAACCTTGCTCTTTTAAATAATTTTGTGCCGATGCACTTCTTCCTCCTGCTTGGCAATAAACATAAATAGGTGCCAACTTATCTAAATGTTGTGTGCGATCTGCAAATTCTTTTTTATCCAGCCAGTTGGCTTGTAAAGCATGTTGAATATGCCCTCCATTAAATTCGGCGGCAGTGCGCACATCTAATACTTGTACACCTTTTTTTAAAATGGCTTCTTTAAAATCACCAGCATTTAATGTAATAGATTCTTTAGAACTATTCTGAGCACAACTAATCAATACCGTTGTCGTTAAAATTAGACAACTAAATAATTTACATTTCATACATTACATTAATAGGTTACAGAAATCTTAAAGGTCTTATTGGTAATTCCCAATATAGCAGCAGCCGCATCACTCAATCGATATTGAATGGAGTTGCTTACATCGGGAAGTGCGCTAATTACCTTGGCACAAATACTTTTTAAATCGGAAGTAGTTATACGAACAATGGTTCCAATAGGCAACTCATTGGTTAGGATGTAAAACTTTTTATCTTCCCATCCACTTACACTTTTAAAAACAGAAGCGGTTCCTTCCAAAGTTTCAAAAGAAGCTATTTTTTTCTGCTTCGAAAACATACCAGCAAAATAGCCTTCTTCAATTTCATTCTTATCTAATTGAATGTAAGAATTGTGCACACTGTCACTGATTCTAATTTTTTCTTTGTTTTGAGCAATCATTTCAATAGGCGCCTGATCTTTGGGTGCATAAGCAAACCCATTTTTACCTCTGTGCCTTTTGCCTCTCTTGGAATGTTTATTGGCTCCGATAGCGGCAAGGCTTGAATGTTTTTTACCGCTTTTTACCTTAGCATGGTTGCTATGTTTAGCTTGTTTCTTATTGGATGCCTTTACTTTAGCATGCGCCGGCGCTTGAGCCAATAAGCCCAAGGTTAACCAAAGCAATAAAAGTAGTTTTTGACGCATCGGGCAAAGGTACAAAAAGCAAATGCAAAGAAACCATTAAAATTTAATATTAAATTAAATAAAATGTATAAACGCTAGTAATTCAATATTCTCCACTCATTAGGATAATAATTATTAGATCTATTGGGCAATAATTTCGCCCAACCAAGCCGTATTTTTTTATAAGTAATGGCATGCCAGCCTTTCCCCTGCGGTAAATGCAAATCTGCCCTTCTTAAATATTGCAAAGCCGTGGCTTCGTCTATTTCCATTTCTTGATAGGGTAAATTAGACCAAGTACTCATGGCTAAAGCATGGGCAGGAATTAAATCGGTTCCTTTAATTTCCCCTAGTATCAAACCCATTTTTTTTATATACAAATGATTGACGAGCGCATTCAATTCGGATTCAAATAATTGAGGCAATGCAATGATGCTATTTTGATGATTGATGAAATTATAATTTTGTGGTACAGTAAAATGATGGCTCAGTATTTCCATTTCTTTTTTTGAAACCGGAACGGTACTAGATTTTGTATCATAATAGCCACTAGTCGTCGACGCTTCTTTTTTAAATACGGAAATAAAAAAACCTTCCCCTTTTACTTTATCAGGATAAAATCTAAAACCTTGACAATGATGCTCCTTGCTATAAGTTTCAATAATATTCCATTCCTTAGGTAAATTAATAGCAACGCTTTTCATCCCAGCAATGGAAGCAATATGATCCATCATTTGCTCGTCTTCCTCCAAAGAATATGAGCAAGTGGAATAAATTAAATAGCCGCCTTCTTTCAAGCAATCCATGCTATCTTCTACAATTCTTGTTTGACGCGTACTGCAATGTTGCACACTTTGTTCACTCCAATGTGCAATTGCTTCGGGATCTTTTCTAAACAAACCACTACCACTGCAAGGCGCATCAATCATGAGCAAATCAAAAAAATCAGGGAGTGCTTTAAAATGGGCTGGATCATTTTGAGTGACTACTGTATTGTCTGCTCCCCACTTGGTAAGATTCTCTACTAAAATTGCATTTCTTGGCTTGATGGTTTCATTGGCCACCACTAATCCATTGTGAAAATAATTGGCTAATAAAGTTGTTTTACCTCCAGGTGCCGCACACAAATCAAGTACTTTCATCGGAGATGGATGGGGGGTGATTTGTTCCAGTATATATTGTAAAAACATACTGCTGGCCTCTTGCACATAATAAGCCCCTGCATGCCACAATGGGTCTAATACAAATAATGGTCTTTGTTGTAAATAATAAGCATGTTTGCACCAGTGCATCGGCTCCAGCTGCTTAAAGTAAGCATGCGTTTCAACAACAAAAGGCTTGAATTGATTGAACCTGATGGAAATAAGCTGGTCCTGTTGTTCATGCGCTTTTAAAAATGCCTCCTGATCAAAACCAGGCAGTCCTTGTAAAGAAGCTATGAATGAAGGAGGTAACAATGCTATAAATGATTTAAAATCTAATGATAAAATTTTCTTTTTCTTTGTTTTCTTTTTTTAGAAAAACAATTCCTATGTAAAACAAGTCGATGGTAAGGGATACTCTTTGATCTTCTTTTATTTCCTTCCAGGCCATTTCCATTTCCCTACTCCAATGTATGTCATCAAAAATAAAAATAGAATCCTGATTCGATTTATTTAAAAGTAAATTAAAATACCGCATAGTAGGCTCGTAACTATGATTACCATCCACATAAGCTAAGCCAATAGTTGATATCGTATTAAAATAAAGTGGTAAGCTATTGTCAAAATTACCTTCTAATAATTGAATGTTGCTAAAACCTAAAGTAGAAAAAGTATGCAAAGCCTCTTTCGCAATGGCAGGTGCCCCTTCCATAGTTACTACAGCACCGCCAGGCATCGCTTGTGCTAAATAACAAGTGGTTATACCAAAGGATGTACCCATTTCTAAAACATTACTAGGTCTATAATAAGCAACAATTCGATTTAAAAGCGTACTATACTTTTTAGATTTTAAAGAGCCTCTTGCAATTACCGAAATTTTCTTTGTTTTATTTGTCTGTAGAATGGCCCCAGCGCCCAAGTCGACCATTTTAATTTCTTGCTTATTGTTTAATACCTCCGCTCGATAGTTTTCGATATTATTAACCCAATCTCCTTTGGTGGTAGTATTTAATACTTTTTTAATAAATGAAAACACAAAAGGAGAATGAATACCATGGCCTCGTCCATTGGAAGCCTTAATTAAATACAAAACATATTTAAGAAGAATTGTTAGTTTGTTGTATTTCATTTTACTTCCTTTTCCAACATTCAAAATCAAAAGCATAAATATGTTTAGCGTCCGCAACATTAGCTGCTAAACTTATTTTTTTCCAATCTGCTCCTAATGTTGGAAAATAGGTATCGCCTTGTAAAGTGCAATGCACTCTTGTTAACCAAATTTTATTAGCCATTGGTAAAGCCAACTCGTATACTTGCCCACCACCAATGACCATCAATTCCAAATAATCATATTTCTTGGCGAGTTCAATTGCTTGCTCCATAGTATTTACTACCATCACCCCTTCGCTTTTCCAATCTTTATTTCTCGTAAGTACGATGTTTAATCTGCCAGGCAATGTCCTACTACCCATTGATTCAAAAGTAGCTCTTCCCATTAAAATAGGCATACCCCAAGTTGTATTTTTAAAAAACCGCATATCCTTAGGCAAATGCCATAACAATTGATTGTTTAAACCAATGGCATTGTTTTCGGAGGCTGCTGCAACAAGGGTAATATTCATTTGAAAAAATTTATACCGCTACCGGTGCTTTAATACTTGGATGAGATTGGTAATTTTCTAAAGTAAAATCTGAAAACTGATAAGAGAAAATATCTTTTACTCCCTTATTTATTTTCATAGTAGGTAAGGGAAAATGAGTTCTTGACAATTGAAGATTCGCTTGCTCTATATGATTGTTGTATAAATGAACATCGCCAAAACTATGCACAAAATCGCCATATTCTAAATCACAAATGCTAGCAATCATCATGGTTAATAAGGCATATGACGCAATATTAAAAGGTACGCCTAAAAAAACATCCGCGCTTCGTTGGTACAATTGACAACTTAATTTTCCATCGGCCACATAAAATTGAAACATATTGTGACAAGGCATTAAAGCCATTTTAGATAAATCACCTACATTCCAAGCACTAACGATTAACCTTCGACTATCTGGTGTTTTTTTTATTTGTTGAATCAGTTCTGAAATTTGATCAATCACCACGCCATTCGCACCTTCCCAACTGCGCCATTGTTTTCCGTACACCGGACCTAAATCTCCATTGGCATCTGCCCATTCATCCCAAATACGAACACCATTTTCATTCAAATATTTAATATTGGTATCGCCATTTAAAAACCAAAGCAATTCATAGATGATGCTTTTCAAATGTAATTTTTTGGTAGTGACCATGGGAAATCCTTCTGCTAAATTAAAGCGCATCTGATAACCAAAAATGCTTTTGGTTCCAGTACCTGTTCGGTCTGTTTTTTCAGCCCCATGATCGATGATGTGTTGTAATAAAGTATGGTATTGTAGCATAGTGCAATTTACAACCAATACCTTTTATGTAGAAATCATTTTTTGGACTTACGTCGAGCTAATTCTTTCCTAATAAATAGCAATTCCCTATTGGTTTGACCATTAACGCTCGAGTTTTCTTCGGCCCTGCGCATTAAATAAGGAATTACGTCCCCAATAGGACCAAAAGGCAAATACTTGCTTACATTATACCCTTCTGTGGCCATGTTAAAAGTAATAGGATCACTCATGCCATAGAGTTGTGAAAAATGCACATGAGCATCATTATTGCTTAACTTATTTTTAGCCATTAAATCAACAATAAGCAAATTGCTTTGCTCATTGTGTGAAGCTAAAATCAAAGCCATTGAATCTCTATTTTCAATACAATATGCAGCAGCCGCATTAAAATCTTGATCGGTTAATTCTTTAATGGATTGTATCGGCGATGTATACCCATTTTGTTGTGCACGCAATCTTTCCTTTTCCATATAAGCGCCTCTTACCAACTTAGCACCTAATAAAAATTTACCTTCTTGCGCAATTTTATGAGAAATCTTTAAAAAATGAAAACGATCATGCCTGTATAATTGGTAAGTGTTGTACACCACCACTTTTTCTTTATTATACACCGCCATCAATTCAATTGCAATGCGGTCTATAGGGTCTTGAATCCAAGTTTCTTCGGCGTCTAATAAAATGCCAATTCCTTTTTCATTGGCCACATCACATATTGCATACATCCTTTCTTTAACCCTTTCCCAAGCTGCATCATCGGCCTCGCTATCATGAATGCCACTTCTAAGTCTTGGTGCCTCATTTAATTTTTCTAACAAACTCATACTTGCAAGGCCTGTTAATTTAACACTCACAAAAGGAATATTTTTTTGAGTAGCAGCAAACTCAACTGCTTCTATAATTTTTTCTGTAACGTTGTCAAAGTTCTCTTCTCCTTCTTTGGCTTCCACACCATAATCTAAAATAACTTGAACTCCATAAGAGCCCAATTGTTTAGTCACTCTTGCCGATTCTTCTAAAGTTTCACCTCCAACAAATTGATTAAAAATGGTACTACGTATTAGACCATTGATGGGCAATCCCGATTTCATTAAAAAAGGAGTACATTTTGTAGCTAAGGAAACTATAAATGAATTTTGAATAATAGAAAATAGGAAATTGGCTCTTCTTAATTCGGCATTTGTCTTGTACGCAAATGCATTTTTTGTATTGTCTAAAGATAAACTCATGCTAACATTCATTCGTTTCGCAAATATCGGTAGTAAAACTTATAAATCAAAGGATTATAGTAACTAAATAATAGAATAAGTATCTTTAATCTCGGCTTCTTCAAATTCTTTTTATGAAAATTACTTCCACCCAAATATTCTTATATAAAATACCCATGACGCCTTTTACGATAGCTACAGGCACCATGCATTTTGCTCAAAATATATTAATTAAAATACATACCGACGAGGGAATTATTGGACTAGGGGAAAGTTCTGCTTTTCCTATGATTGTTGGAGAAACTCAATTAAGTGGCTATAATAATGCAAAGGACTTTGCCGCTTTTTGGAAAGGGAAAGACCCGTTGGCAATGGAGGAAAGATTGGCTGAATTAGCGATAGTAATTGCTGGAAACTATACCATCAAAAGTGCCTTTGATATGGCCTTATATGATATAGCAGCAAAGGCTGCCAATTTACCACTGTATGCCTACTTAGGGGGTAAACACAAAGCCATTGAAACGGATTTAACCATTGGCATTGATAGCCCAAAAAACATGGCTAATCAAGCCATTGATTTTGTACAAGATGGCGTGAAGATGATAAAAGTAAAATTGGGAAAAGACCCAGTAGAGGATATAGAACGAATCAAACAAATAAGAGCGGCCATTGGGTATGAAACGATATTAAGAATTGATGCGAATCAAGGATGGGCTCCTGAAAATGCATTAAAAGTTTTGGAGGCATTGGCTCCTTTTGACATTGAATTTTGCGAACAACCTATGCATAAATATTTTGATGACCAATTACCTGCATTATGCAAAGCCTCTCCTATAAAAATTATGGCCGACGAATCTGTTTTTACACATCATGATGCAAGAAAACTCCTTCAACAAAAAGCTTGTCATTCTATCAATATCAAATTCGCGAAAAGCGGTGGCATCAAGGAAGCCCTAAAAATTCATGATCTAGCACTGGCACATGAAATTCCATGTATGATGGGTGGCATGCTAGAAAGTCGTTTGGCCTTAAGTGCAAAAATGCATTTTGCCATGGCCAAGGAAAATATCAAATATTACGATATGGACACCTGCCTGCTCGGACATTTGGTAGATCCGGTAATAGGTGGCGTTGAGTTTAAGGGAATGCATTTAACCATCAGCGATGCCATTGGTATAGGTGCCGAGGTAGACCCCACCTATTTGGCCAAATTGGAAAGCGTTACCATCTAAAACGAAGTAGTGGCTTATCTATAACAAGTTTGTATCTTTATACTACAAACAAAAAGTATGGAAGCAAGAAAAGCGAAAGACTCTTTCACCACCATGAATGAATTGGTATTACCCAATGACACCAACACCTTTGGTGATTTAATGGGAGGAAAGCTCATGTACTGGATGGATATTGCAGCGTATTTATCTGCCTCCAAGCATTGTAATTCGGCTTGCATGACAGCTTCCGTAGATAATTTAAGCTTTAAGACCCCTATTAAATTGGGAAATGTTATTTGTATTGAAGCAAGAGTAACTCGCTCTTTTACTACCTCCATGGAAATACATTTAAAAGTTTGGAATCAAAATATGATTTCTCAAACAAGAGAATTAAGCAATGAAGCCTTTTTTACATTTGTTGCTTTAGATGAAAATAAAAAACCAAAAGCAGTACCCGCTGTTATAGCAGAATCTGAAGAAGAAATAAAATTCTTTGATAGTGCATTGCGCAGACGACAATTGAGATTAATTTTATCTGGAAAGATGAAACCGGATGATGCTACAGAATTAAAAGCCTTGTTTGTAAAAGATTAAGCACCCTCCTAATCGGGAAAATTTAGCTACTTTTTATTAAGCCTGATTCATTGTATGATGTTTCCCTTTAAGCATGTATTCTTTACTTTGCTCAATGGCATCCATTACTTGATTTAAAATATTTTCTACAGAATCGGTGTAGTCTATGACTAATGGCGCTTTAAAGCGAACTGTTAAAGGCGTTCCTACTTTTTTAAACGTAAGCCCCTTCTTAGTAAAAGCCCGCCAAAAACCATTGATCACTACTGGCATTACAATGGGCTGATTGTTTTTAATAATATGCGCAGTGCCTTTTCTACCTGGAGCAAAAGGTTTGGTAGTGCCTTGCGGAAAAGTAATCACCCAGCTTTTAGCTAAGGCTTTGTCAATTTTTTGCGTATCCACCACATCTCTTTCTCTACTTACATCTGCCCCTTCGGCTCTCCAGGTTCTTTTTACCGTTAAAGCCCCACCCAATTTAAATAATCTGGTCAACCAACTGCTATTCATGGTTTCTTCTGCGGCCACAAAAAATACATTGGTAAAAGGATTCAATAAATAATAAGGAATGCCTAGCTTATTAAATTTACCCCATTTAACGGCACAAAAAATATGAACAAATGCAATTACGTCCCCAAAATAAGTTTGATGATTGCTAACAAATAAAACATTTTTATGAGGCAGGTTTTGTAAGTTTTCAGCGCCCTCAATCTCTACATTATTAAACAAAGCAAGTCCTGGATAAGTAAATAAACCTACCACTCCGTAAATAACAGAACGAAAAATGCGAATTTGTTTTAAACGATCCAAAAGGGTCATACAATTATCTAGCTAGTTAGAACTGCAAGATAGTATAATTAATTTTTAGTGCCTTTTTACTGTTTAAACAACAAATAGTACCTTTAGCCAATGGAAAAATCTGCAGTTATTTTTGATATTGATGGCTTACTTATTAATAGTGAGCCTTTATGGAACAAAGCCGCCACCGAAATTTTTAGACAATACGGTATTCAGTTAAATGAAGAACAATATGCATTTACCACAGGGCTGCGTTCGAAAGAATTTGTTGCTCATTGGCTACTCTTACATAAGGTACCTGCTTCTGAATTTGATAGAGCCGAACAAAAAATTATTACACTTGCTTTAGAACTAATTGATAAAGAAGCCACACTAATGCCAGGCGTACAAAATGTATTTGAATTTTTTATCAATAAAGAATTTAAAATGGGCTTGGCTACTTCCTCGCCACTTGAATTAATAGAATGGGTAAAAGACAAATTAGGCATTAGAAAATACATTCATGCAAGTTGTTCCGCACAACATTTGCCTTTTGCTAAACCACATCCACAAGTATACCTTGATTGCGCTGCTGCCATGCATACTTCTCCACTAGCCTGTATTTGTTTCGAAGATTCTTTTTATGGGATGATAGCAGCCAAGGCAGCAAGAATGACCTGTGTGGTAGTGCCCTCTGCCGAACATCTAAAACTGGAACATTGGGGGGCTGCCGACTTAAAACTATCTTCCCTGCAAAATTTTGGTGCCTTGCATTTCAATAGGTTAAACCAATAAGTATAAAAGCCAAATAAATACAGCTTCTTGCTTAAAATAAAATAAATTGCAGGTATACATGAAATTAGCAAAAAAAGTGATTGGTGCCGAATTGGAACTCTTTGAAAAACATTTCAAAGAAGCAGTAAAAAGCAGGGTTTCCTTGCTAGACCGAATCATGCAATACATTGTAAAACGCAAGGGTAAGCAAATGCGTCCCATGTTTGTTTTACTATCTGCCAAATTACATGGCGAAATAAATGATGCTTCTTATAGAGCTGCCTCTTTGGTAGAACTTTTACATACCGCTACTTTAGTACATGACGATGTGGTGGATGATGCTTTAGAAAGAAGAGGCATGTTTTCGATCAATGCTTTATGGAAAAATAAAATTGCGGTATTGGTAGGTGACTACTTATTATCCAAAGGCTTATTGCTCTCTTTAGAAAATAAAGATTTTACCATTTTAACCATCTTATCTACTGCCGTAAAAAAAATGAGCGAGGGAGAATTATTGCAGATAGAGAAAACAAGGAATTTAAATTTTGACGAATCTATCTACTACGAAATCATCAATGGCAAAACAGCTTCTTTATTGGCTTCTAGTTGTGCCGCAGGTGCAAGCTCGGTAACTCAAAATGAACATGTGATTCAGCAAATGCGTGAGTTTGGAGAAAACGTAGGCATGGCCTTTCAAATTAAAGATGATTTATTTGATTATGGGGAAGCAGCCATTGGCAAACCCACCGGCAATGACATCAAAGAAAAAAAGTTAACCCTGCCTTTAATACATATTTTACAAAAAGTAGCACCTGCATTAAAAAAAGAAATAATCTATATTGTAAAAAACAACAATAACGATAAAGACAAAGTAAAATTTGTAATCGACCATGTGGTGCAATACGGTGGAATTGATTATGCCACTACAAAAATGTTTGAATACCGAGACAAAGCCTTACTCTTATTACATCAATTTCCAGCAAGCGAAACCAGAGATGCGTTAGAGGAATTAGTAAGATACACAACCGATAGAAAATTTTAATGGAAAAAAGGTGGAATATATTAAGCGCCGATGCTGCCAAAGTGCAAGCTTTGCAAGATGCTTTAAAAATACATCCGCTATTATGTGAACTATTGGTACAAAGAGGCATATCCGATTTTGAGGCCGCTAAAAAATTCTTCCGACCCAGTTTAGAACACTTACATGATCCATGGTTAATGAAGGACATGCACAAAGCTGTTGCCAGAATTGAAAATGCAGTTGAAAAAAATCAACACATTTTAGTATTTGGCGACTACGATGTGGATGGAACCACTTCGGTAGCTACCTTGTTTCAATTTTTAAAGAAGCTCACCCCCAATATTGATTATTATATACCGCATAGATACAAAGAAGGATATGGCATATCAAAAATTGGTATTGATTACGCCAAAGAAACAGGAATCGATTTAATCATCTCCGTAGACTGTGGTATTAAATCTATTGACCTAGTTACTTATGCCAAAGAATTAGGCATTGACTTTATTATTTGTGACCACCATTTACCCGATGCTATTTTGCCACCCGCTATGGCCATCTTAAATCCAAAACAAATAGATTGTACTTATCCATTTAAAGAATTGTGTGGTTGCGGTGTGGTATTTAAATTAATAACTGCCTTAGCAGAAAAGTATAAACTACCTGCAGAATCTTATTTAGAATATTTAGACTTAGTAGCCACTGCGATTGCTGCTGACATAGTTCCTATAGTAGATGAAAATAGAACCATGGCATTCTTTGGATTGCAGCAAGTTAATGAAGCACCTTGTCCAGGCTTACTGGCCTTGATGGAATTGGCCAAGCAAACCAGTCCTATGCGCATTACTAATTTAGTATTTGCCGTAGCACCAAGGATCAATGCTGCGGGCAGAATGGACGATGCTAAAAAAGCAGTACAACTATTTATTGAAAAAGATTACAACAATGCATTGGCCATTGGAGGATTATTACAACAAGATAATTTAGACCGAAGAGAAGCAGACACCACTATTACCGAAGAAGCCTTAGAACAAATAGAATTAGATCTTCAACACAGCAACAAAAAATCATCGGTAGTATTTCAACCCCATTGGCATAAGGGCGTGGTAGGAATTGTAGCCAGCAGATTAATTGAAAGGCATTACAAACCCACTATTGTATTAACTCAAAGTGGTGATGTACTTGCAGGAAGTGCCAGAAGTGTAATAGGCTTTAATTTATATGAAGCATTGCATGCTTGTAGGGAACACTTAATTGGTTACGGAGGGCATTTTGCAGCAGCGGGTATGACCCTTGCACTGGATCAATTAGAACCATTTAAAGCAGCTTTTGAAAGAGAAGTAAGTGCAAGAATCACCGAAGCGCAATTGGTACCTGAAATAATCATCAATGCCATTTTACCCTTAGATACCATCAATAAAAACTTTTTTCAAATCATTACTCAAATGGAACCCTTTGGGCCAGATAATATGCGTCCATTATTTATTGCGAAGGGGGTTTATGACACAGGCTATTCTAAATTGATGAAGGAAGCACATATTAGTTTTAATGTAACCCAGGGCAATCAAATTATAAAAGGCATTGGCTACAATATGCCACAGCATTTACCAATTGTAAAATCGGGAAAGCCATTTGATATTGTATTTCAGTTGCAATTAAATGAATGGCAGGGAAATGAAACAGTACAAATGCAAGTGCTAGATGTAAAAGAAGCTCAATAAATAAAGACCAGTAAAATTTTATTTTAAAATATACTTCTAAAATTTACAGATAAATTATACTCCAAAAAAAAGGCGTTCTCAATAGAACGCCTTTTTAGTAAATATTATAAAGGCAATTTACTTTAATAAGTCAACGCTTCTATTAATAAAGTTGGTCAACTCCGCGCCTTTTAATAAACCTTGAGAAAGCAAAGCTAGGTCGGCTAAATTGCGGGCTTGTTTTTGTTGCTTGTCTACATCCGGTTCGTTTAACAAAGTTTGAAAAATAGCGTGGTTGCCATTGATGGTTAAATTAACTTCATCGGGCATTTGCGCATAAAAAGCAGTCATCCCGCCACCGCCCATACTGGCCATATCTTTCATACGACGCATAAATTCGGGGCGAGTAGCAATTACCGGCGCAGCGTCTTGGCTTAAGCCTTTCACTTCAACTGTAATGGTTGTTTCAGGTATTTGAAATTCAAATAATTTTTTAGCTTGTTCTACTTCATCTTTAGATAAAACAGAATCCACATTTTCTTGCTTGTCAATTAAATTATCTACTACATCGGCATCAACACGAACAAACTGAACACCTTCCCATTTCATTTCAACATTGTTAATGAAAGCGGCATCCACCATGGTTTCTAATTTAATCACTTTATACCCTTTACCTACCGCAGCTTGAATAAAAGCATCCTGACCTACTGGATTGGTGGTATACAACAATACTTGTTTACCGTCTTTATTTTTTTGATTGGACTCGGTGGCAGTTTTGTATTCATCAAGCGTATAGAAAGTACCGGCTTTAGCGGCATCTTCTAATATTAAAAACTTGTTTCCTTTTTCTAAAAACTTATCGTCGGTAATCATGCCATATTTAACAAAAAGTCCAAGGCTTTCCCATTTTTCTTCGAAAGCTTTGCGATCATTGTTAAAAATTTCTTCTAATTTATCGGCAACTTTTTTAGTAATGTGTGCATTGATCTTTTTAACGTTAGGGTCGCCTTGCAAATAGCTACGGCTCACGTTTAAAGGAATATCTGGGCTATCAATAACGCCATGCAATAACATTAAAAATTCAGGAACAATATCTTTCACTTCATCGGTCACAAAAACCTGGTTGCAATACAACTGAATTTTGTCCTTTTGAATTTCAAAGCTTTGTTTGATTTTAGGAAAATATAAAATACCTGTAAGGTTAAAAGGATAATCCACGTTTAGGTGAATCCAAAACAAAGGGGTTTCACCAAAAGGATATAATTCTTTATAAAAGTTTTCGTAATCTTCTTTAGTAAGGTCTGCGGGTTTACGAATCCATAAAGGATTGGTATTGTTGATAGGTTTTTCTATTTCCGCTTCTTTACCTTCTTTAGCTTTTCCTCCTGCATCAGATGCTTTCGCATCTTCTTCTTTCACTTCTGCATTGGCGTCGGTAAAATAAATAGCAACGGGTAAGAATTTACAAAAGCGATCCAAGATCGATTTCACACGATTGGCTTCTAAGAACTCTGCGCTTTCTTCGTTGATGTGTAAAACAATTTTAGTACCGCGGGCACTGTAGTCCACTTCATACAATTCATATTCGGTGCTACCGTCGCAGCTCCAAAAAACACCAGGGGTATCTTTATGGCTTCTACTGTAGATGTCTACCTTTTCACTGACCATAAAGGCGCTATAAAAACCTAAACCAAAGTGACCAATAATGCTAGCGTCTTTGTATTTGGTAACAAATTCTTCGGCGCCGCTAAAGGCAACTTGGTTAATATATTTATCTACTTCTTCGGAGGACATCCCAATACCATTGTCCATAATGGTCAATGTTTTTTCTTTGGCATCTAAAATCACATCTACTCTAAGGTTACCAATATCGCCTTTTACTTCGCCTTTTGCACTTAAAGTTTTTAATTTTTGGGAAGCATCCACTGCGTTACTAACCAGCTCACGTAAAAATATTTCGTGGTCGCTGTATAAGAACTTTTTAATGATAGGAAAGATGTTCTCTGTCTGAACCCTTATTTGACCTTTTTGCATAGTTCGATTGTTTAGTGGTACTATAGCAAAGTGGGTACCAAAGCCCAAATACTGCCAAGCTGTCAAGTAAAGGGGCTAGTTAGGCAAGTTTTTCAGCCAGGCAGCCCCGGTACAGCGCTTCCCCCTCAACAAAATGTCACTTGTGTCTCGGAGGAGAATTTGTTTTTCAGTATTAAAAACTGAATAAATTCCCACTAGTTCCCCATTCCCCGTAGGCAATTTTACACCAGCAAAATCCGCATATCCACTAGTTCTTAAATAGATAGTCCCCCCTGTACAAAATTTTAAAGCTCTACTTGCACCAATTTTATTTTTTTTATCCGCATAGGTTTGCGCAGTGTCATTAGCCGCAAATTCTACTCCAACAATTTTTATTAGCCTTCCCTGCAAAGTATCGGATAAGTTTTTAGGGACTACCATTAATGGAACAATTGGACTATTTTCTTTTAGAATAGAAATATACTTTGAATACAATGGCGCTGGAATTCCAACAGAAACTAGACTACCACTTGATGTATCTACAGATGCTGCCAATTGTACCATTTTCCGATAATCAGTTAAATATAAATTTTTAAGATTAATACGAATCAAGCTTCCAACTGGATAGCTTTGATAAAGCGAAACTCCATCTAATAACAATACAATCCCCCCAGTACTGTCTTGTACACATAAAGATTTATAAATATTGTCATGTTCGTCATTTGCTACTACAACTCCTTTGATATAAATTGAATGCGTAAGCCCCTCGACTGCACCAAAATTATGCAACTTCCTTAAAGATCTGATAGAAATCAAAGTGTCGTTATTGTTTTCCGTCAATGATTCGGCGTAAGCGGCTTGCTTTAAGCATGCAATAGAAAAAAACATCATTAATAGAATTAATGAGTTAATAAGTAACAGGCTTATTGATTTTTTAAATTTCATAATTAATATTTAATTGTTATTGAATTTGAAACTGCAAGCTGAATGAATAAACAATTCCTTGATCATACAAATACTTTAATGGAAATTTATTTGTATTCAATCCTATATAATCGAATCTGGATTGCTCATAAGCTACTACTGGAATTAATGTATTAAATATATTTCGCCAACTTAAATTGCATAATAGTAAATAGGTATGCTGATTTTTCTTAAAAAGAAACGACTTTGATAAAAAAGCATTTGTAGTAAATTGGTCAGGTAAAAAATTACTACGTAAAATTTGATCGCGCATTGTATTAGATGATAATGTGTTAAGAAATAAAAAAGACCTTCTGAAATAGTCATAGCTAATGGATCTTCGGCCTACACTTAAAGCAGTCAACCCCAATTTAAATGAACTAGATAGCTGATATTGAACGTTAATTGCATTGACTATTTCAGGACTATTTGAGGCAGGCAAATTATTAAGATGAATTGTCCCAGATTCTACTTTATACAAATCATTTACAAGCATAATTTGATAAATTGGATTGTTAGTAAACACATATTTACCAATAGCGCTAACTAAAGACAACTGAATATTCCCAGAAAGTACTGTTTCTAATGAAGCTTCCATCCCCTCATAATGTTTTTGCATTTGTCCAACCACCCCATACACAAAAGAGGCATATTTATCGTGGTAGAACATTCTTTTTTCAGACTCGTTGTAAACATTCTGTAAAAAATAGCTAGTAGTAAATTTGGTATAAACCCCTCGATAAAAAAATGTTAAGTCTAGCCCCTTATTTACTACTGGCAACAAATAGGGGCCTATTGCTGGCAAAATACTCGGATCAATATAGATTGAACCCGAGTTGGGTGATAATTGTTGATTAAATAAAACTGCTCTTGTATACAATCGACCGGATATTTTATAAAGTAACTGACCTTTTACTCCGAAGCCAGGAAAAGACAAAAGTGGAGAAACGCCTAATGAGCTAGCAGGGAATAACCCATTTTGATTCAGCCCTTCTCTATTATAATAATCCTGTGTGCCATTCATTCCAAATGAAAACTCCCATCTTGAACTCTCCTTTTTAATTTGCAACCATTCCACCATGCCAATAGAGGATAGAATATAATTATCCCCCCATTGCTCCCCTTCTTTTATTTTCTTATTAGGATGCTGAATGTCATTTTGAAAGCTATTGGAAATACCATCATCATTGATCCACCCATTATAATTATAATAAAAAAGCCCCCCTAAAAGATTTTCTAAAATATTTGTATGTTGAATCTGATCACTTGAAAAACGAGCGCCCAAACTCCAACTCCAGTAATCATTCCATTGAAAATTAAGTTGATAGGAAGCTCTAAATAATAAAACCTGCGCTATTTGATTGTTAATTATATAATAGGATCTTCGGGAAGGACTACTTTGATTAATTTTTTCAATTTGATTGAAGTTGATTTGCAAAGCTTGCGGATTTTCCTGATACCATTTAATTAAGTTTTGTTTAGTAATACTATCCTTTGCATAACTAGGTAAATAACGATAATAATCTGGTCTTGGATCTGCAGTTTTATTCCAGTCTAACTGTTTTGATGATTGTGTCCCAATTGCCACCCCTAATGAGAACTGAGTGGAAACCATTTCGTCATATTTCTTATTAAAGATGAATGAAAAAACGGGTGTGTTATTTTGCTTGCTATTAGGAAAATAAGCTTGGCCATTTAACCAGCCCCAGCTTGGATTGTAATTTCTTTGACCAGATAACTCAATCGCTTCTTTTACTGAAGGAGCTGCCTTACCTTGACTATTACTACCCCACCAGAAAAGCAAGCTCAAAGATCTATTTTTAGAAAATGTTTTTTCAACACTTAAAGACAAACCACTTAATCTTTTGAATCCCTGTGGCAATATTCCATTCGGCGTTTCTTGTATAGCCAATATTGAATGTACCCACCAATTTTTTTTTAATTTTCCCGAACTAAATTCAAAATGAAAATTGCTAAAATTAGCGCTATTGGAAATGGCGGCTCCAAACCCTACCCCTTTCTTAAAAAGTCTTGCACTGGCATTTAAATAGTTAGCGTATCCTTTAACCTCAAATCCCATTTCATTGTATTCATAGTTTTCAGCACTTCCTCCTTTTTTAAATGTTTTATACAAGGCATTGTAAGAAGCATTACTATTCCATCCTGACAATTTAGAATCCCAATTAATCCCATTAATTATAATAGCTCGATGTACTTGCCCTCGGGGAGTCCAATTAAAAACGAACCCATTAAATTGCGCAATAGTAATAACGGGTGTTGTATTTGCATTTAATAAAGTAGGCACCCAGTAGTAAGCCCTTTCATCTTCGTCATAAATAGATTGCTTAGGCAATTCTTCTTCAGATTGAGCCATTAGCTTAAAGCATATCTGAAACAATAAAAAAAATAAAAATAAAAATTTTAAAAAGGCTTTCTTACAGTACATTTTTTTCACTTGAATGAATGCACAATTTGAACATTATTTGTATTGTGTTTGTTTCGGCAAATACTTAAAATAGAAGTCTTTATTTCCTTATCATTGATTTATTAAGAATATTAAATGAGAAATATATTTATACTATTGCTCTTTAGCTGTATGATAGAGTTAAATGCACAGCCTATTATAATAGGATTTTACAATTGTGAAAACTTTTATGATACGACCAATCAATTACATGTTATTGATGAAGATTTTTTACCTAATAGTGGGAAAGAATACAATAGTGCTGCTTTTGAAATAAAATCAAAGCGTATTGCAAGAGTGATTTTAAACATGGGTCTGTTAGATCACGCTGAAGGTATTGGATTAATGGGCTTAGCAGAAATTGAAAATAAAATAGTGCTTAATAATCTATTAGAAAACCCATTAATAAGAAAGTATCATTATAAATTCATCCATTTTGATTCTAAAGATCCTCGGGGGGTGGATGTTGCATTAATTTACAACCCACTTTATTTTACGCCCTACCAATACAAACCAGTTACCCTAACTGACGATACCCACTTTAACAATTATGCTACAAGAGATATATTATATGTCAAGGGTTTACTCAATAATATTTGGGTTCATATTTTGGTAAACCATTGGCCAAGTAGAAGAGGAGGAGAAAGCAGTTCTATTTCGAAAAGAATTTGGGCTGCCAGTGTTTGTAAAAAAATTATAGATAGTGTTCAACTTACTGACCCAACAGCAAAATTTATCGTCATGGGCGACTTTAATGACAATCCAGATAATAAAAGCATACAATTGCTTAACCTACTTAACCCATTTTTGCCTCTATATAAAAAAGGGATGGGCAGTATTGCTTTCAGAGATAGTTGGAACTTATTTGATCAAATCCTCGTCAGCCCCAATTGGGCATCCTCAAAAAGTTCAGAAACCTTACCCAACCCTTCTGCTCCTCCTTTGCCTTTGAATACCCTAACCTACTACAAACCAATCATTTACACCAATCCCGACCTAATCGAAACCCAGGGTAAATACCGGGGATACCCCAAAAGAACCTATGATGGAGACCAATTTAGGGGTGGATACAGCGATCATTTCCCGGTAGCCTTAATTTTTAAGGCAAAAAATGCCGAAAAACCTTTGAAATAGCCTACCTTCGCCGTCCCAAATCTGTTTTGGCAGATTCATTCCGAGCAATCGGAATGTCCACTGGGAAAAACCAATTATTTAACCAATAAATTCAAGTAATGAACAATTACGAATTAATGGTGATTTTTACACCGGTACTATCTGAAGATGATTTTAAATCAGCTCAGAAAAAATACCAAGACTTCATCAAAGAAAATGGTGGGTCTACAGTAGCCACCAATCCTTGGGGCCTAAAATCACTTGCTTATCCTATCGATAAGAAAACTACTGGTATCTACTGGATACTAGAATTCACAGCGCCAGCTACAGTGAATGAAAAATTGAAAATTCAATTTTTACGTGACGAGCAAATTATGCGTCACATGATTACAAAACTTGACAAGTACGCAGTTGAGTACAACCACATTAAGAGAAACGGCGGTTTCCCTGTTCACAAAGCAGTTGAGGCTTAATTAAATTTTTACCAACATGGCAAAGAATGAAATCAAATACCTTACAGCGATCAAGCAGGAAAAACCTAAGAAGAAATTCTGTCGTTTTAAAAAGTATGGTATTAAGTATGTAGACTATAAGGATACAGACTTCTTAAAGAAATTCCTTAACGAACAAGGTAAAATGTTGCCTCGTCGTTTAAGCGGTAACTCTTTGAAGTATCAACGTAAAGTAGCTGACGCTATCAAAAGATCACGTCAGATGGCTTTGTTACCTTATGTAACTGATTTATTTAAATAGTAAATCTTATTAGTAAACCATCCCTAATCTCGCGGTCCAAATAAAAAAGACCTCGGCGAGTGACAGCAAATAAAAATGCTGGGCTCTTGGGAACTAAAAAAAAATATATGCAAGTTATCTTAATTAAAGATGTTGACAATTTAGGTGGTAAGGATGAAGTAGCTAACGTTAAAAACGGATATGCACGTAATTTCTTATTTCCTACAAAATGTGCTGTAGAAGCAACTGCTTCTAATGTAAAGCAATTAGAAGAGCGTTTAAAAGTAAAAGCGAAGAAAGAAGCTGCAATGTTAGCTGAAATCAATAAAGTAATTACTGTATTAACTGGTAGCCCAGTTAAATTAAAAGCTAAGACAGGCGCGAATAATAAAATATTCGGAAGTGTTACTTCTTTACAAGTTACTCAAGCTATCCGCGATCAAAAAGGATACGAAATTGATAGAAGACGTATTACCATACAAGATGAAATCAAAGAATTAGGAACCTTTAAGGCAACTATTGACTTTGGTAATGGTCAAACAACTGATATTGAAATTGAAATAGGCGCAGAAGCTTAATTAGCCCAAGCCCTCTTATACGACCTTTTGCACCCTAAAAAGTGCCCAAAACCCCTCTCGATACCTTCGGGAGGGGTTTTTTGTTGAATTTTAAGGCTATTTATCCACCTAAAACATTAAAAAAGTGTATAAATAATGGAATTCTATTAAATATGCCTATCTTCGATGTCCTAATGGCGGATTTCTTCCATTAGTATTAGATCACTTAATTTAAAAGAACATGAACATTTATGTTGGAAATCTTAGCTGGAACATGACTAGCGAAGATCTTGAGAACTTGTTTACTCCCTTCGGTGCAGTAGCAAGTGCAAAAATTGTAACAGACAAATTTAACAACAACAGAAGCAAAGGCTTCGGTTTTGTTGAAATGGCTAACGACGACGAAGCTCGTGCAGCTATCAGTCAACTTCACGACACTGAAATGTTGGGTC
>CANFOM010000018.1 GCA_947448725.1 Bacteroidota bacterium
AAACTACCAGATCCTACCAAAATGTTGGCATCCAAACTCATGTCATAATCGGCACTTTTAAAATTGGTTAAAAACTTATAAGAGTAGCTATCTGTTCCCACTTTCACTAACCACTTAGGGCTAATGCGATAAGCAAGGTCAACGCCCACCCCTGTGGTAGATCCTTTTAATATTAAACCAAGGTTTTGGGCATAACTGCTTGAACCAATGAAGATTAAAAGCAACAGAAGATGTATTTTTTTCATAAGTGTAGGTTCTAGAATTATGTCTATTAATGAATGTAAAAATAGGTGATTGTTATCATCATTTTAGTCTTTAAACATAGAAAATAGTATCATATTCAGAACTTGGGATAAGGAAAGGCGGTTTTTTTTGCCCAACCTATACAAAACTATCTAGTACCCCCCATTTTCTAACTATGTGGTAAAATCAGCGATTAACCTAACCAATATCAGTTTTTAGGCGCTCAATTCAACTTAACTTATACTATTAAAATTTAATATTATGAGAATCGATTTTACCAAATACCATGTTTTCTCCCGTATTTCCATTTACATTTTAGCCCTTGTTCTAATTTGTATTGGTGTATATCACCTTATCAAGCCAGATGATTTATTAGTGTATGTCCCTTATTTTTTACCAGGTGGCATTAAATGGGCTTATTTAGTGGGAACTTGTTTTGTACTTGTGGGTATTTCCTTTATAGCCAACTATTATGTTAAAGTGACCAGTTATTTATTGGCTTTTTTCTTATTCTTTTTTGTACTCACAGTTCATGTTCCCAATTATTTAAATGCAGCCATGGCCGACATGCGCACTTTTGCATTAATAAATATTTTAAACAATACTGCCATTGGGGCATTTGCTTTACATATTGCAGCTGGAGCACATCATCAACAATTGCACTTTGACGAAAGTGATTAAGGATATCATTATTTTTCGTTCCAAATGTCAGTACCTGAAATTTCCCATGCACTTAAGGAGGAAGGTATACAACCTATGTCATTGATTTGGTCTAAAAACGCTTTGATAGAAAATGATTTGTTTTGTAATTCGTTTCTTCTGGCTACTTCGGCCATTGCATTTTCTAATAAATATTTACCAACAATATAGCTGGCTCCATAACCGGGCTGCCTCATAAATAAGTGTTGTTCAAATAGAAGTAATTTTTTTTCTGTTTTCATCCATCCTCTTGGAGTATAATTAGAATGTATTTTACCTGCCTCTTCCATTGAAAGCATATTGGCATGTGCGTACAAGGAGCCCAAACCTCTTGCTGCTCTTTGTGCCAACATAATGTATACAATTTCTTTAACTCTTGGGTTGTCGTCATATAAGCCAGCTTGCATAAAGGTTTCCTCTACGGTGGTGGCTAATCCTTCATTTCTGGTATCAAATAAATTATACAATAACGGGGCACGTCTAATTTCATTTTGAAGCGGCTCTTTATCCATTCTTGCTAATTCAAACCAATGGTAGAAATGCGAATATAGTGGTCTAGGATCATAAGCTGCACCAATTTGAAAAAAGTTACGCTTTTCCGCTGGTAAAAATTCTACCTTATGTGCTCGTATGGCCGAATCAAAGTATGGTTTTATGGTAAGTACATCCTGTGTATTTAAAAATTGGATTAAACTTTTAAATGATTTTTCGGCTAATACATTGTTGGCTTCGGGTGTATTAGCTAATTCTAATAAAGGTAATTTTCGATTTCTATGCTCTTCCATTTTTAAGGCCGCCCAAGCACGAGTTAATTCTCGTTTTAATAATAATACTTGATCCTCCCAGGTTAATGGAACTAAGTGTACATTTTTTTGATACCAACTGTAATTTTCTTTTCCAATACCAGAAGCGCCCGTTTTTTTAACGCTTTCCTTTTCGAGCCATTGTACTAAATTATTAGTGGAAGCAATACAATCCTTTATTAATTGTGATAATTCTGTATCTGATGCACATCCAGGTTTAGATATAATTTCAGCTAAATCATCACTTTGTGTTCGGATATCTCTTATTCCTGCTATCCATAATTCTTTAGCATTACCTGTTAAATTAATTTTGGCTTGATTGTTTAAAGCAGGTATTCCTTTTAGACTATTGATGAATGATTTTCTGTCGGTTACCGATAATGGGAATTTGTATTTCCAAACATCTGTAATCATGTGATGGGTAGGCCCTTCATGTGCAGGTACATCTGACCGTTCTGTCCATACAGATTTATAAAAAGCAGGATCTCTTTGCCAAGGTTTTAGAATACGAACATTAAAGTCATACCCATTCATTTCTGCCCAAACTATTCGCCAATCTACTTTTTGATTGATTGCCCAACCTACTGTATCAATGGATAATAATTTTTTTCTAAGTTGTAGAAATACGGGTTGACGACGATTAAAACTAGCTACTGTATAATCGGGTGCTCCATTTAATAAAGGAGGTTTTTCAAAATTGCGCCATTGTTTAAATAATTCAACCAAAGAATTATAATCCTTACTACTTTTTTGTGCTAATAGATAACTGTTGGTACTGAATATTAATAACAGCATTAATAAGGTAGAAGGAAGCACAGATTTTAGTTTCATAACTTTAAATAGTTGATAAGTTAATGTTAAAAATTATTACCAATGGGGTATTGATTTTACGGGAAAAAATCGATACATTTATTGATACAATAACAAGTTATGAAAAATGTAATTTCTTTGACTTTATTTTTATTGATTTTTACCAACATTTATAGTCAAAGTGGTTCTGGCAATGCAAGTAATGCAGAAATGTCTAATTTCAAAACTGCTAATATTTCTTTTAATATTGACCCATTTGGGGTGTATGATGTAGATGGGCTGTCTAAAGGCATGAAATATTCTGATATTTCAGGTAACCCCTTTTTATTTGGTGATTGGCGCAAAGCCATTCTTTTTGATATTGGCATGCACCCTATTGCCACTTTAAAAGTTAAATACAATTCCTACTCGGATCAACTTCATTTTTTAGACGCAAAAGAAACGGAACTAGTGGCCAATAAAGAAGTATTAAAAAGAGTTAGCCTGCTTTATGACAGTGCTGAAGGCTTAAAAGAAATAAACATAGAAAAAGGATTTACTGATTCTAAAAATATTTTAAGGCCTCATCAATTTGTTCAAGTTTTAAACGAGGGTAAAGTTCAATTGTTAAAACAAAATGTAAATACTATTATTAGAAAAGATTCTTTATTTGGCACTATAAAAGTAAACGCTTTTTCTGAAAATACTTTTTACTTTTTAAAATATACACCCACCAGCATTGAAAAATTAAGAAAATTAGATCAATCAGAATTATACGCACTTTTGCCCAATAAAGCTATTATAGAAGAATATCAAAAGAAAAAAAATAAATTAAAAAATGAAAAAGATTTTATCAATTTTTTAGATTTCTACAACCAACAAATTGCGATTCAACCTTAAAAGATTAAAAATTTATTATGAAAAACTACAAATCGATTTTATTAATTATCTGCACCCTATTATTTTCTACTTTGACTATGGCGCAATCGGCCAATACTGCTGCAGCTTCTGCTCATAAAATTGTAATTCAATTAAATACTGCCGATACCCTTGCTTGGTCTGCTACCATGGGCAATATTAGAAATCTACAAAAAGTTTGGCCAGAGCATTTAAATGTTGAAGTGGTCGTTCATGGTTTGGCTCTGGATTTATTAGTGGCTAGTAAAACCCCTATGGCCAAAGACATTACTGAACTTAGTAAATCAGGTGTGAATTTTATGGCCTGCGAGAATTCGATGAGAAAACACCATATAGTTAAAGCCGATTTAGTACTCGAAGCCTTCACAGTTCCTTCTGGAGTTGCCGAAGTAGTTATAAAACAAGAAGCAGGTTTTAGCTATTTAAAAGCTGGGGTTAATTAAATAATCTAAAGCTCATTTAATTTTTAAGATGCTTAAGAAAATTATAATCATTTTTTTATTGCTGCTCGTAGTTATTTCACTGTATCGATTATTTTATAAAGTGAAGGATAGTAGTCATTCAATTACTATTAAAACTACCGAAACTAAATCTGCATGGGTGGGCCCCTCCCATTTTCAAATTCCATTACACACCAACAAAAAAGGGGAATTAATTCAATATGGTTATGAATTGATTGCTCATACTGCGCTCTATCTTGGGCCAAAAGGTTCTGTGCAACATTCCACGAATGGAATGAACTGTCAAAACTGTCATTTAGAAGCGGGTACTAAACCTTGGGGTTTAAATTATGGTTCTGTTTTTTCTACCTATCCAAAATTTAGAGAAAGATCGGGTAGTATCGAAACCATTTATAAAAGAGTAAATGATTGTATGGAACGCAGTTTAAATGGGAAAGCTTTGGATACGGGTTCAAAAGAAATGAAAGCCATCTATGCCTACATCGAATGGCTGGGTGCTGATCTTCCAAAAAGCAAAAAAGTAAATGGATCTGGCATTGAAATATTGCCCTATCTATCTTCGCCCGCCAATCCTTCTCAAGGCAAAATTGTTTATATACAGAATTGTCAAAAATGTCATGGTGTCAATGGTGAAGGTGTTTTAGATAGTACTGGAAAAATGTATACCTACCCTCCTTTATGGGGCAAGCATAGTTACAATGATGCTGCTGGAATGTATCAAATTTCTAAATTGGCAGGGTTTATCAAAAATAATATGCCCAATGGCATTAATTATCATACGCCTACATTAACCGCTCAAGCATCTTGGGATGTGGCTGCCTATATTAATGCGCAATCAAGACCTACCAAAGACAAATCAAAAGATTGGCCAGTATTAGCAACCAAACCTATCGACTACCCTTTTGGCCCTTATGCAGATAATTTTTCTGAAGCACAGCATAAATTTGGGCCTTTTGAACCTATTGCTTCTTCAAGGAAGAAAAATCAATAACAGGATGTTTTCCATTTAATTTTCTTGTTATTATATCCCCAGCATCAACATTCTTTAAATGTTGAAACCCTCCAGAGTACATATAGAATAAATTACCTTCTGCACCTGCACCATAATCATATCGTTGATGTTTTCGAAGATTTGCTGTCGTGCTAAATTTAGCTTGATCAAGTTCGATCCAATTGCCTGATGGGGTTAGGATCCATTGATTGCCATAATAAGCTTTAAAATAATCATCCCCGTTGTTTCCAAAATTTTCTACAAATGAATACAAATGCTTGAAACCAGTTTTAGTATCTGTTTTGTTTTGTGTCCATTCTGATAATAAATGCCAGGTATAATTATCTTCTGGAACTGCATAATACCCAATATAAGTAGCGCTATCTCCAGCCATGGATGTTATGCCTGTTAAAAAATGATAGGTCTGATTTGCTTTCCATGGAAATACTAAATGGCTATGCCCTCCTGATCCTTCATTACCAAATTCACCAGTAGAAACCTGATTCCCTTTGTCTTTTAAATTTACTGTATATTCTGAAGGGATTTCTTTTGGGTTATCGGTTTTATATAAACTCCAAACAGAAAAAATAAACCTTCTTTCCTTTTCATTATTTATTTGAATACCACCATAACCACTATGGAACCCATTAGTTTCGTAATAGGCATGAATAGAGTTTTCTACTTCCTTAGGCACCAATACTTCGGTATAGAACCACTTCACTACACTATCTCCAGGTACTAAATAGCTTAAATGGGTGGAAGGTGCTGCTAGATAAACACTTTTATTATACTTGATTTCGTTGGGGGTAATAGCATCTATTTGTATGGACTCAATTTCTGGATAGACCTCAGTATTTTTGTTAGTTCCCCTTACTTTAATATAATGATAAGCAGCGCTAGGGATAAAAAATTTACCTACAGGGATGTTCGTATTAAGGGAATGTGCGGGAATATTTATTTTATACCATTGTTTCGACTCCTCTAAACTAATCGTAAAGGAAGAAGCGGTAGCACTAGGTTTAATGTTTAAATTAATTTGAATTTCCCCTTTTTGCTGAGGATAAAAATAAATTTTTAAACTTTCATTTTGGCTTTCAATCGTTTTTTGAATTATTTCCTCCTCCTCTTCATTTAACTGGACTTTTTTTTTCCAGTAAAATAACCATTGCCTTTTACAGGGATGGTAGCATGTGCACTCTTCCATTTTTCTTGCAATACTTTTATGGAATACCCGCCTACTACACTCCTAGCTTGAAAACCAATTTGTTTGCCATTGGTGGTTTCATGCCAATCACTCAAAGGAACTCGAGTAGGTGTATTGGTTGAAAATTTATATACTGGATTAATTAATTTTTCAAAATCGGCTTGATTATTGGCTAAGGTAGCAGTCCAAGTAATCCAATCCGATTTGGTATAAGTTTTACGACTGTCTAATGGTAAACCAAATTCATTTTGTTTGGTTAAATAATAAGCCACTTCATTGTCATATACTTTTTGAGGAAATAAATTAAAACCAAAAAGTTTGTCCCAAACCATATTGTATTTTTGACTCCAAGTATTTTTATCATTATAAGTTAAAGCATAATGATCGCCAGCATTGGCTAAATCCTGCCATTTTATGGCCATATCTTTAGCAATTTGTGTATACTTAGTAGCAATATCTTTTTTACCTAATTGTTCAGCCATCATCGCATAACATCTTATACCTACAATTGCTTTGATAGCCAAATTAGCATTGCGGGCTAAATGACCAGCAAAATCGTCGGTGCATAATTGATTGGCAGGATCTAATCCTTCTTTTTCTAAAAATTGAACCCATTGTGTAAGCGTTGCCCAATGTTCTTTTGCATAATTGGCATTGCCAGTTGCTTTTACAATGGCACCCGCTAAAATGGTCATATTACCCGACTCTTCTACAGGCATGCCTTCGGGATAAGTTTGGCCATTGGCTATTGGATAAGTACCTAAATCGTGTGCTGCATAAGGGCGGTCATATAAGCCGCTTTTTTCACTGAAATAAAATATACCATTTAACATTCCTTTCATTAGCGCTGGGTTGTAGGCTAAAAATAAAGGTGCACTTGGATAGGTAACATCTACGGTATTTATACTTCCATTGCTAAAATTTTCTTTAGATAAAAAAAGCAATTCTCCGTTTTGTTTACTCTTTACTAAAGTATGTGCAGCGATGGCTTGTCTATAAGCAGTAATACAAAGTTTTGCATAATTTTCACCACCAGCCGATAGTGCATCATTGTAAATTAGTTTATCTATTTTTTTGCATTTTTGAATCACTTCATTGTATTGTACATTGGCCAATTGTAATAGCTTATCCATGTTCATATTGGGATCTAATTTCCACCAAGGCTTTAAATTTTCTTTAAAATATTGTACGGAATACAATTCATCATAGCCCACTAATAAAAGATGATCTTTTTCATGATCAGTAATAGCTTCCTCTTTAAATAATGTGGTTAAAAACAAACTTTTACCTTTTACCTCTGTAACTTTTTTTGCTGTGGCAGTTGCTGGATTCATCAAATAACTAGCCGCTTCCATTATATTGGATATAGATTGTATCGTTGAACTGCTGTTGGCTGCGATATAAGCATAGCCCCAATCAATTCTTAAATCATCTCCTGTTTTTTGTAATAAAGGTTGTTCTACAGTTCCAACTTTTAAAACATTCAGTTGATTAGAAGTATACCCATTAGCCTTCATTTCTTGCTGGGCAGTATTGGAGGCCAATAAGGAAGATACACCTACTAATAAACTAGCCTGATGTTTTTTACCATCAATAGACTTTGTTTTCATACTTATATAAGAAACAGGTCTTGCTAAAATTGATAAATCATTTATGATTAATGGTGAAGTAAAGCTTAGATTTAATTGAACACCTCCACAAGTAAAAATATAATTGGTTTCAGTGGCAGTCATATAGATGGACTCTTGTTTAGCCAACTGGATAGGCAGTGTATTTAGCGTATCCTCTTTACCTAAAAAACGATATACTTTACCATCTACTTTAATTAAACCAAGTATAGAATTGGGTGTGCCAGTCCAATGTTTTGTAGTAGACTCGTTTAATTGATCCGAAAAAGACCATATACTAAAATATGGATTATGTGTAATTAAGGGATAAGCTGGTGCTTTAGTTACTTGTGCATTGCCATCATAGGAAAAGCTTATGACCATAGCTGTCAAAATAAAGGAAACTACATTTTTCATTCTTAACTGTTTAATTAACTGATACTTATATTCCAAAATTAAATATAACTAATTTAAAAACCCTACCTGCTGTTTTTTGTTACTTTTTCTAAACAATTTATTCTAATTTAGGTCTATTAAACCGCTTGCTATGAAACGTATTTTTGTTTTTGCTGCATTACTTGCATTGACCAATTCATTTCTATTTGCTCAAACTTCTTTTAATGGCCTTGATATGAACTTAGGGAATCTCTTTAGATTGTCCCCTGCTAAAACAAGATCTATTAGTCCAGAAAATTTTACTGGAGAAAAAGGTAAAGGCGGTATGGCCAAATTAGAAGATGCTTCGATTAAAAATAAAGCCAATGCCGCTCGTAATGCTGCAGATTTAGGTCAGGGTTGGAAAGTGAATCCTTATATCAAAATTGCTGCTGGCGAAACCATCACCATTGCCGAAATGGAAGGCCCTGGAGCTATTCAACATATTTGGATGACCCCTACCGGTAATTGGCGTTATACTATTATGCGTATTTATTGGGATGATGAAAAAGAACCTTCGGTGGAAACTCCAGTGGGTGACTTTTTTGGAATGGGTTGGAATGTATATGCGCCTATTAATTCATTACCTGTTACGGTGAATCCAGGAAGTGCTTTTAATTGTTATTGGACAATGCCTTTTAGAAAAAAGTGCAAAATTACTATGGAGAATATCAATGAAAAAGATGCTATGACCTTATTTTATCAAGTAGATTATACTTTGACCGAAGTTCCTTCTGATGCTGCATATTTTCATGCACAATTTAGACATGAATACCCAACCAATGGCTCTAACTATACCATCGTAGATGGAATTGAAGGCAAGGGACAATATGTGGGTGTATCGATGGCTTGGGGGGTGAAAAACAATGGTTGGTGGGGCGAAGGAGAAATTAAATTCTTTTTAGATGGGGATACCCAATTTCCAACCATCAACGGAACAGGCACAGAAGATTATTTTTGTGGTTCCTATGATTTTGAGATTGCTAATAAGTACATCGAATTTTCAAATCCTTATACAGGCCTTCACCAAGTAATTAGACCAGACGGTACTTATAAATCACAACAACGTTTTGGAATGTATCGCTGGCATATTATGGATCCCATTCGATTTGATAAAAACTTAAAAGTAACCATTCAAGATTTAGGTTGGAGAGACAATGGAAAATACTTGGCCCAAAAATCTGACATTAGTTCGGTCGTATTTTGGTACCAAGCAGATCCGCATCATCCATTTCCTAAATTACCTAGTAAAGAAGCTTTGGAGGTAAATTAATTATTTTATTTCCTTTTTAAAAGTAGTTGGCAACCAAACTTGCATCGAATTACTACCTCTATTACACCATGTATAATAAGGGATAGCTCTAATTTGTTGAAGTGTAGTTTGCACCGATGATCCGTCATCATTCATTTGCATCGTTGGAACATTTGCCGTTAAGCTAATTACTTTCTCGTCTAATACAGCGTAATTTTCGGTTGTAAATGTAGTATTCACAGGAGCAATAAAATTCCATGCCTTTCCATTATTGTCAGCGCCTTCGATACAATAAACGATGGGGCCTCTTTGTATTGCCATACGACCATTGTCTTGTACCAATTCATCTCTAGCTACAATTTTCTTAATGGTTAAAGGCAATTTATATTCTACTACATCATTGTTTTTCCACTCTTGTTTAACTACTACATAACCATTTTCAATTTGATACCCAACTGCTTTGCCATTGACTAAAACTATTGGTGCTTCCTCTTTAGTATCATTATCATAACGGTATAAATTTCCAGGTGCTGGAATTCCATTGGCCCAACCTGGCAAACGAAATGCAATAGGTACAATTACTTTCTTTTTCATATTCAAAGTGCATTTCATATCCCCTTGCCAAGGATAATTAGTAGCCATGGTCATTTGAATTTCACCACTAGGTAATTTGAAATTGGTATTGCTTCCTACAAATAAGTTCACAAATATTTTTCCTTCGGCATAACCATAAATGTAGTTTCCTAAAGAAGCAATTAATCTAGCGATGTTGGCTGGACAACAAGCGGTACCAAACCACTCTCTTCTTGAATGTCTTCCAGAGGAAGCCAATGGATTACCATAAAAAAACTTATCTCCGCTTAGGGATAATCCATCTAAAGCACCATTGTATAAACTACGCTCAAGTACATCAATATATTCGGCACTACCTGTTAAACTATTCATTCTTTGATTCCATAAAACCATCCCCACCGAAGCACAGGTTTCACAATAAGCTTGCTCATTGGGTAAATCATAATCTTGTGAAAAACCTTCATTACTTCCCGCAGAACCTATACCACCAGTAATGTACATATTTCTAAATACAACATCTTCCCATACTCTGCGCATTGCAGTAAGATACCCTTGGTCACCCGTATGTGCAGCCACATCCGCAGCGCCTGTATATAAATACATGGCCCTTACTGCATGTCCGGTAATTTCTTTTTGGTCTTTAACAGGCACAGCATCTTGCGCATAGGCGGTATCTTTCCAATCTGTCCAAGTATAACCCACTGCTAATTTTTTTCCACGCTCAGACAATAACCAATCTGCTAAGTTCAAATACTTTTTATCTTCTGTTACTCGATATAATTTTACCAAGGCCAATTCTAATTCTTGATGACCCGTTACCCAATCACGTTTGCCTGGCCCAAATAAAGAATCAAAATAGTTGGCCCATTTAATGACTACGTCTAAAAATTTTCTTTTACCGGTCGCATCATAATAGGCAACAGCAGCTTCTATCATATGACCTGCATTGTAATCTTCATGCATACTCATATCTGTCCATCTTTTTTCTAAACCATTTAAAGTATAATAAGTATTTAAATACCCATCTTCTAATTGGGCTGCTGCAATTTTATCTATCCATTCGTCGGCTTTGGCTTCTAAATTTTTATCCTTATTGGTCTTAATTGCATAAGACATGGCCTCAATGGCTTTAAAAACATCTGAGTCATCATAAAACACTCCCTCATGTTTCTCCCCTTTTTTTCTAGCCACTTTTTCAAAATTTCTAATTCTAGCCGTTTTTTCTTCGGTTTGATAGATACATGCCGCTAAAGTTTTAGTAGCTACTAAATCCATTTTAGGTTTCCAAAAGGCATCAGTTACATTAACGTTAGAAAAAAGTACCGGCTCAATTTTAACCGTATTGGATTGTGCACGCACATAGCCATTAAAGCTGATGCATAAGAGTAATAAAAAAGAATAAATTGCTTTCATACTATAGTGATTGGTTTTTAAAATTTTCATTCGTTATTTATTTAAATATTTTAATTGTTTTTTTGGTCTTTTAAGATACATCTAAATCCAACAGTTCCATTCCTTTCAAAACCCTGATTTACTTTTAATAAATACTGCGCATATGTTAATTCTCTCGGGCCTCCTTGCACATACCACCAACTTGCCGAAGGTTTGAAATAACTTCCTCCTTTCATAATTTGATATTCATAACTTCCAGAGGCATAAGCCGTATTGGTTAATTGCCAAACAGACCCTACTAAATCATACAATCCGTTGGGGTTAACACCCTTTTTATAGCTGCCCACGGTATCCAAATACCCATTTCCTAAATTACATAAATTACTGTCAATTCCAGCAATTTTAATAACACTTAAAGTATTGGTCACTTCCTCATACGTTCTTGTTACTGGATTCATTTGCTGCCAAGGCCATTCGTTGAGTTGATTGGTTTGTGCAGCATATTGCCACTCTATTTCCGTTGGCAAGGCCTTATGATACCAATGGGCATAGGCTAATGCGTCTTCATAACTAATATAGATAACTGGTTTTTTCTCGTCATTGGGTCTTGGCTTACTCTTTTCCCAATGTTTTAAATAGTTGATAGTATCTGAAGGTTGGTAATTACTTTTTTGGATAAAACTATAAAATTCAGCATTGGTAACAGGATAAGTATCCATCCAATAAGAAGGCATTTGAATTTCACTACTATCTAGATTGGAAGGATAAGGTATAAAATCATCCCCATGGGTTTGTTTAAATATAAATTTTCCGGCAGGAATAGACGACATGCGTGAAGTAGAAATTGGTTCTGTTGAATGATGAAGTTCACTATTTGATTTAATTCCTTGGTTTATTAATCGGGGAACACTCACTGGAATCATTACAATACTTTCGTCTAATAAAATACTACGACCCTCCACTGTATCTTTTTGCAGAACTTGAACAATTAACTTTCCTTCAAAACGGGGTGAAATAGTTTCAATGGGAATAGATTGATTTTCGAATGGGACTAATAATGTAGGTTCATGTATACCCACATCTGTTTTCCATATTTCAATATGAATATTATTTTTTTGAGAATAATTACTTTTTAATAAGTTAATCTTTAGGTTATTTTGTTCAATGGTTGTTTCTATAGTTTTTGGGAAATGAACAATACAATCTACTGCCCCTTCATTATTAGTACCTAAATATTTTTCATGAAAGGCCTCTGTTTCTGCTTCAATAAAATATTTTCCATTTTTATAGGCTGGCTTTAATAATTTATGATGAAACACATCCACAAAATGCCAATTGTATTTGGGGACTACCTCAAACAAATCGTTTTTATACCCTTGTGGGATAATTGAATAAATAGTAAATACTGTTTTTAGATCTGTAGCCCATTTATTGACCCAAATACTATCTACCGTTGTTGAAATTAAAGGGGTTGCATTAGGGGTATTAAAATTATCAGACAATAAACGTAATAATTTGGTGGTTTTTCCTAAGTATGCATATTGTTGATTGGTCCACTCCGGCTCACCAGGCACCATGATGTTCATTTCGGTTCCATAACCATTAAAAAAACTAGTGGCAAATTCTCTATTAATAGGTTCTTTATACAATTCGGCTACTCTATAAATAGTAAACCCAGGTTGTATCCACTTGTTTAAATTTAACATAGGAGGATAATACAAAGCATTGTGCACCCTACCGGATAATATTCCTTGCATGTCTTTTGGAACAGCCATGCCTTCACTATACATGACTACGCCCTTTCTTACCGAATCTGCCGCCAATTGCAATGAGTCACTAGAACTACCCTGCGTGTCTAATACCACTCCGTCTGCATGCGTATTGTTAATTAACCAGGATAAACCATTGTAATGATCCTGTGCTCTTGTATCTACATCCCAAGGATTATAAGAAACAAATAAATGTTTTTTCTGTTTTGAAAAACGGTCACTTATATCTTGAATAGCACTTAATCCACCAGGTAAATCATGGTATAAATCAAATTGATTGCGTTGATCCAGTCCTAGGGTTGGCCAAGTGGGCCAAATTGTAATAATATCATCTCCACCATACAATCGATTACCTCTCTCAATAAATTTATCTAAAGCATATTGATTGGCTTTGCGATCATAAAAATATTTATCCCAGGACATCATCAAGTGCATTAAATAAGTATGTCTAACCCATTGCAAATCTTTTCTTTGATATAAGCTATCATTAAAATTTTCAACATCATATAATTTTCTTTCCTTAAACACTTTTACAATTCCATTTTGCCAAGCGCCTAAATAAGGTTCTATCCAAATAGAATATTCAATGCTTCCATTGGGATATAAAATAGTTTCAAATCTTTTCGCTTTACCTTTTATTAACGATTCGCTAAGTCTTCTACTAAATCCATACACAGACAAGTTGTTATTTAATAAGATTGAATTATAGCCTAATTCCCAAGCATTATCTGGAACAATTACATTGACAGGTAATATACCGGGTAAGAATAAATGGGTTCTGGATAATCGATGATCTCCCATTCCCGTAATATAGGCTTGATGGTTATTTTTCTCAAAAGGGAGTAAATTTTTAACGCTTATGGTATCAGCCCCATCATTATTAATACGAATGTTTATTAACCAACCATCATGTGATTCAGTTACTTTTAAAATTTTCTGATGCAGGTCTTTTTGACTGGTCATTTCACTCGTAAAAAGAGCCAAAGAGGCTGGTAATTTATATACTTCATTGTTAACCTCAATAGCATTAATTGAAGTACTATCCTTTGAAAATTGAATTTGAGTAATTTTTAATCTTTTCGTATTGGAACTAGTAGCCAATAAATTATTTTGACTTAAAATAGGTTCACTTATCAATAAGATAAAAAAAAGTCCAATGTTATAAAATAATTGCTGCCTCTGAGTCAGTTTCATGGTATAAAATAATACAGAAAGTTACTAAAAATGTACCTAAAAAGGAAAGTGTGGTGATTTGTTCTAGTAGATTTATCTTTAGACTTGAAATAGACGAATCACCCTATGGAAGTGGATATAGAAAATTCTTGGAAATTGGCTTTAAAAGATCTCTTCCAAAAGCCCTATTTTGATCAAATAGCTGCACATATTAAAGCGGAAAAAGAGCTGCATAAAACAATTTACCCTAAGGGGAAGTTGATATTTAATGCTTTTGAACAAACCCCTTTTGATCAAGTGAAAGTGATTATACTAGGTCAAGATCCTTACCATAATCCCCATCAAGCCATGGGATTAAGTTTTTCGGTTCCAGATGGCATCAAACCCCCGCCTTCTTTAATGAATATATTTAAAGAATTAAATAAGGATATTGGAATGCCCATTCCCCCTACTGGCAATTTAACCCCTTGGGCTAAACAAGGTGTATTATTATTAAATGCGGTGTTAACCGTAAGGGAGCAAGAACCAGCGAGTCATGCTAAAATTGGCTGGATGGACTTTACCAACGATATTATTCAACTACTTTCCGAAGAAAAAAAAGGGTTAGTATTTATTTTATGGGGTAATTTCGCTCAACAAAAAATAAAACTCATTAATCCATTAAAGCATAAAATTTTAAAAGCAGCGCATCCATCACCATTTAGTGCTTACAATGGATTTTTTGGTTGCAAACATTTTAGTGCCACCAATGAGTATTTAGTTCAACATAATATTAACCCTATTAACTGGGCCATTTAAATTAGTATTTATGAATATAATAAAAAATATAGTTGCTCGCCTATTAGCCTTCTGGGCCTTATTTGTTTTTGCATCCACTATGTTTATTTTTATTTGGTTTTATTTATTTTGTTTTATTATGCCTGATCCATTAAAAACAAGATTCCATCGCCGCGTTTCTCAGGTTTGGATGGGCCTGTTTTTGTTTTTATCAGGTTGTTCTTTTAAAGTCACTGGCAAGGAGGTTTTTGACGGACTAGAAAATTCAATTGTAGTTTGCAATCACAATAGTTTAATTGACATTCCTATTAGCACCCCATTTTTGCCAAGAGCCAATAAAACCATTGCCAAAAAAAGTTTTGTGTATGTTCCTCTATTTGGATGGGTGTATCAATTTGCTTCCGTTATTGTGGATCGAAAAGATAATCAAAGCAAAAGAGCGAGTTATGAGAAAATGAAAAATGTCTTAAACAATGGATTAGATATGCTTATTTATCCAGAAGGTACTAGAAACAGAACTAATGCCCCACTTAAATCATTTTATGATGGTGCTTTTAAATTAGCCATCGAAACACAAAAACCAATCGTTCCAGTAGTTTTATTGAATACAAAAAAAGTATTACCTGCTAAACCCATTTTGTATTTAACTCCAGGCAAAATGAGGATGCATATTTTACCTGCCATTTTCCCACAGGGTCATTCCAAAGACAGTTTAAAGCAACTGGTATTTGATGAAATGGCTAAATATTATTTAGCAAATAATGATCAAGTTTAATAGGTAGAGGAAGAGAAAGTTCTACTTCTGTTAATTTTTAAATCTCTTAATATCCCAGATTTAGGATTGATGGTAATGCTAAAAGATCTATACAACCCAATTGGGGTAACATTAATGGCCATCTGCCAACAATGCATTTCTCTTGTAATAAACATACTTAATTGTTGAATATTTGCTTTGGCCACATCAATATATCCCGATCCGCCAATCTTCCATTTTGGTGTTAAACTAAAATCCCCATTAAAATTTAAACTAGAATAGGTTTGTAATTTAAAACCAGAATAATCTGATTTCATGGTTCTTGAAAACTGAAAGGAATAAGAGAAAGATAAAGACCAGGGAATATTAAAGTCGGTGTATTCGGCTGGGTTGGCTTTTACATATTGAAGCTGCCTTTGCTGTTCATCTGGCGTCATAAAAGGATCTATTGGAATCTCTTTAGATTTAGATGACTTCTCATCCTTTGATTTACTTTTAAAGGAAGTGGAAATAGAAACCCCTCCACTGGTGATATGCCCTAGTTTTAATTTTGTCATATCCACATCTAATTTATTCACTCTAAATCCTTGTTTGTCATTGGCATAAGGGTCTACAGTAAAAGAAGAAGTAATATTTAAAACATTAAATAAAACAGTACGTGCATAAAAATTAAAACTACCTAATTGAAAACTGTCTGCTAAAAAATTAAAATTAGAATTAAAACCAAACCCTTCTATCAGTTTAATTTTTTTAAATTTTTCTTCCACACTGGTAGTGTCTTCTCTATCTTTTACTTTCATCTCCAATAAATTGTCTATACCAAATCCTAATCCGCCAAAAGTACCTTCAGAATAAGCGCCACCTAAGGCACCTCCATCAAATTTAGAAAAACGATAATTTCTTCCTGTGGAATCTATTTGAGAAGTATAATGATAGTTGGCCGCTAAATCGGGGGTATAATTAAATGAAATACTAGGTCTAATTTCATGTCTTATCGCTTTTACATAACTGTCATTAAATTTATAAGTACCAAATATTCTTGAAGAGGTTCCTACGCCAAATCCAATATGGGGTGCTCTAAAAAACCCTCTGCTGGTGTTGGTATCTACTTTGTTTAATTTACTATTCCAGCTTTTTGTATTTTCAGAACCAAACCATTTTTCTTCAAAATTAATATTGGGACTAATCGTTATAGGACCTAAAGCAGGTAAGGATAAACTAATAGGGATACTATGTGTAGCCCCCCATTGCATCGTGTCTAATAATCTTGGCATATTAAAAGCAGTATCATAAAAAGCCAATTGATTTTGGAAAGAGCCATTGTACCCAATACCTAACTTTTCATACCACTTCGTAGACCCTACTTGTTCCTTTTTTTGAAAGGGGTAAATGGTTAATGCATTAAAATTAATATTGGGTAAGCTTAAATTGACTAATCCTAAATTATTATTTTGGCTGTGGTTTAAGTTAACCGATAAGTTATACTTATTGTCCCAAGATTTATTATAGCTAATGGAAGAACTAATTTGATTCTGATAATTTTGTAAAGGGTTATTCAGTAATGACTTATTATACTTGGTGCTTCCAAAATTAACATTGGCCGAAAAATTGGTTCCTGGCAAAGCTCTTGCATCCATAGAATGTGACCAATTGATCATGAATGTTTTAGTTCCAGTGAATTCGGTAGATACACCAGTATTTCTGTTTAAAATTTTAGTATTCTGAAGACTCAAATTAAAATTGCCAATATACTTGTATCGTAAAATGTATTTACTATTTAAATTAGCACTCCACCCGCCATAAGAATAAATATTACTTCTAACAGTGGCATCAAAATTATCGCTTAGTACTTTATAATAGCCAAGTCCTTCAAACCCTAAACCAAAATCTTCACTAGAAGTAAAAGCAGGGGCCATCATACCAGAATGTCTTCCTTTATTTAGTGGAAAAATACCAAATGGAATGCCTATGGGAAAAGGGACACCTTCGAATTCTGGGAATGCAGGTCCTGAAACACCAATTTTATCATTGATAATTTTTAACTTATTGGTTCTAAATGCAAAATGAGGTTCATCTAAATTACAAGTGGTAAATCTTGCTTTCCAAGCAAAGGCTTCCTCTTTATTAATTTTTTTCATCGAAATAGCATTGATGTAAATTTCACCTTGTTGAAAATTGCTATTCTTTGTTAAACCCTTGCCCGATTTCATATTAAAATAGATGGAATCATTTAAGGATACCATCCCACTTTCTTGGAATTTAGGATTGCTTTGGGGATTACCCAAGGTATCTTTAGCTCCATAGGCTTTAATATTTTGAGTCTGTTGGTCATAAACTATAGTAGCCGCTTCTAAAATGGATGTTTTGTACTCCGTTTTAGCATTACCATATAAATAGAATTCCTTCGTGGACATAATCATTACACCCGAATCTGCAGCTGTATACTTAACGGGGGTGTCAATGCTGTCTTTTGATATCCTAAGTGACTTAGTAAGGTTTGTATCGGTCTTTTTCACCGAACTGTCCATAACTTTGATAGGGGCGTTCTTAATGGATTTGACCTGTGCCATAGAAGGATACACAGCCAATAAAACTATTGTTAATATTAGTAAAATGCCAATATTTACAATAGAAGGCTTAGATTTTACGTTATTTTTGTATCCTGATACTATCACAGCTGCAAAAATAAACTAAAACAGCATTAAGGCACTGATTATGAAGCAAAATAGACTGATTTTAGCATTTACTTATGGAACAATTGCCCTTTTTACCCTCCTAAGCTTTAACGCAGAAGCCCAAAATTCAGCAAAAACCTTAAAACGCATAATAATTGATCCGGGTCATGGAGGTTCCGATCCTGGAGCCAATGGAAAATATTCCACTGAGGCAGCTGTATCCTTGGCTATTTCTTTGAAATTAGAAGAATATTTTCACGATGCCATTCCAGATGTGGAAGTGGTACTTACTAGGAACACTGATATTTTTAATTCGGTAGTTGAAAAAGCTAATATGGCCAATGCCGCCAAAGGAGATCTATTTATATGTATACATACCAATTCGGCGGATCCTAGTAGAAATAGAGAAATTATTGGACATACTACTAAAACTTATACCGTAAAGAAAAAGGGGGAGAAAAGAAAAGTAAGCAGAGTTGTGCCTTTGTATAAAACCACCTACACACCTAATACAGCTAGAGGAACAGAAACTTTTATATACAATGTAGGGAAATCTGATCAAAAGAAAGACATGGCCAATGAGGCCGTTGATGATGTGGTGGAAAAATTAGACTCTGTTTCTGAAAAGCAAATTAAAGATATTGATGCCGCTGACCCTACTCGAACCATGATGATTAGTTTGTTAACTCAACAATTTTTTCAAAGAGCAGCTAGTTTGGCCTTGACCATTGAGGAAGAATTTAAGGCCGCAGGAAGATTAAGTAGAGAAGCCAAGCAAAGACAAAAAGGAATTTGGGTTTTGGCAGCCGTTCAAATGCCAGCGGTATTGGTAGAAACAGGCTTTATATCCAACCCAGAAGATGAGGATTATTTAAATAGCGAAGAAGGACAAAATCAAATTTGTGAAGTAATCACCAAATCGGTGATTCGGTACAAAAATTCCTTGGAAAACCAGAAAAAGACAAATGCCAATTAGCTCCTATTTTTTAGCTAATTTTGCAGTAAAGTACATTTAACAAGATGCGTGTATCAAATGAAACAAAAGTAGGGGCTTTAACCGTAATAGCAGTTACGCTTATTGTTTTAGGTTTTAATTTCCTAAGAGGTAAAACTATATTTAAATCTGGTAATATAATTTATGCGAAATATACAGATACGAAAGGATTAATTGTTTCTAATCCAGTTTTTGTAAATGGATATCAAGTGGGATCAGTTTTTGAAATTGAAAACCAAAAAGACAATCTAGCTGAAATTATAGTTTCTGTTAAATTAAATGAACCTTATAAAATACCTAATAATTCAGTAGCTACTATTCAAGACAATCCCTTAGGCATTAGTAGTATAAGTGTTGTGTTGGGAAATTCAACTAGTTTTTTCAAATCGGGAGATACCATTAAAACAGCTCCTGCCGCAAGTTTATTAGGAGACTTCGTAAATACACTTTCTCCTTTAGGGGAGAAAACTAAAAATGCTATTACTTCTCTAGATAAAGTATTGAATAATATTAATACTGTTTTAAATGATGGCAATAAAGAAAAACTGCAGTCTATACTAGAAAATTTAGCGGTTACTACAAAAAGCTTAAGTACTTCGGTGACTGCCATCGAAACCATGCTTCAAAAACAAAATGGATCTATTGCTCAAACTTTTGACAATGTAAATAGTTTTACAAAAAACTTGAATGACAATAATCAAAAGCTAAATAATATTATCACTAATTTAGATAGTGCTTCCAAAGCTGTTAAAGATGCCGATTTAAGTAAAACTATCAAGACCATCCAATTGGCGGTATCTAATTTAAATATCAGCTTACAAAAGTTAAATTCAGGAACTGGCACGGCTTCCAAATTAATGAATGACAGTTCCTTTTACAATGAATTACAAGGAACTTTAAAAAGTATTAATACATTGGTCGATGATATTAAAGTTCATCCAAAAAGATATATTAATGTATCCGTTTTTGGTAAAAAAGATAAATCTACCCCATTGACTAAGCCTTTAGCCGATTCAATTACCAATGACTAGAATTGGTTTAATTATATTATTCTTCTCTTTATCCATTCATTCAATAAGGGCTCAAATTATTGAACGTGCTTCAATTGGCAAGTCCGTTTTATTGAAAAGATTGCCCAAGGATACTGTTCCCATGGTTAACCCTACTAATCCTGCTACCATAGAAAATGGTGGAAAATTAATAGAGTTTCTTTCGGCTGAAACCTACAATGTGAAAAAAATGGATAGCATGGATTATTTGGTTTTTGTAGGCCATGTAAAAATTAGACAAGGAAAAACTTTATTGTATGGAGACAGTTTAATTTTAAATACCACTAAAAATACTTTAGAAGGTTTTGGGCACATCCATATTAATGATGCAGACAGCGTTGATACTTATTCGGATTACTTAAAATATTTAGGTGCGACTAAAAAAGCTTTTTTAAGAAAGAAGGTGAAATTAACTGATGGGAAAGGTATTCTCACCACAGATTCTTTAGATTATGAAGTAGCCACTAAAATTGGTGTATTTACAAAAGGGGGTAAACTGGTGAGAAACAAAACTGTTTTAACGAGTAAGGAAGGCATGTATTATGGAGAAACTCGAGATGTCATATTTAGAAACAAAGTTGAATTACATGATGTAGATAATCATATTATTACGGATACTTTAGAATACAATACTTATTCCCAATTAGCCAATTTTATTAGCCCCAGTAAAATCATCACTGGGTCAAGAACCATTACAACAAGTAATGGAAATTTTAATACTGGTTTAAAGCAAGGCTATTTATATGAAAGATCGGAGATTGACGACAGTACTTACCATTTTATAGCGGATGAAATGGCAGTAGATGATTCTGTGGGAACAGGTGAGTTTAAAGGCAATGCCATTTACCGCTCCAAAGATACTTTAGGCTTTGATTTAATGGCTAATAACATTAAAACCAATAAGGTTAAAAGTGTTTTATTTGCAACGGAACATCCATTATTATTGATTAAGCAAAAAGATGATACCTTATATATTGCTGCAGATACGCTTCATACTGGGAAAATATCAGATTTAACTAAGCCCATTCCCAAAGCCAGAGACAGTGTTGGTAAAATAGTAGATACTACTTTAAATAAATATTTCGAAGCCTATCATCATGTAAGAATATATTCCGATTCTTTGCAAGCAACTGCAGACAGCTTATTTTATTCTTTAAATGATTCTACCATCAGATTATTATCCAATCCTATTGTATGGGCTAATGACAACCAAATAACTGGTGATACCATATACTTATTTATCAAAAATAAAAAACCAGAGCAATTACATGTATTTGAAAATGCATTTGCTTTTAATAAAATTGACACGACCAGCTATTTTAATCAATTAAAAGGGAATAGATTAAATGCTTGGTTTCAAAATGGTGCTATTTCTAAAATGATTACTAAAGGTAATGCAGAGAATATCTATTTTGCTTTAGACACTAAGAAAAACTTTATTGGAATAAACCATTCTAATGCTCAAATTATTGAAATCACTTTTGAAAATAATGAGCCTGCAAAAGTAATTTTCAGAAACCAACTAATAGGAAATATGACGCCTATTGGCCAAACACCTAAAACAGATTTACTAATACGTGGATTTCAATGGTTAGACAATCTTAGACCTAAATCAAAATTAGATTTAAGTCCCAATTTTCATTAATTCACAAAAATTAATTATGCTTGTTCTGTTTTTTCAAGCATTAGATAGGCTTTAATAAAGCCATCTATTTCTCCATCCATCACTGGGCCTATATTACCCACTTCAAAATCGGTTCGATGATCTTTAATCATTTTATAGGGATGAAAAACATAAGAACGTATTTGACTACCCCACTCTATTTTTTTCTTATTGGCATTAGAAGCATTTAAAGCTTCTTGTTTTTTTCTCATTTCTGCTTCATACAATCTACTCTTCAACATCTTCATCGCAATTTCTCTATTTTCTCCCTGTGTTCTTGATTGTTGACATTCTACAATAATCCCTGAAGCGTGTCTTAACCTTACTGCTGTTTCTACTTTGTTTACATTTTGCCCTCCTTTTCCACCACTTCTATAAAACTCCCATTCAATATCTGCAGGATTAACAACAATATCAAACGTATCATCAATTAAAGGATAAACATAGACAGAGGCAAAAGATGTATGACGTCTTGCATTGCTATCAAAGGGTGAAATTCTTACTAAGCGGTGTACACCCGATTCAGCTTTTAAAAAACCATAAGCAAAAGGGCCATCAAATTGTAAGGTGGCCGATTTAATTCCAGCTCCATCTCCTTCTTGATAATCCAAAGAACTTACAGTCCAACCCTGCTTTTCGCCATACATGGTGTACATGCGTAATAACATCTCCGCCCAATCCTGACTTTCGGTGCCACCTGCACCTGGATTGATTTGTAAAATGGCTGGAAGTTCGTCTTCTGGTTTATTTAAAGTGCTTTTAAATTCTGCTTCTTCAATAGATATTACAGCTTTGTTGAATGCTTCCTGTGTTTCTTGTTCTGTTGCATCTCCAGCTTTCCAAAAATCAAATAAGACCACAAAATCTTCTAGGTTGGATTCGACGTTTTGAAACATATTAATCCAATACTCATTAAGTTTAATTTCCTTCATAGTACTGGTGGCACGTGTATTGTCCTCCCAAAAACCGGGAGATAAAGACAATTGTTTATCGGTTGTTACTTTATATAGTCTGTTATCGACGTCAAAGAAACCTCCTCAGGACACTTACTTGGTCCTTCATACGCTTTATCTGCTCAATAGTCATGTATGATCAAGTTTAGCATTAACTCTTTAAAAAGAGTATAATGTTGTATTAAAGATGAGTCATTATTAATGAACTCTGTTTTGTAAAAAAAATACTACAAGCCTCATAAGCCGGATTCTGTTTCTAAACTATCATTTATCTAGCCCCAACATTGCTGATGGGGTCTTGCTGCCTACCCTGGAACTTGAACGAGTCGTTCTTAAGCGCTCCTTTACGTGGCATTACAGCACCCAAGGTTTACCCTATAAAACAATTACTTGTCTTATCCGTGAGCTCTTACCTCACGTTTTCACCTTTTCCCCTTGCGAGGTAGTTATTTTCTGTGGCACTTTCTCTGTCCCGATTACTCGGGGCGCCGGCTATTGACCGGTGGGTTACCCTATGCTGTCCGGACTTTCCTTGGCAATTGCTTGCCACGATAGTTCGGGTTTGTAGTAGTGCAAAGGTAGTAAAATATAATTTGGTAAGAAATTGGCTATTTGTTAGTGTCAATTAGGGGATGGTAGAACAAAAGACGAACTCAAAAAAGACAGCTCCTATTAAAGGTAAAAACCTACCCATTAGTATTCAAAAAACACTTCGGTAGCCCCATAGCCATAAAAATCTGAATATTGATTGATAAATTGCTTAACCCCTTTTTTAACTTTTAATAAATCGTGTATTTCAGCTTTCAATTTACCTTTCCCAACTCCATGTATAATAACCATGGAGGGTAAATTATTGAGTTGAGCCAACTCCAACCACTTTTCAAATTCTTCCAACTGAAATTGTAAAATTTCGGCATTGCTTAAATGACTATGCTGATCCATTATTTTTTCAATATGTAAATCAATCACGCTTCGAGCGGCTTGAATATTTTGTTTTATTTTACTAACATCATACACTTTATAACCTGCATTCCTTAAAACATCTATAGCTATATGATTGTCTTCGGCTTTGTCAGGATAGGTTTCAAATAATGGATAGCTGATGGTTGTTTTATTATCTTCCTTTAATACTTCCACTTTTTGAAACAGCTGCTTAGGTTTTAATTTTAATTGTGTTTCAAAATGGGCTGCCTTTTTTTTATGGGGCTCCATTAAAGAAAAATCAATGGCAAAACTTGGGCTATCATTTACGGATGCAAAAGGAATATCATGAATATAAAAATCGGTGAATGGGGCAATCGTTGATTCTATAGAAAAGTCAACAGCCCCTGAAAAAGCTTGTTCATAAACAAATTGATAACCCACTCTAGTTCTGTTGGATAAGTATATTTTAATACTTTCTACTATTTCATCATTAAAATCGTCTAAACTGAATTTAGGGATTAAATTAAGCAACACCCCCTCTTCTTCTTTAGCATCATTTTTTTGAATCTTTTCTTTTGGAATTTGGTCAACAAATATTTTTTGAGGTGCTTTTTTTTCTGGGAATAATTTCTTTTCTGTAAACCTTTTAAAATAGGGAAAATCTATTTGATCCATATAGGCTGGAAATTTAACGCCACGCACTTCTATCATCACCATGGTGTCATTCATGATTTCTATAATTCGGCCCTCTTCATTGCTATGTAATACTAAAATTTCATCCCCTACCTGATACTTCATAAAGGATTTTATTAAACGTTTGTTTCTTTAGACAATAAACTGTTTTTTCGTCCATAATAACTGTACAATATGAACCCAATGGCCATCCAGCTTAAAAACCAAACCCAACTGATAGGTGGAATTTCTATCATTAAATACAAACAGCATAAAGCACCAATAATAGGAATAATAGAAAATTGATGAATAAAAGTTAAAATAGAAACAACCGTTAAAATGACAATAAATAATAAGAATAAGAATTCTTGAAAATGCTGAATAGAAAAATTGGCAAGATCCTCTTGAATTCTGTATTTAGCAAAATAAATAAAAATAATAGATAGCAATGGGATGATAAATTTACCATTGATATAGGGCAATCTAAATGCTTGCTTAATTCCTGATGGAGCTATTTTAGGCAATACCAATACCCCGAAACAAACCAACACAAAGGCAAATAAAGTACCGATGCTTGTTAAATCGGTCATTCGGCTAATGGACATAAATAAAGAAGGAATACCTACAAAAAAGCCAGTAACAATGGTGGCAAAACCAGGGGTACCAAACTTAGGATGTACTTTAGAAAATTTCTTTGGCAATAAACCATCTCTACTCATGCTCATCCAAATTCTTGGTTGACCCAATTGGAATACTAGTAATACACTGGTCGTGGCCACCACCGCACTAATAGAAATAATGTATCCAATTTTGTGTAAGCCCAATCTTTCAAATACAAATGCTAAAGGGTCATCCACTTTTAATTCGGTATACTGTACCATACCTGTTAAAACCAAAGCAATTAAAATATATAACACCGTACAAATAACTAATGAGTAAATCATACCTCTCGGCAAATCTCTTTGCGGATTCTTACATTCCTCTGCCGTAGTAGAGATCGCATCAAAACCAATATAGGCATAAAAGACAGCCGATACCCCTGCTAAAACTCCAGTAAATCCATTGGGTAAGAATGGATCCCAGTTTTTGGTATCCACATAATAGAAGCCTAAAATAATTACAAAAACAATGACTATTATTTTAAAGATGACCATAAAGTTGGTACTCTTTTTACTTTCCTTAATACCTATATAAGCTAATATCGTTATTAATGCTACAATGATAAAAGCAGGCGTATTCAAAATAACTCTCCATGATCCTATCATTGGTGCATGGTTGATGGCATCATAGCCAATTCTGGCAATTTTGCTAAAGGTTTCTGGTGTACCCCCTGCCGCTAAATGTTTAACTGCTTCCTCATACCCTTGTTGGGCTTGATCGTAATTGGTAGATAACCAACCTGGAAGATGAATATGGAATCCTTCTAATAAATTTACAAAATAACCACTCCAACTTATCGCTACTACAATATTTCCAATGGCATATTCTAATATCAATGCCCATCCTATAATCCATGCAATTAATTCTCCAAAAGTAACATAAGCATAAGTATATGCACTTCCCGCTATAGGTACTCTGCTAGCAAATTCGGCATAACATAAAGCACTAAATCCACAAGTAATGGCAGTGATTACAAATAATAAAGAAATGCCTGGGCCACCATGATAGGCAGCGGTACCAATGGTCGAAAATATGCCTGCACCCACAACAGCAGCAATACCCATAAAAGTTAAATCCCTCACCCCTAAAACTCTTTTTAATCCGCTGGCACTATGTCCATCTGTTAATCCTAAAGCTGCTTCTGCTTGAATTTTCTCAATTGATTTCTTCCTAAATAAATTCATCATCAGCACGGGATTATTGATTTCGATTCATTAAATAATTAGCCAATTCTATTAATGGCTTCTTCCGATCGCTTGTAACTGCTATAGATTCTAAATGCTCAAATGCTTTTTTAAGGTAGACCGCTTTACTATTTTCGGCCCAAGTATCAATTCCGCAGGCTTTAAAAATAGCAAGTACTTTTTCAACTTTATCTTCTGCATCCGATTTCAACAAAGCTTCTAATGCTAATTTTTGAGCCGAATTGGCTACTTCCAATGCATGAATTAATAAAAATGTTTTTTTATTTTGTTTGATGTCTCCTCCTGGTTCTTTTCCAAACAGCGCCGCATCTCCAAAGGCATCTAAATAATCATCCTGCACCTGAAACGCAATACCAATATTTTTACCAAATTCATATAAGTGTTTGCAATTGGAAGTACTTGCCCCTCCAATAATAGCGCCCATTTCTAAACTAGCGGCTAATAATACAGATGTTTTTAAAGTAATCATGTGAATGTATTCCTCCATGGTCACTTTTTCCATTTTTGAATAATCCATATCCAATTGTTGTCCTTCACAAACTTCTTTCGCTGTGGTATTAAACAATTCTAAAATTTTAGATAAATGGGAGGATTGTATTTTTTGCAAATATTCATAAGCTCTCACCAACATTACATCCCCTACCAAAATTGCCTTATTACTATCGTATTTGGTATGTACGGTTGCTTTGCCCCTTCTTAAGGAAGCATCGTCCATGATATCATCATGGACCAATGAAAAATTATGAAATAATTCTACTGCATTCGCTAAATGATAGGCATCCTCATGAATCTCATTAAACAACTCATTGCCTAATAAACATAATACAGGTCTTATTCTTTTGCCCCCTATACTAAGAAAATATTCACTAGGCTCATATAAGGTAGCAGGACTAGACGGGAAAAGATTGGTATCAAAACCCTTGTTAAAAGTGACTACTAATTCTTGAAAACTATGCATACTACAAACCTAATCATATTTCGTAAGATTCCCTACCCCAGCCAAAGCAAGTTTAAAAAAAATTAGCATTTATTAAACAGTTTATGTTTAATAAATCCCCTTAAATTTGTGTACCCCAACTGGAACATAATGATAAAAAAGCATTTACTATTTACCTTATTTACTATATTCTTTTTCCAAAAATTAATTGCTCAAGATTTTACTTTAGATACCCCTGTCAATAGAAATTTACATTTGTATGCAGATGGATATACAAAGTCGATTGGCGTTAAAATGTACCCCGGTGCTTTATCCTATAAAAGTTTTTATAAGCTCAATAAAGCCATTGAAGCCTCAGGCTATATTACACTGGATGGTTTTTGGTTATCAATTTTAAATGAAATACATACCCCCATTAAAGAAGACAATCAATTGTCTTGGTATATTGGATATGGAGGTCATTTAGGTATTTGGAGCGAGGAGTGGAGAAAGAAAAATAATACCCTAGACAAATCTAATATCTCGGTTGGATTTGATGGAATCATTGGACTTGATTATAAAGTGAAGAATTCTCCATTAAATCTAAGTATTGATTGGCAACCTTCTTTTAGTATTATACAAGGCTATTTCAAAAATCAAGGGGGAATAGGAATTCGTTATACACTCAAGTAGCCAGATTGTTAAACTACAATTAAACTTTATTCAAACTAAATAAAGAATCTACAAATTCATCTTTATCAAATAGCAATAAATCTTTTATTTGCTCTCCTACACCAATATATTTTACAGGAATTTTACATTGATGTGCAATAGCCAATACCACTCCACCTTTTGCAGTACCATCTAGTTTTGTTATAGCGAGTGCTGTTACCTGGGTCACTGCCATAAATTGTTTGGCTTGTTCTAATGCATTTTGTCCTGTAGAACCATCTAACACCAATAAAACTTCATGTGGGGCATCTGGCAATTGCTTTTGAATGACTCTTTTTATTTTATTGAGCTCGTCCATTAAATGAACTTTGTTATGCAATCTACCAGCAGTGTCTATAATGACCACCGACGCATTTTTTGCAATGGCTGACTGAATAGTATCAAAAGCAACTGCACTAGGGTCTGAACCCATATTTTGTTTTACAATGGGTACGCCTACTCTTTCACTCCAAATAGTTAACTGGTCTACTGCAGCTGCTCTAAAGGTATCAGCAGCGCCCAATATTACTTCGTTACCCGCTTCTTTGTAATGATGTGCTAATTTGCCAATGGTGGTGGTTTTACCTACTCCATTCACCCCTACTACTAAAATGACAAATGGTTTTATTTCGCTAGGTGGAGTAAATCCTAATAGTTGTGATGGCACATCAACCAATAAGGATACAATTTCTTCATGTAAAATTTTATTCAAATCTGCCGTTGAAACATATTTATCCTTCTTAACTCGTTCTTGAATTTTTTCAATTAAGGCTAGGGTTGTATCTACGCCCACATCCGCCCCAATCAAGGCTTCTTCCAATTGATCTAATACTTCCTCATCCACAGAAGTTTTTCCTATAATGGCTTTTGAAATACGCTCTAGAAATCCTTGCTTAGTTTTTTCCAACCCTTGATCAAGGATTTCTTTTTCCTTCTTCCCAAATAATTTTCCTAAAAAGCTCATGATGTAAATTTAGTCAATATTTAAAAGAAAAACTCCCACCACGAAGTATCGAGGCGGGAGTTAATATTTTTAAACGGAAATACTAGTTTATTAGTAAAGTTGAAGATTATTACTTTGCAGCAAGAAATTCTTTAACAAGGTCTTTGTGCACAATATTCTCTTTAAAAGTATACGCGCCTGTTTTAGGGCTACGAATAGCTTTAATTACTTTAGTCCAGTTTTTTGCTTCAGCTGAAGCCTTTAAATCCTTTACTTTCGCGTTTTTAGAAGCTGATTTTGCCATGATTATTTAATTTCTTTGTGTACAGTTACTTTTTTCAAAATTGAGTTGTATTTCTTGAACTCCAAACGATCTGGGGTGTTCTTTTTGTTCTTAGTAGTAATATAACGACTAGTTCCTGGTAAACCAGTAGTCTTGTGCTCTGTGCACTCTAATATTACTTGAACTCTGTTTCCTTTCCTTGCCATGATGGTATATTATAAGTTATACTTGATTTGATTGATTATATCTTGTCGCCTTGGGCTCTAAGATCTTTAACTACAGAAGCCAAACCATTTTTATTAATGGTTCTAATCGCATCTGTTGATACTTTTAAAGTGATCCAGCGATCTTCTTCAATGAAGTAGAAACGCTTCTTTTGCAAATTTGGAAGGAAACGACGTTTAGTCTTGATGTTGGAATGAGAAACACTGTTTCCAGACATCGGCTTCTTTCCTGTTAATTGACATACTCTAGCCATGAGAAATTATTTTTTACGGACGGCAAAGGTAAGTAAATAACAAATACCTTCCCATTTATTTTAGTGTTTTTTTGACCTTTTACCTCAATTAAGTGTGAAAAAGGCTAAAATGTTGGTTTTCATTTCGCTATAAGGCATTTTGGAAGCCTTAGGCATACATTTCTGCCCTTAGTTCTTGTACCCTTTTATCCTCCATATATTCATCAAAAGTCATCAATCTATCAATGATCCCTTTGGGGGTTAATTCTATGACTCTGTTGGCTACGGTTTGCATAAAAGTATGGTCATGAGAAGTGATTAATACCACTCCAGGGAAGTTTTGACAGCCTTCATTAAAGCTTTGGATACTTTCTAGGTCTAAATGGTTAGTAGGTTGATCTAAAACCACCACATTAGGGTTCTGAAGCATCATTTTACTCACCATACAACGCACTTTTTCGCCCCCACTTAGCACATTGGTCTTTTTCATGACATCATCTCCACTAAATAACATCTTGCCTAAAAACCCTCTTATAAAAGGCTCATCGGCGTCCGTTACATGAGTAGGTACAAATTGTCTAAGCCAATCCATTAAAGTATAAGGTTCGGTAAAAAAGGCATTGTGTTCCATTGGTAAATAAGCACTAGTAATAGTAGTGCCCCATTCAAAACTACCGCCATCAGCTTTACCATTGTTATTGATAATGTCAAAGAAATAAGTAATGGCTAAAGGATCTCTACTTAAAAATGCAATTTTATCATTTTTACTTACCGAAAAAGAAACATCTTTAAACAACACACGCCCATCCACTTCTTTTTTTAATTTCTCTACATTCAAAATTTGATTGCCCACTTCACGAAGTGGTTGAAAAATAATTCCAGGATATTTTCTATTCGAAGGTTCAATTTCTTCAATGGTTAATTTTTCCAATGCTTTTTTACGAGAAGTAGCTTGCTTACTCTTACTTGCATTGGCAGAGAAGCGGGCAATAAAATCTAATAAGGCAGCGCGCTTATCTTCATTCTTTTTATTCTTATCTGACATTTGACGTGCCATTAATTGAGAAGACTCATACCAGAAAGAATAGTTACCTGTAAACGTTTTTATTTTAGAACGGTCAACGTCTGAAACGTGCGTACACACTGTATCTAAGAAGTGACGATCGTGACTTACCACTAATACAATGTTTTGATAGTCGGCTAAAAAATTCTCTAACCAACCTATCGTTTCAATATCTAAACCGTTGGTAGGCTCATCCAATAAAAGAATATCTGGGTTTCCAAATAAAGACTGCGCCAACAATACCCTTAATTTAAAATTACTTGGAATGTCTTTCATTAAATCTTGGTGCATTTCTTCTTTCACACCCAAATCACTTAATAAACTTGCCGCATTGCTTTCTGATTCATAGCCACCCATTTCACCAAATTCTGCTTCTAACTCTCCTGCTCTTATCCCATCAGCTTCTGTAAAATCTTCTTTCGCATACAAAGCATCTTTAACATGCATTACTTCCCACATTCTTTTATGACCCATCAACACAGTGTTCAAAACAGTTTGTTCATCAAATTCAAATTGATTTTGTTTTAACACCGCCATTCTTTCTCCAGGGGTAATTTCCACCATGCCCTTATTGGGTTCAATTTCACCGCTTAATATCTTCAAGAAAGTAGATTTCCCTGCACCATTGGCACCTATAATACCATAGCAATTTCCTTTCGTAAAGCTGATGTTTACTTCATCAAATAAAACCCTTTTTCCAAAGGCCAAAGTGACGTTTCTAGCACTAATCATTATTGAACTGTTTTTGAGGCTGCAAAGTTACTCTTTTTTAATTTACCAATGAGCTCTGGCAGTGGCCGACACCGATAAATTTTCAAAACCACCTTCCAAATATTTATAGTGCGCTGCCATTGCAATCATCGCAGCATTGTCGGTACAATATTCAAAAGCGGGTAAAAAAATGGTCGATTTAGTTTTGAGTCCTAAGGCTTCCACCCCTTGTCTTAAACCACTGTTTGCACTCACTCCCCCAGCAATACAAACTTGATTAATACCTGTTAACTGAATCGCTTTTTTTAGTTGCTTCATTAAAATTTCCACGATGGTGTATTGAACAGATGCACATAAGTCATTGATATTTTCTTGTATAAACTCGGGACTTTGTTTTTGTAAAAAATACAAGACACTAGTTTTTAAACCACTAAAAGAATAATCTAAATTAGGTACATGAGGTTTAGCAAAAACAAAAGCTTTTGGATTGCCCAATTTTGCTAATTTATCCAAGAAGGGGCCGCCGGGATAAGGCAAGCCTAATAATTTGGCAATTTTATCAAAGGCTTCTCCAGCTGCATCATCAATGGTTTCCCCTAAAATTTTCATGGAAGAAGCACTATTGCACTGTACTATTTGCGTATGTCCTCCACTCACCGTTAAACATAAAAAAGGGAAAACGGGTTTAGGATCATCTATTAAATTAGCTAATACATGTGCTTGCATATGATGTACCGCTATTAATGGTTTTTTTAAAGACAAAGCCAATGATTTTGCAAATTGAGCACCCACTAATAAGCTTCCAATTAAACCTGGGGCTTGTGTAAAAGCAATGGCATCAATAGATTCCATTCTTTCCTGGTGAGTGGCATTAGGAAAAGCTTCTTTTAAAGCAGTATCAACCACAGGTACAATATTTTCCATGTGCGCTCTGCTGGCTAATTCTGGCACCACGCCTCCAAATTTTTCATGTACCAATTGATTGGCAATAAAATTGGAAAGAATTTTACCATTTACAATTACAGAGGCCGCGGTTTCATCGCAGGAAGACTCAATAGCCAATATAGTAATGGGTTTGTTGCTCACAACGCGAAGATAAAGCTAAAAAAAATACAAGGATTACTTAGTTCTGATGGCTTCTACTGGATTCATTTTAGCAGCAATGGAGGCTGGAATGATTCCAGAAACAACGCCCAAAATAATACAGATACTAAAAGCCAAAACAATAATACCAGGGGCTATGACAATAGAAAATGGAAGAACCGAGCTTAATGCCAATGTTAGCACCCAGACCAAAAACAAGCCCACTAAACCTCCAACAATGCATAAAAATGCACTTTCTAATAAAAACTCATATAGTATAGTGCTGCTTTTGGCTCCAATGGCTTTTTTAAGTCCAATTTGACTAGTCCTTTCCCTTACAGTTACAAACATAATATTAGCAACACCAAAGGCCCCTACAATTAAGGATAAGCCTGCAATGGCCCAACCTCCTTGGTTAATGGCACCGAAAACGCTTTCTACTTGGTCTTTAAATTGAGCCACATCATTACAGGTGAAATTATCTTCTTGTGTAGGGCTTAATTTTCTTATTTGACGCATGATGCCTATAAGTTCTTCCTGTAATGCTCTCGAAGGAACACCAGGTTTGGCTTGCACCATGATCGATGGATTCGAATTGTCCGGATTGTATACCGAAGCAAAATAATTATAGGTTACAATGGTGGATTTATCATAATCGTATCCATTAATAATAGCACTTCCTTGTTTCTCAATAACGCCAATTACTAATAATCTACGGCCTTTATAAGAAATGGTTTTACCCACTCCTTTATCAGCTTTACCATATAATTCCTCTGCCACTTTATAACCAATTACTGCATAAGGCACGCCACGATTAAAGTCGGATTCAGTTAAATACCTACCATACCCAATATTAAAAGCATGTATATTTCTATATTCTGGTGTAATGCCATAAATATTAACTCCTTTTAATATGTTGTCTTGATTGGTAAATGTTTCTTGTGTTTGTACAAAAAACGCCATGTTGGAACCCAGCGCACTTTTCTTTTTTACAAATTCCATTTCGGCAATTTTGGGGCTTGGACGCTTTACGAATTTCCACCATGGGTATTCCGGCCCTCCCGAATAATCCCATTTATCAATGTACACAGAATTATTCCCAAAACTAGAAAGGTCGTTTTTGATTTTTGATTTTAAACTATCAATGGTAGCCAATACGCCGATGATACAAAAAATGCCAATAGTTATACCAAATAAGGATAGGAAGGTTCTAAGCTTATTCACTTTTAACTCTTGTAAAGCCATTTTAAAGCTATTCCAAAGTATACCTAGCACTTTTATCATGCTGTAAATTTAGTCCAAAGCTTGGGTTTTACTATGTTTTTTATGCAAGCGGTGAATAACTTATCTGAAATGGTCGTTTTTACCTATTGATGTTATTTTGTGCAAAAATTAAACAAAGTGGTGTTGGTTTAATTAATTTAGGGATAATCAGAAAAATCAGGCATTGATTTATGCCAAGCTCGCAATTCGTTCTTACTTTTGCAACGATTTTTAAATACATCCTACTATGACTTTTAAGCAAATGTTCACTTCCTCTGTCGGGAAAAAATTAGTAATGGCTTTTACAGGAATCTTCCTTGTTTTATTTTTAGTAGTTCATGCCGGATTAAACGCTTGCATTTGGGCTATGGATGGAGGTGTCATGTTTAACAAAGCCGCTCATTTTATGGGAAGTTTTGTAGTACCTCGCATCTTAGAAATTGGATTGTTCTTAGGAATTTTTCTACATATCATTCAGGGTTATATGTTAACCTTAGAAAATAGAAGCAAAAGAAAAATTGGCTATGAAGTAAATTATTCAAAAGGGAGTAAATGGTATAGCAGAAGCATGGCTATATTAGGAACTATTTTGTTGATGTTTTTTATTATTCATTGGAAACATTTTTGGATTCCTTCAAGAATTACAGGTGTTGCAGAAATGGATTTAGGTAATGGTTTTGTAGTGCATAATTTATATGCTGTAATGCAAGATACTTTTCAAAATCAATGGGTAGTATTATTTTATGTTATTTCATGTATTGCATTGGCCTATCATCTAGCACATGGATTTCAAAGTGCTTTTAAAACCATTGGGGTAAATAATAAAAGATACCATACAATGATTAGTACCATTGGATATGGTTTTGCTATTATCATTCCTTTGGCTTTTGCGATGATGCCTATAAGTTTTTATTTACATTGGGTAAATTAAAAAATGAAAATAAAAATATTCTAAACAATAGATAAAAGATTAAATATGTTAGACTCAAAAATACCAGCCGGAAAATTAGATGACAAATGGGTAGATTACAAAGGTCATTGCAAATTAGTGAACCCTGCCAACAAAAGGAAAATGGAAGTGATTATTGTGGGTACTGGTTTAGCTGGCGCTTCTGCCGCGGCCGCAATGGGCGAACTGGGCTATAAAGTAAAAGCATTTTGTTTTCAAGATTCACCACGTCGTGCACATAGTATTGCAGCTCAAGGCGGGATTAATGCTGCCAAAAATTATCAAAATGATGGCGACAGTGTATTTAGATTATTTTATGACACTATTAAAGGTGGCGATTACCGTGCACGTGAAGCCAATGTGCATCGTTTAGCAGAAGTAAGTGCAAATATTATTGATCAATGTGTTGCGCAAGGAGTTCCCTTTGCACGTGAATATGGTGGATTATTAAGTAACCGTAGTTTTGGTGGCACACAAGTACAAAGAACTTTTTATGCGGCTGGACAAACTGGACAACAATTATTAATTGGTGCTTATCAAGCGTTAGAGCGTCAAGTAGCTTTAGGTAATGTAACTATGCATGCTCGTCACGAAATGTTGGACATTGTAAAAATTGATGGTAAAGCAAGAGGAATCATTGCTCGTAATTTAATTACAGGAGAATTAGAAAAACATTTTGGTCATGCTGTTTTAATATGTTCTGGCGGATATGGTAATGTATTTTATTTATCAACCAATGCCATGGGATCTAATGTAACTGCTGCTTGGAAAGCACATAAGCAAGGTGCTTATTTTGCAAATCCTTGCTTTACACAAATTCACCCTACTTGCATTCCAGTAAGTGGTGATCATCAGTCTAAATTAACCCTGATGTCTGAATCATTAAGAAATGATGGACGCATTTGGGTACCTAAAAATTTAGGGGAGACAAGAAAAGCCAATGAAATACCTGAAGCAGATAGAGATTATTATTTAGAGCGTCGCTACCCTGCTTTTGGAAACTTAGTTCCACGAGACGTTGCTTCTCGTGCCGCTAAAGAAAGATGTGATGCCGGATATGGTGTAGGAACATCAAAGCAAGCTGTTTATTTAGACTATGCTGCAGCAATTGAAAGATATGGTAAGATAGAAGTTAGCAAACAAGGTTTATCTAATATAAGTCATGAAGCCATTGTTGCCTTGGGCAAAGATGTGGTGAAAGAAAAATATGGTAACCTATTTGATATGTATGCGAAGATCACTGGCGAAAATCCATACGAAGTGCCCATGCGTATTTATCCTGCTGTGCACTATACCATGGGTGGTTTATGGGTAGATTATGAATTACAAACAACTGTTCCTGGTTTATATGCCTTAGGGGAAGCCAACTTTAGTGATCATGGTGCGAACCGTTTAGGGGCAAGTGCTTTGATGCAAGGTTTAGCAGATGGCTATTTTGTAGCGCCTTATACAGTAGGTAATAATTTAGCAGATGAAATTTACAATGCTGCTATTCCTACTACCCACCCAGCTTTCGAAGAAGCCGCTAAAAAAGTAGCAGACCGTATTGCTTCTTTAAAAAACATCAACGGAAAACAATCAGCTGAAAGTTTTCACAAGCGCTTAGGAAAAATTATCTGGAATGAATGTGGTATGTCAAGAAATGCTACAGGTTTAAAACAAGCTATTGCAGATGTACAAGCTTTGAGAAAAGAATTTTGGAGTGATGTAAGAATCCCTGGAGAAATTAACGAATACAATCCTGAATTAGACAAAGCCAATCGTGTGGCCGACTTTATAGAACTAGGAGAGTTAATGTGTATAGATGCTTTAACCAGAGAAGAAAGTTGTGGTGGACATTTTAGAGAAGAATATCAAACTCCCGAAGGAGAAGCATTAAGAGATGATGAAAACTTTATGTTTGTTTCGGCATGGGAAAACAAAGGGGATCATGACTGGACATTACACAAAGAAGAATTAAAATACGATGTCATTAAACCAAGTCAACGTAATTATAAATAGTTACACAAAAAACAAAAATATTTACAGAATAATTTTATAGCTATGTCTCAAAATACAATGAATTTAAAAGTTAAAGTTTGGCGTCAAAAAAATGCAAATACCGTTGGTGCATTTGTAACTTATGATGTTGCTAGCATATCAGATGAAATGTCTTTTTTAGAAATGTTAGATATTTTAAATGAAAGATTAATTACTGAAGGTGGTGACCCAGTTGCTTTTGATCATGATTGTCGTGAAGGTATTTGCGGCATGTGCTCTTTATACATCAATGGAAAGCCACATGGTCCTTGGCAAGCCAATACTACTTGTCAATTGCATATGCGTGCTTTTAAAGATGGGGAAACTATTGTGATTGAACCATGGAGAGCCAACTCCTTCCCAATTGTAAAAGATTTAACGGTCGACCGCTCTGCCTTTGATAGAATTATACAAGCTGGTGGTTATATTAGTGTCAATACAGGTAATGCTGTCGATGGTAATAGCCTACCTATCGAAAAACAAAATGCAGATGATGCTTTTGCAGCCGCAATGTGTATTGGATGTGGAGCTTGTGTAGCAGCTTGTAAAAATAGCTCTGCCATGTTATTCTTAAGTGCTAAAGTATCTCACTTAGCTTTATTACCACAAGGTGCTCCAGAAAGAAAATCACGTGTATTAAATATGGTGGCACAAATGGATAAGGAAGGATTTGGATCATGTACCAATACTGGTGCTTGTGAAGCAACTTGTCCTAAAGAAATTTCTATAGCTAACATTGCTAGATTAAATAAAGAATATTTAGGAGCTAGTTTAAGCGCAGAATAGTGGCCAACCCCTTTTTTCAGTGTAAACAATTTATCGTGCATCAGCAGCAAACTTCAATGAAAGTTTGTACTGATGCATGTTTATTTGGGGCCTGGGTAGCACAAAAAGAAGAAGTTATTCATTCCAGGCATATAGTAGACATTGGAACAGGAACTGGCTTATTAAGTTTAATGTTGGCACAAGTCACTGAAAAGTCAGCTACAATAATTACAGCCATAGAAATTGAATCTCAAGCAGCAGCAGAAGCCAATTCAAATTTTACATTAAGCCCTTGGCAGCGTAGACTTCAATTGGTCAATGATTCAATACAAAATTATGCTGCTAAAAATAGTAGCTCCAATTTTACTGAACAAAAACTTAGTGATGTCATCATTTCTAACCCTCCTTTTTTCGAAGGAGATTTAAAATCACCAGACCCCATTAAAAACAAAGCTGCCCATAGTACCGATTTGCCTTGGGCTACTTTAGTTGAAAATGTGGCAGGTTTATTATCAGCAGAGGGTTCATTTTTTGTATTGGTTCCTACCCTTCGTGCTTATACAATGCAAAAATTAGCATTAGCCCATCAACTGCATTTGGTAGAAGAAGTATTAGTGTACAACGATGCCAAACATTTACCCTTTAGAGCTATGTTGCAATTTAAAAAAATTAGTAGCAATGTATTGCGTAATAAGCTTGTGATCAAAGATGCGGAGAATCAATATACAACTGCATTCACTCAATTACTTTCTCCTTATTATTTACATTTATAAACAATTCAAGAAAAATAACTACGAACGCTATTTAGCATAGTCGGCTAAATAAGAAAAATGACTAGTTAATTTTCCCTCATCGAGCATTGTGGCTCCTTCTATAATTTTATTGCCCCCTTTAATTAAATCGGGTAAAACATATTTTATTAATTGCTCCCCAAAATATCTACTGGCATCACGCGGTAATTCATTGGGTAAATTGCCTACTGCCATAATATCAATTCCATTGTGCAGATAGGGAACTGTTTTTTCAAAACTGTTAACATTCACTCCATAAATGGGATTTTCTGAGGTAGAGTCTCCTAAATTACAAGGGACACTTCCAAAAGCATCATCTGTAATATCAGCAATAGTCGTTAATACAAAATTGTCTTCTTTTAAATCATCCTTTGTAAATAAAGGAGGGATGCCCTTTTCCCAATATATACCGTTCATTAAAATATGTGCATGTTGCAAATATCTATTAAATAAGCATTCGTAATTTTCAGGATGGGCATGAAAATCAGTTCTTTCATAAGTATGTTTTGTTTTATGCAAATACAAATCAGCCCCTTTTAAATGTACGTATACAGGATAGGCATAATTCCTACTCATAAATTCATCTGGTTCTACTTGCTGCACATCCATCAAATTCATAATTTCTAAAATACCATGCGCTACTCTACCTGTTCCAGTTACTACTATCTTTATATTGGGTAATTTCAAGCCAAAATAAGTGTGCACCAATTCCAAATAATCTTTTACTTCTTTCACCCTCACTAAATAAAATTCCTTGGTTCTATTGCCATAGGCCATCATACCATTGTGGGCACCTACAATTCCGGCAAAAAATCCAAAACCAATTAATCTTTGTCCATCCTCATGTTCTAAACATTCATAATCTATGAGTGTAACCTTTTTCTCCATCATTGCATGAAACAATAATTGATTATAGGGTTGAGCTTTTTTAGTATGTGAAAAAAACAAGTATTTTTTATGCGCAATTAATTGATCAATGGGGACTTCCTTAATGCCTAACATAATAGTTGCTGCGCTAATATCTGTAACAACTTTTATTCCTTCTTTAAGGTATTCTCTATCCTTATAACATCTATTGGAGGAGGATTCGACCAGTATTTCCCAGTCGGGAAATTGGCTTAACAATAGCCTGCATTGCTTTGGAGTCAATGCCACCCTATTGTCATTGGGAACTTTTCCTTCTTTAATAAGTCCAATAACCGGCATTTTGCTAATTTTACACAATATACAAAATATAAAAATGACCTATTTTGAATTATTCGGTTTACCCATTGGCTTTAAAGTAGATACTACCCAATTGCGCACTGCGTTTATGGATATACAAAAAGCTTCTCATCCCGATAAGTTTACTCAAGCCAGCGAAGAAGAACAAACACAAGCCTTAGAAAATTCTGCAATTGCCAATAAAGCATTTACGCTACTCAATAATTCGGACAAGATTATACCCTATGTTTTAGAAGTTACAGGTTATTTAGAATCAGAGGAGAAATACGCTTTAAAACCAGACTTTTTGATGGAAATGATGGATCTGAATGAAGCCTGGATGGACGCCTCAGATGAGGCTGAAAAAAGCAAAATCATAGAAAGAGTAAAAAATATCGAAAATGAAATTTACAGCCCTGTTAAAAAGCTTTTGGAAACTCATTCGATCGATTCTATTTCCCAAGAAGGAATGCTGCAAATAAAAGACTATTACTATAAGAAAAAATACCTCGATCGTATTTTGGCAGATTTTCGTTAATGACGTAATATTGCAGCCCTGCCCAGATGGCGGAATTGGTAGACGCACTAGACTCAAAATCTAGCGTTCGCAAGGATGTGCAGGTTCGATTCCTGTTCTGGGCACAAACCCTGTCACGATTTTCGGGACAGGGTTTTTTAATGTGAAAGCGTTACGAGCTCGCTCGTAAAAGCTTGAGCATTAAAAAACCCAACAAAGAACGAAGTGATTTGTTGAAATGGTTTGGGTACGCCCGCCTTTTAGGAAGACGGCGAAATGAAATGAAGCCGTCAGTCCTGAAAGGAAAAAGGGTTTGGGTACGCCCGCCTTTTAGGAAGACGGCGAAATGAAATGAAGCCGTCAGTCCTGAAAGAATTATAATACAGCTAAATCAAAGCGATCTAAATTCATCACTTTAGTCCATGCTGCGATAAAATCATTTATAAATTTACCTTTGGCATCTTCACAAGCATATACTTCGGCAATGGCACGTAATTCAGAGTTAGATCCAAAAATTAAATCCACTCTAGTCCCAGTCCACTTAACTTTTCCAGTAGTACGATCACTGCCTTCAAATGTATATTGATGTGCATCAGTTGCTTTCCAAGTGATGGTAAAGTCAATTAAATTAGTAAAGAAGTCATTGGTTAATACTCCAGGTTGATTGGTAAATACACCATGTTTTGAACCATCAAAATTAGTATTCAACACACGCAAGCCACCTAATAATACAGTCATTTCGGGAGCTGTAAGCGTTAACAATTGTGCTTTATCTACAATCATATCTTCCGGAGAAATCAATGTTCGTGGTTTAATATAATTACGGAAACCATCCGCAATTGGTTCTAATACTGCAAATGATTCAACATCTGTTTCCTCTTGAGTAGCATCGGTACGACCAGGAGTAAAAGGTACTTTCACATCCTGTCCACCCTCTTTAGCAGCTTTCTCAATGGCAGCACCACCGCCTAATACAATTAAGTCGGCCAATGAAACTTGTTTTTCTTTATTCGTTGTATTGAATTCTTTTTGAATAGCTTCTAATGCATCTAATACTTTTGAAAGTTGTGCAGGATTATTGGCAGCCCAATATTTTTGAGGCGCTAAACGAATGCGTGCACCATTAGCACCACCACGTTTGTCTGATCCACGGAAGGTAGAGGCAGAAGCCCAGGCGGTTGCAACCAATTCATTGATTGATAAACCCGATGAAATTATTTTTGTTTTTAATGTAGCAGTATCAGTTGCATCAATTAATTTATGCGTTACTGCTGGAATAGGATCCTGCCATATTAATATTTCTGTTGGAACTTCAGTACCTACATAACGAGAACGAGGTCCCATATCACGATGTGTTAATTTAAACCAAGCTCTTGCAAATGCATCTGCAAATTGATCAGGGTTTTCATAAAATCTTTTAGAGATTGGCCCATAAGCTGGATCTACTTTTAAAGCTAAATCGGTGGTTAACATGGTAGGTGCATGTTTCAATGATGCATCATGTGCATCTGGAACTGTTCCTGCTCCAGCCCCTGCTTTTGGTTTCCATTGATTGGCACCTGCTGGACTTTTTGTTAGTTCCCATTCAAAGCCTAATAAATTTTTAAAATAGTTATTGCTCCATTTAGTAGGTGTGGTTGTCCAAGCACCTTCTAATCCTGAAGTAATGGTATTAATTCCATTTCCTGTATTCAGTGTATTTTTCCATCCTAAGCCTTGCTCTTCAATTCCAGCACCAGCTGGTTCTTTTCCTACATATTTACCTGGATCAGCAGCACCATGTGTTTTTCCAAAAGTATGTCCACCTGCAATTAATGCAACTGTTTCTTCATCATTCATGGCCATACGCGCAAATGTTTCACGAATATCTCTTGCAGATGCAATTGGGTCAGGATTACCATTAGGTCCTTCTGGATTCACATAAATTAATCCCATTTGCACAGCCGCCAATGGATTTTCTAAATTACGATCTCCACTATATCTCTTATCACCCAACCATTCGCGCTCTGCACCCCAATAAACATCTTCTTGTGGTTCCCATACATCTTCACGCCCACCAGCAAAACCAAATGTTTTAAAACCCATAGATTCTAAAGCACAATTACCTGCCAATATCATTAAATCGGCCCAAGATAATTTTTGACCATATTTCTTTTTAATAGGCCATAATAATAAACGTGCCTTATCTAAATTGGTATTGTCTGGCCAACTATTTAATGGAGCGAAACGTTGCATACCTGCACCTCCACCACCACGGCCATCCGTGGTACGGTAAGTACCTGCACTATGCCATGCCATACGAATAATAAATGGTCCATAATGACCATAATCCGCAGGCCACCAATCTTGCGAAGTGGTCAATGTTTCAATAATATCTTTTTTTACTACTTTTAAATCCAAAGATTTAAAAGCTTCTACATAATTAAAAGAAGAATCCATTGGATTGGATAAGGTAGAATGTTGACGAAGTATGTTTAGTCTTAATTGATTAGGCCACCAATCGGTATTGCGCGTGCCTGCACTAGTAATTTTTGAAGCCGTAGAAGCGCCTGTAAAAGGACATTTTGCTTCTGAATTGGTATTGTTTTCCATAGTAATGTTAATTGTATTTAGAAGACAATAAAATTACTACAATAACCTATTTAATACTTACAAAAAACGGAAAAAAATTTGCATTTTGTTGAGCTAATTATGCACAATTACTCATTCCCTGAAACAATCTTACTGGTACTCCTATATAAGTAGTTCTCATAGATATGTCTTCTTGCAAAACGATCTGGGGTATCGGCATTGACTAACTTAACATAGATAGCTTTGGGTACACCATAATATTCATATTCATTGCCATCAGAAAAAACAACTCTTAAAATTTCGGACTTGAATTCAAAGTCATCAATGCATGCCTCTGAAGTGGTTGCAGTATATTCTGTTAAGCTAGCTTCTCTTGTTTCAGCATGTATACTTACTAAAAAATGATAAGAGGAAATTAGTTTAGCAGATTTTTCTTCGGCCATTTTTTTAGCATCATCGCTCTCCTGAAATTTATCAGGATGCCATTCCATCATGATCTTACGATATACTTTTTTTAAGTCGTTTAAAGTAGCTTTTTCATCTACTCCTAAAATGGCTCTATGTCTTTCTATTCGCTTCATATCTTATTTATGATACGCGAAGGTACAACAATCTAATTTAATGAAGAAGCCCTCTCAGGATTAACTGAAAGGGCTTAACATTATGATATTATTTTACAGTACCGAAAAAGGCAATATAAAATTTACTTTACTTCTTCAAACTGTGCATCTTCTACAGTATCGTTGCTGGCACCGCCATTAGCTTGTCCACCAGCTTGATCACCCCCTTGGGCTTCTGGGCCAGCAGCTCCTGCCGCTTGTGCTTTGTAAATTTCTTCACTTGCAGCAGTCCAAGCAGTGTTCATTGCTTCTAAAGCAGTATCCACTTTGGCAATATCTTGAGATTGATGTGCTTCTTTTAAATTAGCTAAAGCAGTTTCAATAGGTGCTTTTTTATCTGCAGAAATTTTATCACCAAATTCTTTCAATTGTTTTTCTGTTTGGAAAATCAAACTGTCGGCTTGGTTTAATTTCTCTACTCTATCTTTCTCTATTTTATCGCTTGCTTCGTTGGCTTTTGCTTCGGCTTTCATTTTTTCAATTTCTTCCTTAGTCAAACCACTGCCTGCTTCAATTCTAATTTTTTGTTCCTTACCAGTTCCTTTGTCTTTTGCACTAACATTTAAGATACCATTGGCATCAATATCAAAAGTTACTTCAATTTGAGGAACACCTCTTGGTGCTGGTGGAATACCATCCAAGTTAAACATACCTAAACTTTTATTTTGATTGGCCATAGGGCGCTCTCCTTGTAATACATGAATTTGTACACCAGGTTGACTGTCACTAGCTGTAGAATATACTTCCATTTTCTTAGTAGGAATAGTAGTGTTAGATGAAATCATCGTTGTCATCACACCACCCATAGTTTCAATACCTAAGTTTAATGGAGTTACATCTAATAACAATACATCTTTAATGTCTCCAGTTAAAACCCCACCTTGAATACCTGCACCAATGGCAACTACTTCATCTGGATTAACAGAACGGTTTGGTTTTTTACCGAAAAACTTTTCTACTATTTCTTGAACTTTAGGGATTCTTGAAGAACCTCCTACTAATATAACTTCATCAATTTGACTTACAGAGTAACCTGCATCTTTCAATGCTACTTCACATGGCTTTAAGCAACGTGCAAATAAATTATCTGCTAATGATTCAAATTTGGCTCTTGATAATTTTAATACCAAATGCTTTGGAACACCATCTACGGCTGTGATATAAGGTAAGTTGATTTCTGTTTCAGAAGAAGAACTTAATTCTACTTTTGCTTTTTCAGCCGCTTCTTTTAAACGTTGCAATGCCATTGGATCTTTTCTTAAATCGATGGCTTCTTGTTTTTTGAATTCATCTGCTAAAAAATCCATGATCACTTTATCAAAATCATCTCCACCTAAATGCGTATCTCCATTGGTAGATTTTACTTCGAATACACCATCTCCTAAATCCAAGATAGAAATATCAAAAGTTCCTCCACCTAAATCAAATACAGCAATTTTTTGCTCAATATTTTTCTTATCTAAACCATAAGCCAATGCCGCAGCAGTAGGCTCGTTTACAATTCTACGAACATTTAATCCTGCAATTTCTCCAGCTTCTTTAGTCGCTTGACGTTGTGCATCGTTAAAATAAGCAGGTACAGTAATTACCGCATCGGTTACTTCAGTGCCTAAATAGTCTTCGGCCGTTTTTTTCATTTTTTGCAACACCATCGCAGAAATTTCTTGTGGTGTATACATACGGTCATCAATTGAAACACGAACGGTATCATTTTCACCTTGCACTATTTTATAGCTCCAGTGACTTTTTTCTTCCGTGATTTCATTAAAACGACGACCCATAAAACGCTTTACACTTGAAATAGTGTTTTCGGGGTTGGTAATGGCTTGACGCTTAGCAGGATCTCCTACTTTACGCTCCCCATTTTTTAAAAACGCTACTACGGATGGGGTGGTTCTACGCCCTTCATCATTTGCGATTACTACAGGTTCGCCACCTTCCATTACAGATACACAGCTATTGGTGGTACCTAAGTCTATTCCTATTATTTTAGCCATAACGATTGATTTTCAATGATTAATTATCAATTATTAGACAATCTTTATGCCACAAGCAGATAGGTGCAAATTTGTCATAAATGGCAGTATTTGGCTTATTTTGAAGCCCTTATTTGACATAGAATCTTGCAAAACGGGTAGAAAAGGCAGAAATGAAGGCTTAAGCTGCCCCTTTAAAAGTGAAATTCTTTTGGCTGGAGTAGCTAAAAATGACCACAAAAAAGGTAGTAACAATTTTTGCCATGGTGGGATACCAGCCTAAATGATCCACAAAAAGCTTTAAAAAGCCATAATTAAGTAAAACACAACCTAAAACCACAATAAAATACTTCATTAACTGCTTTCGCTTAGTTACAGTCGTTTCTTGGAAGACCACGTACCTACTTAAATAGAAGCCAATAGGGAAAGTAATACAGAAGCTAATGATAAAGGAGGCGATATGGGGGCTGATAGTGAACCATCCTAGATGAATTATTTGCTTTTGAACAATATAATTATAAGACACAAAAAACAAAGTAATATCTAAAATAGTATTGGCGCCACCACAAGCTGCATACCTAAATGTTTGTAAAGGCATCATTTTCTTAAAAATAGGATATACCCAATCAATGAGCGCAAGAATAACTTTACTAATAAAATCGTGTAGTTTCAACATGGATGCGCTAAGATAATCTTAATTAATTACTTTTGCCAAAGGCAAGCCTATTTTATGAATTTGATAACTAATTTAAAGCAGACCGCTGCAGACAGTTTACTCCACTTATACCAAGTTAATTTACAACCTGATCAAGTATTAGTTAATGCGACTAAGCCAGAATTTGAAGGGGATTATACCATTGTGCTATTTGCTTTTGTTAAACAATTGGGTAAAAGCCCTGATGCCGTTGGCAATGAATTAGGTACTGCCATGCAAAAAGCCCTACCTTCTATAATTACTAATTTCAATATTGTAAAAGGTTTTTTAAATTTTACTATTAGCAATGATTATTGGTTGGAGTATATTAAAAATGCAGATGCTAAAAATTTAGTGCCGCCTACTACTATCCCACAAAAAATAATGGTGGAGTACTCCTCCCCTAATACCAATAAGCCTTTACACTTAGGACATTTAAGAAATAATTTTTTGGGATGGAGTATTGCCGAGATTTTAAAATTACAAGGACATGAAGTGGTGAAAACTTGTATTGTCAACGACCGCGGCATTCATATTTGTAAAAGTATGATAGCATGGCAATTATTTGCCAATGGTGCTACCCCAAGTTCCACCCATAAAAAAGGAGATCATTTTGTTGGTGACTATTATGTAAAATACAATGATGCATTTAAAGCTGAAGTGGCCGGATTAGTTGCGGGCGGTATGACACAAGAATTAGCAGAAAAAGAAGCTTCTATTTTTAAAGCCGCACAAGAAATGCTTTTGAAATGGGAACAAGGCGATGCCGCTACACTAGATTTATGGAAAAGAATGAATAGCTGGGTGTACGAAGGATTTGAAGTGACGTATAAAAAGATAGGTTCTGACTTTGTAAAAACTTATTACGAGAGTAACACTTATTTATTAGGCAAAGAATTGGTGGAAGAGGGATTGACCAAAAAAGTATTTTATCAAAAAGAAGACAGCTCTGTTTGGATAGATTTAACAGGAGATGGATTAGATGAAAAAATAGTACGTCGTAAGGATGGCACTTCTGTTTATATGACCCAAGACATTGGATTGGCTCAGCTAAAACAAAAAGAGTTTAACAACGATGCCAGTATTTATGTGGTGGGCGATGAGCAAAATTATCACTTTAAAGTACTTAAACTTATTTGTCAAAAACTACAATTGCCTGCTGCCGATGGTATTTATCATTTAAGTTATGGCATGGTAGAATTACCTACTGGAAAAATGAAAAGTCGTGAAGGCACGGTGGTAGATGCAGATGATTTAGTAGATGCGATGATTGCAATTTCAAAGGAAAAAACAGAAGCACTAGGAAAGGTTTCCGATTTTACAGCCGATCAATTGTCTGAATTATACAATACCATAGGATTAGGGGCGCTTAAATTTTTCTTATTAAGAGTAGACCCTAAAAAGAAAATGATTTTTAATCCAGAAGAAAGCATCGACTTTCATGGATTCACAGGTCCTTTTATTCAATATACCCATGCGCGTATTAAAAGCATTTTAAGAAAAACAGGTATTGATGTTGCTATTACTAATAATGAGTTATTGCCTTTGGAAAAACAATTAGCTATTGAGCTATCTACCTTCCCTGCCATCATTAACGAAGCTGCAGAAAACTTAGATCCTTCTAAAGTGGCCATTTATGCTTTTAACTTAGCCAAGTTATTTAATACTTTTTACGCCGAACTATCCATTGCCAATGCCGAATCTGAGACTAAAAAACAAGTTCGTATTCAATTAGGTATTTTAACGGCTGCTACTTTACAAAAAGCAATGAGTGTTTTAGGTATTGCGGTTCCTGAGCAAATGTAAATCCAAAAAATAAGGACACTACCAAAGCAAATTAAAAAAGTTGACTAGCTTCTTTTTAGTTTAGAATTATTGTACACTTCGGGCGTCTCTTCTTCAAAGCCCCACTGAGTTAATAATGTATTCATTTGATCTGTTGGCAGGGTTGCTTTATCATAATGACCCGCTTTCATTTTTTGGCGCATGGCTTCATAAATACTCACCGCGCAAGCCACTGATATATTTAAGCTTTGTATGATGCCCATTTGTGGTATGATAAAATTTCCATCCGCTAAATTTCTAAACTCTTCGGTAACCCCTGCATGTTCATTTCCAAACACCAAAGCCACCGACTCTGTGAAATTAATCTCGTGTAAACTAACTGCATCACTAGATAAATGTGTGGTCAAAATTTTACTAAAGTTTTTTCTTAATTCAGTGACACAATCTTCTAATTTTTCAAATTCATGAATGGTCAACCATTTTAAAGCACTACTACTGCTTCGATAGCCCCATTTTTTATGACGAGGAATTTTAGTGGTGAGCACATATACATCTTGAATACCGACAGCATCACAGGTTCTCATTACGGCAGATACATTGTGCGGATCTTGAACATTCTCCAACACAACAGTTAAATTGGCTTGGCGTTTTCTTAATACATTTAATAATTTTTCGGTGCGCTCTGGTGTCATATAGTAGATTTCAAAATATTATTTTATTTTTTAAATGGAGGCCTATATTGAACCCCCAACCCCGAGTTATTTAAAGGTGTAATTTTACCATTATTTTGCTCAAAATTATAATCAAGCCCTACTCCATTTAATTCAGTCATCAATAAGGGCCCATCCATATCCACATAATCTAATTGAGGTAAAAATTGTGCAATGGCTGCAGAACCAATTACACTTTCATTCATACAACCCATCATCACTTTTAAACCTAAGCCTTTTGCTTCCTTGATCATTCTTAAAGCAGGCGTAGGGCCACTACACTTGGTTAATTTAATATTGATCCCATGAAAATATTTTGCACAAGTAGCAACGTCTTTTTCAAACACACAGCTTTCATCTGCAAACAAGGGCAATGCAGATTGATTTTTTAATTGCTCCATTCCTTCCCAATTGTCTTTGGCCAAAGGTTGTTCAACTAACTCCACGCCTAATTGAGCCAAAGCAGGTATTTTTAATAAAGCTTCTTCGGTGGTCCAACCAGCATTGGCGTCTACGCGAATTGGTTTATCGGTATGTTGACGTAAAGCAGTGATCATCTCAATATCATATTCCGTTCCCACTTTTACTTTATAGATGGGCCAAGGATGTGCCTTCATCTTTTCTACCATCTTTTCAATGCGATCAATGCCTAAAGTATAATCACATATAGGTGTATTGGTTGTAGCATTCCAAGTAGTATTCCACATTTCATGCAAAGGCTGTTTTTTCATCTGTCCAAACAAATCCCATCCTGCCATATCCAAGGCGCAAACTAAAAATGGGTCATTGGGAAATAAATGATGTAAAAAATGCCAAAAACGTTCGGGATCTATCAAAGCAAATTTTTCAATGAGTTTTCTTTGTTTTTCTAATTGCTCCATCATCCCTGAAACAGTTACATTATAATAGACAATAGCCGGAGCTTCACCATACCCTACCCAATTACCCAAGGATAATTTAACCACTAAACTTGTTTGATGGGTTTTGGTTCGACCATTGGAAATGGTGAAAGGATACTCAAAAGGTAATTGTTGTTCCCAAAAGTCTAATTGCACAAATAAATATTTTTGCTAAGATACAAAAACGTTCATTTAACGGCCACTTTCTTTAATAGCCTGTTGCCAATCGGTGTTGAATTTATCTTGACTTAATAAATCTTCTAAATTCAAATGCATCCTATATCTCCAATAATGTTTAGGATTGGCTGGTATGTTGATACGTTCATCATTGGGGTCTTTTCTTCTTAACTTTTCATCCACCCCAAAAAAATCTTGTAATTGAAAAATGGCCCACATGGAAGGCGAATATAAATGTTGTAACAGAATTGCTTTATTTATCCATGGTTCACAATACATTGGCGCATCCCCAAGCTTCCCTAATTCAAGATGATAGAATAATTGTGTTTTTTCACGGTCTTCCTCCCACCATCCTCTAATAGTACTTGTATCATGCGAAGAGGGAGTTACAACACTCAAGTAAGGCGCATCTATTGGATTAAAAAATATTTTATTAACAGCCTTGGGCATTCTTTGTACTTCTAAACTCAATATGCCTAATTGCTGTAGGACATGAGGCAAACAGGAAGGAACCAAACCTAAATCTTCCCCACATATTAGCATGTTGGTAGCTCGTTTAAGCATAGGTAGTTTTTGTAAGGCCTCTTTTTCCCATCCTTGCTCTTGCCTATTAAAAAAATAATTGGAGTACAATTCTCTTAAAACGATTTTTATTTTCTCCTCTAAATACTGAAAAGAAGAAGTGCCTTCTATATTAAATCTAAAATGAAAAGATTGCGCCTGCGCCGATTCCATTAAAATAACATTACTAATTAAACTACATAGCGCATTTTTAATTTTTTCATGCCATTCATCATGAGGGAGTGTTGCAAAATATTCAACTACCTGCCTTTGTGTTTGAAATGCAGGTAATAAATCAAACATCCCCTCGCCGAGGGATTGTAAAAAATGTTGCTTAACATAGTCATTGTCATACCCCACCAATTGAAATAAGATTGTTTCATTAATGAATGGCTTTGTAAGACGTTGTCTATCAAATGATATTCCTTTACTATTAAATTCATGGATACTTACTGGAATGGCTGGAACAAAATGTCCCATGATTCCGTCAATGGCATGCATAGGTATACTCCAAATTCTAAAAAAACCTAAAATATGATCTATCCTAAAAGCATCAAAGTAATAACTCATTTGTTCGAACCTTAATTTCCACCATTTGAAATCATTGGCCGCCATCGATTCCCAATTATAAGTGGGGAACCCCCAATTTTGACCTCTAACAGCGAAATCATCTGGTGGTGCACCTGCTTGCATATCCATATGAAATAAGTTGGGATGTTGCCAAGCATCGGCGCCATAACGATATACTCCAATAGGTATATCTCCTTTAAGCACAATCCCATTTTGATGTGCATAATGGGTAGCATCGCTTAATTGAACATGTAAATGATATTGTACAAAATAATAAAAAGCTATTTCTTGATAGGTGGTAGACTTTGGATGGATAAGTTTTTCAATGTCTATTTGTTGGTAGGTAGAATGAGTGCTCCAATTATTAAAGTCAACAGTACCATTCAATTCTCTTAAATAAGAAAAAACACTATAAGAAATCAACCAATGAGCATTGTTTTTAAAAAAATCATTGAAGCCTTCGGATGCTAAGTCCTCTATACCATTTTCTATGTACAAGGTCCTTAATAATTTCCACTTCAACTCCATCACTGCATTATAGTCAACAGTGGGCAATTCATTTAATGAATTAATTAAAGATTCATAAGGCTTTATAATAGGCGCTTGTCCTTTTTTCATTACCTCTTTGATTCTTATAAACATCGGATGAAGCGCAAACGCGGAAATAGCGGCATATGGATAAGAATCCATCCAAGTATGTGTGGCAGTAGTATCATTTAATGGCAATAATTGAATTAGTTTTAATCCAATTTTTTTAGACCAATCAACCAATAGTTTAATATCAGCAAATTCTCCCACGCCCATACTATTTTTAGACCTTAAAGAAAATACAGGAATGGCCACTCCGGCCCCTTTCCATTTAGAATTATTTAAATGAACAAAGCCATCATTGATAATTACCAATTTATCCTTCCCTATAGGCTCATAGACTACTCTATTATTGTCTGATTCATATGCTATAAATGTTTTTTTAACTACATCATACACCCCATACTTATATACAAATGGAAAATTACTTTTAGTTAAATTCAAACTAATTTCAAAATAAGGCGTCTCTGCAGTTTTAACTAATGGCAATAACTTTTTAACATTCCAAGCACCAATGATTTTATCTTCACCAATTATACATATCGTTTGATTGGTCTCCAACAAAGGCGACTTTACTCTAAAAACATGAGTAGCACTTTTATCAATCTCTTGCGACAATTGTTGAAATTGATTTGGTTTTAATAAAACATTTAAAAAAGGTTCCGTATAAAAAACATTTTCTACATGCCCAGCATAATTCCATGCATCCAATAATATTAATTCACTACCAATGATATTATTAGGATTAAAGCATTTGTCATCTCCCCAATCAAATAATAAACTACCATCTGTATTTTTTATAAAATAATGGTAAGTAATTAAATCCTGATATTTAAACTCAGGACAATTTAAATGCAAGACCCAATAAGATTCATTTAAAAAAACTAATGGTATGGCTTGTTCTACTTGCCCATCCCCAAGTAAAGGATGGTTCCCATAAATATATATTTCCTGTCCATAAGTAGTTTGATATTTAAGATGAAAGCTAATTTTCTTAAGCTTAGACACTTTTCTAAGATTTCCTTGTTTAGTATGCAAACCCTTTTTACTTTCTTCAACTGTTCTCATATCAATGCTTTTGCCCTTTGAATGGTTATTTTCGAAATCCTCCTTTATTTAAAAAGTGTTTAAAGATAAAAAGTAAAAGTGTATAAAACACACAATAACTAGTTTTTTGCTGAAATTATAGAAGGATTCGTATATTTACGTATACTACTTATTATCAGTCGATTACGAAATATTAATGGATAAAATACATATCTATACTGATGGCTCTTCTCGTGGCAACCCTGGTCCTGGCGGTTTTGGCGCCATATTAATGTGGGGTAATAAAGTAAAAGAAATTTCGGAAGCCTACCGTAAAACAACCAATAATCGAATGGAATTATTGGCTGTAATTAAAGCAATTTTAGCACTTAAAACGAAAGAATTACCTGTACATATATATACTGATAGTAAATATGTAGTAGAATCGGTTGAAAAAAAATGGTTGGACAATTGGATTAAAACCGATTTTAAAGGAGGTAAAAAGAACAAAGACCTTTGGCTTCAGTATCATAAAATTGCGGCTCCCTTTACGATAAAGTTTCATTGGGTCAAAGGACACAGTGATAACCCTCACAACAATAGATGTGATGTTTTAGCTACTGAAGCTGCAGACAATGGCCCTTGGAAAATTGATACCGAATTCGAATTGATAGAAGCAAAAAAGTAAAGCGAAAATAATATAGTTAGATAGCTTTAAACTTTGGAACCATTAAGCTGAAAGATCCAAATAAAACTGCACCAAACACTAAAGTACCTGCTACACTATATGGATAAAATGGTAATCCATCAACCATAGTTTGTATAAGTCCTGTTATTGTAAAAGCATGATGATATCCACCACCTTGCGCCCACACTAAAAAGTTTGACACTAAAAAATAAGCAGTAGGTGCACTTAAAAATCCTACAATATATTTTGATAATTTATTGCTTTGTAAACCAAAACCAAATACTGCAGTACTTGCAATTAAAATATAATTAAGTAATTGACCTTGATAGAAACCTTCCATCGCAGTTAAGTGATAAGTAAACAATACTTGATATAATACATCTGAAATAAACATAGAAAGAATTGGCAATAAAAAAGCATATTGCTTTTGTCTTACAAATAAAGAACCTCCAAATAATGCAATGGCAATTTGTGGTGCAAAACCATAAGGTCTTCCAGGTAATACACGATATAACGCACTAGTAGCGACCATTATTATTAAAGCGACTATAATTTGTTTGTTAAATCTCATCTTTTATTGTTTTTTCTTTTTAGACCACACTACTACTGGTAGCTTGGAAAACAAAAATAAGGTTTTCATTCATTATTTATAAATAATGCTTTTCCTCAATTGTGAATAAACTATTTAGGTACATATGACTTAAACATCACAGAAGGCAGGCTAGCCTTTATCTCAATAGAAGAATTAGCCTGTAAGGCGGCACATTCACCTGCTTTAAAAATCATCCCCCCTATGCTTATCTCCCCCTCAATTACCAATAAGAGTTCTAAAGAATGGGTAGATATTGTGTAAGAATCACCTTGCAAAATGGCAATTTTTGTTAAACCAAAATCGGGCACTGGACAAGAAAAATCAAGCTCATGACTATTTAAAGATGCACCTTTTAAAATAGCTGGATAAGTGGGCATAAATGTAACATGTTGTAATAGCTCCTTAACATCTACATGTTTGGGTGTCAAACCCCCTCTTAAAACATTATCGCTATTGGCCATTAATTCAATATTCTGTCCTTCTAAATACGCGTGTAATAAACCCGCGCCTTGAAAGATGCCTTGATACTTGGGAATATTGACAATGTTTAAAATGTAAATAGAAAAAATACCTTTATCAATATTTTTTGCGGGGATACCCTCCGCATAATATTTATGTGCCCACCAATGTGGATCCTTCTTTGTTACGGTTCCCCTTTTTACAGCTTCCGCAGCTTCAATTAATAAAGGCTTAAGAATTGAATCGGAAGCTTCCAGGGGAAGTTGCATGAAAAAAGAATACAAATTTTGATAATCAACCCCTCTAAATTCATTGATTAAGGGCCTAAAATAAAAATAACTATTAAGCCTTTCCTCTAAAATATCGGGTGGTAAAAAACCGTGCAATAACCAAAAATCACTTAAAGCCACCATTACTTCTGGTTTGTGATTCTTGTCTTTATAATTACGATTAGTTGCGTCAATAGGGATACCAGATTTTTCTTCTGCATTAAAACCAATAACAGCATTTTCTTTACTGGGGTGAACTTGAATGCTTAACATATCACGCACATCCAATATTTTGTATAAATAAGGAAGACTATCAAACAAATGGGCGGTTTCTTTCCCCAGCCAAAGAACTGGATTATCTTGAATTAGGGTTATTAATTCTCTTGCCCCCTCCTCCATATTAATAGTAGCGCTTGCAGAAGGATGTGCTCCCATCCAATATTCGGCATATGGCAAATGATTTACGTTCTCCACACCCATTAAATTTGGAATGAAGGTTTTACCTCCCCAATCATAATGCCTGTGTTTTCCTTGTAATTTATACGCTTTTTGCATATGTATTTAATGACGATGTTTGAG
>CANFOM010000019.1 GCA_947448725.1 Bacteroidota bacterium
GGTTTTTTAGGTGTAGTTGTATACACTCTAGTACAAACGCCACGACGCTGAGGACATGCGTCCAATGCTCTTGATTTACTTTTAGCCCTGATGATCTCACGGCCTTTTCTCACTAATTGTTGAATAGTAGGCATTTATTCTGCTGTTTTGTTCTATTTCGGTTTATAAAAAATTCGGACGGCAAAGGTAATGGCTGTGAGCCAATTACCAAAATGTTTATTCGCTAATTTTAAAAAAATAAAGCAAATGGTTCATTTTAGTAGGCATTCTGCCAAAAAAAAAGTTGTATCCCTCTAAAAATCAAGGTATTAGTTAGATTTTAACCATCCATTGGTGCTTATCTTCTTTTGCACCCATGCGAATCTCATGTAATTCTTGTTTTAAAGCCATCGCAATATGCATTTTATCGGTATCAAAGTCCATGATATAATCACCATGCGCCAATTGCTTGATCATAGAAACCACCGCAGCAGTGCCCACTCCAAAAATTTCTTGGAACAATCCTTTCTTATGTGCAGTGACTATTTCTTCCACCGATAAATTTCTTTCTTCAACCACATACCCCATTTCACGCAATAAAATAATCGCACTATCCCGAGTTACTCCTTTTAATACAGTACCTCTTTCTAAACTTGGTGTAATTACTTTTCCATCAATCACAAACATTACATTCATCACACCTACTTCTTCCACATATTTATGTTCATTGGCATCCGTCCATAAAATTTGATCAAATCCTTTTCCCTTGGCTAACTCCACAGGATGTAAGCTTGCGCCATAGTTACCGCCATTCTTCGCAAACCCAACGCCACCAGGCGTTGCACGTGTATATTGTTGTTCTATCAGTATTTTCATGGGTGCAGAAAAATAAGGACCACTAGGACCAAGAATAATCATAAACTTATAAGTAAGTGATGGACGTACTCCTAAATAAGGATCGGTCGCAATCATAAAAGGACGTATATATAAAGATGAATCTGGCTTAGTGGGAATCCAATCTTTTTCCAAATGAATTAATTGTTTCATCCCTTCTATAAATAACCATTCAGGTACAGCAGGCATTTCCATACGCGCTGCTGAAGTATTAAAACGAATTAAATTTTGATCGGGTCTAAATATTACAAATTCTCCTTTGTCATTTTTAAATGCCTTGATGCCTTCAAAGATGGTTTGACCATAATGCAATACGGCACTGGATGGGTCTAATGTAATTGGGCTATAAGGCTTGATCTGAACATTCTTCCACTCCCCATTTTCAAAGTCTGCCACCAACATATGGTCGGTGAAATTTTTTCCAAATGCAATTTCATCCATATTAAAATGGGCTAACTGTGGATTTTGATTTTTTGTAACTGGGATAGCGTGTGTAGACATAAACTTAGTTTTTAAAAGAAAACTTTAAGGTTACAAAGAAACGAAAAAATTGAAAACTTACAAGTGTTATTTTTCAGTTTGAATCAATTCATTTAATTTTCCAACCTAATGAATGAAAATAAAACAATATTGCCCCCTTCTGTTCTAGTTTCTTTGTTCAAAGATAGCTTGGTCCTACCTGAAAATAAAATAAACCCAGCAATAATTGAGGAACAAATAGCTTCTTTGGCTGCGGATCAGGAAGCTTTTGTTAAAAAAAATAAAGCCAAAGCGCCTGCATTAGAGGAAGCCCTCCCTACAGAAGCATCCATTGTCGAAGAGGAAGTTAATTTGACCATGCCCTTAAAATATTTAGGTGATCATAGTAAAAAAATTGTGGTGATAGTGAACGACCCCGCATCTGTTTATTTAAATGAGCCTGATTTTATTTTACTTACTTCCATTTTAAATGCCTGCAGATTAACCATTGCAGATATTGCCCTTGTTAACTTAGGCAATCAAAAAGCAAGCCTTCATCAAATACTAAATAATCTACCTTCTAAATTAGTTATCGCTTTTGAAGTAGATAGCAAAGCACTTAAAATAAAATTACCAACGAACTTGTATAAATTAACGCCACTCGGAGAAAGCAATTTACTTTTTAGCAAATCCTTATCCAGCTTGCAAGGAATGGATAGCACTGCTAAACAAGAAAAAGCAAAATTATGGGCAGTGTTAAAACAAATTTTTCAATTATAATTTTTACTTGTTCATTATGTATACACTTGTTTTTGCCACCAACAATCAACATAAGGTAGATGAGATACAATCCTTAGTGGGCAATGATTTCAAAATAATTCCTTTAAAAGAAGCGGGCATTACAATTGACATTCCAGAACCACATGATACTTTAAAAGACAATGCTGCTGAAAAAGCAAGAACCATTCATCAGCTTACACAAAAAAATTGCTTTAGCGAAGACACTGGTTTAGAAATTGATTTTTTACATGGTGCGCCCGGTGTAAAAAGCGCAAGGTATGCAGGTGAGGATCGTGACTTTCAAGCCAATATTGATAAAGTGCTGCATGAATTAAATAACTCCACACAAAGAACTGCTCAATTTAGAACCGTGATTTGTTTGATTTGGGAAAATAAAGAATATTATTTTGAAGGCATTTGCAAAGGATCCATCACTACCGAAATGGATGGTGAAAAAGGTTTTGGTTATGATCCTATATTTATTCCAACGGGCAGCACTAAAAGTTTTGCAGCAATGACTATGGACGAAAAAAATAATTTTAGCCACCGACAAAAAGCAGTTACCCAACTCTTCTCTTTTTTAAAAGGATTGTAATTATAGAATAGCCTAATAAGTTTATAATTATTGCTGAACGGGCTTGCTTGCATTCCAAATAGCCCAACTTTCTTCTGCTTGTATGTGCAACATATCCAAGCCATTTTTTACAGCTGCTCCTTTTTCTTTTCCCTTGGATAAAAATAAAGTCTCTGCTGGATTGTATACCAAATCATATAAATAATGATGAGTACCAATGCCTTCATAAGCAATGGCAGGCGCTTCTGTTACATTCGGATACATTCCAATGGGACTGGTATTTATAATCAATGTATGTTGACGTATTGTATCGCTATTCAAATCGGAATAATGGATAACAGCTGCATTAAAAATGGAAGCATTCTCCTTTTTTGTTCTTGAAACCAATTGATAGGCAATGGATAATTTTTGCAATACAAATTCTACTGCGGCAGCCGCACCACCAGTGCCCAATATCAATGCTTGCGTATGGTGTGGTTTCAATAAAGGAAGCAGTGATTTTTCAAATCCTATCACATCCGTATTGTACCCATACAATTCATTGTTAAATTTTCGAATACAATTACAAGCATTTATTTTTTGCACGACACTCGAAGGATATTGAATAAAAGGAATAACTTCTTTCTTATAAGGGATAGTTACGTTTAACCCTTCAAGGTCCTGTTGTTGCCAAAGCGCATTAAACTCACTAATGGATGCAATAGGAAAGTTTGCATAGTGCGCATCCTTTATATTTTCATTCAAGAATTTTTTAGCAAAAAAACCTTCTGAAAAAGAATGAGACAAAGGATATCCAATTAATCCAAACTGGCGCAAGGTTATTTATTTAAGTATAAATCAAAAGTATCGCTTCTAAGTCCAATACGCATAGTTTCCAATGGTATCACTTCGGACGGAGCAATGTTTCCTAAGTTAACGTTACAACCTACTAATTCTAAAAAATATAGTTGTTGTGCTTTTTGTGGCGCTTCCCATAAAATTTTTTCTGCAGGAATTTTAGTTAGAATTTCTTGTACCAACCCTTCCCTTACTTCTCCACTACCTCTATAAATGCCCACATTGCCCGCCTCACGTGCTTCTGCAATAACATAAGTTGCCCCTGCACTCAATTCGGCGCTCATTAGCTCTATCCATTTATACGGAGGAATAATATGTGCAGCATCTTTACTACCTACTTCACTTAATACTGTGGCAAATTTTGCAATTTTTTCAATATAGCCACATTTTTCAGTATGTGGTATAGTAATGGACCCATCGCTTACTTCAATTAAATCTATTTTATAATCTTTGCAAAGGGCTACATAATCCTCAAACTGATTTCTAATAATAAAAGCTTCGAATAAAGTTCCTCCAAAGTAAACAGGTATCCCATGTGCTTGATACAATTCAATTTTTTTTCTCAAATTAGGGGTGACAAAAGAAGTTCCAAATCCTAGTTTGATTAAATCGGTATGCACTCCAGCCACACTTAAAAAATTCTCCGCTTCGCCAAAACTCAATCCTTTATCCATCACCATGGTCAATCCACTTTTTCTAGGCTTGGCTGTCCTTTCCGGAATTTGAGACATTTTAAAATTCATCATGATACTTGTGCTTTGTAATATTAACAGGGTAAAGATAACTTAATTGGTTAAGACTTTTTTCCCTTCTTGTATTGACCAATTAATTCCGCCACTTTTGCATCCTGCACAATTTCAGGATAAAACTTTGTAAACTTTTTCAACAGTTTTGTTGATTTAGACAAAGCCATTTCTAACTGCAGCAAACCTTCGGCACTTTTATTCATCATAAATAAAATAGCACTTCTATAAAAAATGAAAGTTGCTTTACCTTGTGTGGACATATAAGCCAATTCGGTTTGCTCTAATGCCATGTCTAATTGCTCGTTGGCCACCAAACACTTAATTAAAGATTCCCAACCCGCAATTTGCTTTGGTTTGTTTTTAACGACGGTTCCAAAAAATTGAGCGGCTTCTTTAAATTGACTTAGATGCATATAACACTCCCCCATTAAAATATAATACTCATTAATGTGTTGGTGAATTCTAAGTGCATGCTCTAGTTGCTTTATAGCCATTTCCCAATTTTCTTCCAACATATAAGTGCCTGCAATTTTTTGATACAACCTACTATCATCCGGATTTAAATGCACCGCTTTTTTATAATGAAATCTTGCTTGCGCATAATTTTTCATTCTATGATAACAGTGTCCAATGGCTTCATAAATCACATCTTCTGGCCTAGACAACTCTAATACTTTTTCTAATGCTTCAATCGCTTCTCTATATTTTCTCAATCGCAAAAAGGCATCACCCATATTGCGATAGGCGTAATCGAATTTCTCATCAATCACAATAGCGTATTGATAAGCATCAATGGCTTTCTCATGTAATTTTATACCTTGATAAGCCGCTGCTAAATTAAACCATGCCAATGCGTTGTAGGGTTGCTCATCAATGATGCGTTGATGCAATCGAATACTTTCTTCATTTCTTCCTGTAAAATCGGTCCAGAAACAAATTTTGTACAATGCTTCCTCATTGGTAGGATCTTCTTCTAAAACCAATTGCAAGCAATCGAATACTTTATCAAAAGCTTCGTGATCATCATACACATCGGCTAGTTCAAATAACACTTCGGTGCGCTCTGCCCCTTCAAATAAATGAAGTGCTTCTTGCAATAGTACAATTGCTTTTTCAGGTTGGTCTAATGCTAAATAAGCATCGGTTTTAAGAATGAATAAATTCATGTCTTTATGATCATACAATGCTGCTTCGTCTAATAACTTAAGTGCTTCTTTATATTTTCTGGTAGCTAAAAGTAAATCTGCTTTTTTAATCATCAATAAGGAAGAATGCGGATATTGATTCAAAGCCATATTGGCTGCTTCAATGGCTTCTACTATTTCATCCTTTTCATCTAAGTGTTCAATGATTCTTTCAAAGTCATCCTCCTCTATATAAGAGTTGGTGCGACCTAGTTTTAGGTTCTGAAAGCGAAGCATGAGCTCCTGAATATCTCCGCCCTCCTCGTCACGATGGTTATCGAACATGGCATTTAACTTAATGGGTTAGAAATAAAGCATTGATTTTCAATTGATTAGCAAATCAGCTAAAAATCACCGCTGCTTTAAATAAATGTACAATTAACATGCTAATAATCAATAATTTGTTCTTCACATAGGCCTATAAAAAGGTTAAAAATTTATTTTTAACCGAATTGTATAATTACTTACCTTTGAACAGATCATGTCCACTATAAAAACCATATTATTTAAAGCTTGCTTAGCAATTTTATTGCTGGTATCTACAAGTACTTTTTCATCTACTATTGTTATTAACAACAATATGGATACAAGAAAATTAGTAGAAAAATACAGCTTGAAAAATATTGGTAATAGCACGCATAAAACAGCCACTTTTACCTCTTTAAGAGCAAGTTTAATTTTAAAAGGCTTTTCAAATACTACAGTGAATGCTGATGCCAATAGCAATTATATAAAATTCAACAAAGGAAATATTTCTTACGTTATTCCTTATAGATACCATGTTGTTTTAGCTAAGTTTAAGACACCAAGTCCAGTTCAACCTTAATTTCAATTTTCTTAATTACACCAATCATTTAGTAGCCAATGCTATTATTCGATAATTTGATAGAGCTCCTTATTTACATTAAATTGACTTAATGAAATGGGGCTTAAATCTATTTTCGTTGCATGATATTGAATAGCGTTTCCCTTTGCAGGTATAATGGTATAGGCTAATACAAGGCCAGGTATGTCTTTAAAAGCCAACTCAAATGCATTCACAGAAGACATTATTTCATTCGTATACTGAATTTCATAAATGGTATTATCGCTCCAAGTAAGTTGCACTTTTTTACATAGATAGCCTAAAATAGTTAGTGCAGAATCGACTACCGACTCTTTCATAGAAAGCATGACCGGTGTATTGCTAGGCGGATACTTAATTTCTTGTAAAAAATGACTTTGTCCGATGTCTTTTAAAATGATGGCATTATCGGACTGTGTATTAAAAATTAAAGTCTGCGCCATTTGAGGAGTAGTAAATATGGTTTTGCATTGATTGCCTTTAACCAATATATTTTTACTCCCAATAGCCACCCAATGATTCCCTTGTTGTTCAAGAATTTCAAATTGAAGGGTACATTCCCCCACCACTTTTATTTGTGCATGGGCCGTAGCAATGGTTAAGAAAATGCTCAGAATTAGGGGGGTAATTTTACATTTCATGAAAGCTACTCATGAAAAACCCCAATTGAATGGGGCTTTCCATGTTTTATTATTTTTTAGTTTTATCTTTTAACTCTTGCACCTTTTTTTGAGCATCCATCATTTGCTCATATTTACTTTGCCAATTACTTTTTTTCTTAGGTGTCTTACGTTTTACTTCTATCGCAGCTAGTATTTTATCATGATTAATAATAAATTTCTGTATCACTAGTTGCATCAATAAAGTAATTACGTTGGAAACAGTATAGTACCAAGTTAAAGCCGAAGGAAGTCCATTAAATATAAACAATAACATGAATGGAAAAATATACGGCATGTATTTTAAAGCAGGATTGTCTTGTGTAGGCGTCATGGCCATATTGTAAATAGACATAATCATACTGGTAATGACTGCGGTAAGTGTAAACAAACTAATATGATTGCCAAATCCCATTGGAACAGTAAAAGGCAAAGTGAAAATAGAATCATAGCTTGATAAATCATGACTCCATAAAAAAGATTGACCTCTTAAAGAAATATTTGAATTAAAGAAGCTATACAAGGCAAAGAAGATAGGAATTTGCAATAAAGCTGGAATACAGCCTCCTAAAGGGTTCACTCCTGCTTCTCTAAATAATTTCATTTGCTCCATAGCAAATCCTTGTTGATCGTCTCCCAACCTTTTTTTGATGCCATCTAATTCTGGTTTAAGCACTTTCATTTTAGCACTACTTAAATAACTGGAATAAGTAAGTGGAGAGGTCACCACTCTAATAAAAATGGTTAATAAGAAAATAACCCATCCGAAATTTTTAATAAAGCCTGCAAAAAAATCAAAAACAGGCATTAAAATATATTTGTTAATAGGGCGAACAAATGAATATAAATCTCTTCCTAAGTTCACGATTTTTTCCATCTCAGGTGCCTGTGTTTTCAAAATCCCAAAATCATTAGGCCCATAATATAGTGACAAAGCAACGTTGGCATTACTGCCATTTAATTTTGTTTGCACTTGTGCTTGTAAAGCAGCCAAGCCATCGCCACTGTCAATTCTTCTTTGCCAATCAATTTTACCCGAAGCAAAACCATCTTTTGCAATTAAAGTGGTAGTAAAAAATTGTTGCACCAAACCTATCCACTGAACAGGTTTTTCAAAAGCTTTGGTGGTTTTACTTGAAATATAATCAAACTCCCCGCCTTCAGAAAAGCAGATATTAGACATTTGACGCTCGTATTTTGAAGTGCGCTCCTGTTGAGCAGAATGCACATCCCAAATTAAATTGAGTTGATTATTAGTGAGTAATTGATCCGTTCCGTCTAATTTAATATTCCAATCAATAGTATATTTATTAGGCGCTAAGGAGAATTGATGATGAACAATTTTTCCAGCAGGGGTAGTAAAAATATATTCAAGTTTTTGAACACCATTTTCGGTAGGTAAAACAGTTGTCGTTGGAAACAATACTTGATTAATTTGAACGGTTTGATTATTGCCCAAATTAACAGGATAGTTTAAAGAACTACTATCCCCTAAAAACACATTTTCCTTTTTATAATTGGTATACTTTTTTAAAGTAACTCCTACTACCTGTCCCCCTTTATTACTCAACTTAACTTTAACCACCTCATTCTCTAAATAGGTAAATTGTTCTTTGACAGAATCAAGTGATTTTACAATGCCCGCTGCTTCTGAAGCACTATCTAATTTAATTGGATTCTTTAAAGCCGCTGCTTTATCGGCCGTTGCTTTAATCATTGCTACAGAATCATCAAAATGCTTTTTATAAGAAGCCATTTCGGTTTGTTGTTTATTAGTATACCAGAAGTACATAAAAAACAAACCTGCTAATAAAACAAACCCAATGACCGTATTTTTATCCGTATTCATAATCAGTTTTTAAACGTATTTAACGAGGGCCAAAGGTATGTTTTTTATTGTTGATTTTGACAGCCCAAAATTATCCATTTAGGCCTAAAAAATAGGCTTTCGGCTATCTTTTGGCTTTACTAGAAGGGGCAAAAAATGAGAAGAAACTACCTTTTTGAAGCTAGCTCTTTTGCGGCAGCAATAAAATGTACAAATAAAGGAGCTGGATATTCTACAGTACTTTTTAATTCGGGATGGTATTGTACGCCAATAAAAAATGGATGATTGGGTAATTCTACAATTTCTACCAATCCTAAATCCGAATTAACACCACTTGTTACCATTCCTTTTTCTTGAAATAATTTCAAGAAAGTATTATTGAACTCATATCTATGACGATGTCGCTCATTGATATTGGTTTGGCCATAAATTTTATAAGCAAGGGTATCTTTAGCAATGGTACAAGGATAAGAACCCAAACGCATGGTTCCGCCTTTCATGGTAATTCTTTTTTGATCTTCCATCATATCGATTACAGGATGCTCGGTATTAGGATCCATTTCAACAGAATGTGCGCCTTTTAAATGCAATACATTGCGCGCGAATTCAATCACCGCCATTTGCATGCCCAAACAAATACCAAAGAAAGGTAAATTATTTTCTCTTGCATATTTAACAGCAATAATTTTCCCTTCGATACCTCTGTTGCCAAAACCAGGCGCTACTAATAAACCATGCAAACCTGCTAATTGTTCGTTTACATTTTCAGGTGTTATGTTTTCACTATGAACATTAACCACATTCACTTTTACTTCATTCATCGCACCAGCATGAATAAAACTTTCTAAGATTGATTTATAGGCATCTTGCAACTCGATGTATTTCCCAATCAATCCAATATTGACAATGGCTTTTGGATGTTTTAACTTATCTAAAAAAATATTCCACTTGGTTAAATCAGGTTCCTTGTAATTTTGGATATTTAACTTCTTGAGCACAATCAAATCCAATTGTTCTTTTAACATTAATAAAGGCACTTCGTAAATGGTACTTGCATCTAAAGACTCAATAACGTTGCCTGCTCTAACATTGCAGAATAAAGCAATTTTTCTTTTAATATCATCATTTAGTGGATGCTCTGTTCTACAAACAATAACATCCGGATGTACCCCTGTTTCACTTAACATTCTTACACTATGTTGTGTAGGTTTTGTTTTTAATTCTTTGGCCGCGTTTAAATAAGGTATTAAAGTTAAGTGCACCACCATCACATCTTCTTCGGGCAATTCCCATTGAATTTGTCGAACGGTTTCAATGAATGGGGTACTTTCAATATCACCTACGGTACCGCCAATTTCAGTAATTACAATATCAAACTTCCCATCCTGTCCCAACAATAGCATACGACGTTTAATCTCATCTGTGATATGAGGCACTACCTGAACAGTTTTGCCTAAAAATTCACCCGCTCTTTCTTTATTAATTACGGTTTGATAAATACGCCCTGTTGTTACATTATTCGCTTGCGAGGTAGGTGAACTTAAAAAACGCTCATAGTGCCCTAAATCTAAATCGGTTTCAGCTCCATCTTCAGTAACATAACATTCTCCATGTTCGTAAGGATTCAAAGTACCTGGATCCACATTAATATAGGGATCAAATTTTTGTATGGTCGCAGTAAGCCCTCTAGCCTGCAATAATTTTGCCAAGGAAGCAGCAATAATGCCCTTTCCTAAACTACTCGTTACTCCACCCGTTACAAATACATACTTTGCCATACTATATTACTTCTTTTTCAAAAATAGATTACACCCAATAGGAATATTCTATTGTGTATATACCAATTTCGAAATGGTTTTTTTACTTTTTAGGACCTATCTTTATTTGGAAAAATTCTTAGAGGTCGTACAAACCTACGCCAAAAAAGGGGGTCAACAAAATGATACCACTCAGTCAACAAAAAATGTTTATAAGTGTTATATAAAAGTGAACATCTTCAATTAAAATAAATAAAAATCAATGAAAAAAGCCATTTATGTCCTATTAACCGTCCTTTTGACAGCCAGTTTGATTAGCTGGAATTGGAACAAATCTCAACATTCCACCGTTAAAAAAGCGGATGTAATTGAGTGCTTAAATATGGAAACCCAGCAAGCCTATCAAAAAGAGGCCAGCACTTCTGCTTTTGCAGCTATGCATCCTACCCCAATAACAGTAAACCCTGAAAATTTATTGGGGAAAATGATGTCATTTGACGGAGCCGATGGTAAAAATGCCAACGCTTATTTTATTGCCGCCAAAAAGAAAACTAATAAATTTTTAATTGTTATTCAAGAGTGGTGGGGTTTAAATGACAATGTTAAAATGGAATCGGATAAATATTATACCGACTTAGGAGACGTGAATGTAATTGCAGTGGATATGTATGATGGAAAAGTGGCTGCCACACCCGACAGTGCCATGAAATTAATGCGCAGTGCAGATATGGTAAGAATGACTGCCATTATTCAAGGGGCTATCAAATACGCTGGAAGCAATGCTTCTATATATAGTGTAGGTTGGTGTTTTGGTGGTATGTGGAGTTTACAAACCGCTATATTAGCTGGACCTCAAGCCAAAGGTACAGTCATGTATTATGGCAGACCCGAAACCAATATGGATAAAATAAAATCTATTCAATGTGATGTCATTGGATTCTTTGGCAACTTAGATCAAAGCCCTTCACCTGCAATGGTGAATGATTTTGAAAAGAGTATGAAAGAGGCTGGCAAAAATTTAAATGTAAATAGATATGAAGCGGGCCATGGATTTGCCAATCCAAGCAACCCTAGCTTTAATGCTGCAGCAAAAGCAGACGCTTATACCAAAGCCATTGCATTTTTAAAAGCACATTAAAAAATTAGGAACTAATTATTATTAAAAGAAATATACTATTCCGAACAAACATTGAGCTTGCGAGCCGAGAGTGAGGGATGGTATATTTCTTTTCTATTTTAGTCAAGCTGCTATATCACTAATACCATTCATTTTTCACAAGATAATTGGCCACATAATCTTTCACTCCTTCTTCCAAACTTGAAAAGGGTGCATGATATCCAGCTACACTAAGCTTATTCATATTGGCTTCGGTAAAATATTGATATTTATCTCTGATGTCTAAAGGCATATCAATGAATTCAATATTGGGTGCTAATCCTTGGGCTATAAAAGTATTGGCAGCTAAATCATAAAAGCTTCGCGCTTTTCCTGTACCTAAATTATATAAGCCATTGTTTTGTGTAGACCATTTAGATGCCAACATTTGCTGCATCATCCAAAAAATAACACGCACCACATCCTTCACATAAATAAAGTCACGTAATTGTTCTCCATCCTTAAAATCGGGACGATGACTTTTAAATAATTTAACTACTCCTGTTTCTTTAATCTGATTAAAAGCATGAAAAATAACACTGGCCATTCTGGCTTTATGCCCTTCATTGGGACCATACACATTAAAAAACTTTAATCCCGTCCATGCAGCAGGGCCTTGCTTTTGTGCAATGGCCCATTTATCAAATTCATTTTTACTAACGCCATATGGATTTAACGGAACCAATTGATCCAACACCTCATGACTATCTTCATATCCATTTTCTCCTGCACCATAAGTAGCTGCAGAGGATGCGTAAATTAAAGGAATTTGTTTTTTAGTGGCGTAATTCCAAATAGATTTAGAATACTCCACATTCAATTCCTCATGAATCGCATAATTAAATTCGGTGGTATCGGTTCGAGCGCCTAAGTGAATGATTAAATCAATTTCATAATCATCGCTCAAGAGTTGTTCTAAAAAAGCTTGACGCTCTATTACTTTAGTATAGGTTTTTTGTTCCCAATTTTTTCTTTTGGCTTCTACGCCAAAATCATCCACCAATAATAAATTAGTAAACCCATTTTCATTCAGAAACTGAACCATCACAGAACCAATAAAACCAGCAGTTCCTGTTACGACTATGGTGGGTTGTTTTGACATGCTTATACTAAGCTAATTTTTTTTCAATGGCCGTATCGTAACTATTTTTCCAAACAGCTATCGCATCCCAGTTTTCATTGTTTACTTGAATAGAACCATCTGTTACTTTACCAATAACCGAAAAAGCAATGCCAAATTTAGTCGCTAAGGCTTCTATAGCTGCAATAGCTGCTGCATCGCAGGATACCACTACTCTACTTTGCGCTTCGCCTAGCCAATAAGCATCGGTACGCAATGTTGAATGATTGGAATTGACTTCAAAACCTTTATTGTTAACAAAGGCAGATTCCAATAAAGTAATGATTAAACCACCTTCACTAATATCGTGTGCACTTTTAATTTTATGTTCTTTAATAAGACTTGTTATCAATTCATGCAATGAAAATTCTTCCTCCAAATCAAAATGAGGCGCCTGCGAATGGGCTACCCCTTTTATCTTATTTAAATATTCCGAAGAGCCAATATCATTTCTTTGAGTACCTAATAAAACAATCGAATCTCCCGCTGTTTTAAAATCTAAAGTCATTCGAAGTTTCATATCTTCTATAATACCCACCATCCCAATGGTTGGCGTAGGATAAACTGGACCATCTGGATTTTGATTGTAGAAACTAACATTACCGCCCGTAACCGGTGTATTGAATTTTCTACAAGCAGCGCCCATTCCTTCTACCGATTTTACAAATTGATAATACACTTCTGGATCATAAGGATTACCAAAATTTAAACAATTGGTTACACCAATAGGCTCTCCTCCACTACATACAATATTACGCGCGGCTTCTGCAACAGCTATCATTGCTCCTTGATAAGGATTGGCATATACATATTTACTATTACAATCAACCGTCATCGCTAAAGCTTTACCAGTTCCTTTGGCAATAACAATAGATGCATCACTTGGTGCATTGGTGCTTGCATTGGCAGCGCCCACCATACTATCATATTGCGTATACACCCAACGCTTGGATGCAATATTTGGAATTTGCACCATTTGTTTTACGGTGTCTTGTAAATTAGAAATATCTGAAACAGCATTCATATCAAAGGCATTTACTTTTGATAAATAAGCTGGCGCTGAGTATTCACGAGTATATTGAGGAGCACCTCCGCCCAAGACTAATTCATATGCAGGCAAGGAAGCTTCTAATGTTCCATGCATGTAAAAGTTTAATAACCCATCAGCAGTTACTTCGCCAATATTGCTACAGGATAAATCCCATTTTTCAAAAACTGCAAGCACTTGTGCTTCTTTTCCTTTTTCTACCACCATTAACATTCTTTCTTGGCTTTCGCTTAATAACAATTCCCAAGCTTTCATATTTTGTTGACGGGTAGGCACTTTATCTAAATCGATGCGCATACCCACTTGTCCTTTAGCACTCATCTCTGCAGTAGAACAAATAATTCCTGCTGCACCCATATCTTGCATACCTACTACTCCACCTGTTTCAATCACTTCTAAACAAGCTTCTAATAATTTTTTCTCTTGAAATGGATCACCTACTTGTACTGCAGGTAAATCTTCCACACTATCGGCAGTAATTTCTGCAGAAGCAAAACTTGCACCACCTATTCCATCTTTACCAGTAGCACTTCCAACAAAAAATACAGGATTGCCTTCGCCTAATGCAATTGCACTAACGGTTTTACCCGCTTTCACAATACCAACACTCATTGCATTAACTAAAGGATTGGTATGGTAGCAATCTTCAAAATACAATTCACCGCCTACTGTTGGAACCCCAAAGCAGTTTCCATAATGTCCAATACCATGAACAACACCGGCTAATAAACCTTTTGTTTTATTGTCTTCTAAATTTCCAAAACGCAAACTATTTAAAGAAGCAATAGGTCTTGCACCCATTGTAAAAATATCTCTTTGTATACCACCTACTCCAGTGGCAGCGCCTTGAAAAGGCTCCAATGCACTTGGGTGATTGTGAGATTCGATTTTAAATACGACTCCATAATCATTTCCAATATCCATTAAGCCTGCATTTTCTTCCCCAGCAGCCACCAACATTCTTCCTCCATCACGAGGTAAAGTTTTTAACCACTTAATGGAATTTTTATAACTACAATGTTCACTCCACATGCCACTAAAAGCACATAGCTCGGTAAAATTAGGCGTACGTCCTAGTTTCAATTTTATACTTTCAAATTCCTCTTCGGTAAGTCTAAGTTGTTGTGCAGTTTTGACGGTAATTTCCATGGGTATTGCTTATTCTTTTAAGATGACGCGAAGGTACAAAAGTGAAGTGTAAGCAAGAGGTTGAATTACCAACATAAAACTTATAAGATGTGAATGAATGTTATTTAAAATGACGTGTAGCTAATATTGGAACTATTTTAATTGAGAATCAATGTTTTGCAAATTCCATAAAATATATGTAATTTATTTAATGTTTATATAATATGCATAAAATCAATTAAAATTGAAATTAAATTTTTAAAATACTCTAATTCTTTATTATTTTCGTGCCGAATATGAAATTTCACTACCTATTTAGACATATATTTTATTTTATTAATATTTAAATACCTACCCTATGGCAGTTTCAAAATTAGAGTACATCTGGTTGGATGGTTACAAGCCAACTCAATCATTAAGAAGCAAAACAAAAGTTGAAAAAGACTTCAGTGGTAAATTGTCTGATTGTGATATGTGGTGTTTTGATGGTTCTTCAACCGAGCAAGCACCAGGTGGATCAAGCGACTGTTTATTAAAACCTGTTTTTATTTGTAAAGATCCAGGTCGCAGAGATGCCTATTTAGTAATGTGTGAAGTATTGAGTTCTGATGGAACACCTCATCCAAGTAACGGAAGAGCAACCATTCAAGATGATGACAATGATTTTTGGTTTGGATTTGAGCAAGAATATTTTTTATGGAACCCTGCCACTGACAAACCATTAGGTTTTCCAGAAGGTGGTTACCCTGGACCTCAAGGACCTTATTATTGTTCAGTAGGTGCTAACAATGCTTATGGAAGAAATATTGTAGAAGAGCACTTAGATGCTTGTATTGACGCGGGTTTGAACATCGAAGGTATCAATGCAGAAGTAGCCGCTGGCCAATGGGAATTCCAAATATTTTCTAAAGGAGCCAAAGAAGCTGGAGATCAAATTTGGATTGCTCGTTATTTATTAGAAAGAATTGGTGAGACCTATGGCGTATCTATTAACTGGCATTGTAAACCATTGGGTACATTGGATTGGAACGGTTCGGGTATGCATGCGAATTTCTCCAACACCACTTTAAGAACTTGTGGCAAGAAAGAAACTTACGATATTATTTGTGAAGCCTTCCGTCCATTTGTAAAAGAACATATTGAAGTGTATGGTGCCGACAATCATTTAAGATTAACTGGCAAACACGAAACTGCGAGTATTCATGATTTCTCTTTCGGTGTTTCTGACAGAGGCGCCTCTATCCGTATCCCAATTGGTGCGGTGGAGAAAGGCTGGAAAGGATGGTTGGAAGATCGTCGTCCAAATTCAGCAGCTGATCCTTATAAAGTAGCTGCTAGAATCATCAAAACAGTAAAAACTGCGAAAGTTTAGTTTTTAGTAATATTTAGATAGATTTAAATACAAATCCCTCATCCTAAGTTCTGGATGGGGGATTTTTTGTTGATTACTCCTACTAAAATGACAGTACCTTTGAATTATTCCTCAAATATAAAAATACCTACTATGTCATTAAGATTCGACGCGATTAAACACGTGAGCCACGACAGAACCAATGAGCCTGAAGTTAAATCACAAAAAATTACCGCCATTTTTGGAGAAAGTGTTTTTAATATAAAAACAGCAAGAGAATATTTAAGTGATGAAGCTTATAAAAGCTTAGTGAATAGTATTAAAGGTTCTAAAAAAATTGAAAGAAATGTGGCCGGCCAAATTGCAACAGGCATTCGTGCTTGGGCAGAAACAAAAGGTGTTACTCACTTTACCCATTGGTTTCAACCATTAACAGGCGCTACTGCAGAAAAGCATGATTCATTTTTTACTTTAAAATCTGACGGTACTGCCATTGAAGAATTTGATGGTGCTGCTTTAATACAACAAGAACCAGATGCCTCCTCCTTTCCAAGTGGTGGCTTGAGAGCTACTTTTGAAGCAAGAGGTTATACTGCATGGGATCCTTCTTCTCCCCCATTTATTATTGAAATTGGAAATGGAAAAACACTATGTGTTCCTACCATCTTTGTTTCTTATACTGGCGAATCTTTGGATTACAAAGCTCCTTTAATGAAAGCAACAGAAGCTTTAAATAAAGCAGCTGTTACGGTTTGTAATTTGTTTGATAAAAATGTAAATAAGGTAACTCCTACTTTAGGATGGGAACAAGAATACTTTGTCATTGATGAAGCTTTAGTAAACGCTCGTCCCGATTTAGTACAATGCGGAAGAACTGTATTTGGTGCAGCGCCTGCGAAAGGCCAACAATTAGAAGATCATTATTTTGGATCCATTCCAGAAAGAGTGTATGCCTTTATGCGTGATTATGAAAATGAGTCTTATAAATTAGGAATTCCTTTAAGAACAAGACACAATGAAGTAGCCCCTGCACAATTTGAGTGTGCTCCTATTTTTGAAGAAGTAAATATTGCAGTGGATCACAATATTTTATTAATGGATGTAATGACTCGTGTTGCAAAAAGACACCACTTAGTAGTTTTACTTCATGAAAAACCTTTTGCTGGTATTAACGGAAGTGGCAAACACAATAACTGGAGTTTGGCTACCGATACAGGTGTGAATTTATTAGCCCCTGGCAAAACACCCAAGACCAATTTAATGTTCTTGACCTTTTTCGTAAATACGATCAAAGCGGTTCATGATTATGCAGATATTTTAAGAGCTTCCATTGCATCTGCTTCCAATGATTTTAGATTGGGTGCGAATGAAGCTCCTCCAGCTATTATTTCCGTATTTATTGGCGAATACTTAACTAAAGTATTGAATGATGTGGAAAGCCGCGTAGGTACTAAGTTTGACGAACAAGACGAAGCTATATTGAAATTAGATTTACACCGTAGCATTCCTGAATTATTGATGGACAATACCGACCGTAATCGTACTTCTCCCTTCGCCTTCACTGGAAACAAGTTTGAATTCCGCGCCGTAGGTTCTACCGCCAACTGTGGTCATCCTATGACTATTTTAAATACCATTGTTGCGGATACCTTAAATAAATTTGCAGCCGAAGTGGAAGCATTAACAGATAAAGGAGATAAGAAAGAAATTGCCATCATGCAAGTGATTCAAAAATACATCGTATCGAGTAAAAAGATTTTATTTGAAGGAGATGGCTATAGCGAAGAATGGCATAAGGAAGCAGAAAAAAGAGGCTTGCCCAATTTAAAGACCACACCTATTGCTTTAGATGCCATGATTACTGAAAAAGCAAAAAAATTATTTAAAGAAAATAATATTTATTCGCACAGTGAATTAGAAGCGCGTTATGAAATTGAATTAGAGAAGTACATTAAGAAAGTTCAAATTGAAGCGCGTATTATGGGCGACTTAGCGACGAATCATATTATTCCTTCTGCGCTAAAATATCAAAATGAGTTATTGAAAAATGTAAGTTTACTTCGTGAAGCTGCTTTGCCTGAAAAATTATACAAAGGTCAATTGGCTTTATTAAAAGATGTTAGCACCCATATTCAACAAGTGTATGACAATGTAGATGCGATGGTGGAAGAGCGTAAAGTAGCCAATAACATTGCTAATTCAAGAGACAAAGCCATAGCTTATGAAGCCAAAGTAAAAGCACAATACTTTGACAAGATCCGCTACCATGTTGATAAATTAGAGCAATTGGTAGACGATGAATTATGGACCTTGCCTAAGTACAGAGAATTATTGTTTTTGCGTTAATTCAAAAATATTGATGAACAAGAAAAAAGGTCCCGAATTTCGGGACCTTTTTAAAAATCATTAGAGGATTTTTTCTAGCCCTTATATTTCATAAAGGGCAATGAAAAAGAAAAAAGGTCCCGAATTTCGGGACCTTTTTAATAAAAATTACTTCATCTTAAAAGTCTCCAAAAATTTAGTTGTAAAGTTTCCTTTTCTAAAATCTTCATTTTGCATTAATTGCAAATGGAATGGAATAGTAGTATGTACACCTTCAATCACATATTCACTTAAGGCACGATACATGGTATTGATGGCTTCTTCGCGCGTTTGCGCCACCGTAATTAATTTCCCAATCATTGAATCGTAATAAGGAGGAATCACATAGCCTGCATATACATGGCTATCTACACGAACACCATGTCCACCCGGGGTATGCAATACTGTAATTTTTCCTGGAGAAGGTCTAAAATCGTTATAGGGATCTTCTGCATTAATTCTACATTCAATCGCATGCAATTGTGGCTCGTAATTACGGCCAGATATTTTTTCACCTGCTGCAATCTTTATTTGCTCTTTAATTAAATCATAGCTCACTACTTCCTCTGTAACACAGTGCTCCACTTGAATTCGCGTATTCATTTCCATGAAATAAAAATTACGATTCTTGTCTACTAAAAATTCTACCGTACCCACACTCTCGTAATTAATAGCACTTGCTGCTTTAATAGCGGCGTCTCCCATGCGTTGACGCAATTCAGGCGTCATAAAGGGAGAAGGAGATTCTTCCACTAATTTCTGATGTCTTCTTTGAATGGAACAATCACGCTCACTCAAATGACATACATTACCGTATTGATCTCCTGCTACTTGTATTTCTATATGACGTGGCTCTTCAACAAACTTCTCCATGTACAAGCCATCATTTTTAAAACTTGCACCTGCTTCCATTTTAGCCGTACTAAATGCTTTTTCAATTTCTCCTTCATTCCATACTACACGCATTCCTTTACCACCACCACCTGCAGTAGCTTTGATAATAACAGGATACCCAATTTCTTTGGCTAATATTTTTGCTGCTGCGACATCTTCTAATAAACCCTCTCCACCTGGAACCACAGGGACACCTGCTTTAATCATGGTTTCTTTAGCAGTAATTTTATCACCCATGCTATTAATCATGTCAGGGGTTGGTCCAATAAATTTAATTCCATGATCGGCACATATCTGAGCAAACTTTGAATTCTCTGCTAAAAAACCATAACCAGGATGCACTGCATCGGCATTGGTAATTTCACAAGCAGCCATAATATGTGGAATATTTAAATAGGACTCTTGACCTTTAGGGCCACCTATACAAACTGCTTCGTCGGCAAACTTTACATGTAAACTATCTTTATCTGCAGTAGAATAAACGGCCACCGTTTTAATACCCATTTCTCTGCAAGTTCGAATAATACGCAAAGCAATTTCGCCACGATTGGCTATCAAAATCTTTTTAAACATTTTTCTTAGTTAGGTTTAGAAAATGGGTGAAAATTATTCTGGTTGAACCAAGAATAAAGGTTGATCATACTCTACTGGACTGGCATCTTCCACTAAAATTTTTACGATAGTGCCTTTTACTTCACTTTCAATTTCATTGAAAAGTTTCATAGCCTCTATGATACAAACTACTTTACCTGGAGCCACCTCTGTTCCTTCTTCGGCCATTAATGGTTTATCTGGAGCAGCTCTACGATAAAAAGTACCAATCATAGGGCTTTTAATAGTTAATAAATTGTCTGCAACTGGGGCAGCTGGTGCTGCTGGTGCTACCGGAGCGCCAACAGAAGGTGCGGCTGCAACGGGTGCTGTAGCATAGCTTATAGCTGGTGAGGAGTTAACCGTGATTCGCTCTTCTTTTTGTTTAATAGTTACTTTGCCGTCTTTATCTTCGATACTTATCTCTCCGATATTACTCTTGTTAACTACCTTAATTAAATCGTGAATTTGTTTCAAGTCCATGTTTAGCAATTTTGGGTAAAATTGGGCTTTTTTTATTGATTTTAGCAAAAAAAAGGGCTTTTTTTATTAAAAATGGTCAATTTTTGGCAAAAATGCACCCGATTGATCGGGGGCTTTTTTAAATAAATTAGAGTGATTTTTTTAGCCCTTAGATTTAAAAAAGGGCGTAGAAAAATCAAAAATGCCTCCGATTGATCGGGGGCATTTTAAGGCATTTTAGAGCTGATTTAGGTAGAAAATAAACACTAGCCCTCGCTCTCAATCGCTGTGCTCAAATGTTCGCTCTGGCCAGTGTTTATTTTCTTGAAATAGACCTAGAATAAACAAAAATGTCCCGAAACTTCGGGACATTTTAAAAATCATAAGAGAAATAATTTACAGCGCCTAATTTTCAATAGGCCCAGTAAATCTATTTAACCCGTTCAACGTATTCACCATTCTTGGTATTAATTCTAATCTTCTCCCCTTCATTTACAAATAAAGGCACCATTACCGTAGCGCCAGATTGAATGGTGGCTGATTTTAAAGCACGAGTAGCGGTATCACCCTTCACCCCATTTTCGCAATAAGTAATAACTACTTCAATTTTCTCTGGAAGCTCAGCGCCAATTGGAAGCTCCGTTTCGGTATTCATAAATACAAAAACTTCGGCGCCATCAATTAAAAACTGAGGGGCGTCTATCATTTCTTCTGACATTGCAATTTGCTCAAAAGTTTCGGTATTCATTAAATTATAGCCGCTGTCATCTTTGTATAAGTACTGAAATGTCTTCTTCTCCACACGCACTGGGTGGATGTTTTCCCCACTATTCCAGGTTTTTTCTATAGATCTTTTATTGTCTACTCCTTTTAATTTAGCCCATATTTTAGCCGCTGCACGTGCAGTTTTGTTCTCCCCAAATTCTACCACTGAATACAAGTTACCGTCCAATTTTAAGATCATTCCGCGACTGATGTCTGAAGTTGTTGCCATAATTGTTTTTTTTAATTTGTCTTAGCGAACGGCAAAAGTAGCACATGAAAGCCATTTATAAAAAATCCTTTAATTTTTGTTGAGAAATAAGCGTAAAAAAACCTTGATTAGCCTATTTTTGCGCCACAAATAACAAAATAGCACTCGATGTCAGTATTAGTCAATAAAAACTCAAAAATCATTGTACAAGGCTTTACCGGTACAGAAGGAAGTTTCCATGCCGCTCAAATGATTGAATATGGAACCCAATTGGTTGGTGGTGTTACACCTGGTAAAGGCGGAACCATACATTTAGACAGACCCGTTTTTAATACAGTAGCCGATGCTGTTAAAAATACTGGCGCAGATGTAAGCATTATTTTCGTACCTCCTGCATTTGCAGCGGATGCGATTATGGAAGCAGCAGATGCTGGCATTGCATTAGTAGTATGTATTACCGAAGGCATCCCTGTTCAAGATATGGTGAAAGTGAAAAATTATTTACTAGGAAAAACAACTCGTTTGATAGGACCTAATTGCCCAGGAGTGATTACTGCAGGTGAGGCAAAAGTGGGTATTATGCCAGGCTTTATTTTCAAGAAAGGTAGTATTGGTATTGTTTCAAAAAGTGGAACCTTAACTTATGAAGCCGCTGATCAAGTAGTAAAAGCAGGCTTAGGAATCACCACGGCTATCGGTATTGGAGGCGATCCAATTATTGGAACAACCACTAAAGAAGCGGTTGAATTATTAATGAACGATCCGGAAACAAAAGGAATTATAATGATTGGTGAAATTGGTGGAAGCATGGAAGCAGATGCGGCCAATTGGATCAAAGACAATTTAAGAAAACCAGTGGTTGGATTTATTGCTGGACAAACAGCACCTGCTGGTCGTCGTATGGGTCACGCTGGAGCTATTATTGGAGGCGCGGATGATACTGCAGAAGCAAAAATGAAAATCATGGCTGCTTGTGGAATTCATGTATGTGCAAGCCCTGCAGACATTGGGACTACTATGGCTGCTGCTTTAAAATAATTGCAAGAAAAAGTAAAATACATCATCGTTGGTCAAGGACTAGTAGGTACTTGGATGTCTTACTATTTGCAAAATAAAGGACTATCCTATAAAATCATTAACCATAGTCAAAGACCTTCTGCCACTAGTGTTGCAAGTGGTGTGATGAATCCAGTAACTGGTAGACGCATGGTTCAAACCTGGATGATTGAAACAGTTTTACCCTTTGCTGTTGATGCCTATACCAGTTTTCAAGAAAAAGTAGGCGTACCTATTATAAAAAAAGCTGCTGTTGCTTTGATACATCCTTCCTTACAAATGAAGGAGAGCTTTGATTACAGACTTTCACACGACAATGTTTATTTACAAAAAAATGATTCCGCCCTTTGGAAAAGTTTTTTCAATACCCCTTTTGGAACTGGAGAAATTGATAGTTGTTATTGGATTGATTTAATTCAATTTTTAGCGTCTGGCCGAGAACTATTAAATGAAAACTACATTGAAGATGAATTTGAAATAAAAGATTTGAAACTTGTCGATGATGGAATTGAATGGAAAAATATTAGCGCAGAAAAAATAATTTTTTGTGACGGTGTTCATTCCATGCAAAATCCTTATTTCAAAGCACTTCCCTTTGCTCCTAATAAAGGAGAAGCTTTAATTGTGGCCATTGAGGATTTACCTGCAGAAAATATTTACAAAAACAATATTGCCATCGTGCCTTGGAAAGACAATTTATTTTGGGTAGGCTCCAGTTTTGAATGGAATTACGATAGTACTAATCCTAGTATCGCCTTTAAAGAAAAAATGATTGCCTCTTTGGATAGTATTTTAAAACTTCCTTATCAAGTAGTGGATCATTTGGTGGGTATTAGACCCGCCAATACGGAACGACGTCCCTTTGTAGGCTTACATCCCACCCATCCTCAATTAGCCATATGCAATGGTATGGGCACCAAGGGCTGTTCTCTAGCCCCTTATTTTGTCTTACAGTTATTGAATCATATAGAATTAGGCACTGAAATTAAAAAAGAAGCCAGTATTGAAAGATTCTACCATCTATTGCAGTAAAAAATAAATGAAGGCGAAAATAAAAAAATGAATATTTTTAATCCAATCAATTTTACATAAATATTACCATCATGAACACAGAAGAAAAAGAATTATACAATATTCCCTTTGCTTATAGAAAAATGGAAAACCTACATATTGTATTTTGGTTATTTAAAGATATTGCCTGGTGTATGTTTTGGAAACCATTGGGCATCGCTATGATAATCCCCACCTTAACTATTTCTATAATAATTGCATGGAGAACCAGAAAGATTTTTTCTGAGTTATGTCACAATTTAGCAATAAGTGTTTGGATTTCGGCCAACTCCTTTTGGATGTGTAGTGAATTTTTTGGCGTAGATGCTCAAGTTGTTTTTGGAACAGTTACTGTAAAAGAATTAGCCATGATCCCCTTTATAACAGGTGTATTAATTTTAGCCTATTATTATTTGATTCACAAACCCAGACATAAACAAGAGCCTGCTACGCTGTAATAATTTCTATAAATATTTCTTTAATTGATTGGCTCTTAATGCTGTTATAATACCAAGACTACTCACTATTAAAAAAGCCCATCTTAAACCAATGGCTTGAGATAAAAATCCAATGATGGGTGGTCCAATTAAAAATCCAAAAAAGCCAACCGAAGAAACAGAGGCAAGCGCAATACTTACTTTACTTGGCTCTGTGGTTCTGCCCACTGTGCCATAAATAGTTGGGATAACAGAGGAAACGCCAAATCCCACCAACATAAAACCAATAGAACTAACTATTAAATGTGGATAGGAAGTAGCCACTAGTAAACCCAATGTTACTACTAAGCCACTTAATACCAATTGTTTTCTGGCGCCCCAATAATTAATTAAATTATCAGAAAACATTCTGCCGGTGGTCATGCAAGCCATAAAAGATATATAGCCAGTAGTTCTCCATTGATTAGAAACTTTTACAACATCCTGAAAGTATACGCCACTCCAATCAAACATCATTCCTTCACATATCATATTGCTAAAAGCAATCAATCCAAACTGCCACATCAAAGGACTAGGTTTATTCCAAATTTTAGAGACATGATCCTTATTCATCTCCCCTGTCAAAAGATAGGCATGTCCAAAAAATAAAAATACCCAGCCAGCCATCGCTACAACCACAAATTGCTGCAAAGGAGAAATGGAATGTGCTACAAAAAAGCCTCCTAATAATCCTCCCGAAAAACCAGCCAAACTCCAAAAGCCATGAAACCTGGATGTAATACTTTTCTCGAATAATTTAGACAAGGCTGCAGCTTGTGTATTGATGGATACATTAAACATATTTCCAGCCAATCCAAATAAAAATAAAACTAGGGCTAATAAGGTAGTGGTATGTGCAAAACCCAAGGCAACTAAAGTCAAAGGATATAGTAAAGAAGCGATAATGATAATTTTTTTACTTCCATGCTTTGCAGTCAAACTACCGGAAATAGGTATACCTACAAAAGAGCCAATGGGAAGGAAAAATAAGATGCCCCCAAATTGACCATCGCTTAAGCCTAATTGCATTTTAATATCTGGAATACGGCTAGCCCAACTAGCAAAACAAATACCTGTTAGAAAGAAAAAACCTGATAAAACAACACGTCTAGCGGTAAGGGATTTAGTACTGGCGTTCATAGCGCAAAGATGGGGTTTTTCTAGGAATTGGGCTATATTTGCCACCGAAACCTATTTCAATATTATCGTATGTACAGAACGCACCATTGTGGAGAATTAAATATTCAATTTGTAGAACAAAATGTGACACTAGCCGGATGGGTGCAAACCATTCGTAAGTTTGGTGCAATTACTTTTATTGATTTAAGAGATCGTTATGGTATTACCCAATTATTAATGGGGGAAGAATTACAAGCGCAATTAGAAGTACAACCTTTGGGCCGTGAATTTGTGTTACAAGTAAAAGGAACAGTGATTGAGCGTTCAAGTAAAAATGCGAATATCCCTACGGGTGAAATTGAAATAAAAGTAACTGAATATAAAATACTCAATGCCTCTATAGTACCTCCTTTTACTATTCAAGATGACACCGATGGCGGAGATGATATTAGAATGAAATATCGTTTCTTAGATTTAAGAAGAAACGCAGTTAAAAAGAATATTGAATTAAGGTATAGTGTAAATCGTGCAACCCGAAATTATTTGCATGAAAAAGGATTTATGGATATTGAAACTCCTTTTTTAATCAAGTCCACCCCCGAAGGTGCGCGTGATTTTGTGGTACCCAGCAGAATGAATGCAGGTGAATTTTATGCGTTACCACAATCTCCTCAAACCTTTAAACAATTATTAATGGTTAGTGGTTATGACCGCTACTACCAAATCGTAAAATGTTTCAGAGATGAGGATTTAAGAGCCGATAGACAACCCGAGTTTACACAAATAGATTGCGAGATGAGCTTTGTGGAGCAAGAAGACATTTTAAACATGTTTGAAGGATTAATCAAGAGCATTTTTAAAGACGTAAAAAATATTGATTACACCGAGACCGTTCAAAGAATGACCTGGGAAGATGCCATGTGGAATTACGGAAATGACAAGCCCGATATTCGTTTTGGAATGGATTTGTGCAATTTAAAAAAGCCTTCCCATGTATTTTCTGATAAGAAGGATCAAGCTGCTTTAATCAATGGCGTTGACTTTAAAGTATTTGATGAAGCCGAAACGGTTATTGCCATTGCAGTACCTGGTTGCAGTGAATATTCTCGTAAACAAACCGACGAACTCACCGAGTGGGTTAAGCGTCCTCAAATAGGCATGAAGGGAATGGTATTTATCAAATGTAATACCGACGGCACTTATAAAAGTAGTGTAGATAAATTTTACTCAGAAGAAAAATTAAAAGCTATAGCAGTTGCTGCAAATGCAAAAGCAGGTGACTTAATTTTACTTTTAGCAGGTGCGGAAGAAAGAACAAGAAAAGCAGTGAGTGAATTAAGATTAGAATTAGGCAAACAATTAGGTTTTAGAAAAGAAACTGAATTTAAGTTGTTATGGGTATTAGACTTCCCATTATTTGAATATGACGAAGAAGGCAATCGTTGGGTAGCAAGGCATCATCCATTTACTTCACCTAAACCAGACCATATAGAGGTGATGATTAACAATGCCCCCGAAATTAAAGACGCTGCTAAATATTTAGAGCATCCCTATGCAGGTATTAAAGCCAACGCCTACGACATGGTATTAAATGGCAATGAAATTGGAGGTGGATCTATCAGAATTTTCCAACGTGCATTGCAAGAAAAAATGTTCGCTGCTTTAGGAATGAGTCCAGAAGAGGCACAACATAAATTTGGATTTTTATTAGGCGCTTTTGAATATGGCGCTCCTCCACATGGTGGTATTGCATTTGGCTTTGATAGATTGTGTGCTTTATTAGGTGGCAGTGAAAGTATCAGAGACTTTATCGCCTTCCCTAAAAATAACAGTGGCCGTGATGTAATGTTAGATGCACCAAGTACTATTGACGCGAAGCAATTTGAAGAATTGCATATCAAATTAAACTTGAAATAAACCAATACCTACCAACTCTTTATAATCAATGCCTCAAAATTTAAAATTATATACGGTACTTACTTATATATTAATTCCCATTGCCTTATTTTTTGGGTTTTTGGATGTACTTATTTTATTTTCCTCATTGGCTAATCCGAGTGCGTTAATCATGGTATTTATAATAGCCTGCTTAGTGATTTATACTTTTTCTAGTTATAAATTTTTAAAGATGGGCTTAGAAAGAGAAATAGTTCAAACTTTAAAACTGAAAGATTGGATTAAAGTAAACGCCTATGTGAGCTTTTTTTTATGTAGCTTATTTTTCGTCAATTCTATTAGTGTGCTAGTTTCCACCAATGCTGTTTTACTTAAATTTATAGACGAGTTTTTACAACAGCAGCCTAATATGCCCAAAGAAATAACCAATGCCTTCGTATTATCAATACTGAAAGCAGTTTCGGTATTGCTATTAATAACTGGAATTGTTGGAATTGTTCATATACGAACTACCTTACGTTTGGTCAAACAGAATGCCCATTTATTTGAATAAAATGGGTTTAAGATTTTGTATCTTTAACTAGATGAAAACTTCAATCCCTTTAGCTGAAAGATTACGTCCACAAACCCTTGCTGATTTAGTGGGGCAAGAGCACCTATCAAGCCAAGACAGTGTCTTGCAAAAAGCCATTGCCAAAGGGAAAGTGCCTTCCATGATTTTATGGGGCCCGCCAGGGGTGGGCAAAACTACCCTAGCCAATATTATAGCCACCACTTTTAATAGCGCCTATTATCAATTAAGTGCGATTAGTAGTGGCGTGAAAGAATTAAGAGAAGTCATTGAAGAAGCTAAATCAAAAACCAGTGCTATTTTATTTATAGATGAGATACATCGATTTAACAAAGGACAACAAGATGCTTTATTAGGGGCCGTAGAAAAAGGAACCATTACTTTGATTGGCGCCACCACCGAAAATCCAAGCTTTGAAGTTAATAGCGCCTTGCTAAGCAGGTGCCAAGTATTCATATTAAAAGCCTTGGATGAAAAAGCTTTATTGAAATTAGTGGATCAAGCTATTTCAAAAGATGCTTTATTTAAAGGACAATCGATTGAATTAAAAGAAACAGAAGCACTATTACAATTGTCGGGTGGCGATGGACGAAAATTATTGAATTTATTAGAATTGTCGGTGGAAGCATTAATTGATATTGAAAAAACAGGTAAGCCTTTAATAATTACCAATGATTGGGTAATGGAAGTAGCCCAAACCCATATTGCTTTATATGATAAAAATGGAGAGCAACATTATGATATTATTTCTGCCTTTATTAAAAGTATGCGAGGTTCTGATCCCAACGGTGCTGTGTATTGGTTGTCGAGAATGATTGCAGGTGGGGAAGATGTAAAATTTATCGCTCGACGTATGCTAATTTTTTCGAGCGAAGACATTGGCAATGCCAACCCTAATGCTTTTTTATTGGCCAACGCCTGTTTTGATGCGGTAAATAAAATTGGATACCCCGAAAGCAGAATTATTTTAGCTCAATGTGCCATTTATTTAGCAAGTTCTCCAAAAAGCAATGCCGCCATCGAATCTATTGATCATTCATTGGCATTGGTCAATCAAACAGGCAATTTGCCCGTACCCTTGCACCTGCGCAATGCCCCTACCAAATTGATGAAAGATTTATCCTATGGGAAGGACTATCAATATTCACATAAAGGTGAAAATAATTTCATTGAACAAGAGTACTTGCCTGATGCCATCAAAAATACCACTCTGTATCAACCGCAAAAAAATTCCAGAGAGCAAGAAATAAGAAAATTTCTACAAGAAAGATGGAAAGGTAAATATGGATATTAAATTATCCCTATTTTTGTCCCATGAGCACCAACCATACCATTCAATGGGTCACTAAATCCTTTGCCGATCTTTCCAATATTGAGCTATATACAATGTTAAGACTAAGAAGCGAAGTGTTCGTGGTAGAACAAAATTGTGTTTATCTAGACATCGACAAAAATGACCTAGAAGCGCATCACACTTTAGGTTGGATAGGCAATGAACTAGCAGCAACCACCCGACTATTTGATAAAAATATCATGTACGATGGCTATCAAAGTATAGGAAGGGTATTAACCGCTCCAAAATACAGACGAACAGGTGCTGGAAAAGAATTAATGAACTATTCTATTAAAGAATGTGAAAGATTATTTGGCAAAGGCCCAATCAAAATAGGCGCTCAATTTTATTTGAAAAAATTTTACAGTGAATTAGGTTTTGAGCAAACAGGAGAAATCTATTTAGAAGATGGGATCGATCATATTCCTATGATAAGAGCAGCGAAATAAAATACAAAAAACTTATTTCATTTCTAACGCCAAAAACTTCGCAGTATGCGTGGTTGATTTTTTAACCATTTCTTCGGGTGTACCTTCAAATTGAATTAGACCACCTCCATTTCCACCTTCTGGACCAAGATCAATAATATGATCTGCCACTTTAATTACATCCATATTGTGTTCAATAACCAGTACAGTATTGCCTCTATCTACCAATCTATTCAACACCCCTATCAATAATTGAATGTCCTGAAAATGCAATCCTGTAGTAGGTTCATCTAAAATATAAAATGTTTTTCCAGTATCTTTTTTACCTAACTCCGTGGCCAACTTTACACGCTGTGCTTCTCCACCACTTAAGGTAACTGCCGATTGTCCTAAAGTAATATATCCCAAGCCTACTTCATTCAGCACTTTTAATTTTCTATAAATAAAAGGAACGGCTTGAAAAAATTCACAAGCTTCTTCCACGGTCATATTTAATACATCACTTATCGATTTTCCTTTGTACCTAATTTCTAAAGTTTCTCGATTGTATCTTTTTCCACCACATTTTTCACAGTGTACATATACATCAGGTAAAAAATTCATTTCAATCACACGCATGCCACCTCCTTCACATACTTCGCAACGACCACTTTTAACATTAAAAGAAAACCTTCCTGCTTGATAACCTCTAATTTTTGCTTCCGGCACTGATGCAAACAAAGTTCTAATGTCGGTAAAGAAACCGCAATAAGTTGCAGGATTGCTTCTTGGGGTTCTGCCTATTGGTGATTGATCAATCTCAATGACTTTGTCAATATTTTCCAACCCCGTCACTTTTGAATAATCCATGGGCTTAGTCTTGCTATGGTAACAAAACTGCGATAAAATAGGATACAAGGTTTCATTAATTAAAGTAGACTTTCCACTACCACTTACGCCAGTGACCACGGTAAAAGTGCCTAAAGGAAAATTACAGTTTACTTTTTGCAAGGTATTTCCTGTGGCGCCTTTAATGCTTATCGTTAGTCCATTGCCTTTCCTTCTTTCAGTAGGCACTTCAATTTTTTTCTTGCCTGCTAAAAATAAAGCCGTATCCGATTTTAATTTAATAATTTCTTGCGGTGTGCCTTGTGCTACAATATGACCTCCATGTATACCAGCTCTTGGCCCAATGTCTACTAAATAATCGGCAGCCATCATAATATCTTTATCGTGTTCAACGACTAAAACCGTATTGCCAATATCTCTTAATTGTTTAAGGGCAGTGATTAATCTTTGATTGTCTCTTTGATGCAAACCAATAGAAGGCTCGTCTAATATATAAGTAATGCCTTGCAATTGAGAACCAATTTGAGTGGCCAAACGAATTCTTTGCGACTCACCACCACTCAATGATTTAGAAGGGCGACTTAAGGACAAATAAGACAAACCCACATTCATTAAAAAAGAAATACGATCATCAATTTCTTTTAAAATACCCGCCGCTATTAGCGTGTCTTTTTTATCCAATTGAGCAGGTAGTTTTTTAAACCAATTTTGCAAGTCATCCAAATGCATGTCGTTTAAAGCGGCAATATTTTTTTCATTCACTTTAAACCATAAACTTTCTTTTCTTAACCTAGCTCCTTCACAAACTGGGCAGGTATTTAATTCCATATAGCCTTCTACCCAAGCCTTTAAATGATCGGTGCTTTGAGAGGAAGTAAACCACCTTTTCATCATGGGTACAATACCTTCATAACTACCCGTATACTCATTGGGAATATTTTCATCGTTCAAATCCATATCCAAAGTGGAAGAAATATTTTTATCTCCAAATAAAATTAAGTCAAGCTGTTCTTTGCTTAGTTCATTGATGGCTTTGTCTAAGCTTATTTTATGCTTTCTTGCAAATAGTTTTATTTGATTAAACACACTCGCCTCTCTAGCTTCTCCTAAAGGATGAATCGCCCCTTCCTTAACACTCAAGGAATGATCCTGTAATAATAAACTCATATCAATAGCGTACACATTGCCTAATCCTTTGCAGTTAGGGCAAGCACCATAAGGGGAGTTGAAAGAAAAACTATTGGGCGAAGGTTCTTCATAACTTAATCCGGTAGCCACACACATTAATTGTTTTGAATATTGAACCAGTTTTGTTTTGCCTTCTTCCAAAACAAAAAGTAAATCCTTTCCCATTTTCAAACATTGAGCAATGCTATCACCTAATCTCAGTTTCATCGCATCCGTCACCGGTAAACGATCAACCACAATTTCAATATCATGAATTTTATAACGATCTACTTGATATTTAGGTTTTAATTCTATAATTTCTCCATCTACCCTCGCTTTTACAAAACCCTTTTTTCTAATTTCTTCAAATAACTCTCGGTAATGCCCTTTACGTCCGCGCACCACTGGCGCCAATAAGTTTATTTTCTTATCCTTAAACTGTGCAAAAATATTTTGTACAATTTCCGCCTCAGAAAATTTAACCATGGGTTTGCCTGTATTATAACTATAGGCTTTGCCAATACGGGCATATAATAATCTTAAAAAGTCATACAATTCCGTAACCGTACCAACGGTCGATCTTGGATTTTTATTGGTGGTTTTTTGTTCTATAGCAATAACGGGAGATAAGCCTGTAATTTGGTCTACATCGGGACGCTCCATTTCGCCCATAAACTGCCTAGCATAAGCGCTAAAACTTTCCATATAGCGGCGCTGACCCTCATTGTATAGGGTGTCAAAAGCCAAGGAGGACTTCCCACTTCCACTTACCCCTGTAAAAACCACCAGCTGATTTTTAGGAATAACAATGTCGAAATTTTTCAAGTTGTGCTCTCTAGCACCAATTACGGTAATATGTTCTTTTATTTGGCTCATGTGAGGGGTTAAAGTTATAACAACCTTTTAAATAATTTGTTGACTACGCAGAATAAACATTTAGTAAATTTGCACATTAATACGTCTTTTTAACCATGCCTATTTTTGAAAGCAAAAAGTCGCCTTTTATCTTGGCCCAATTGGGCTCGATAGGCTTAGCTATGTTGATTTTTATATTTAGCTTGCTAGTAGGCCGAGATACTGTTTTTTTAGCATGGAATGCAGATTTAGGGCCATTGGCCGATCAATTTTTTAGTTTTATTACCAATTTAGCAGAAGGCTGGATTTGGATTCCTTATTTACTCATCGTATTTGGATGGTATAAAAAAGATCTAGTATTTATACTACTCAGCTTTCTAAGTTCTACCCTTCTAACACAATTGCCTAAAAATTATATTTGGCCCAATGTAAACAGACCTATTGCCAGCGGTATTGAAGTTTCTAAAATTCATACGGTAGCTGGTGTAGAAGTGCACACTTATAATAGTTTTCCTTCGGGACATACCGCCACTGCCTTTGTTTTATTCTTTTTAACCGTTTATTTTTTCCCTAATAAAAAAGTATTTTGGATGGGAGCTGCTTATGCGATTTTATGTGGTTATTCCAGAATTTACCTAGGGCAACACTTTCCTATTGATGTGGCTGGAGGAATCATTGCTGCCATTTTAAGTTTTCAACTAAGTATTTGGATAAGGGGGAAAATTAATTCGACTACTTTTTAATATTTTTTCAAAACAGATTGCTCAACCCGCTTTTTTATGATTAACAAATTATTATTTATCTTTTGTATTTGCATTGGAATTAGTTCCTATGCACAAGACACCACCCAACAAATTATACAAGGCAGAAAAAATAGTGCCAACCAAATAAATAAGCCTTATGTTATTCTTATTTCTGCAGATGGATTTAGGGCCGATTTTACCGAACTCTACGATGCCAAAAATTTAAAAGCGCTTTCAAAAAATGGGGTAAGAGCGAATTATATGACCCCTTCCTATCCATCGGTAACTTTTCCAAACCATTATAGCATTGTTACAGGATTATACCCTTCACACCATGGACTAGTGGACAATAGTTATATTGATCTTCCTACTGGCGCTTTTTACAATATGGGCAATAAAAAAATGGTGGCGGAAGGAAAATGGTATGGAGGAACCCCCTTATGGGTTTTGGCAGAACAACAAAAAATGATTGCTGCCAGTTTTTTTTGGGTGGCATCAGAAGCAGACATACAAGGTATAAAACCTACCTATCATTACATCTATAATGAAAAAACAAATATTGGAACAAGGATTAAAGCAGTAAAAGAATGGTTAAGCTTGCCCGAAGAACTGCGCCCACACTTTATTACTTTTTATTTTCCTCAAGTAGATCATGACGCTCATGAATATGGACCTAATGATATTCGAGTTGGCAATGCAGTACAATTTGTAGACAGTAGTATTAATGCATTACAAGAAGCTTTAGCCATTTTACACTTACCTATCAACTATGTATTTGTTTCCGATCATGGCATGGCGAAGGTTGATAATGTAAATACCCTACCTATTCCCAAAGCCATTGATACTGCCTATTTTACAGTACCCTGGGGCGATGCACAACTACATTTATATGCAAAAGATAAATCTAAAATCGAAGCTACTTACAATGCACTTAAACAAGATACCAGCATTACAGTTTATAAATTAGATGAAACTCCAAGCTATTGGCATTATGCAAGTACGGACGACTGGCATCATCGTTTAGGCGATTTAATAGTGGTGCCTCATTTCCCAAAAATCTTTAATTTATCTAAAAGTAAAACCTCATTAGGGAAGCATGGATTTGACAATCATTTTATAGAAATGCGCGCAAGCTTTATGGCATGGGGCCCTGCATTTAGAAATGGTTTAACCATTGACGGGTTTGAAAATGTAAATGTTTATCCGTTAATAGCTCATCTATTAGGCTTAAACTATGATGAAAAAAATATTGATGGAAAATTAGAAGTACTAAAGCCTATTTTAAAATAAAAAAGTGCCTATTAATCATGTAGGCACCTTACAGCACTACCACCAACTTTACCCATATTCGCAGAGTCGATAACAGCAGAGAAAGGATACAATAAATAAGTATACCCCATATTAGAAGCGATGTCATCACTTGCCCAATAATAACCAAAGGTTGGATTTCCAAGAGATGCACCTCCACCCATATATCCTCCAGGAAGTGCTGTAAATCCAGAAACATTCGTGGCCACATTTCCAGAAGCCCAATGTGTTGTTCCTGATTCTTTTAGTTTGCCACCAGCAGTTGATGCACCTCCTTCAAAATTATATAATACTCTCCATTCAGCCCTACTTGGAACATGCCAATTAGTGGGGCACAATCCTCTTGTATTGGTGATAGCATACCAATTATACAATTTCCCATAATCTGGATTACTGAGGGAAAAGTTCCCCCCTTCTGCAGCAGTGGGATATACCCATGCTCCATCTGCTGGACCGGGGTTATTGACAAAAGAGATCCATTCGGTAGTGGTAGTTGCATTTCCAATAGCAGTGCCATCACTATAGGTGGTAACATTTAAGTTTTCTAACATCCAGGTTTGAGTTCCAATAACAACAGATTTGTATTGCTTATTCACAAAAAGTCCTTGTGGAAAAATTTGTGCAGCTAAAGGAAAAATAATGATAGTATTTAAAAATAATACGAATGCTAATTTCATCTCATTTATTTTTTAGAAATTTTGAACAATGGCTCCATAATAATTGGTGCCGTCATAAATCAAGGTTACAATATCAATTTTAGTACCAGCATTTGTAAAAGCGGGCGCTGTCCCTCCTGCCCATTTTAAATTGGCAGGCCAAGCAGTAACTTCTCTATTTCCGGTTGCATCTTGTACAAATTTTATTAAGTAAGTACCTATGGCAGGATTTGTAAAAGTTAATGAACTGATAGTAGTACCCATTGAAACAGTAAAAATATTGCCTAAACTTAAATTAATATTTGTAGTAGAAGCAGCTGTAATACTACCTGGTTGAACTGAGGAAGAATATCTAGTTGCTTTTATAGAATCCGCAATAGTCAATCCAGTAATCGTAGGATTCAATTTATCTAATTTAAGATTAATTCTATTAGACAATGCAACAGTGTCTCGAGCGAACCTTAAGCTTAGCATAGTAGAAGTATCTGAAACTTTAAGCCTTGTGGTTAACATATTTGCTGTATCTGAAACCTTAAGTCTCGTATTTAACATATTTGAGGTGTCACTTATTTTTAAACGATTGGAAAGCATACTTGCAGTATCGGAAACCTTTAGTCTTGTGGTTAACATATTTGCTGTATCTGAAACCTTAAGTCTCGTAGTTAGCATATTCGCTGTATCACTTATTTTTAAACGATTGTAAAGCATAGATGCAGTATCACTTATTTTTAAACGATTGGAAAGCATACTTGCAGTATCGGAAACCTTAAGTCTCGTAGTTAGCATACTCGCAGTATCGGACACTTTAAGCCTTGTTGTTAACATAGATGCTGTGTCTGATACCTTTAGTCTCGTAGTTAACATATTTGCTGTATCGGAAACCTTTAGTCTAGTGGTTAACATACTTGCTGTATCTGAAACCTTTAGTCTTGTAGTTAACATATTTGAGGTGTCACTTATTTTTAAACGATTCGAAAGCATAGATGCAGTATCACTTATTTTTAAACGATTGGAAAGCATACTTGCAGTATCGGAAACCTTAAGTCTCGTAGTTAGCATACTCGCAGTATCGGAAACTTTAAGCCTTGTTGTTAACATAGATGCTGTGTCTGATACCTTTAGTCTCGTAGTTAGCATATTCGCTGTATCGGAAACCTTTAGTCTAGTGGTTAACATACTTGCAGTATCGCTAATTTTTAAACGATTTGAAAGCATAGATGCAGTATCGGAAAATTTGATTCTCGTAGTTAACATTGATGCGGTGTCTGATACCTTTAGTCTTGTAGTTAGCATACTCGCAGTATCGGAAACTTTAAGCCTTGTTGTTAACATAGATGCTGTGTCTGAAACCTTTAGTCTAGTGGTTAACATACTTGCAGTATCGCTAATTTTTAAACGATTTGAAAGCATAAAAGTAGTATCTGTACTATTTAAATAAGTTGTATTGTCATAACTTATACTAGTACCAGTAGCCTTAACTAATCCAGTGCCATTTAATTGAGTTTGCCCTCCTAAACCAGTTAATGTGTAGATAGGCACATTTAAATTACCCGTAGTTGAACTAAAAGTAGCTGCACCAGATGCACCAATAGTTGTTAAAGAATAAATTTGTGCATTATCTGTAACATTGGATAAACCTACTTTTGATTTGCTAATCCCGGTTGAAATTTTAATATTAGTAATGCTAGCATCAGCTAAATCTGCAGTAGCAATTGTACCATCGAAAATTTTTGATGAAGTAATTGCATTATCTTTTATAACTGGGGAATCGGGTGTATTGGTTAAATCTCCTGCTAATTTTATTAACCCATAGTCTACAGCTGTTGCTGGACTGGCACCTCCTGCTGTAATTGTATTGGCTACTTGAGTAACATAGGTGGTTACCGCCAATGCAGTAGGAAACTTTATATTATTTTGTTCAGAGGTAAGTGACAAATTAATGGACTTATTAATTGTATCCATTTTGGAATTAATTCTAGTAGACAAACTAGCGGTATCTCTTTTTTGTAAAAGAAAAGAAGTGTCTTTGTTCATTCGATTATTTAACATCGCAGTCGTATCCAATGAGCTAAGTTTTAAATTAATTCTAGTAGACAATGTTGCGGTATCTCTTTTTTGTAAAAGAAAAGAAGTGTCTTTGTTAATTCGATTATTTAACATCACAGTCGTATCCAATGAGCTAAGTTTTAAATTAATTCTAGTAGACAATGTTGCGGTATCATATGAACTAAGTTTTAAATTGATCCTATTGGACAACGTGATTGTATCCGTTAAATTTAATTTGGTTGATATAGAAGTATTAATGGGTGTTATATCAAATGTCTTTGAAGCCAATTGAGTGGGCGTGACATAGGCTAAAATACTATCTGCAAGGTTTATTTTTAAATTGATTCTATTATTAAGAAAGCTAGTGTCATAGGTTTTCGCAGCTAATTGATAGGGAGTAACAAAAATAGTAGCACTATCGCTTGAATTTAATTTTGAATTTAATTCGGTGTTAACTTTAATCAAGGTAGAATCGAGAATGGTTGAGCCATTAGCTAAACTATGAATTATGTTTTTATAGGGCAATAACATTGCTGCAGTATCCGTACTACTTAATTTCTTATCAAAATCAATCGAAAGCAAATTCAACTTATCTGATTTTAGATAATTAGCAAGCATTTTAGCTGTATCTGCAATAGATAATTTATTACTTACATCCACCGAATTAGCACTATATAAAGCATAAGGCACAGTGCCAAAAGGAGTCGTTCCAAGATCTACCCATTCTTTAGTGTAATCCCAATCAATGGGTGGGGAAACTGGGGCTATGGAAATTTTTATATTTAAAAAAAAGGGGCCGTTGGCCCAATCAATTCTTGTTAAACTTTTAGCAACTCCGCTTACCCATTTGCCTCCACCTATGGTAATATTAAAAACTCCAAATGCATCCGTATTTGTTTGATGTAGTTCTGTAAATACTTTATTGCCAGATTCAGTACTTTGAATGATACTAGATTCAATATATAACTTCTTATCTTTCGCGGGATTGGTAAAATTATCTTTAGCTATTGCCTGAAAAAATATTCCATTGTTATTTACCTGCGCTAACAAAGTATTCGTAAATAGTATAGAAATAATTAATAAATTAATTTTTATATATTGTTTCAAAATAGGTGTTTCATTTATTTATTTTATATGCTTACAAAATAAAGTTAAATAGTGAAAATTTAATTAAGCCCTAGGCCTCAAATAAATAGTTAAATAGCGAATTTTGAGTTTATACAAATTAAAAGGAATATGTTTATAGCGGTTAAAAAAATATTTTAATTAAGCTATGTTATATAATAAAATTTTAATTTTAGAAGATGATATGATTGTAGGAATCGATTTACAAGAATTATTAAATCAAGCCGGCTACGATACCATATTACTTCACAATTACGAGGATGCTATTAATCAATTAAAGGGGTTCAAACCCAATCTGGCTATATGTGATATCAATCTTGGGCAAGGTGAATCTGGTATAGATTTTGTAAAAAAAGCAGCTACCATATTACCTAAATTAGAAATTATTTACGTAACGGCATTTAGCACCAATCAAATTATTGAAAAAGCAGATTTAACCAAGCCTTTAAACTATATTATTAAACCTTGGAATGAGGAACAAATAAAAGTGACGGTCAAAAGGGCATTTACTCATATTGAAAATAAATATGCCAAAAATGAAGTGATTCAAAAATTAAGTTTAACGGAATATAAAATAATTGAGCTAATTTCTCAACAAAAAAAGAGTAAAGAAATTGCTGAAACTTTATTTGTATCTGTAAAAACAATTCGTAATCATCGGTACAATATCATCAAAAAATTGAATTTACCTAATGAGAACAATAGTTTATTAAAATGGGCATTAACCAATTTACATCTTTAAAAATAGTTTGTGAAAATTTATAGTTTACGATACGTATTTTTTATAATTATTTTATTTTTTTTTAGTCCTTTAACAGCTCAACTAAAAACTTCTTACTTAATAAGTAGTATCAGATTAAAATCCGTTATTAACAATAATATTTCTCCTTTCCAATTTAAAAGCACTTCAAATTGTATCGATGTTCAAACTGGAATTAATGTCTTACATACAAATAATGGCAATGAGGATTTTGTCATTAACTGCGCTGTTAAAATAAACTTCAATACTTTAGGCCTAAAGTTTTATCCCAATCCAGTTGTCAACAATGCAAAAGTTAAATTTATTGGTATACCGCCACTTAAAGATATTTATAACTTAACTATTTATTCCACTACAGGAGCATTAATACAGTCAAGAAAAGAGACTGGATATAGCCTTTTCCAAGGCTTGGTACTTAATTTAAGTGCTTTACCCATGGGGACTTATTTTATACAAATTGAGTCAATCTATACCTTAGACTTAGTTAAATTCATAAAAAGATAGAAATAAGTTAAGCGCTAAGCAAATTATTAAATATATTAGCTAATCAACAAAATTGATAGCTATGAAAACAATGATGTCGGCCTGCTTTAGTTTATTATTGATGTTACATGCCTATGGCCAAAACACCTACTCCATCCTCCCACAACCTGCAAAATTAACACCGGCCGAAGGCCATTTTACTTTTAAGAACAATACTAGTATAGTTGTAACAAAGGGTGCTGCATCTTTTGTTGCTGTTGCCAATATGCTCTCCGATCAAATCAATGGTTCCTTTGGATTAAAGCTTTCGGTTAAAAACAGTAATACAAAATCTAATGCCATCAATTTTATTTTCAATAATCAATTGGCGGAAGAAGCTTATCAATTAAAAGTAAGCAATAATAAAGTTGACATTGAAGCAAAAACGGGCAAAGGAGCTTTTTATGCCTTGCAATCTTTGTTTCAATTGATGCCTGCACAAATATTCAGCACTACTCCATCCAGTCTTGCTGCCACTGCTTCGGCTTGTAGTATTGAAGATGCTCCTCGTTTTAACTATCGTGGATTAATGTTAGATGCTGGTAGGAATTTTTTCCCAGTGGCTTTTATAAAGCGTTACATTGATTTAATGGCTGTGTATAAATTAAATACTTTTCATTGGCATTTAACCGAAGATCAAGGATGGCGCATTGAAATAAAAAAATATCCTTTACTCACTAGCTTAAGTTCCGTTCGTAAAGAAAGTATGGTAGGCAAATATGATGATATGAAATTTGACCATACACCTTACGGCGGATTTTATACGCAAGAAGATATTAAAGAAGTGGTCGCTTATGCGGATAAAAAATTCATTACTATTATTCCTGAAATTGAAATGCCTGGCCATTCTCAAGCCCTTTTAGCAGCATATCCTCAATTAGGATGCAATCCTGATAAAATTTATGAAGTAGCCACCAAATGGGGTGTTTCAGAAGATGTACTATGCCCAAGAGAAGAGACTTTTACTTTTATGGAAAATGTACTTACCGAAGTGATCGCTTTATTCCCAGGCAAATACATTCATATAGGGGGAGATGAGTGTCCTAAAACTCAATGGAAACAAAGTCGTTTTTGCCAAGACCTCATTAAAAAACTTGGATTAAAAAACGAACATGAATTACAAAGTTATTTTATTGGAAGAATAGACAAGTTCTTAACTAGCAAAGGAAAAAGAATGTTGGGCTGGGATGAAATACTAGAAGGCGGATTGTCCCCTAATGCCATGGTGATGTCTTGGAGAGGTACTAGTGGTGGTATTGAAGCTGCAAAATTAAATCACGATGTGGTGATGTCTCCCAATGATTATTTTTATTTAGATTATTACCAAGCCAACCCTAAAACAGAGCCATTAGCCATTGGTGGTGATTTACCATTGAGTAAATGTTATTCATTCGAACCTGACTTACCTGAATTAAATGAAGCTCAAACAAAACATATCATTGGCCTTCAAGCCAATGTTTGGACCGAGTATATTAACACAACCGCTTATGCCGAATACATGACTTTTCCAAGAGCCTTGGCATTAGCAGAAACTGCATGGTCACCAAAAGCCGAAAAAAATTATAGTGAATTTTTAAAACGAGTACAAAAACAAAAACCCAACATGGACGCATTAAAGATTAATTATTGTCCAGTTGAGTTTAAGTAGGAATAACTAACAGGATAGCCGTCGCTTCGCTCCGGCATCCTGTTAACCCTCAGTGCAAAAGCATAAAAACAATTAGCCTAATGAAATTCATTCATTAGGCTAATTGTTATTTCATTCATGCGCAATTTCAAGCAAGCTTGGATCACCTCACTTCGTTCTGCTATCTCTACCTTTTTAAAAGATAGAGGATAGCCGTCGCTTCGCTCCGGCATCCTGTTAACCCTCAGTGCAAAAGCATAAAAACAAAGCCTAATGAAATTCATTCATTAGGCTAATTGTTATTTCATTCATGCGCGATTTCAAGCAAGCTTGGATCGCTAAGACTATACAACAAAAGTCCACTTCGTGGCCTTTATGTTATTTAACTCATTCACAAATTCAAGCGAGCTTGATTTGCTCATTCGTTAAATAACAAAGCCTCAACTTTCGTTGAGGCTTTGTTTTCTTTTTTGGTCGGGAAGACAGGATATGAATGTGATTGATAATCAATTAGTTATATTTTTAAAAATTGCTTCCATAACCAATTTGGTTATGGAAACATAACCATTTATTAAAATATAGTACCTAAAGTAAATTTGTAACTAAATGGGTATGGATTACTTGGTTGGTTTTTTGTCAAACTTAAATTTATAAGTGATGTATTTGTATTCTGTCCAAACATTGTTTTAAAAACTGAGTACTGAGAAGGAGTATTATCTAATCCAATTAAAACATCCAATGACTTACCATTTATGGTTATAATATTTTGAGCATATTGAATATCATTTCCATTTGCAAAAGAAATTGGGTTAAAATATACATAATAGTATTGATTTGATTCCGAAAATGGTATTATTGTCCCATCAAAATCTTTTATAGTTGGTATACTTGTAATGTCACTACTCTTAGTTATAGTTAATAAATTAGTACCATAACCAACTGTTCCAAAATCTTTTGGTTGTAGATATAACTTATTATATTGAGGTGTAAGAAATCCACTTACTCCACTATTTGGATTACCTGGAGTAGATGATACCCAATTACTTAGAAGTCCATCACTCCTAATAATTAATCCTTTTAAAACACGAATTTGTGAAAAATATCCTTGAGTTGATCTGTTTGTTCTAAGTCTTGTATCTACATAGTTCCCATATAATAATTCAGAACCCTTTGGAATATTATCTTTTGGAACATTAATTAAGAAAGATTTACTTTCCAAATCTTGAAAAGTTGTTCCAGATGAAATAGTACAACTTTCAATATATGGTGTTGTTCTAGTTCCAAATATAGTTCCTTCTTGAACTTTAATAACAGTAGAATCTAACTTCAAAGGAATATCCGTATTTTTTACTAGATATGTTCCAGAAGGTGAAATACTTACAGATACATTAAATGGAGTTGAAGGTGTAGATGAGTCACCAGATTTTGAACAAGAAAATAAGAAAGAAATAAAAAGAATCAAAAGAAATGGGTACTTTTTCATTTAGTTTAAATTGAAAGACAAATATAATATAATTTTTTTTAAATATGTTTTTATTTTTATATGACAAAAATTACATCAACTCATCAAATGAGTCATAAATATTTTTTATCTCCTCTTTACTGATTCCAAGATACCTTCTTGTAATGGAAGTAGAAGAATGATTAAGAATTGTTGATAATTTGATTAGATACTCATCAGAATGACCGTTATTCTCCCAAATGAACCTACTTCCACTTTTACGAAGTGAATGGGTTGATATATTCTTATTTTTAATCTTTTCAATTCTACCACCATTTTTCAATAGCAAATTGGTATGTTGTAAAGTATATTGGAATACCCGTTCCTCAAGAAAGGGTGTTTTTAGTTCATTATAGGTTGTCTTTATACTCTCCCTTAGTGTTTTACCAATTGATATTTCTCTCCTCTTATTTGTTTTCTTTTCATTTAATAACAGTGTTTCCTTATCTAATATATCAGACCACCTAATCCTACTCAAATCAGAATAACGAAGTAGGGTCTTGACACCAAACTCAATAAGTAAACACATTCGTAAATTATCATCTTTCCTAAAGTATCTTGTTATACGAAGAATTTCATCTGTTGAAAGAAAATCAGATGTTTTGCAAATTGATGTTATCATATTTTGTGATTTTAAATTTCAGGTTCAAATCTGTGAGCAAATTCTGAAATAGCAAAATATTCTCATAAAAGAATATTATTTCTTTGATAAAATCCTATCGTGTTGATAATCAGTTCCACGTTCAGTATTATTATAAACGAATACTAGGGAACCTGTTACTTTACCATTCTTATTCAAACTATTTTACGTTTTCTCAACTTCATTATACTTATATACGGATACATTATAAAAGGTGGAGTAGACAACCAACATAATCACTACTAGACTTCCAGAACATCACTGGTTGGACCAGGTAAAATAAATCCGATAGTTTAACCTCAACCTTTGTAAGTTTCCAATGAATCAAATCCATACCCACAGTTGAGATTATTAAATTGCCGGTCTGTATATGAGAAAGAATACACAAAACATAAATAAACTTACACTGGGTGGGTGATGGTTGGTAACTAAACCAACAAAGTAATACTTATTATAAACGAAAAATTATGAACAAACTAATAAACACTGAAAAACTAAACGATAGAGAACTTATAATGATAAAAGATTTGATTGAATCACTTGGCATATCACAAAATACAATTTACAGAATATGTAACGAAGGTTCTTTAGTAAAATACAAGTACTGTGGTAAGAACTACTGGAGGACCGATGATGTGAAAAAGTATTTAATAAAGAAGGGAGTATTAATTACCCGAGAGACTGTATAAATAAATATATATAGACTCATTACCACAATTTTATATGGTATTGATATATCTGAATACTCAGTTACTATATTACTACACTAGGGACTAGTGACCCTTTTGAGTTTCTCGTAAATGGATTTATATTGATTTTGCAATATTGAAAAGTTATGTTTTTACAACCCGAACCTGGTTTAACCAGTACTAGAATTTGATACACAAATGAAATACACATCATCCGAAATAGACGATATCCTGTTTAATAAACAGATAAAGACATATAATAGAATATTGGACTTAATCAATAAAGAATTTGATACTATGGGAGAAGACCGACTATCTATACTCCTTAGGAACTGTATTGATATGTATGGAGACTTACAATCCTTTAATAATAACCTAAAGACTAAAGAAATGTATCAGGTCAATTACAGAAAGAAAGAAAGACCGAGTCAACAATTAAAAACTTATAGTTATTAAAATTTAATATTAGGTGTTTTCTTATTTAGAATACTACTAATACTAGATTTTATCTTAGCCAATTCAGGGTTGTTAAATTCATCTTTTTCAATATCGTTCTTGTTCTTCTTACTCCTAGTATTAGTCCCAAACATTCTAACCCACTTGTCATGAAATTCAGGAATTGCAAATCCATATTTATCAAATATATTATTCCACTGTTCAATTAATTCTAAATCATCAAACCCAGAATCTAGATGAACTAAATCTTTATCTACTTTATCTATACCACCTCTTAATTTAGATTGTTCATGTATTATATTCCCTATATAATCCTCACTATTAGTCAACAAGGTTTTTCTCTGTTTAGGAAATAACTTTTCACTTCGTAAATAATAATCAAAACCTTTAACCTTACCGAATTTGCCATTCTTCTTATTCTTTTTGGTAACTGGTTTTACTTTAGTTGGTAATGGTATATTATCCCCTATGTATTTTTTAACTTTCTTATCAAACAGAATCCTATCACACATACTTTCATTAGTACTTCTGGTCTTGATATAAACCTTACCACCATTATTGAAATACTCCTTCCATCGTTTCTCTCCCTTATTACACAACTCATGTAATTTATTAAATCCTAATTCTCTAATTGTATTATGTTTCCTTCTATTGTGAATTATTTTAGAACATGAACCTAATTCATATCTGAGGGTTGCAATTCGTATCTTTTCAAAACCAACATTTTTAATTTTCTTCTTCTTCCTCTTTTCATCAAGTTGTTTTTCAAAAACATCAAAAATTGTTTTTTTGCTCATAAGAAAAAAGTTTATTTGTTTTTCAAATAATAAGAAAGAACCTTTTCCATTGGGTACTTTCTAACAAACTCTCTTATCTCTTTATCCTCTAATTCATCAAACTCTTTAGAATAGAGGTCCTTCCCTTTCTTTATATCTTCTTTGTTTACTGAAACATACTTTTGAAATGAACTGAGGGTCTTGTGTCCAGACAACTTCATAATACTCCAGTTGTCCATAGTGCCCATATCAATAAGATTCTTAATAAAACTTCTTCTACCTGAATGAGATGATAGTAACTCGAAAGTGAACACATCCTTCTCAGTCCCTTCTCTTAAATCACTCCCAACTAATATTTCTCTTTTGATTAATCTTTTAAATCCAAGTTCTTTTCCAATTTCTTTTAAATGCAAATTGAAATTCTGTTGTGAATATTTTGGAAATAGATTTTGCGATAGAGATTTGTTTTTTGAATACTTCATGAATATACCGAGAGATATAGGATTCTCTGGAACAATAACATTATCCTTAGTCTTATTCATTGTCCAAATAAAGAACCCCTTTTCAATTTTAAACATACCCACAGTCATCTTATGTATATCACCCCACCTACACCCAACACTACATTGGAATGTGAAAATATCTTTTATTAATTCTAAATTATTCCAGTAGATTTCATTTCCATCTTTATCCGTTTCGGCAATCACGTCTACATTATCATAACTCAATGGATAATCATACTTCTTATAATCAAACATTTTCTTTACCTCCTCTGTATTCAAATAAACTAATACATCGTTTCTAACTGTCTTTAATGATTTAAATCTTTTAATATCAGTTATGATTCGTTCCTGTTTGCACCAAGACAAAAATATCTTTAGATTAGAAAATAATTTATTTACATAATTGTTTGATAAACCAATCTGTTTCTTTGTTGAATTTTTCCTAGGTGGCAATTCAATTTCTAAACAATGATTCTTAAATTCAGTTTCAAATCTTCCAAACAATATATAATCAAATGTGAGGTTGTGTTTTGATTCCTTTTCAAACTTCCTAAGAGTATTCTCTAATGTTAATAGTGTCTTTGTATATCCTCTATGATGTTTAGATTTATCTTTTAGAAAAGTTTGATAAGAACTCCAGAAGTTTTGTGGTTTAGGTTGTTTTGCTAATTGAGTCTCCTCTATCTTATCATAATTGATTTTAACTAATGTTGGAGTAGGTATATCTCCGTTTTCAATTATATCCGTAATAACACCATCTAGTTTCTTTCTTAATGAATTAATCCTCTTTTGTATTTCTGTGTAATTGGGACAACGATTGGATATAACCCCACCTTTCCAATATTTGAACTCTATATACTCTTTAGTTGGAAACCTCTTATAACTACCCTTGTATTTGTATTGAAACTGTAAGGGACAAACCTCCTTACCATTTGACTCCTTTACATCTGACTTGACTATGACTAACGATACACCCATGACTTTTAATTGTAATACTAATATACAATTAAATCCTAAATTGGTTATGGTATGGGTTATGTTTTGATATTAAAGAAAAAGCCCTCATAAAACTTACTGATAATCAGTGCTTTATAAGGGCTATTTTCATCTTCGTCGGGAAGACAGGATATGAATGTGCTTGATAATCAATGAGTTATGTATATTAATACCCCACTTTAGACCTATTTTTGGTAGGAATTTCCTACCTCATATACTAATTTATATTATATTTGATTATGGGTATTTCTTTAATGATAGTCAAAAAGGATAAAAAGAAACAACAAAATAAGGTTGTGTATCCTATCTATGTAAAATACTCATACAAAGGTTTATCCAAAAGATTTTCAACTAACTCTTTTGTTGAATTACAGTTTTGGAAAAATGGTAGTTTATCCAACCGTTGTCCGAACTACATTGATATACAAAAAAGGATTACCAATAAGATTGATTTACTGAATGAGATTATCAATCAAATTGAGGAGAATAAACAACTACCCACAACCACTTTGGTAGGTGATTTACTTAAACAATCACTAAACATACAATTAAAGAAACAACCCATTAAACAGAGTTTTTGGAAGTGTTATGATTTGTTTTTGAAAGAGAAGTCAATGTATCATAAGGGTTATACCAAAACATTGGATACACTAAAGAATAAGTTAGAAATATTTGAAAATGAAACCAAACAGATACTATCCTTTGATTACATAATTGATGGAGGTTTTGAGATAGATTTTAAGAAGTTCTGTTGGGATACTGAAATCAAAAGAAAAGGTAAGGTTGTCACTGTGGGTTTA
>CANFOM010000020.1 GCA_947448725.1 Bacteroidota bacterium
AGTTAAAAGCTTTATTCCCATTGATTCCCGTTGATTCCCTGAAATATGAACTTTACTTATAAGTGAAATCACAATAAACAAAAACCCTCGTCATCATTCAATTCTTTAATTCCATTACTTAACTTTTAAGTGAAATCCTTGTAAGTTAAGAGCTTTATTCCCATTGATTCCCGTTGATTCCCTGAAATATGAACTTTACTTATAAGTGAAATCCAAAAATCATCATTTTACAAGTCGTTAAAAAATGATTTCAAATAAATTAAAATCAAAAATTCGGTCCTAATCCTAAGCCTCTACTTCTACACCCGTTTGATTAATAGTGGTTACATATGTATGATGCGGTAAGCCTATACCATCATACAATTGATTCATTTCTTTTTCTACCGATATAGCTATTTCTTTTGTTTTGCTTAGCATAAAGATAGAAGGCCCTGATCCTGAAATTCCTCCGCCTAATGCACCGGCTTGCTTGCAAACTTTTTTTAATTCGTCAAATCCTGGAATTAATATGGATCGCACTGGCTCTATGATCACATCTTCTAATGACCTTCCAATTAAATCATAATCCGATTTCATTAAACCCGCTACCAATCCTGCAATATTTCCCCATTGCTTGATGGCCTCTTTTAATAATACTTTTTGTCTTAATATGCTTCTTGCATCAGCCGTTCTTACTTCTATTTGTGGATGTACAATAGTTACAAATAATTGTGGTGAAGGCAAGGCCACTACTTCCAATGGGAAAATAGATCTTACCAAAGTAACGCCACCAAAAATACAGGGTGCAATATTGTCGGCATGTTTTACACCCGATGCAAGTTTTTCACCATTCATCGCGAAGCGTACTAAATCATCTTTTGTAAATAAATTTCCTATTAAATAATTTGCACCTACCACTGCACCCGCCGAACTGGCTGCGCTAGAACCCACACCACTACCAGGTTTGATTAACTTATTTATTTTTACTTCAAATTTTATTTTAGCAGCAGTATTAGGAATATTTCCAGCAGCGGCGGCTAAAATGTTCTTCTCAATTGAAATTTCTTTTAATTTTTCATCATACTCTTCTAATAATGCTAGTAAAGCAGCACCTGCTACATTCTTTTCTGGATCGGTGGGCAATTGATAATCATCCATATTGATGATCGTAATGCTTGGTTCATCACCCAATCGTTCCATCCACCTAATTTCCATCTCATCGTAGGGATTGTTCACTGCAAAGCCCAATATATCAAATCCGCATACCATATTGGCTACAGTAGCTGGGGCTTTTATTTTAATCCATTGATTTGCAGGAACCATTTTTAATTATTCTTTTTTCTACTTGTGAATGCTATATACTTTTTTAAATAAATTTTTATTCATTTTTAAATTCAAAAACTACTATGCTGATTTATTTATATTAATATTTTTTATTTTATTTCTATTTTTTAATTTTTATATATTATTTAAAATTATACTCTTGCTGCTCTTATAATATCTGCAAACACACCCGATGCGGTTACATCGGCTCCCGCTCCTGCCCCTTTTACTACCAATGGCAGCTCGGGATAACGCATGCTATAAAACAATACCAAATTGTCTTTGCCATACAAATGATAAAAATCGGAACTAGGTTTGATATGTTGTAAACCTACTTTAGCAGTAGTTTTTCCGTTGGTTTCAAACTTAGCAACAAATTTTAATTTACATCCTTCTGCAGCCGCTGCCTCATATATTTTTTTAAAATGTGCTTCTTGTTTTTCCATTTCATTGTAAAAATCATCTACAGACCCATTAAAACAACTGGCTGGTAAAAAAGCGTCATTGATAATATCGGCCATTTCTAGTTTTGTTCCGGCTTCGCGTGCCAAAATCATTATTTTACGCATTACATCCGTTCCTCCCAAATCTAATCTTGGATCTGGTTCGGTATACCCTTCGGCTTGTGCTTGTTTAACCACTTGCGCAAAAGTTTTTCCATCCGATCCTCCTGCATAATTGTTAAATACAAAATTTAATGTGCCCGATAAAACAGCTTCAATTTTATTAATGCTATCTCCACTTCTAATCAAATCATTTAAAGTGCCTATGATAGGTAAACTCGCTCCCACATTGGTTTCAAATAAGAAAGAAGCATTGTATTCTCTTGCCAAAGATTTTAGTTTAGCATAATGTTCATAGGGTGATGAACAAGCTATTTTATTACAAGCAATCACCGATACTGCTTTTCCTAATAAAGTAGTATATACATTAGCGACTGTTTCATGTGCTGTTACATCTACAAATATGCTATTTCTTAAATTGTTTTCAAGTATCGCATTTACATACTCTGTGATATTGCCTGCTTTAGCCTCTTTTAATTGCTCACGCCAAGTAGTTAAATCTATTCCATCAATATTTATTAATTGCTTTTTACTATTAGCAATTCCTACTATATTGATTTGAAGTCTTAAGGTTTTTTGTAAATAAGGAACCTGTTTTTTTATTTGCTCGATTAATTTTCCGCCTACATTTCCTGCCCCTGCTATATAAACGTTTACTTGCTTGTAGGAGGTTTCAAAAAACTCTTCATGTAAAACGTTGATAGCCTTTCGCACATCCTGCGTAGCAATCACAGCTGAAATATTTTTTTCTGAAGATCCTTGGGCTATCGCTCTTACATTAATTCCATTGCGGCCCAATACACCAAACATTTTTCCGCTTACCCCTGGATGACTTTTCATTTGCTCTCCTACCAAGGCCAATATAGATACGTCTTTCTCTATAATTAAAGGATCTACTTTATGTGTATTTATTTCCTGCTCAAATTCTGCATCCACTGCAATTTTTGCTTGATGTGCATCCTGCATATTCACCCCTACACAAATTGAATGCTCCGAAGAACTTTGTGTTATTAAAATAATATTGATTTGCTTTTTGGCTAAAGCATCAAACAATCTTTTGGAGAAACCTGGTATACCTACCATGCCACTTCCTTCTAAACATAACAAGCAAATGTCTTTGATACTGGAGATGCCTCTAATAAAATTTTTATCTGCTGCCGATTCGTTTGTAATAATAGTTCCTTTATGCGCTGGGTCAAAAGTATTTTTTATCCAAACCGGTATATTTTTTTGCATGACCGGTTGTATGGTCGGAGGATAAATTACTTTAGCGCCAAAATGAGATAATTCCATGGCCTCTTGATAAGATATCTCAGGAATCTCTTTGGCATTTTGTACCATCCTTGGATCGGCAGTCATCATTCCACTCACATCCGTCCATATTTCTAAAGCAGTTACTTCCAAAGCGGCTGCATAAATAGCTCCCGTATAATCAGAACCTCCTCTACCCAAAGTGGTAGTATTATCTTGTTCATCAGAGGCAACAAAACCTGGTGCTACATATAAATCAAATTTATTGTCTGGCGCAGCAAAATAAGTTTGAATGTTTTTATACGTCAAGTCCTTTTCTATCGCTGCATTAAAATAATTAGTATTTGTTTTTATTAAATTTCTAGAATCCACCCATTGTTGTTTAATCCCTTTGGATTCAAAAGTGGCTGAAATAATTTTAGAAGATAATAATTCCCCATAACTGATTATTTTGTCCTGCATGCGCATAGACAATTCTTTGAGCATAAACAATCCTTCACAATTGGCCTCTAATTCATTGGTTAATTGTTTTACCAAACTTAAAGTAGCACTTTGTTGTTGTATGGGCAATAAAGCGCGTACAACATCTAAATGTTTTTGTTCAATGGTTTCTACTATTGTTTTATAAGCTTCGTTTCCTTTGGAAGCAGTTTGTGCCAACATTAACAATTGATCCGTTATTCCACTCATTGCAGATACCACCACAATCGTGGGCTCTTTCTTCATGCTATTAATTACAATAGCAATCATTTTATTGATTGCCTCTGCACTTCCTACCGAACTTCCTCCAAATTTTAAAACCTGCATAACCCTTTCTTGTTTAACTATTTTATATTAAGTAACCGTATATATTATCGTCTTTATTAATTTCTTCGTAATTGATTTGATACTTTTTCAAATTGGTAATAACTGCATTGTAATCTAACTTTGATTTTAATTCCAATCCTACCAAAGCCGGACCTGCTTCCTTATTGTGTTTTTGAATGTACTCAAATCGGGTAATATCATCATGAGGCCCCAAAACCTTATTCACAAACTCTTTCAAGGAACCTGGCCTTTGTGCAAATCGTATTAAAAAATAGTGTTTTAATCCTTCATAGATTAATGACCTTTCTTTTATTTCTTGCATACGGGCAATATCATTATTACCTCCACTCACTATACAAACTATATGCTTCCCTTTTATTTGTTCTGCATAATCATCCAAGGCAGCTACACTCATAGCCCCCGCTGGTTCTACCACAATGGCTTCTTCATTGTACATCTGTAATATAGTAGTACATATTTTTCCTTCTGGTACCAAATGCATATCATCTATGGCATCTTTACAAAAACTAAATGTAATATCTCCTACTCTTTTTACTGCCGCGCCATCCACAAACTTGTCGATATTTTCTAATTCAACTGGCTCACCCGAATTTAATGCCCAAAACATACTAGGCGCTCCTTCTGGTTCTAGTCCAATGATTTTTGTGTTTGGCGATTTAATTTTAAAATAAGTTCCTACGCCCGCTGTTAATCCACCGCCACCTACTGGTATAAATAAATAATCAATAGGAGAACTAGTTAATTCTTTGATGTCCTCTAAAATTTCTACGCCCACAGTGGCTTGCCCTGAGATAATTGCTGGATGATCAAAGGGTGGAATAAATGTCATACCATGTTCTATAGTATACGCTTTGGCTGCGACCGCGGTATCGTCAAAAGTATCCCCCACTAATTTTACTTCAACAAATTCTTCGCCAAACATTTTTGTTTGACTAACTTTTTGTTGTGGTGAAGGAATTGGCATAAATACCACCCCCTTCACGCCCAGTTTTTTACAACTGTAAGCAAAACCTTGTGCATGATTTCCAGCACTAGCACACACCACTCCTTTAGCCAATTGTTCGGCAGTCATTTGGCTCATCATATTATACGCACCTCTTATTTTATAAGAACGTACAATTTGTAAATCCTCCCGCTTCAAATAGACACTGCACTGGTATTTGCGGGATAAATTCGCATTGTATTGAAGCGGGGTATGGTTAACCACCGATTTCAATCTTATGGCTGCTCCCTCAATATCCAGTGCAGGCTTATTTATTTTCTTTACTTCACTCATATTCTTTCTCTTTAATATTATTCTTTTAAAGAATAATAATTTTCAAACTGCTTTTATTTTGCAGGTTGATTCTCGGGACGTAAACTTCTTACAGTTTTTCCAGCTTGCCACATTTCACTATTGTGCAATTCTGCTAATTCCACTTCTAATTTTTCGCGGTAATCTGCTTTGCTATTTAAATCGATCGAACGTGCAGATTCTTTACCAGTTGCTACACTATTGTATAAATCACTAAATACAGGCAAAGTGGCATCACGGAATTTTTTCCACCAATCCAAGGCACCTCTTTGTGCAGTTGTAGAACAGTTGGCATACATCCAATCCATTCCATTTTCTGCTACTAATGGCATTAATGATTGTGTTAACTCTTCTACCGTTTCGTTAAATGCTTCGGAAGGTGAGTGACCGTTTTTACGCAACACTTCATATTGTGCAGCAAAAATTCCTTGGATAGCGCCCATCAATGTTCCACGCTCTCCTGTTAAATCAGAGAATACTTCTTTTTTGAAATCGGTCTCAAATAAATAACCAGATCCAATAGCAATACCCAAAGCAATTACTCTATCCCAAGCTTTTCCAGTAGCATCTTGGAAGATGGCATAACTAGAATTCAACCCACGGCCTTGTAAAAACATTCTTCTTAAAGAAGTTCCAGAACCTTTAGGTGCTACTAAAAATACATCCACATCAGAAGGAGGTATAATGCCTGTTTGTTCGTTAAAAGTAATACCAAAGCCATGAGAGAAATATAAGGCTTTGCCTTTAGTTAAATGTTTTTTTACGGTTGGCCACATCGCAATTTGTGCAGCATCACTTAATAAATAACATATAATGGTTCCTTTTTCTAAAGCTTCCTCTATTTCAAATAAAGTGGTACCTGGTACAAATCCATCAGCGATGGCTTTATCCCAACTTTTTGAATTTTTACGTTGCCCAACAATAACATTTACACCATTTTCTTTTTGGTTCAATGCTTGTCCTGGTCCTTGTACACCATAGCCTATCACTGCAATGGTTTCGTTTTTTAATACTTCTTGTGCTTTCGCTAATGGAAACTCGTCACGAGTTACTACATTTTCTTCTGTTCCGCCAAAATTTAATTTTGCCATTTTACTTTAAATTTAATTTGTGTTTTTTTAATTATTTAATGAATTGATTGTTGCTTTTTATATTTATTTGTTGTTGATGATTATTGATTAGAATGATTACATCGTAAATACCGCTTCTCTTTTTCCTAAGTATTCATTTTCTATCACATCTTCACTAGGTTCTCTTTTTTCAAAGTCTTTTAACTTTTCATGGAAACCACTGCTTTCTTTGATAATTGCCACGCGCGCGCTTCGTACAAATTCTACCAAGCCAAAGGGCTCCAAAGCTTTCATCAATTTATTGGTCTCTTCTCTATGCCCAGTTGTCTCAAATACGATAAAATCTTTTCTAATGGCCACCGCGCGCGCGCCATATTCTCTTAATAATCTTTCTACTTTCACTTTCTCCGTAATTTCTTCCGACAATACTTTATACAAAGCCAATTCCTGCCATACTATTTCGTCGTTGGTATTGAAATATGCTTTTAATACTTCTACTTGCTTTTCAATTTGTCTTACCACTTTTAATACTACATCGCGCGACTCCATCACCACAATCGTAAAGCGATGTATGCCTGTAATTTCCGAAGGCGATGTATTTAAACTTTCGACATTTATTTTTCTGCGAGAAAAAATAATGGCAATACGATTTAACAACCCTACTTGGTTTTCGGTATACACCGTTATTGTGTATTCTTGTTTTTCCGTATTTGTTTCCATAGTATCTAGTTTTATATTTTATGTCAACTTTACTTAAGTCTTATTTCTGAAACGCTACAACCCTGTGGTACCATAGGAAATACATTGTTCTCTTTGCCAACCATTACTTCTAACATATAAGATCCTTTGTGTGCCAACATGGTTTGTATTGCTTGCACAAGATCTTTTCTGTCTTCTACTTTAGCTCCCGCAATGCCATAAGCTTTGGCTACCATCACATAATCGGGGCTTTGTATATCAACAAAAGAATAACGCTTCTCATTAAATAATTCCTGCCACTGACGCACCATGCCTAAAAACTGATTGTTTAAAATCATAATTTTTACATCCACGCCTGTTTGCATAATGGTTCCAAATTCCTGAATGGTCATTTGGATACCACCATCTCCTATAATACCAATCACAGTTCTGTTGGGTGCTCCAAACTTTGCACCAATGGCTGCAGGTAAACCAAAACCCATCGTGCCTAATCCGCCAGATGTTACATTACTTCTGGATTCATTAAACTTCGCATACCTACAAGTAACCATTTGATGTTGTCCCACATCGGTAACCATTACGGCATTACCCTGGGTAGTTTCATTTACAATTCTGATCACTTCACCCATGGTCATTTCTTTTCCAGTAGGATATATTTCCTCTTTAATACATTGATCGTATTCTTGTTGTGTATAATCGGCAAATACTTTTAACCACTCTGATCTATCTTTTTCTTGTAGGCCTAAAGTAAGCAAAGGCAAGGTTTCTTTACAATCCCCCCAAACGCCTACTGTTGCTTTTACATTTTTATCTATCTCGGATGGATCTATATCTAAATGAATCACTTTGGCTTGCTTTGCATATTTATCCAATCTTCCTGTTACACGATCATCAAAGCGCATACCTACCGCTATCAATACATCACATTCATTGGTTAATACATTAGGTCCATAATTTCCATGCATGCCCAACATACCTACATTTTGTGGATGGTCAGTGGGCAAAGCACTTAAACCTAATATGGTCCAGGCAGCTGGCATACCCGACTTCTCTATAAATTTTTTAAATTCTTTTTCTGCTTTTCCTAAAATCACCCCTTGTCCAAAAATTACCAATGGTTTTTTTGCATTGTTAATTAATGCTACGGCTTCGTCAATATATTTTTTTCGAATAACTGGTGTTGGTCGATAACTCCTTATATGGTTGCAAGGTGTATAACCTTCATAATCGAAAGATTGTATTTGTGCATTTTTTGAAATGTCTATTAATACCGGACCGGGTCTGCCACTTCTTGCTAAATAAAATGCTTTAGCCAATATACCTGGAATTTCAGTCGCATCTGTTATTTGATAATTCCATTTGGTTACCGGCATGGTAATATTAATAATATCCGTTTCCTGAAATGCGTCCGTTCCTAATAAATGTGCAAACACTTGTCCTGTGATACATACCAATGGTGTACTATCAATCATGGCATCGGCTAACCCCGTTACTAAATTGGTAGCCCCTGGTCCACTGGTGGCAAATACCACACCCACTTTACCCGATGTACGCGCATAGCCTTGCCCAGCATGGATTCCGCCTTGTTCATGTCTGACTAATATATGTGTTAGTTTATCATTATAATCATACAATGCATCATAGATAGGCATAATAGCACCGCCTGGATAACCAAAAATGGTATCCGCTCCTTCTGCGATACAAGCTTCTAATACTGCTTGTGATCCTGTTAATTTTTTTGTTGGTACTGCTACTTTTGAAAGTAGTTCCCCTTGTTCTTTTTCTAATGTTTTCGTTGCCATAATTTTCTTTTTAAGCCTGGTCGGTTACACATCCTTCACTTGCGTCTTTTACCAACTGTGCATATTTCCATAACACACCATTGGTTGCTTTTAAAACCGGCGTTGGTTGTGCTGCTCTTCTTTTTGCTATAGTAGCTTCCTCCACTTTTAAAGTCATCGTTCTTTTTGGTACATTCAATTCTATAATGTCTCCATCTTCTACTAGTCCAATCAATCCTCCTTTATAGGCTTCGGGTGTAATATGTCCTATCACAAATCCATGGGTGCCACCGCTAAATCTTCCATCTGTAATTAAAGCCACCGACTTTCCTAAGCCCGCGCCAATAATGGCCGATGTTGGTTTTAACATTTCTGGCATTCCTGGTGCTCCAATAGGTCCTACATTTTTGATTACCACTACATCTCCTGGTTGTATCTTTTTTGAATTGATGCCTTCAATTAATGCATGCTCTCCATCAAATACACGTGCTGGCCCTTCAAATAGATCTCCTTCCTTACCAGAAATTTTTGCAACACTTCCACCTGTGGCTAAATTGCCATACATAATTTGTAAATGGCCTGTTGCTTTTATTGGATGCTCTTTTGGATAAATTATTTTTTGTTGTTCAAAATCTAAACTTGGCGCGGCTGCTAAATTTTCTGCAATAGTTTTTCCAGTCACGGTTAAACAATCTCCATGCAACCATCCCTGTGCCAACATATATTTCATCACCGCAGGTACGCCTCCATATTGATGCAAGTCCTGCATTAAATATTTTCCTGATGGTTTGAAATCGGCCAAGACTGGTATTTTATCACTGATGGTTTGAAAATCATCCTGCGTGAAAGCCACGCCCACACTCTTTGCCATCGCAATCATATGCAATACTGCATTCGTACTTCCTCCTAATACCATAATCACCGCTACTGCATTTTCAAATGCTTTACGGGTCATAATATCACGCGGCTTAATATCGCGTTCTAATAATAATCGAATGGCTTTTCCTGCATCTCTGCATTCTTGTTGTTTCTCTTCACTCAATGCTGGATTAGAAGAGGAATAGGGTAAACTCATTCCTAATGCTTCTATAGCTGCGGCCATGGTATTGGCTGTATACATTCCACCACATGCACCTGCCCCTGGGCAAGCATGTTGTACAATTCCTTTAAAATCGGCGTCTGATAATTGTCCAGCAATTTTTTGTCCCAATGCTTCAAATGCAGATACAATATTTAAATCCTGTCCATTGTAATGACCTGGTGCAATGGTTCCTCCATACAACATAATCGATGGACGATTTAATCTGCCCATAGCTATTAAAGAGCCTGGCATATTTTTATCACAACCCGGTACAGTAATTAAAGCATCATAATATTGTGCACCACATACAGTTTCAATACTATCTGCAATTACATCACGACTTACTAAAGAATAACGCATCCCATCGGTTCCATTACTCATGCCATCACTTACGCCAATGGTATGAAAAGTCAATCCCACTAAATCATTTTCCCAAATACTTTTCTTTACATTATCGGCCAATGCATTCAAATGCATATTACAAGTATTGCCATCATAGCCCATACTCACAATTCCTACTTGCGCTTTTTGTAAATCGGCATCGGTTAATCCAATACCATAAAACATTGCTTGCGCTGCTGGTTGCGTTGGATCTAAGGTGATCGTTTTTGAATATTTATTTAGTTCCATCTTTTTATTTTTTCTTTATTTTGCTTACTCTTTTTTATCTTCTGCTCTTTAAAAAACAGTTGGTAAAATTACACCCCTTTTATCGCCTAACCTTAAGACGAATGTTTGTTAGATGATGGTTGACTTATGCAATCTTTCATGATGCACATGCCCTTCACCCGTTACTTGCTTCTCGATATACTCACAAATCAAATCTCCAATAGCAGTAGTCGTATAACTATTCATTGGATCTATGTCCTTGGTCACAAAGCCACTGTTTAAACACCAATTTGCCGCATCTCTTACCAAATTTGCTTCTTGGCTTAATCCAAAATGGTCCAATAACATAGCGGATGATAAAATAGATCCCAATGGATTGGCAATATCTTTTCCTTTTGCTTGCGGATAGGATCCATGAATGGGTTCAAACAATGCCACCGTATTGCCTACAGAGGCTGAAGGCAATAAACCCAGTGAACCTGCTAATACCGATGCTTCATCACTAATAATATCTCCAAATAAATTTTCGGTCAATACCACATCAAACTGCGCAGGATTTAAAATGATTTGCATAGCTGCATTATCAACAAATAAATAATCAACGGCTACATCATTGTATTCTTTAGCAATGGCTTGTACTACTTTTCTCCACAAGCGGGAGGTTTCTAATACATTGGCCTTGTCTACTAAGGTTAATTTTTTTCTTCTTTTTTGTGCATGCTTAAAAGCCAAATGCGCAATACGTTCGATTTCTGTTACTGAATAGGAACAATCATCTCTTGCAATAGTTCCATCTTCGCTTAAACTTTTTGCACCAAAATAAATGCCTCCTGTTAATTCTCTATAAATTACAAAATCTACATTCTCTAAATACTTTGGCTTTAAGGGAGTTAAATGTTGCAAAGCAGCATAAGTAGTCACTGGTCTTATATTCGCAAACAATTGTAATTCTTTTCTCAATTTTAACAAGCCTTGCTCTGGTCGCACTTTAGCAGTAGGATCATTATCATATTTTGGATCTCCAATGGCACCAAATAAAATGGCATCACTGGCCAAACATATTTTAATAGTTTCATCGGGTAATGGATTGCCTGTTGCATCAATAGCACAAGCGCCCATCATCGCATGCTCGTAACTAAACTCATGATTAAAATGTTTAGCAATCGTATTTAAAACTTTCTTTGACTGCTCCGTCACTTCTGGTCCAATGCCATCTCCTAATATAACTGCAATTTTCTTTTTCATATCCTTTTCTAATTAATTCGTTGATGTTTGATTCGCTTTTTCGTAGGCTTCAATTTCTGTTTTCATGCTTAATAAATAATCGATGTCGTCATATCCATTTAATAAGCATGTTTTTTTATAGGAATTGATTTCAAATTTTTGGGTAGCGCCAGTTGCATCAATGGTGATGGTTTGTTTTTCTAAATCTACCGTTAAAGTATCGTTGGCGCCGAGTGCAAATATTTGTTGCAAGAATGCATCCGTTACTGTAACTGGCAATACACCATTGTTTAAGGCATTGTTCTTAAAGATATCTGCAAAAAAACTAGATACCACTACCTTAAAGCCATAGTCTTGAATACTCCATGCAGCATGCTCGCGAGATGATCCGCATCCGAAATTTTTTGCAGCGACCAATATTTCTCCCGCATATTGTTTTTGATTTAAAACAAAATCGGCCTTGGGCTTAGCTTCATCGTCATTTTCATATCTCCAGTCTCTGAATAAATTTTTTCCAAAACCATCTTTAGTAGTAGCTTTTAAAAAACGCGCAGGTATAATTTGATCCGTATCTACGTTTTCGATTCGTAAAGGAATAAACCTGCTTGTTATTTTTTGTAATGATTGCATACGATTCTTATTTTCTCTTCTTCAATTTATTTTCAAATTTTTTAAAATAATCTTTAGACTAATTTAAAATTTCTCTGATGTCTGTTATTTTTCCTGTTAATAAAGCTGCAGCGGCGGTTAATGGGCTTGCCAATAAAGTTCTTGCACCTGCACCTTGTCGTCCTTCAAAATTTCTGTTGCTGGTACTGATACAATATTCTCCTGCAGGAATTTTATCCTCATTCATTCCTAAACAAGCACTACATCCTGCTTGTCTTATTTCTACGCCTGCTGCTTCAAATATTTTATCTAAGCCCTCTGCTTTTATTTGTTTGGCTACTTCTTGTGATCCTGGTACAATTAATGTTTTAATACCCGGGTGTTTTTGTTTTCCTTTTATAATGGAAGCCACCAATCTAAAATCTTCAATTCTTGAATTGGTACATGAACCTATAAATACATTTTGTACGGGCATGCCTATTAAAGTTTGTCCTGCTGTTAAACCCATGTATTTTAAGGCCTTCTCATAATTTTGTTTTTCGGTAGCATCATCAAAACTTTCAATAGTTGGTAGTTTTCCTTGAATAGATAAGCCCATACCTGGATTGGTGCCGTAAGTTATCATCGGATCAATAGCTTCTGCTACGATATTTATTTCCATATCAAATTTTGCGTCTGCATCCGTATACAATTCTTTCCAAGCTGCTAATTTTTGTTCCCATGCTGCGCCCTTTGGTGCAAACATTCTTCCTTGCATATAATCATAAGTAGTTTGATCGGGTGCTATCATGCCCCCTCTCGCGCCCATTTCAATACTCATATTGCAAATAGTCATTCGCGCTTCCATACTTAATGCTCGTATAGCTGATCCTGCATATTCTACAAAATAACCAGTAGCACCACTTGCTGAAATTTGTGCGATGATATACAAAATAATATCTTTAGATACCACTCCATTTTTTAAGGCACCATCTATATTAATGCGCATTAGTTTTGGTTTGCTTTGCATAATACATTGCGCCGCAAATACCATTTCTACTTCACTGGTTCCTATACCAAAAGCTATCGCACCAAATGCACCGTGTGTAGAAGTATGACTGTCGCCACATACAATGGTCATGCCCGGTTGCGTAAGACCTAATTCTGGTCCTATCACATGAACAATACCTTGATATTGATGTCCTAAGCCATACAATTCAACACCATGCTTTTTACAATTTTCAATTAATGTATCTACTTGAAATTTTGATAAAGCATCTTTGATAGGTAATTCCTGATGTAGGGTTGGTACATTGTGATCGGCTGTAGCTACAATTTGTGCAGGTCTAAATAATGGAGCCCCTCTTTTTTCAATTCCACTAAACGCTTGTGGACTGGTTACTTCATGTATTAAATGCTTGTCAATGTATACCACCGATGGACCATCTTCAATGATCTTTACCACATGCTTGTCCCAAATTTTATCAAATATTGTTTTTCCCATTTCAACTATTAATTTTTTTCTACGTTTATTTTTTATAATCTGCTGCCATCTTTTGTAAATCTTCTTCTTTTACTTCTTTCTTTTGATCGGCTACTTGTACAAAAATTGGATATAAAATATCAATATCATTTCTGGTATATTGAAATCCTAATTTATGAAATCGATGCGCTAATGCACTGCGGCCGCTTCTTGCCGTTAATACAATCTTACTATCTTCTGCACCTACTTCTGCTGGATTAATGATTTCATAAGTTTGTGCTTCTTTTAAAAATCCATCCTGATGGATACCCGATGAATGAGAAAATGCATTCGCACCTACGATAGCTTTATTAGGTTGTACCATCATTCTCATCATTTCAGAAACCTCATGACTAATTGGATTTAATAATTTTGGATTGATATTGGTATAGTAACCCAAATCTTTATGTTGATTCAATACCATCACCACTTCTTCTAATGCAGTATTGCCTGCACGCTCGCCCAATCCATTAATCGTACATTCTATTTGTCTTGCTCCTCCCATTACACCAGCGATTGAATTGGCAGTAGCCAATCCTAAATCATTGTGGCAATGACAGGATAAAATTGCTTTTTCAATTCCTGCAACATGATTGACCAAGTATTCCATTTTTTCTTGATACTGATAAGGCAAACAATAACCAGTTGTATCAGGAATATTTAAAGTTGTAGCTCCTGCTTTCACTACCGCTTCTATCACTCTTGCTAAAAATTCATTATCCGTTCTTCCTGCATCTTCTGCATAAAATTCTACATCATCTGTAAAATTGCGCGCCAACTTTACGGCTGCTATTGCACGTTCAATGATTTCTTCACGTGTAGTATTGAATTTGTATTTGATGTGTAAATCGGAAGTGCCTATGCCTGTATGTATTCTAAAACGCTTCGCAGGTTTTAAGGCCGCCGCTGCTACTTCAATATCATTTTGTACCGCACGAGATAAACCACAAACCACCGTATTTTTTAAAGTTTTTGCTATTTGATTCACCGATTCAAAATCACCAGGACTAGAAACAGGAAAACCAGCTTCTAAAATATCCACCCCTAATTCTTCCAAACGTACCGCCAACTCCAATTTTTCCTTGGCATTTAATTTACAACCTGGCACTTGTTCTCCATCTCTTAAAGTGGTATCAAAAATGAACACTTTTTGGCTCTTCGTCTGACTCATCGTTAATGCATTTATTTTATTACAGTTTTAATGCCTTTTTCATCGTTATAGGAGGCAACGAATCGCAAGCATCTTATTGATTTTGAACCTTTTACAGATAAAAAACGGGCTTTTGGCCCGTTTATTGCTCAAATTTACCCCCAATTCACAAGTAATTCACATTATTATTATAGTTATTTTACATTGTGTAATGGAGGTATATTTTGATTAAATGATTGATTTTCAATAACTTGAATATAAATTAGCTACGATGCCCAACCTAAGTACAGAGGCAATATTTATTTTGGTCAAATCCCTGGAAAGGGCCGAGAAACGCAACTTCAAATTGTATGTGAAGCGCAACTCTGCGTCTGCCGATTTAAAAATTATTCAGCTTTTTGATGCTTTGGACAAAATGAAGGAGTACGATGAAGAGGAATTATTACGCAAAAACGAGTCCATTCAAAAACAACAACTCTCTAATTTAAAGGCACATTTGTACGATCAAATTTTAGCTAGCTTAAGAATTGTGAAGCAAAGTGAAAATATTGATTTGCAAATTCATGAACAATTAGACCACGCCAAAATTTTATACAATAAAGGTTTGTACCTACAAAGCCTTCGTTTATTAGAAAAAATTAAAACACTTACCAAACAAAATAATCAGGTTACTTACTTATTACAAGTTTTATTTTTAGAAAAGAAGATTGAGTCCTTACACATTACGCGTAGTATGCAAGATCGTGCTAGACAATTAAGCGAAGAAATTGATGATGCCAATATTCGATTAGAACATATTGCCAAAGTTTCCAATCTTTCTTTACAATTATATGGTTGGTACATTCAACATGGACATGCACGTAACAATGAGGATAGGCTTGCCTTAGATGCATTAATGCAAAATCCAATATTAGAGCAAGTAAAATTATCCGAAGGTTTTTATGAGCGCTTGTATCGTTACCAATGTCATTGCTGGTATGGCTTTATTACACAAGATTTTTTGTTGCATTATAGGTATTCTCAAAAATGGGTCGACTTATTTGAGAAGGAAGAAAATATGAAAGTGAATGAGACCGCTCAATACATTAAAGGCTTACATAATTTAATTAGTGCTCATTTTGATTTAAGCAATTTTCAAAAATTTAATGACACTATTTCTATTTTAGAAAATTATAGCAACACACCTATCGTATTAAATAATAAAAATAATTTAATACAAAGCTTCATTTACTTATACATTGCTAAGATTAATAAACATTTTTTAGAAGGTAGCTTTAGCGAAGGATTGTCCATGATACCCGCCATGGAAGCGAAGTTGAAAGAGATTGAACTTTACCTAGATAGCCACCGAGTATTGGTATTTTACTATAAAATAGCTTGCTTGTATTTTGGTGCAGGGAAGCCCGCTAAAGCCATTGATTATTTAAATCGCATCATCCATTGGAAACTAAACCTAAGAGCTGATTTACAATGTTATGCACGCTTGCTGCATTTAATTGCGCACTACGAATTGGGTAATATGGAAGTGGTTAATTATTTATCTAAATCGGTTTACCGTTACATGTACAAAATGAAAAATTTGAGTACGGTAGAAGAAGTCTTATTTAATTTTTTAAGAAAGTCCATTCAAAGTGGTGGAAGAGAAAATAGTTTATTAGCCAATAAGGCCACCATTAAAAAATCATTTGCTCTTTTACTAGAAACCCTACAACCCCTTGCTCAAAACAAATTAGAAAGCAGGGCCTTTATGTACTTAGATATTATTTCTTGGCTGGAAAGTAAAATTCAGGGTAAAGAAGTTCAAACCATTATCCAAGAAAAATTTAAAGCAAAATAATAAATTAACCCTTAGCTCATTTTTATTTGCTATGATTAAGGTTGTATTTTTTTCGTAGCCAAATTAAATATTTGTCCCGAATACATCATCCTAAAGGGTTTTACAACCTTACCCCATTGTTTTTTTTGTGCTGCCCAATCATCTGCATCATAGATCATAGCATAAGATAATCCCCAAACTTTAAATTGGCCCGCCTCTACAATCATCGCTGTTGATTCATCCAAACCTACCCCTAAGGTGTTTGGATACTGTTCTATAACGGGTATTAAATCAAACTGTCTATTGCGTACTAATACATGTTGATCTAATGCCGTATTGGTCATAAATGAAAAGGCTGGTTTGAAATGATAGGTCTGCGTTAAATCATTTCGAGCATCCCCACCAATTAATAAAGAACCCATTATGGTAGCTCCGGCAGAAGTGCCCATGATCACACCTCCTCTATCTAATAAAGCAATAAACTCATCGTATAATTTAGTGCCACCATAAGCTGCTGCTATTAAATCCTGATCGCCGCCGCCAAAATACAAACCCTTCGCATGGCGCATTAGCTCAATGTTTTTAGGATCCTCGGCTATTTTTTTATCTCTAGTATGTATGGTAGAAAGATTCGTAAACCCTCTGGAACTAAATTTTAATAAATGCTCCCCTTTTTGAATAAACTCCTCATCCTCAGTGGCAGTAGGGATATACACGATGGGTTGATCCTTGCCTCCACAATAATTCGCAAAAAAAGTAAATAAGGAATCGGGAATAGTGCCGCCGCCTATAATGATTAATTTTCCCTTATGATTATAAAATGGGTTGGTAGTTACCTTAGTGGTTTGTGAAAATAATTGTACAGTAAAAACCAATAATAGAATGATGGAAAGAAAAAATGTTCTGCTGTTTTTTTTCATGAAGAATTTTTTAGGAAGGCTTCCCCTTAAAATAGAAATAATTTATTTCCATTCTATACATACAAAGCTTCTATTTCTTTAGCAAAATGTTCCAATACTATTTTTCGTCTGATACTTAATTTAGGCGTCATCTCGCCACTATTTACATTCCACTCTCTTGGAACCAATGCAAATTTTTTCACCTGCTCTACTTGATTAAATAACTGATTGTACTGTTCCACAATATCTTCAATCATAGCAATCACCATGCTGTTTTTTACAATAGCCTCATTGCTCGCATACTGAATTCCATGATGCTTTGCCCATTCTTTTAGCTTTGCAAAAGAAGGCACAATTAATGCAGACACGAATTTCTTATTGTCTCCTATCAACATAATCTGCTCAATGAAAGCGCTTTCTTTCATTTTGTTTTCAATAGGTTGTGGTGCCACATATTTTCCACCACTGGTTTTAAACAATTCTTTTTTACGATCTGTAATTTTTAAATACCTGCCATCTACCATCTCTCCTATATCTCCTGTATGCAACCAGCCATCAATAATGGTTTCGGCGGTTAAGTCGGGGCGTTTGTAATAACCCAACATCACACTAGGCCCTGCTACACAAATTTCACCGTCGGCTTCTAATTTATATTGCACCCCGTTGATCACTTCACCAACTGTTCCGAATTTAGTGCCACCAGGTGTTCTTAAATTAATACTAATGATAGGACTGTTTTCCGTAGGACCATACCCTTCATATACAGGTATTTGCGCTGCATTAAAAATGCGCAATAATTTTACTTGACAAGCAGCACCTCCAGTTACAATATATTTTACATTGCCCCCTAATGCTTCTCTCCACTTATTAAATATTAATTTATTCGCCAACTTTAATTGTGTACGGTACCACCAGGAGCCTGGAATTAAATTATCATATTTTTCTCCTAAGGCTACTGCCCAGAAAAATAATTTTCTTTTAATGCCCGTTAACTCCTCGCCCTTCATCATTATTTTTTCAAATACTTTTTCTAATAATCTAGGTACTGTAGAAAAAGCTTGAGGTGAAATTTCTTTTAAGTTATCGCCAATGGTATCCAAGCTTTCGGCATAATAGATACTCATACCGCTATACATATAAATATAGGAAGCTACTTTTTCAAAAATATGATTCAGCGGTAAAAAACTTAAAACTTTATCGGAAGGCGCATCAGGAAATGGAAAAGTGTCTTTTCCAGAGCGCAAATTAAAATAAATACTTTTGTGCGTTAACATCACCCCCTTCGGTGTTCCAGTGGTACCCGAGGTATAAATAAAGGTAGCCACTTGTTCTACTGGAATACTTTTTTTAATTATAGCAACTTGTTCTAGTAATGCATCATCATTTTTTAATAAACTAGTCCAATGTTTTGCTCCAGAAATTTGATCAAATGTATAGATGTCCTTTAAGCAGTCCACTTCACTTTTAATAGACATTACTTTGTCATACAATTCTTGATTGCTGGCAAAAATATATTGTACCGATGCGTCTTTTAAAATAAAACTAAGTTCAAGCGGGTTGGTGGTGGGATAAACCGGCACCCATATAACACCCAATTGTTGCGTGGCCATATCCGCTATTAACCACTCGGGGCGATTGGCACTTATTATAGCAATTTTATCGCTTCCTTCCGGGGTAAAATTATTTCCAGATAATCCCAAACTTAATAAGCCTGCACTTAACTGGTTTACAGTATTGGCCACTTCCCCAGTGGAGTATTTTCTCCAGATTCCATTTTCCTTGCCCGACAACATATCTTCTTTAGGGAAATGTTGCAATTGATAATCGATACAATCGAAGAGTCTTTTATATTCCATAGCACAAGCAATATTGAATAACAAATTACTAAGAAAGGGGCAGAAAAAAAAGAAATTAGTACATTAAAAAACCCAGTGGGTGAGCACTGGGTTAAAGTATATTAAAGGAGCTTAATAGATTAAATGGGTCAATAATCCATCTCTCAATTTGGGCTCGAACCAAGTACTTTTTGGTGGCATCACTTCGCCTGCATCTGCGATATTAAACAATTGATCTATGGTTACAGGGTATAAACTAAAGGCAATAGCCATTTCTCCGCTGTCTACTCTTTTTTCTAGTTCCGCTAATCCACGAATTCCTCCCACAAAATCAATTCGCTTGTCGGTTCTTTGATCTTGGATACCTAAATGTTTAGCTAAAATATTGTTAGATAAAATAGTAACATCCAACACGCCAATAGGATCTGTTGTATAAGTTCCTTCTTTGGCGATTAATTGATACCATGTTTTATTTAAATACATTCCAAAGCTATGCAGCGCGTTAGGTTTAAAAGCAGCCTCTTGTGTTGTAAGCTCAAAATCATTAGATAAAGCCGCAATAAGCGTTTCGGCGCTTTGACCATTTAAATCTTTTACCACACGGTTGTAATCCATGATTTGTAATTGATTTGATGGAAATAAAGTAGTTAAAAAATAATCTGAAACTTTCTTTTCCTCATCGCCTGGCTTTGTTGCAGATTCACTTAAACTCAATTTTACTTTTGCTGCAGAAGCTGCACGATGATGTCCATCGGCGATATATGTGCAAGGCACTTGTGTAGCAAACAAATGGGTAATTTGATCTATGGTAGCTTCATCACTCACCGCCCAAACAGTATGTTGTATGCCATCTTCGGCTGTAAAATCATACACTGGATTTTTTGTGGTTTTCCACTTATCTATTAATGCATCTAAATCATCTTGATGACGATACGCTAAAAATACATTCCCAGTTTGTGCCCCAGTTGTTTTGATATGATTGATTCTATCTAATTCTTTTTCAGGTCGGGTAAATTCATGCTTCTTGATAATGCCATTATTATAGTCGTCGATACTACTTACACCTACCAAACCAGTTTGTGCACGACCATCCATAATTAATTGATAAATATAATAGCAGGGTTTAGATTCTTTAAACAACACATCGCGTTGCATAAAGGCAGTTAAATTGTTCAATGCTAATTCATATACTTCTGCGCTATGGATATCGGTGGTTTCGGGTAAACCAATTTCACTTTTTGTAATGTGCAAAAAGGAATAGGCATTGCCTACTGCTTCTAATTTTGCTTCTGCACTATTTAGAACATCGTATGGTTTACTAGCAACTTGTTTTGCTAATTGAGGCTGTGGGCGCACTGCTTCAAAGGGACTAATTTTTGCCATGGGCGCAAAGTTCGTTCTTTTTTACGAAGATTTAATTTTTTTCAGCGAATGATTTCATCAAGTCGCAAAATGCTTGCACGCTTGATAAGGGGAGTGCATTGTACATGCTTACACGTATGCCGCCCACCGTTCTGTATCCTTTAACACCAATCATTCCCTCGCTTTTACATAAAGCTAAGAAAGGTGCTTCTAATGCTGGATTGGTCAAAAAGAAAACTGCATTCATGATGCTTCTATCTTCTTTGGCAATAGGGCAATAAAAGGCTGGTAATGATTCTATGGTATTGTATAATAAGTTTGCTTTTTCAAGATTACGCTTTCCCATTTCAACTAATCCACCTTGCGCTTCTATCCATCTTAGCGTTAATAAACTTACATATATAGAAAATACAGGTGGTGTATTTAACAGGGAACCAGCTTCAATATGTTTTTGATAATTTAATATCGCTGGAATTTTTCTGTTGGTTTTTCCTAGGATTTCTTTTTTCACCACCACCATGGTTACCCCTGCAGCACCCATATTTTTTTGGGCGCCTGCATAGATTAAATCGAATTGTTTAAAATTAGTAGGTCTGCAAAATATATCAGAACTCATATCCCCAATTAATAAGGCATTCGTCTGAGGATATTGATGCCATTGAGTTCCCTCCACTGTATTATTGGTAGTAATATGCAAATAAGTAGCATTGGCTGGAATGTCTAATTGCTTATTAATGTAATTATGTTTTTTATCGGAAGTGTCGGCAACTACTTTTACAGGACCAAATAAACTGGCTTCTTTTACTGCTTTATTTCCCCATACGCCATTATCACAAATAGCAGCCAATCCATTTTCATCCAATAAATTCATAGGCACTTGCATAAATTGCATGGTTGCACCTCCTTGTAAAAAAAGTACTTCATACGCATCGTCCAATCCCATTAATCTTTTAATAATTTGTTGAGCTTCTGTTACCACTTCTACAAAATGAGAAGTACGATGTCCTATTTCTAAAATAGATAATCCGGTATTGTTAAAATTATGAATGGCTGAGGCAGCTTGATCTAAAACCTCTTGAGGTAAAATAGAAGGACCTGAATTAAAATTGTGCAATTGCATTAGGTATAAAAGAGTTTATATTATTTTTATTTATTTTTTTTACGCATCTGAAAAAAGTTATATGCCTTCATCGAAAGATGCTTTAGCATCTTTCTCTTCATCAGAAGACGCTTTAGCGTCTTCTTCTTCCACCGTTGTCACTCCTCCGGAAACCACGTACTTCATGGCTTCTGCTGCACTTACGCCTTTAGGGAATTTTTTAATTCTTGTGGTTGCAACTATATAAGTAATACCCGAAATAGCGTAGGAGTGTGGAACATATACTGTTACGAATTGATCCATTCCAAAGTGTGCTGTATTTTGTTGCGTGATAAATCCTATTCTCCAAACATCTGGAGAATCAACATTAACCAATACGGGTTGATCAAATTTTTTCTTATTGCCCGCAAATGCTTCTAAAAAATCTTTTACGGATGAATAAATAATTTTTACGCCTGGTGTTTTTTCTAAAATTTTATCAAATATCGACATCAATCTTTCTACAAAAAATAAAGAGGACAACCAGCCTACCAACAAAACCAATGTTATCGCAACAACAAATCCCAATCCAGTTACTTTAGGTATTTGTCCATTGACAGTTGCAAATTGTTGAGGGAAAAAAACATTCAACACATTGGGTAAAAAATTATCTACCCAATTAAATAAGCTCACTACCACCCAAATGGTCACTCCAATGGGTGCCAATACCACCACCCCTTGAAAAAAGCGCTGCGCTATGGCTGTTAAAATTTTCTGTTTGATAAATTGGTGCCTGGGATTGGGCATTTTATGCTGGTTTAAGCCTCAAATTTCAAACAATTTTGCCATTCGGCATAAATAATAAAAAAATAAGCCTGGAAACTTTGAAAACCAATATAGTTTCCATAGTTTTGCGCCTTCAAAACCTCCTATGCAAGATAGAATTCTTAACAAAGCCCGCGAATTGATGTTCCAAACAGGGGTGAAGCATGTCACCATGGACGATTTGGCCAACCAATTGGGGATTAGTAAAAAGACCATTTATCAGTACTACAAGGATAAAGATGCTTTAGTAAGTTCTGTAGTTGAAAATGAACTGGCCAACCATGCAATTTTTTGTAATCAAAGTGTGGTTGCTGCAGACAATGCCGTGCATGAAATATTCTTATTAATGAGCGTGATACAAGAAATGTTTAATAGAATGAATCCACTCGCCTTATTTGAAATTGAAAAATATTACCCAGCAGCCTTTGATAAAATTAAAAAACATAAGGACGATTATATTTTTTCTATGATAAGTGCCAATTTAGAAAAAGGGATGGCAGAGGGTTTATACAGAAAAGACGTCGATGTAAATATACTTTCTAAATACAGGCTAGAAACTAGTTTAATTCCATTTAATATTCACGTTTTTCCTCCAAATAAATTTGATATGCTAAAAGTTAATTTACAAATAATAGAACATTTCGTATACGGAGTGGCCACATTAGAAGGACATAGATTAATGGATGCTTATAAACTTAATAACAAATAACAATATTATACAACAACAAGAAAATAAAATATAGAATGAAAAATTTATTCATCGGCTTTCTTACTTTAATCAGTGCTAGTAATGTGCTAGCACAAAATGATAAACCCATACATGCATTTAGATTAGATGAATGTGTGGCTTATGCACAAAAAAATAATGTTCAAGTTAAAAATGCATTACTTGCCATTGATGCACAAGTGCAAACCAATCGTGAAATAGCCGCTGCCGCATTTCCCACCATTGGAACCAATGTAGGAGGTACAGATTATACTAAAATACCTACCTCGCTTTTACCAGGTCAAATTTTTGGTGGAGCTGCTGGAACTTTTATTCCAGTTCAATTTGGTACTAAATTCAATGCCAACTATGGGGGAAATTTCCAACAATTATTATTTGATGGGCAAGTTTTTGTAGCCTTACAAGCTCGTGAAACCTCCTTAGAAATGCAAAGAAAAAATGCTGCAGTTACAGAAGAAGTAATTAAAGCAAATATTTATAAAATATACTACCAGTTAGCTGCAAGTAAAACGCAATTAAACATTTTAGATGCCAACATTGAGCGTTTAAATAAATTGGCCCATGATGCTGAAATTATGTACAAAAATGGATTTGCAGAAAAACTAGATGTAGACAAAGTAAGTGTTCAATTAAACAACTTACAAACCGAAAAAATTAAAGCCAACAATAGTGTTGCCATTGGTTTTATGGGTTTAAAAATGTTAATGGGTATGCCTGTGAAAGATAGTCTTGCTTTAACCGAAGTGATTAATGAACAAAGTTTAAGCAGTGATGTATTAGTAGAAAATAATTTTCAATATGGTATTAGGAAAGATTATCAATATTTAAATACTGTTAGAAAATTAAGCGAATACAATGTTAAGCGTTATCAATTGAGTTACTTACCTACAGTAAATTTTTCCGGCGCTTATTCACAAAATGCCATGAGATCTAAGTTTGATTTTTTTGAAAAAGGTAGTTGGTTTACCACTTCCTTTTTAAGTTTAAATGTGAATCTTCCATTATTTAATGGTTTTGCTAGAGATGCAAGAGTTAAAAGAACTAAGATTGAATTAAAGCAGGTTGAAAATCAAATGGACGCTTTAAAAAATAATATTGACAATGAAATTACGCAAGCAAAATTAAATTATATATCCTCTGTTGCAACTGTTCAATTTCAAAAGAAAAATATGCAATTGGCGGAAAATGTATTCCAACAAACTAAAAAGAAATTTGAAGCAGGTACAGGTTCTAATACTGAGATTTCAGCTGCTCAAGCAGATTTAGTAAGTGCCCAAAATAATTTCATGAACGCTTTATATACTGCATTAATAGCTAAAGTTGACTTATTAAAAGCTTCTGGAAAATTATAAAATCATACAATAAATAAAATATTAAATATAAAATAATGAAAAAGTTCTCAAAAGTATTAGTAAGCTCCTTTGTACTATTAGCCATGGCCTGTGGTGGTGGTAACAACAATATTGAAAAACAAAAAGCAAGTTTAGCCGCTTTAAAAAAACAAGGGCTTGAATTAAATGTAAAAATTGCCACCCTCGAAAAAGAAATAGAAAAAGCAGGTGGAGCAGAAACAGTGAAGGCCATTTTGGTATCTGTAACCCCAATTGCTGCACAAGATTTTACCCATTATATTGAACTTCAGGGTAAAGTGGAATCGGAGAGTGTTTCATTTGTAACGCCACGTGCTGGAGGTGGTCAAGTAAAAGGTTTATTTGTAAAAAGAGGAGACGAAATTAAAAAAGGACAATTGTTACTACAATTGGATAATTCCTTACTTAAACAAAGTGCTGCCGCAGCCACTTTAAATATTGAAACTTTAAAGTCTCAAGCAGCTTTAGCAAAGTCTGTATATGAAAAGCAAAAAAACCTTTGGGATCAAAATATTGGCAGTGAAATACAATTACTTACTGCAAAAACCAATGCAGAAGCCTTAGCCAGTCAATTAAAAGCTGCAGGAGAACAATTGGGTATGGTTAAAGATCAATTGGCTTTTACTAGTATTTATAGCGATGTGGATGGTGTTGCGGAAGAAGTAAATGTGAAAGTAGGTGAACTTTTTATGGGCCCTGGTCAAATTAAAATTGTGAACACCACCCATTTAAAATTGACTACTCAAATTCCAGAAAATTATGCAGGTAAAATAAAAGTAGGCACAGAAGTGAGTTTAAACTTTCCTGACATTCAAAAAATTATTAGTGCTAAATTATCTGTAGTTGGTAATGTTATCGACCCATTAAACAGGAGTTTTTATGTAGAAACAAAATTACCAATAGACAAAAACTTCAGACCCAATCAAATGGTTCAAGTTAAAATTAAAGACTACGAAAAAAAGAATGCCATTAGTGCTCCCATTAATTTATTACAAAATGACGAGAAAGGAAAATTCATTTATGTAGCAGTTACCGAAAATGGTAAGTTGGTGGCGCGTAAAAAAGTGGTTACTGTTGGGCAATATTATGGTAATAATATTGAAATTATTTCTGGCTTAACTACTGGTGATATCATTATCACAGAAGGCTATCAAAGTTTATTTGATGGTCAAAATATTACTACCTCCGATAAATAATTATAAATAAAGCTCAATAGATTAATATGTCGACCATTAATAAAATAAAACAAAAGTTTAAAGAATTTAAACCTACCTCTTGGAGTATTACCAATAAGACCTCTATCTATTTGATAATGCTATTCTTAAGCTTAGGTGGGATTTATCAATTCTTAACACTTCCAAAAGAACAATTTCCTGAAGTAGTCATACCCAATATTTTTGTACAAACCATTTATGTTGGTAACTCTCCAAAAGATATCGAAAATTTAGTAACACGTCCCATTGAAAAGCAAATTAAAAGCATCAGTGGTGTAAAAATAAGTAAGTTCACCTCTACTTCTCAACAAGATTTTTCGGCGATTACCGTTGAATTTAGTACGGATGTAAAACCAGAATTGGCTTTACAAAAAGTAAAAGATGCCGTAGATAAAGCAAAGGCCGATTTGCCCAATGATTTAACACAGGATCCTAGAGTGATAGAATTGAATATTAGTGACATGCCTATTATGTCTGTTAATATTAGTGGAAATTATAGCCCGGTTCAATTAGCAAAATATGCAGACGATTTAAAAGATAAACTAGAAGGTATTCCACAAATCAATAGAATTGATTTAGTGGGTGCTCCCGAAAGAGAGTTTCAAATTAATGTTGATAATTTTCGTATGCAAAGCTCAGGCATCACTTTTGATGACATCAGCGCTGCCATACAAAGAGAGAATCTAGATTTATCTGGGGGTTTATTAGAAGTGGGTAGCATGAACCGTAACCTTCAATTAAAAGGTCAATTAAAAAATGCGAATGACATTTCTAATATTATTGTGCGCAATACCAATGGCGCTCCTATTTATTTGAGAGATGTAGCTAGAATTAAAGATACCGTTAAAAACAATGAGAGTTATGCACGCTTAGATGGTAAAAATGTATTGACTTTAAATATTATAAAGCGCAATGGTGAAAATTTAATTGCCACTTCCGATGCAGTGAAAAAAATTGTGGAAGAAGCAAGAGCCAATGATTTACCTAAAGATGTTAAAGCAGTTATTTCGGGGGATCAAAGTATTAGAACCAGAAGTTCATTTACCGACTTAGTTAACTCTATTGTGATTGGATTTATTTTAGTGTTGGTGGTATTGATGTTTTTTATGGGGGTAACCAATGCCTTTTTCGTAGCCTTATCGGTACCACTTAGTATGTTTGTGGCCTTTGTATTATTACCTGCAGGCGACTTAGTAGTGGGGTCACATATTACCTTAAATTTTATGGTATTATTTGCGCTCTTATTTGGCTTGGGGATTATTGTAGATGATGCGATTGTGGTGATCGAAAACACCCACCGTATTTTTGTTCAGGGCAAAGGAAAATTAACTGCAACCACCTCTGCTAAAATGGCTGCAGGTGAAGTGTTTGTTCCAGTGTTAGCTGGTACTATTACCACTTTAGCGCCATTTTTCCCATTATTATTCTGGCCTGGTATCATTGGTAAATTCATGGTGTATTTGCCTGCGATGTTAATTTTTACATTGGCAGCCTCTTTAGTAGTTGCCTTTATTATGAACCCAGTTTTTGCCGTTGATTTTATGAATCATGAGGAAGAAAAATCAACAGCACCTAAATCGGCCATATTTAAGAAAAAGAATTTTTGGATTCCTATTGGTATTGGTATTTTACTGGACTTGATGGGATTCACCTTCTTAGGAAATTTATTGATCTTCTTTATGCTATTGGTAGTTGCTAATACCTATTTCATTACCGATTTAATTGAGAAATTTCAAACCTATACCCTTCCTAAATTAATGGAGAATTACGAAAGAATTTTGCGTCGTGCTTTAAGTGGATGGAGGCCTGCAAAATTAATAATTGGAACTTTTGTTTTATTAATAGTATCCTTCGTAGTTTTTGGAATTAGTATTAAAACAGGCAGAGTAGGTATTGAATTTTTTCCAAAAGGCGATCCAAACCAAGTATTTGTATATTTAAAATTGCCAGTAGGTAGTAAAGTAAATTACACCGACTCCGTTACTAAAGTGCTTGAGAAAAAAGTAGCGAAAGCTTTGGAAATGAGTAACGATAAAAAGAACCCATTGGTGGAAAGTATCATTAGCAATGTAGCCATTGGTGCTAGTGATCCAATGACTGGAGATAGAAGTACAAGATCAGAACTAGGTCGTGTTCAAGTGAACTTTATAGAATATGAAAAGCGTCATGGAAAATCAACCGCGCCTTATTTAGACGCCATTCGTGCCGAAATGAAAGGAATTCCTGGTTCAGAAATTACTGTTACCCAAGAATCAAGTGGCCCGCCTACAGATCCTCCTATCAATATTGAAATTCAAGGAGAAGATTTTGATAAACTGGTTAAAACAGCCGTGGGTTTAAAAAATTATTTAGATGCTGCACAAATTCCAGGTATCGATGGATTAAAAATGGATGTGGATTTAGTTAATCCTGAATTAACCTTAACAGTAGATAGAGACCGTGCTTTAATAGAAGGCGTAAGTAGCGCCCAAGTGGGTATGCAAATACGTACAGCCTTATTTGGTAAAGAAGTGTCTACTATTAAAGATGGCAAGGATGAATATAAAATTCAATTGAGAAACGAAGAATTACAAAGAAAAAATTTAGTAGATCTTTTAAATATGCGCTTATCTTTTAGAGATATGGCTGCAGGTGGAATGGTTAAAAATATTCCCATTAGTTCTCTTGTGAAAGTAGAGCCTACCAATACTTTTGGTAGTATTAAAAGAAAAAATCAAAAACGTTTAATTCAACTTAGATCAAATGTTAAATTAGATCAGGGTTTTAATCCAACTGCAGTAAATGTGGTCATTGCTCAATACATTGAAAATTTTAAAGGCATTGCAGATGGGGTAACGGTAAAACAAACAGGAGAGAATGAACAACAATTAGAAACCGTAGCATTTTTAGGTAAAGCATTGGTGATTGCTTTAATGCTTATTTTATTAACCTTGGTTTTACAATTTAATTCTATCTCTAAATCGGTTATTATTTTAACTGAAATTTTATTTAGTATCATTGGAGTTTTCTTAGGCTTTTCCATTTTCGGTATGAAAGTATCGGGTGTTATGACGGGACTAGGTATTGTAGGACTTGCTGGTATCGTAGTAAAAAATGGGATATTGGTGATAGAATTTGCTGATGAATTAAGAGCGAGAGGGTATAAAACAAGAGAAGCCGTAATACAAGCAGGTAAGACTAGAATTATTCCTGTATTGTTAACTGCACTAGCCGCTATCTTAGGCTTCTTGCCTATTGCGATTGGTTTTAACATCAATTTTGTGACTTTATTTAGTGAGCTTAACCCCCATATTTTCTTTGGTGGAGATAATGTTGCCTTTTGGAAGCCATTAAGTTGGACCATTATTTATGGCTTGGCTTTTGCCTTTTTTATGACCTTATTTATTGTGCCAGCCATGTATATTATTGCCGAACGTTTACGCAGACCCATGCGCCGTCATTTTGGAGGTAAATGGATTAGCTTTTTAGGCATTCCTCCATTAACATTTATTTTTATTCCTTTAATATTTATTACTACATTTATACATAGAAGAAATGAAAAAAGAAGGATTGCGAATAACAATGCTAATGGCGATAAAATAATAAATGGTTCCTGGTATTAAAATAAATTAATAAAAAAGAAGTAATTATGAAAAAAAACGTAGTGGGTAGCTTATTATTATTGTGCTTTTTAACCATGTTAAATCTGGCTTGCTCAAATAATAATTCAAATAAAAATTCAATGTCGACAGCTAAAATCACCACACAAAGTTTTGGAACTTTTGAAGGTAAACCCGTAACAGAGTATACTTTAACCAATGGTAATGGTATGCAAGTAAGTTTGATTAATTATGGAGGTACACTTACCAAAATAATTACTCAAGCAAAAGATAGTACCTGGGGAGATGTAATTACCGGGTATGATTCATTATCTGGTTATACTCAAAATGGCAATCCTTATTTTGGTGCCTTAATTGGAAGATATGCTAACCGCATTGCTAAAGGAACTTATACTGTTGATGGCGTTGTGTATAAAGCGGCTATCAATAACAATGGTCAATCCTTACATGGTGGATTAAAAGGATTTGATAAAGTGTTATGGGATGCTGTTGTATTACCTGGAGACAGTAGTGTTCAATTAACTTATCTAAGTAAAGATGGCGAAGAAGGTTATCCTGGTAATTTAAAAGTACAAGTAGTGTATACTTTAACGGCTAACAATGCGGTTAAAATAGAATATACCGCTAGCACTGATAAAACCACTGTTCTTAATTTAACCAACCATGCTTATTTTAATTTAACTGCGGGTAAATCACCTAATATTTATGATCATCTTGTTCAAATAAATGCAGATAAATATACGCCAGTAGATACTTCATTAATTCCTACTGGTCAAATATTGGATGTAAAAGGTACCCCAATGGATTTCACACAACCTAAGCGTGTGGGCCAAGACTTAGATAAAGTGGCTGGTGGCTACGATCACAATTGGGTTTTAAATAAAGCCGAAGGTTTGCAAGAAATTGCCAATGTATATGAACCAATCAGTGGTCGTTATTTAACTGTGGCTACCACCGAACCTGGGATTCAATTTTATTCTGGTAATTTTTTAACAGGATCTTTAACGGGAACTAAGAAAGGAATTATTTATAACAAACATTATGCGTTGACTTTGGAAACGCAACATTTCCCTGATGGTCCTAATCAACCTAGTTTTCCAAGTACTTTATTAAAGCCAGGTGAAACCTATCACCAAACAACAGTGTATACTTTTTCTACGAAATAATTTGTAAGATTTTATATCATTTAAAAAAGACTAGCCTCCTAAACAAGAGCTGGTCTTTTTTTATTTTAGTAAGTGGGTACCCTCTTCGATACTAGTCACATACACTACTAATTCCTTATTGGTTTGCTTAGCATAACTAGCTGCCACTTGTTGAGTAACAGCATCTAGGGCAGCTTTTTTTATAATATTGATAGTACAACCTCCAAAGCCTGCGCCCATCATTCTTGCGCCAATTACGTTTTGATTGTCTTTTACTGCTTCCACTAAAAAATCTAATTCTGGACAACTTACTTCATACAATTTAGATAAGCCTTCATGGGTTTCAAACATTTTTTTACCAAAGGCTTGCATAGCGCCTACTTCTAAATCTTTTACAGCAGCTTGTACACGTAGTATTTCGGCAACCATATATTTACATCGCTTGTATATTTTGTGCGGCGTATCCGTTGAAGGACCTAGATAAGTTTCCACTTGCTCCATGGTAACATCTCGCAAAGTTTTTACTAATGGATGCATTTGTTGAATGCGTTGAACACCTTGCTCACACTCTTGTCTACGGGTATTATATTCCGACGAAGCTAGTGCATGCTTTATTTGTGTATCAAACAAAACAATACTATAATCTGTTAAGTCGAGTGGATAATAGTGAAAATCTAAACTAGCACAGTCCAATAAGATTACTTTATTTTTTTGTCCATGTAAACTCGCGAACATATCCATTAAGCCGCATTTAACTCCAGCAAAATCATTTTCTGCTTTTTGTGCCATTAAGGCCATTTCCATTTTATTAAATTGTAGTTCATACAATTCGTTGATGGCAAACAATACGGCACACTCCACCGCCGCAGAGCTAGATAAGCCTGCACCGCTAGGGATATTCCCTTTGATACAAATATCAAATCCCTTATTAATCGCTTCCAGTTGACTAAGGTTATTATTTTTACTAGCGGATATTGTATTAATTGCCTGGTACACCACACCAATAATATAATTTACCCATTGGCTTGAATGCGGTTTTAAATTTTGAATACTTACAGTTGCTGTTTTATTTAAGTCAATGGCCGCCATATGTATATTCCCATCTGTTCTTTTTCCAATAGCCACTTGTACATATTTATCAATTGCAGCAGGTAAAACAAAGCCATTATTGTAGTCGGTATGTTCCCCAATTAAATTAATGCGCCCTGGTGATTGTACAGCCAAACTAGGGATATAATTAAAATGAGTAAAAAAATGTGTGCTGATAGCTGACATGTAATAACTTGGTTGTTGTTGAATTTATACTTTTAATAAGCAGGCTGCTGCCGCCTCTAAGGTTTCTGTTTTTTTGGCAAAACATAATCGTATTACTTTATGGTCTGTAGCATTTTGATAAAAAGCAGACATCGGTATGACGGCTATACCAAAATCTTTAACCAATCTTTCAGCAAACACTTTATCCGACTCATCAGATAGCGCTTCATACCTGTAACTTTCAAAATAAGATCCAGAGGAAGGAATATATTTAAATTGAGTATTGGCTAATAAGCTTCTTAAATAATCTCTTTTTTCTTGGTACATGGTACCCAAAGTTAAATAGGCTTCCCTATTATTCATGTATTCGGCAATCCCTAACTGCTTAGGGGTATCACAACTAAACGCATTAAATTGATGTACTTTTCGGTATTCTTTCATAAGTGCAGCAGGAGCAACACAATACCCTAATTTCCAGCCCGTACAATGATAGGTTTTACCAAATGAGAAGCAAACAAAACTGCGTGCGAACAAATCTGGATACTTCATGGCTGTCTCGTGTTGCTTATTGTCATAAATTAAATGCTCATAAACCTCATCACTAATTAAATATAAGTTATTAGTAAGCACAATTTCTTGTAATTGTAATAAATCTTCCTTAGTCATGACTACCCCAGTTGGATTATGAGGTGTATTGACCAATATGGCTTTTGTTTTTTTAGTAATGGCGTCACTCACCTTATCCCATGGAATACTATAGTTGGGAAATTCTAAAGCAATAGGTACGACCACGCCTCCATTAAATGTAATATTAGGAATATAACTATCGTAGGCCGGTTCAAAAATAATCACTTCGTCTCCAGGTTGAATGATAGTGGAGAAGGCAGTAAAAATAGCATAAGTGCCTCCTGGGGTAACTGTTATTTCTGTTTCTGGATCAATAGCAGTCTGGTATAAAAAATTTATTTTTTCTGCAAGCCTTTCACGTAAAAGGGGTAACCCATAAGTATGCGCATATTGATTTCCTCCAGCATGCATGGCATCCGAAACACAATTAATCAATGTTTCGCTCATGGGAAAATCTGGAAACCCTTGTCCTAAATTAATAGCCTTATGTTGAACTGCTAATTGGCTCATGACTGTAAAAATACTCGTGCCAATAGTTGGGAGCTTAGATTGCATGATTAAAGAAATGTTAAAAAGTAAGCTGGTTGGATAATCGCTTTAATTCTATTTCTGCAACTTTTGCTGTATAGCGTAAACTAACCAATCTAAACCCTGCATTTTCAAAACTTTGTTGGGCTTGTTTAACATCTACCATAGTGGCCTGCCCCAATTGATATTTTTGCATCACCAATTGTAATAAGGACTGGGCCATGCCATAATTTTCAGATTCTATAGGTAATTGTTCTATACTATTTTTATAAGCATCAAAAGTTTTATAGGCATTGGTAAAAATATCTTTACTTAAACTTTGTGCTTGCAAGCCAGCATTCTGAGAATTTAATTTTGCATTGGCTACATTTTTTTTAGCAGCTCCGCCAACATAAAGTGGTATGGATAAGTTCACACCAATAAATGGGCCGTAATTTTCATTTAGTAAACTAAACCCAGCTGCAGAACTACTACTACTAACATTATACCCAGTGCTTGCTCTTAAAGTTGGATACATCAAAGCTTTGGTTTCTTTTTCTAATTGTTGATTTATTTTTATTTGAGTACTTAGTGCTGCTAATTGTGGATTATTGATTACGGCCTTTGAAATACTATTGTCCCCCTTGTCAAAGTTTAGTTTAGTATCAATTTGAATGGTATCATTAATAATGAATGATGAGGATATATCTTCTTTATTGTTGATAGTTCTCGCTAAATCTGTTTTTGCTTGTGCAATAATTAATAATTGATTTTGTTTGCCTTGTTGTAATGCATTTAAATCTATATTAGATTGCAACATATCTGTTTGATTGGCAACACCTATTTGTTGTCTTGTTTTTACTATTTCTAACCGTTGTTGGCTAGCTTCAATAGATTTTTCAATCGTCTTTAAATAGGCTTGCTGACGAACTACATTGTAATATTGTTGCATTACTTGTGCAGTGGTATTTTGCATTTGTGATTGTAGTAAAAATCCATTTTGTTTTTCAATCATTGCCAAGCGATCTTTATAAGCCATGATTCTATAGCCATTAAAAATAATAACAGAAGCGGTAAGGCCTCCAGATAATGTATTGCCATCCACTCCAGTTTTGGTTGTGTTACGAGTGGGATCGGCAAATTTTTGTTCGATGGTGCTTATTGATTTATTATTATTGGCACTTGCTGCAACAGTAGGTAAAGCACCTGCTACCCCTAAATCGTTGTTGTTTTTGGCGATCGCTAATGAATTTTCAACCAATTGAATATCATAACTATTTTTTAGGGCCGTTTTAATAGCTTCATTCAAGGTCATGGGTGGCTGCGCATTGGCTATTGTTGAATTACTTAGCAATGCTAAACAAGCGATAAAAAATATATAAATTGATTTTTGCATACTATAAAATTAAGTGAGCCTATAATGAAACAAAGATAAATTACATCAGTGGTGAAATTATTTTGATTTACTATCCAACCAAAGTACCTATTGCAGCCCCTTGAACTACTTTTAATAAATTTCCTGGCAAATTCATATCAAATACGATAATAGGTAATTTATTTTCCATACATAAAGTGAAGGCTGTGGTATCCATTACCTTTAAATTTTTAGTAATGCATTCTTGAAAGCTTATGGTTTCAAATTTAACCGCAGCTGGGTTCTTTTCTGGATCACTATCATATACCCCATCCACTCGAGTGCCTTTTAATATCACATCAGCCTTCATTTCAATAGCCCTTAAAGATCCTGCGGTATCTGTAGTAAAATAAGGATTACCAGTACCTGCTCCAAAAATAACCACCCTCCCTTTCTCTAAGTGACGCAATGCTTTTCTACGAATATAGGGTTCTGCTATTTGATCCATGACAATGGCAGATTGTAAACGAGTGTACACTCCAATTTTTTCAAGCATGGCTTGAATGGCCATTGCATTGATGACTGTAGCTAACATACCCATATAATCACCATGCGCACGTTCAATGCCGCTATCTGCTTCATTCATCCCCCTATAAATATTTCCGCCTCCAATCACTATTGCCACTTGGACACCTAAGTCAACCACTTGTTTAATTTCATTGGCATATTGCTCAATAATCTTAGGGTCAAATGGATCGCCATTTTTTTGGCTTCCCAATAATGCTTCCCCTGATAATTTCAATAATACGCGTTTGTATTTTGGCAACATAGCTATACTTATTTTGTACTTGCAAGATAAGAATTTTGAGGCAACAAAAAGGGTCCCGATTGCTCGGGACCCTGTCTATTTAAATTCTTTAGAATTTTTTATTCTTAACCTAATGCCACGCGCTTAAATTCGGTCACTTTTAATGCACCATCCACCGATTTTACATATTCACCCACTGTTTTACCGCCATCTTTAACGAAGGCTTGTGCTAGTAAGGTTTGCTCTTTAAAGAAAGCATTGATTTTACCTTCTGCAATTTTTGCAATCATTTCTTCTGGTTTTCCAGCCATTTTAGGATCTTCCTTCATGGTGTCAATAATGATAGCTCTTTCACGGGCTACTGTTTCAGCAGGTACCGATTCAGGATCTACCGCTACTGGGTTCATCGCAGCAATTTGCATGGCTAAGTCCTTACCCACTTCAGCAGCGTCAGCACTTAAGCCAACCAATACACCCATTCTATAAGAACCATGTATATAAGAAGCTACATAAGGTGCGTCTACTCTTTCGAATTTAGCGACCCCAATTTTTTCTCCTATTGATGCTAATTTATCATTGATCATGTCAGACACTTTGGTGCCATTCACGCTTACTTCATTTAATTCAGCAGCAGATTTTACATTGTTTGCAACAGCAGCATCAGCAATACTTTGCGCAAATGCAACAAACTCTGCATTTTTAGAAACGAAATCTGTTTCACAAGAAATACAAACTACAAAACCTGTTTTGTGATCTGCAGAAGTTTGTGCAATAATCACTCCTTCTTTTGCTTCACGGTCACTGCGTTTTGCTGCTACTTTTTGTCCTTGCTTACGTAACCAATCTATCGCTGCTTCAAAATCGTTATTCGTTTCGGTTAATGCTTTTCTACAATCCATCATTCCAGCACCTGTTGCTTGACGTAATTTATTAATGTCAGCAGCTGTTATTGTACTCATAATAATATAATTTAAAATAAATGTGTAATAAAATTAATAAGGCCTTTAATGAACTAAAAACAATTGGGTCATTAGTATCCCAAGGACACCAATAACCCAATTGGATAATTAATTATTTACCTGCTGGGCGACGTGTACTTTGAATACGACGCTTTGGCGCACCAGGAGCAGTTGGAGCTGCACCAGCACCACGCTTACCTCTTCCACCTTCAGCGTTAGCTTCGGCTTCCATACGTTTTGCTTTTGCTTCGTTTTCATTGTTGCCTTCTTCAGATTCGCTTTCGTCATCTTTAGAAGCTTGACGCTCTGCTAAACCTTCTGCAATAGCTGCAGTAATATAGTTAGTAATGATAGCAATAGATTTTGTTGCATCATCATTAGCAGGAATAGAAAAATCTACTTTGTTAGGATCACAGTTGGTATCCACCATTCCAAAAGTTTGAATGCCTAAACGCTTTGCTTCTGCTAATGCGATATGCTCGTGTCCGATATCCACTAAGAATAAAGCTGCTGGTAAACGGCCCAATTGAGCGATACCACCTAATACTTTTTCCATTTTATCTTTATCGCGACCTAAGGTCAAACGCTCTTTTTTAGTTAAACTTTCTGCACTACCGTCGTTCAACATTTTTTCAATGCTTTGCATTTTCTTTACGCTCTTACGAACGGTGTTGAAGTTCGTTAACATACCACCCAACCAACGCTCTGTAGCATATGGCATGTTTACTTTTTTAGCACACTCGCTTACAATTTCTTTTGCTTGTTTCTTAGTAGCAACAAACATAATTTTCTTACCGCTTTTAGCAATTTGCTTTAAAGCAGCAGCTGTTTCTTGTAAATGATCGACTGTTTTATTTAAGTCAATGATGTGAATACCTTTTTTCTCAGCGAAAATATAAGGCAACATCTTAGGGTTCCACTTCTTTTTAAGGTGACCAAAGTGTACGCCGGCCTCCAGTAATTGCTGTTGTAATGAAGTGTTATTTTCCATTTGTATAATTTGTTGTAATGAATTAATGTTAAAATTGTTGGATTAACGTTTACTGAACTGGAAGCTTCTACGTGCTTTCTTATGACCGAATTTCTTACGCTCAACACTACGAGGGTCACGCGTTAGTTGTCCAGCTGCTTTTAAAGCAGGACGCAATTCAGGATTCAATTCGATTAATACACGAGCAATACCTAATTTGGCTGCTTCTGCTTGACCTTTTAAACCACCGCCTTGAGCGTTGATTACGATATCATATTTACCCATCAATTCAGTAGTTTTTAAAGGCGCTTCTACTTGATTTTGTAAATAGACTAATGGGAAGTAAGCTTTATAATCTTTATTGTTCACGGTAATATTTCCACTACCCTTACTAACAAAGACGCGTGTTACTGCTTCCTTACGACGACCAACTGCATTTGTTTGCTTTTCCATTTATTTATATTTGGAATTAATTAAAATTTAAATTCTTTAGGTTGTTGAGCAGTATGAGGGTGTTTGTCACCAGCATACACAAACAACTTTTTAACCATCTTACGTCCTAAACGATTTTTAGGTAACATACCTTTTACCGCTCTTTCCATAATTACTTCTGGACGACGCTTGATTAAATCTTCTGCAGCTTCTTCTTTTTTACCACCTGGGTAACCAGAATAGTTTAAGTATAATTTGTCGTGGAATTTATTTCCAGTCAACAAAACTTTTTCTGCATTAATGATGATTACATAATCTCCGCAATCAACGTGTGGAGTGTAATAAGCTTTGTTCTTACCACGTAGAACTGCTGCGATTTTTGAAGCAATACGTCCTACGGTTTGATTAGTACCATCAACAATGTACCAGCCATGTGTAACGGTAGCCGCGTTGGCGTGCTTCGTGGTGAAATGTAGTTTACTCATAATTCTTTTGTTTTAATGAGGCCGCGCTATCCCGACAGCCATAAAATATTCCCTCTTTTATAAGGGAGGGCGAAGGTACGAGGGGAATTTGGGTTTTCCCAATATTTGGAGAATTGTTTTTCTATCCTATCTTTATAACTAGCTGATTATCAATAATAATTTTGTATCATAATATTAGTGATACTAAATAGGTGCTGAAAATCAAGTAGTTATAAAATAATTTATAGGTCTTCATTGAAAATATTGCCCATTCTTTAAGTAGATTTTGGGGATTCTGTCCTATTTTTAAGCAGATTCTTACCTAAAAGGCGTCTTATATATATGTACCATAAATTTCAAGCTACACAAATTTTTACCGGAACCGAGCTTTTGGAGGACCAATTGGTTTTAATTACCCAAAAAGATGGAACCATCGAAGGCTTGGTAGGAATTGAAGATGCTGGAGAAGATATTCAAAATTGGGAGGGAATTTTAACACCTGGATTGATCAATGCGCATTGCCATTTAGAATTGTCTCACATGAAAGGCATCATTCCTGCGCATACTGGTTTGCAAGAATTTGTAAAACAGATTGTGGGTTTGCGGAAAGTAGAAGATAACATTATTCAAGCAGCCATCATCGCTGCTGAAAAAGAAATGTATGACAATGGAATTGTAGCCGTAGGAGATATTTCAAATACCACCGATACACTTTTACAAAAAGAAAAACAATTATTAGCGTATTATAATTTTATTGAGCTTTATGATTTGGACCCATCACGTGCTCCTGAAAAAATAAAAGCAGGTCTTGCTATACAAGCACAATTTGAAGATAAAGGTTTACTTGCCGCTCTTGTACCACACGCACCTTACTCTTGTACATTTGCTTTATTAAAATTATTAGCTACTCATTTTGGCTCACATACCATTACGATGCACAATCAAGAAACGCGGGATGAAAATGAATTTTTTGAAAATAAAACCGGTTCCTTTTTAGGCATGTATGAAAGAACCAAAGTGTCACTTGATTTTTTTCATGCGACAGGGCTTTCTAGTATTCAATCGGTTTTGCCAAAATTAAAAACAGCGAAAGCAAGTATATTCGTACACAATAGTTTTACCAATGTAGCCGATATTGCTGCAGTTAAAAAAGAAATGCCCAATCCTTTTTGGTGTTTATGTCCCAATGCAAATCAATACATTGAGCAAACAATGCCCCCTATTGAATTATTACGTTCTAACGGTGCACAAATCATTATTGGCACCGATAGTTATGCCAGTAATTGGACACTGAATATTGTAGATGAATTAATAACCATTCAACAACATCATCCCAAGATCCCACTTGCTGAAATGCTTAGCTGGTGTACCTTAAACGGCGCACACGCTTTGCAAATGGACGATAAGCTTGGTAGCTTTGAAAAGGGAAAAAAGCCTGGAGTAGTTTTGATTGAAGGCCTAGATTCAAATGGGAATCTTACTAAAGTTAGCAGTGCTAAAAGATTAATTTAAATTTTTATTAGTAAGGATCTATAGTTATTTAGTACCTTGTAGGAACAATTTAGCCACATGACTTTCCCAATACTTTTTGGAATTTTAGCCATCATTATTATTATGTATCGTAGACATAGAAAAAGTAGAAACGACTAACGTAGTACTTCTTGTAAAATAGGTAGTGATTTAATTTCACTAAACTTTTTATAATGCCAGCTAAGCGATAGCTGAAATAGTTCCAATATTTTTTTTCGTTGCACACCACTTAGTACAATGTTTTCTAAATCATTGTAAAATTGAACTTGTAAAAAAGTTGAAGCGGTTTGTGCTTCTTGCCCTTCTAAAAAATAAGGATGAATGGGCGTAGCAGCAACAAATTGTCCTTCCCGAACATCTAATACCGAGGTGGTCGGGCTATACTTTCCTTGTAAGCCAAAGCCCATGGTTTGACTTAAATGAATTAAAAAATAGATAGGCAAATTGCCCACTAAATTAGGTCCGCCTTTGTCTAATTGTTTAAAAGTATCTTCGATTAAATAAAATAATTCTGGATGCGGTTCGGGTTGCATGGTTTGTTGCAATACTTCTACAATATAGGTGGCTACTGCATTGCGTACTACATCGGAATAAACATTTTGATAAACATAATCCCAACTTACGTCCTTCACCATTTGTAATTGCTTCATAGGTGCATGGTACACTTCCATTTGCAAAATAGCAGCAGGTTGATAAAACACTCCCTTGTTGGCTCCTTTTTTACTAGTGACCCTTACGCCTTTTACAATGTATTGTTGCAAACCAAAAAGTTCGGTATACGCCGTCATGATAATACTCGTATCACCATATTTAGTAACGCGTAAAACAATACCCTTGGTGTTGTGTAACATAATTATTTATCAGACACTCTTAAACTGTTGCAAAAAGCGTAAGTCGTTTTGAGCGTATAAACGTAAATCGTTTACTTGGTATTTTAATTGAGTGATACGTTCCACTCCCATACCAAATGCAAAGCCAGTATATTTTTCAGGATCAATTCCAAAGTTTTTTAACACATTAGGATGCACCATTCCACTTCCTAAAATTTCAACCCATCCAGTGTGCTTACATATATTACATCCTTTGCCAGCGCATATTTGACAGCTTATATCCATTTCGGCACTAGGTTCTGTAAAAGGAAAATAACTTGGACGGAATCGTACTTTCACATCCTTACCAAACATTTCTTGCACAAAAAAATAAAGGGTTTGTTTTAAATCTGCGAAGCTTACATTTTCATCGATATACAATCCTTCTACTTGATGAAAAAAACAATGTGCTCTTGCCGAAATAGTTTCGTTGCGATAAACACGACCTGGACAAATTACACGAATGGGTGGTTTTTGTGTTTCCATCACACGTGCTTGCACACTTGATGTATGGGTTCTTAATAACCATGCTGAATTATTTTCTGTGGCTTCTTGCACATAAAAAGTATCCTGCATATCCCTGGCTGGATGATCAGCAGGTAAATTCATTGCACCAAAATTATGCCAGTCATCTTCTACCTCTGGTCCTTCTGCTACTGCAAAACCTAATCTTTTAAAAATAGACACCATTTGATTACGCACTAAATTTAAAGGATGTCTGGTGCCCACCGAAATAGGATCTCCTGGTAAAGTAGTATCGATGCTTGCATTGGTTTCATCCTGCTCTCCCAATGCTGCTAATAAAACTTCTAATTTTTCTTCGGCTACAATTTTAAAAGCATTCAATATTTGACCAAATTCTTTTTTCTGCTCCACAGGCACATTTTTCATCTCGCCCATAATTTGCTTGACCAAGCCTTTGGTTCCCAAGTATTTAATTCGGTAGGCTTCCACGTCGGCCGTGGTGTTGGCCACCGTGGCGGCGATTTCTTTTTGAATAGATTCGATTTGTGCTAACAATTGCTCCATGGTACGAAGATAAAATAAATCCTTACATTTGTTACTCGAGAAGTAATAATTACATGGAATACAATACAGCAAGAAGTATAATGGGGATGAGGGAGTATGGCCGTCACGTTCAAAGGATGGTAGACCACCTTATGACCATTGAAGACCGAGCCAAAAGGCAGGAACAAGCCCAAGTGGTGATTGAATTAATGGGCTTTTTGAACCCGCAACTTAAAAATATTGAGGATTACAAGCATAAATTATGGGATCACCTATTTTTTATGAGCAACTTTAAATTGGATTTGGACAGTCCTTATCCAATCCCTACCAAAGAAACCTATAAGCAAAAACCCGATCCTTTACCTTATCCAAAACGCAAAATTAAATATGCGCACTTAGGTAAAAATTTAGAATTGGTGATTGATAAGGCCATGGTGGAAAAAGATGAAGAGAAAAAAGCAGGCTTCGCACATGCCATTGCTCATTATATGAAATTAGCGTATAGCAACTGGCATAAAGAATTGGTTCAAGATGATGCCATAAGAAATGAATTGAATGCAATTACTGGTGGTGAATTAGAATTTAGCAACACGCCTTATATTAAACATCGCAACCAGAATTTTGAAAGAGATGAATATCGTCCAGCGGGTGGCCGTTGGCAAAATAATCGCAACAATAATAATAACCGAGGTGGTCGTGGCCCTAGTGGTGGGCCAGGTGGTGGAAGAAATAATAATAACCGCAATTTCAAGAAGCGTTTTTAGTATCCCCTAACTATATCCCAACTATTAATCCATGTTATGAGTTCATTTGAAGTGATAGGAGGTCATGCATTAAAAGGAAGCATTACTCCACAAGGAGCAAAGAATGAAGCACTACAAGTATTGTCTGCCGTAGTGTTGAGCGCCGAGCCTATTACCATTTCTAATATTCCCAATATTGTTGATGTTAATTTATTAATGGAACTATTGCAAGCCATGGGCGTGTCGGTAGAAAAATTAAGTGAGGGAGAATATCGTTTCCAAGCAGATAAAATAGATCCTACTTATTTAGCATCAGAAGATTTTAAAGCCAAGAGTGGAAGATTGCGCGGTAGCGTAATGCTGGCTGGACCTATCTTAGCCCGATTTAAAATTGCTTATTTACCAAAACCCGGTGGAGATAAAATTGGAAGAAGAAGATTAGATACCCATATTATTGGATTTGAAAAATTAGGTGCTAAATATGCCTATGATGATAAGCTTGCTTGCTTTACTTTAAAGGCAGAAAATTTAGTAGGTACTAATATGTTGTTGGATGAGCCTTCCGTTACTGGGACCGCTAATATTTTAATGGCTGCTGTTTTAGCAGAAGGCATTACCACCATTTACAACGCAGCTTGTGAGCCTTATATACAACAGCTTTGTTTGATGTTAAATAAAATGGGTGCTAAAATTTCAGGCATTGGCAGTAACCTTTTAAAAATTGAAGGCGTAACTAAATTAAGTGGCACAAGTCATCGTATTTTACCCGACATGATTGAAATTGGTTCTTTCATTGGACTAGCCGCTATGACCAAAAGTGAAATCACCATTAAAAATGTGGGCATTGAACACTTGGGGATTATTCCTGATAAATTTCGTTTACTAGGCATTGATTTTACGATTAAAGGAGATGACATTTATATACCTGCTCAAGATATTTACGAGATACAAACTTTTATGGATGGCGGTATTTTAACTATTTATGATAACCCATGGCCAGGTTTTACGCCCGACCTATTAAGTATTGTTTTGGTTACTGCCATTCAAGCCAAAGGCAGCGTATTGATTCATCAAAAAATGTTTGAGAGTAGATTGTTTTTTACAGATAAATTAATTGATATGGGTGCGCAAATTATTTTGTGTGATCCACACCGCGCCACCGTGATAGGTTTGGGTCGCAAATATCCATTGCGTGGCATTACCATGAGTAGCCCTGATATCCGCGCTGGACAAGCCTTACTGATTGCGGCTTTAAGTGCCGAAGGTAAAAGTACCATTCAAAATATTGAACAAATTGACAGAGGTTATCAAAACATTGATACCCGATTACAAGCGCTGGGTGCGCATATAAAAAGAATTTA
>CANFOM010000021.1 GCA_947448725.1 Bacteroidota bacterium
AATCAGATACACTAAAGTTTACTAGAAATCTCCAACTGAAAAAAAATGAAAAAAAATAATTTACTAAAAAGCGCACTATTTTTTTTACTGCTATCAACTATAATAATTAACGCCCATGCGCAAACTGGATTAAATTTTCAGGGGGTAGCTAGAACAACTAATAATGTAATACTAGCATCACAAGCCATTACGATCAAATTAAGTATCCTACAAGGTAGTGCAACAGGTACAGCTGATTATACCGAAACCAGAAGAGTCACCACCAATGCACAAGGTTTATTTACAGCAGTAATAGGAGATACGGGAGCTATTAGTACACTAGGAAATTTCACTACCATTAATTGGAAACTCACGCCTAAGTTTTTAAAGATTGAAATGGATCCTGCAGCAGGAACTAATTTTATTACGATGGGTACGACACAGTTTCAGTATGTGGCGTATGCGCAGTTTGCTAAAAGTGTGGATGCTGAAAATATAGTAGGTATTATTCCTGTAACATTAGGAGGAACTGGGGTTGCAAGCTTAGCTGGATTAAAAACGGAATTGGCCATTGATAATTTAAATAACACTTCAGACGCAGCTAAACCCATAAGTACTTTAACTCAAACTGCACTTGATTTAAAATTAAATACTGCAGATACGAGTAAATACACAAAACAAACCTATAGTGATTCAGCATTACTGACTAAATTAAGTACAACGGGTAATGCTGCTACAGCAACAACAGCAGGAAATATAACAGCAACAACAAACACGACATTAACCTCCTTATCTAGTTTAGCAACAGTAGGAACCTTAATTGCTGGTGCGGTTCCATATAGTTTATTGACTGGAACAGTTCCAACATTTAATCAAAACACAACGGGTAATGCGGCTACTGCAACAACAGCGGGAAATATAACAGCAACAACAAATACTACATTAACCTCCTTATCAAATTTAGCAACTGTTGGAACAATCACTAGTGGCGTATGGAGTGGAACAGCGGTAGCAGTTGAAAAGGGAGGAACTGGATTAACAAGTGCTGGCACTAGTGGTCAAGTATTAACATCCACTGGAAGTGGAACTTTAACTTGGACTACACCGGTTTTTTTACCGACCGTAGTAATAGGCACTCAGCAGTGGATGAGAGAGAATTTAGATGTGTTAACTTATCGAAATGGAGATGTCATACCACAGGTAACTGATGCTACAACTTGGGCAGGTTTAACTACCGGGGCATGGTGTTATTACAGCAATGATCCACTTAATGGCGCTATTTATGGTAAACTATATAATTGGTATGCAGTTAATGATCCAAGGGGATTAGCTCCACAAGGGTGGCATATACCCACTGATGCAGAATGGACAACTCTAAGTACTTTATTGGGCGGAGATGTAGCAGCAGGCGGCAAGATGAAAACAACAGGCATCACTAGATGGACCACACCCAATACAAGCGCTACCAACGAGAGTGGCTATGCAGGTCTTCCGGGCGGCAACCGTAACAACAGTGGGACATTCAATGTTGTTGGCAACTTCGGCTTCTGGTGGAGTTCTACGGAGGACGGTACGCTAGACGCCAGGTACCGCGTCCTGTACTACAACATTGGTGATGTCAGCAGTTACGTCAACGATAAGACGGACGGGTTTTCTGTTCGTTGCCTTAGGGATTAATTTTTGTGATTAGAAGGCATACAGAATTCGGCACTTCTTAAAAAAAACTTAATAAAAAAAGGCCACTAATGCTAGTGGCCTTTTTTTGGCAGTGGCAATTTTTCTAAAAATTTAATAGCTTTTTTCTAAATTTTATATATTCTTTTTTTGCATCTTTAATAAATGTTTCTTCGGATTTTGAATGCGTATAGATATAAGACAATTTAGTTTTGTCTACGGGCTTTGTAATCATTTGGCTACGATAATGGGTTACTGAAAATTGGATAATCTTAGCCATAATTTCAATAGTGCTAATGCCTTTATCGGTTAATGTATACAAAAATACTTTTTTGTTAGTTGGGTGATTTCTTTTTTCAATTAAGCCATCTCCTGCTAAAGTCCTTAAACGTTCTGCTAATACTTTTGAAGCTATTCTTTCTTTCATTTCCAGTAGCTCTCCATAAGTATGCTTGTGACGGAAAAGCATATGTCTTATAATTAGTAATGTCCATTTGTCGCCAATGACATCTATTCCGGTGGTTATGGGGCAATGAGATCTTAAAGTAGTTTTGGTCATTTGCTTTATTAATTAATGCTATGCAATTTACGCAATAACTTTAATGTAGGTTATAAGTATTTGTAGTATTTGTCTACATCTTGGGTAATGCTAATCAATTGTATTTATATTGTTTTGTCTTTCAGTGGTTTATTCAAAATTGTATCCACAAAACTGACTAAGTTCATAGAATTACTTTCATTTGGGTAGTAGAGAATTCCAAATAATTCAAATGATATTTTTATTATCTTCATATCCAATATTATTTAATTCAAAATTGACCTATGAAAAATTTGCTATTGCTTATTATGACTACACTTTTAGTAACTACTACTAGGGCACAAGCCAAATTAAAACCTATCTCTAAGCCTTTAGTAACCCATGTATTTACGGCAGATCCGTCTGCGCATGTGTTTAATAATAAAATATACATTTATCCTTCTCATGATATTGATGCGGGCATTCCTGAAAATGACAATGGTGACCACTTTGACATGAGAGACTATCATATATTTTCCATGGATTCTATTGGGGCTAAAGTAGTGGATAACGGTATTGCTATAGATAAAAAAGACATTCCTTGGGCAGGTAGACAATTGTGGGCCCCTGATGCTGCTTTTAAAAATGGAGTCTATTATTTATTTTTTCCTATCAAGGACAAGCAGGATATTTTTAGAATAGGGGTGGCTACTAGTAAAAGCCCGGTAGGTCCATTTAAGGCCGAACCCAATGAAATTAAAGGCACTTATAGTATAGATCCTGCTGTATTTAAAGATGATAACAATGAATATTATATGTATTTTGGAGGTATTTGGGGTGGCCAACTTCAAAGATGGGATAACAATATTTACAATGCAAAAGCTAAATTAAAAAGCGCCAATGAAAAGGCAATTTTACCAAGGGTAGCTAAGTTAAGTGCAGATATGAAAAGCATTGTGGAAATGCCTAAAGAAGTTAAATTACTTGATGAAAAAGGAAATCTTTTCTTAGAACAAAATAACACCAAACGTTTTTTTGAAGCTGCTTGGGTACATAAATACCATGGCAAATATTATTTTTCTTATTCTACTGGAGATACCCATAATGTATGTTATGCTATTGGCGATAATCCTTATGGACCCTTTACTTATAAAGGAGTTATTTTAAAACCAGTTCAAGGATGGACAAGCCATCATTCGATAATCCAATATCATTCCAAATGGTATCTATTTTATCATGATACCGAATTGTCTGGTAAAACGCATTTGAGAAATATTAAGATGACCGAATTAAAATACAATAAAGACGGTTCGATTGTAACGATTGACCCTTATCAATAAGATGTACAAAACCCAAAATTAGCCACTAAGAATTAGTGGCTAATTTTATAATATACATCGCTCCACTTTAATTCATTTTTGAAACTGCTTAGTTCTGTATTTTTTCCAATAAGGGTAAATTCAATACCTGCAATTTCTGCAAAGTCTTCTAAATGTTCTCTGGTTAAGTTTTGACTGTAACAGGTATGGTGTGCGCCACCTGCTAATATCCATGCGGCACAACCTGTATGCATATTCGGATATGGTTTCCACAATACTCTAGCTACAGGTAATAATGGTAATGCTTGAATGGGTTTAACCGCCATTACTTCATTTACCAATAGTCTAAATCGGTTGCCCATATCAACAATAGAGGCGTTTAATGCGGCACCTGGGGTGGTGTTAAATACCAATCTTACTGGATCTGCTTTGCCACCAATGCCTAATGGATGAACTTCGCAGCTAGGCTTTCCTTCGGCAATACTTGGACATATTTCTAACATATGCGCACCTAATACCATTCTATTATCGGGTTGAAAATGATAAGTGTAATCTTCCATGAATGAATTACCGCCTTGCAATCCTGAGCCCATTACTTTCATAGCGCGCACTAAAGCGGCAGTTTTCCAATCGCCTTCACCGGCAAATCCAAAACCTTTGGCCATTAATCTTTGTGCTGCAATCCCTGGTAATTGTTCTAAGCCATTTAAATCTTCAAAAGTGTCGGTAAAGCCTTTGAAGTTTCCGTCTACTAAAAACTTTTCTATTCCTAATTCTATTTTGGCAGCGGCTCTTAACGAACTATGTGCGGCACCTCCTTTTAATAATTCGGCTTGTAATTGATATTCTTTTTGATAAGTGTCTACTAATTGGTCTATTTCTTTTTCTGATATTTGATTAACTACTGCTACTAAATCGGCAATGCCATAAGTATTTACACTATAGCCGAATTTAATTTCTGCCTCTACTTTATCCCCCTCAGTTACGGCCACATACCGCATGTTGTCTCCAAAACGAACAAATCTAGCACCCTGCCAATCCTGCCAAGCTGCTGCAGCACGGCACCAGCTATTTATTTTTTCTAATGACTCTTCATCTTGCCAATGCCCTACCACCACTTTTCTATTAATGTTCATTCTTGCTGTAATAAATCCAAACTCTCTATCTCCATGAGCACTTTGATTCAAATTCATAAAATCCATATCTATGGTATTCCATGGAATGTCTCTGTTAAATTGAGTATGAAAATGTAACAAAGGTTTGCTTAAAATTTTTAGCCCGTTGATCCACATTTTAGCAGGAGAAAAAGTATGCATCCAGCATATAACACCAATACAATTTTTATCATTATTGGCTTCCTGCATAGCTTTTAAAACTTCTTCACTCGATTTTACGACTGGTTTAAATACCACATTTACAGGAATGGTTTTAGAAGCACTTAAAGAGCTGGCTATTTCGGTAGAATGCTCGGCTACTTTTTTTAAAGTTTCAGCGCCATACAAATCTTGGCTTCCTGTGATAAACCAAACGTCTAAAGATTTTAATTGAGGTATCATACTATATTCATTATTTTTTTATTGGCCATAATAACTATTGGGGCCGTGTTTTCTTTGAAAATGTTTATTTTTTAAGGAATCTTTAATAGGTTTTACTTCCTTGTTGATTTGTTCGGTGAACAACGCTGTTTTTGCGATGAATTCTAATACTGCACTATTGTGTACTGCTTTTTTTGCATCCTTCCCCCAGGTAAATGGAGCATGACTGCCTACCAAAATCATTTCTACTTCTTGATAATCTAATTTTCTTTCTTTAAAGCAGTCAATAATTTGATGCCCGGTTTCTATTTCGTAATCCCCTTTAATTTTTTCATCTTTCATAGGTGCCGCGCAGGGGATGGATTCAATGGTATAATCTGCATGAGTAGTTCCATAAACAGGCAGGTCTCTTAAACTTTGGGCCCAAGCCGTTGCATAAGTAGAATGGGTATGCACAATGCTTCCAATATTTTCCCAGTGCTTATATAATACAGCATGTGAATGGGTATCGGAAGAGGGTCTTAAATTTCCTTCCACTACTTTACCGTCAAAATCTACAATCACCATATCCTCCATAGCTAATTTTTCATAAGGAACACCACTTGGTTTAATAGCAAATACTTTATTGGCCCTATCTACAACACTTACATTGCCAAAAGTAAATAAAACCAAGTCTAGCTTTGGAAGTTCCAAATTAGCTAAGAAACATTCTTCTTTGATGGTATTAAATCTAGACATTAGTTTTTGCTATTTAATGGTGGTTTGTTCTATATATTTTCCCAACCCAATATACTTGATATAACGTTGTTGATAATAATCAACCCTGTCTTTATTAGGGTAATAAGTTACTTCAAATCCTTGTCCCATATTTTCCATGGCCATTTCTACTTTTTCATATACGCCAGCAGCGGTAGCAGCAAACATAGCGGCACCTAATGCACAAGTTTGCTCACTTTTATGAATTTTGATAGGCATATTCATAATATCAGACATCATTTGCATGATAAAGGGCGATTTTTTTGCAACCCCACCTAAACCTATAATTCCTTTGATAGGAATACCTTCATCCAGAAAACGATCCACAATCGCTTTTGCTCCAAAGCAGGTGGCTTCTACTAAACTTTTGTATAAAATAGGGGCATTCGTCGCTAAGGAAATACCTTCTATGCCTCCTTTTAATAATTGATTGGCATCGGGTGTTCTTCTTCCATTCATCCAGTCAACTGCAATGGGATCGTTCGCATCTAAGGGTAACTTACTCGCGCTTTCATTTAAAGCTATTAAAATTTTATCTTCTAATTCAGCCACTACGTCTTCATTTACAATACCATTATTAATAGTAGCATTTAATAAAATTGATTTTAATGGCCAAGCTAAAATATTTTTAAACCAAGCGTAAATATCTCCGAATGCAGATTGCCCCGCTTCTAATCCTACCATGCCCGGTATTACCGAGCCATTTACTTGGCCACATATTCCTTTAATTAATTTTCCATCTACTTCTTTAATAGGGGCCACTAAAATATCGCAAGTAGATGTACCCATTACCTTACTTAAATAGTAGGGTTCAATTTGACCACCTACCGCACCCATATGTGCATCAAAAGCACCAACACCAATAACAGTGTTCGTGGGTAAGCCAAGTTCATTGGCCCAGCTTTCTGTAATGACACCTACTGCAGTGGAGGCGCTATAAGTTTCCTTAGATAAATTAGTAATTACTTTTTCTAATAGGGGATCTAGTTCTGTAAAAAAAGAAATAGGAGGATAGCCGCCAAATTTTTCTGCCCACAATGCTTTATGACCTGCACTGCAAACACCTCTTTTTATTTTATCGGCATCCTTGCCACCGGTTAATAAAAATGGAATCCAATCGCAATGCTCTACCCAAGTGTATAAATCTTCATTAATGGTTTTATCTGCTCTTAAAATATGCAATAATTTAGCCCAATACCATTCGCTCGAATAAATGCCCCCAACAAATTCTAAATAATTGGTAGGATATTTTTTTGCATGATCATTTATTTCTTGTGCTTCTGGTGCTGCAGTATGGTCTTTCCATAAAACAAACATGGCATTTGGATTTTCTGCATGTTTTGAAACCAAAGCTAAAGGGGTTCCTTCTTTATTTACTGCAACAGGAGAGGACCCTGTTGTGTCGATGGATAATCCTACAATTTGACCCGCAATTTCCTTGTCTAAATTTTTTAAACAGGCTTTAATAGTGATGGTTAATCCATCGATATAGTCCTGTGGGTGCTGTCTATATTGATTTAAGGTAGGATTGCAGTACAATCCCTTTGCCCATCTTGAATAATGATGGACTGCAGATTGTACAATTTCTCCATTAGAAGTATTCACTAAAATAGACCTTACGGAATCGGTTCCGTAATCTACTCCTATAACATAAGTGGGCTTAGACATAGCTTTAAAACGTTGAGCTTTAAAGGTACTAATATATTTAAAGATTTGGCTGGCAAGCAGCTTAAAAAACGTAAATTTTTCCTATTTCTTTAATATACTAACGCCAAAAATTCGACCCGCAGTTTTTTCATGATTGGCTAAGATGGTTACTTTAATTGTATTTTCTTTTAAATCGGTAGGCAGGGCATATTCAACATCATAAAAACGGTTGCTTTGAGCACCATCCCAATTGACTGTTGTTAATTTTTTACCATTAATTAAAATGTCAAAAATACTATTCTTGTCATCGCCAATATAGGTAAGCAATAAAGAACTTGGGGTGGATGGAATTACTTTCATCGTAAAAGAAAATTCATTGTTTAATCTGGCTTCTCTTCCCATTCTGCCAATGGCATTACTTACATAAGATCTTTCTGTGGCTATCAATTGATGATCTCTTTCGGGTTGCATTTCCCCTATTCTAAATACGTCGATGGTTCTACTTTGTATCTCACTTAATCTTTGTTTTTCTGCTTGGTAATCTTTTTCTTTATTTTCCCATTCTGCAGTGGTGAATTTATCCCAATAAACACTATAAAAATCATCGTTGATAGAAAATAAAGGAGCCATGGTTACATCAAATGGCTTTCCTATATGATTCCATTTAAATTTCAATGTATTTAAGTCAACCGCCGTTACATTTTTTGTTGGCAAATTATTATTCATTATAACGGGTGTTCCAAAAACTGGATCCGGAAGCTTATCGCCTAATACGCCAGCCAAAACAATGGGACCATATAAAAAGGCCACTCTATTTTTATTATCTGGAATAGATTCTGTTTTAAGTTGCATATTAAAAGTGACAACCACTTTGTCATTTGGATTCCATACTCGGTCAAGAACAACATATCCATTTTCATCTACCACGGCCTTCACCGGTTGATTATTTATTTTAATTTTTAATGCACCCTCATTCCATATAGGTTTACGGATCCTTAGTGCAAATTGTTTTTTTGTGGTTGATTTAATTTGAATGCTTGTTGAATTTTTATAGGGAAATTTTGTTTCTTGAACAATATTCATATTATTCTTTTCCCAATTTAAGGCAGATGCTATAAATAAATTAATATACAAACTACCGTCTGATCCTTCAAAATAAATAGACTCTCCGTGTTTAGAATGGTTTTCTAATCCACTACCAACGCAACATGTAAAAGTATTAAATGGGTCGCTGAATTCCTTTGCGGCGCCCATCCTTAGCGGCAAAAAGTAAGTCATCATACCTGTTTTTGAATTTTGTGAGGAAAGAATATGGTTGTATAAAGCTCTTTCATAATAATCCATTAAACTTCCTTTTGGTTGCCATGAAAATAAATGCCTGGTTAACTTAAGCATATTATAAGTATTGCAAGTCTCGCAAGTATTGTCGCTTAGTCGGTCATTTAATTTACCAGCATCTCCACAATATTCATAATTACTATTTCCTCCAATCACATAGGAATGACTTTTTACCATGGTTTCCCAAAAGAAACTGGCAATGGTGGCGTCTTTGGCATTACCTGTTAATTCAAATTGTCTAGCAGCACTAATCGCTTTAGGAACATTGGTATTGGAATGTTTCCCTGGCATAGGATCTATTTTTTGAGCTAATTTTCCCATCACAAAATCGTCCTCAAATAAATTAGCCACTTTCAAATATTTTTTATTGCCCGTAACCGCATAAATATTAGCTAGTACTTCGTTCATGCCACCATATTCGCAAAGCAACATTTTATTGCGCACAGAATCTTTCATAGGTACCATTAAGTCATAGGTCCAATCGGCCATTTTAGTAGCAACGTCCAATGCTTGTTGATTGTCTAAATACAAATAAGCATCCATTAAACCCGCCATTAATTTATGTACCGTATACCAAGGCGACCAAGCGCCATTTAAATCAAAACCAGAGGATTTAATTTGACCATTACGCACTTTTTGCCATAAGGCATCTTCCTCTGGAATAGCGCCCACATACCCTGTATTTCTTTTTGCTTGACAAATCGCAATTTCATTAATAATATAAGCAGCTCTCTTTTTAAATTCATTTTGATGGGTACTTGCATACATCATGGAAATAGCAGATAAGTAATGCCCCATGGTATGTCCAGATAAGCCTGATGATTCCCAACCACCATATACAGAATCTCTTGGAGGGAAGTTGGCATTAAGATAGAATCGAGTTAATAATCGGTTTGGATTTATGGTCATTAAATAGGCGCTATCTAATTGCATTGATTTTCTAAATGGCCCATCTAATAAAGTAATGTTAGAAAGGGGTAGGGCGAATGCCTTTAATGATATAGTTGCAGGCACTTTTACTTGGGTTTCGTTTTTATTTGCCAAATAAGATTGAGCTTCTAAAAGATTCGCATTTAAAAACAATAGGCAAGCAGAAATTGTAAATATTTTTTTCATAGTAGCAGGCATTATTTATTCGTTTTTTAATCTATTTTAATTTAATAGGGGCCTAGCCAAAGTTAAGAATTAATTTAAATATTTGTTAGCCCCATAACCTATTAAATTGCCTGTTATTGCAGCGATTTTATAAGAATTGGCTAAAAATGGTAACTTGTTCATAAATTGGATGAATGGCATTAATACTTAAAACAGAAAGGCTAGTACTTAGGAGTTTCGATCCTGCTTTTTATGATTCGTTTGTTGCTATGAATAAAGAGGAGGAAGTGATGAAATATTTCCCCGCACCACTTTCTAAAGAAGAAAGCTTACAATTTATAGACAGAATAAATAATCATTATAAAGATGTTGGATTTAGTCTTTATGCAGTGTTATTGGCTTCTAATAATACTTTTTTAGGGTTTACTGGTTTTATGACACCCAGCTTTGATGCATTTTTTACACCATGTATTGAAATTGGTTGGAGATTTAAAAAGGAATATTGGGGAAATGGCTATGCAACAGAGGCAGCAACTGCTTGTTTAAAATATGCAAAAGAACAGTTGGGTTTGAAAGAAGTATTTTCCTTTACCTCCATTCATAACAAAAAGTCTGAGGCGGTTATGCAAAAATTAGGCATGCAAAGACAAGAAAATTTTGAACACCCAAAATTAGACAAAACGCATTGGTTGTGTGCACACGTGCTTTATGTTATTCAACTATGATGGCAGCATTATTATTTTTATTAACTTAGTGAAGCAATAAATTAATCTAGATACTCATTTATATGGTTCCTAAAATTAAAATATGTTGTATTTCTTCTATTGAAGAAGCCAATTTGGCTATAGCACAAGGCGCCGCGGCTTTAGGATTAGTGGCTAAAATGCCTAGCGGCCCTGGCATCATTAGTGATGAGTTAATTTATACAATTGCTAAAGCAGTTCCAATAAGTATTGATACATTCATGTTGACTAGTGAAACCAGTGCAGAGGCAATTATTAAGCACCATAAAAAAACAAATACTTCTACCATCCAAATAGTAGATGCTTTATCGGAAGGCACTTATGAACAAATTAAAAACGCACTTCCTTCCATCAAAATAGTGCAAGTAATTCATGTACTTAATGAAGCGTCCATTGAAGAAGCATTGCGTATAAGCGAGCAAGTAGATGCCCTTCTTTTAGATAGCGGGAATCCAAATTTACAAACCAAGGAGTTGGGTGGAACAGGAAGGGTACACAATTGGAATTTAAGTAGAAAAATTGTAGAGCAATCAAAGCGTCCAGTTTATTTAGCAGGCGGTATTAACCCCATGAATATAAAACAAGCTATTGAGGAAGTTAAACCTTATGGCATTGACCTATGTAGCGGAGTACGTACCAATAAACTATTGGATCCAATAAAGCTGGAGCAGTTGTTTAATGCCATTCATTAAAAATCTAATTCCATACTTTGATTTTCGGGAAGTAGTTTCCAATTTTTAATCAATTGGGAATAAAGGGCTCTTATTTTTTCTATATCAGTTACACTAATAGCCATAAAGGGGATATTAGGGTTGGTTTGATTTAGGGCTTCTCTAAATGTTTCGTTTAAATTTTCAAAGGTAGTTTGGGTGTGTTCGATAAGGATTAAATTGGCTAATGTTTCAGCATACCAGGCCTCGTTAGTTAGATTCATTTTATCTCTTATTACTTTGTCTTCAAAATCTTTTATGGTTGCACCTGAATTAATCATGCCATAAAATGCAGTAGTGTAATTCAATGTTTTTTCGATGGTGTAATGACTTAGGTCGTGCAGCACAAGAAAGTCATCGGCTTTAGTCCAGGTAATTGTTTGGTTGTCCCTGACAAAGGTGATTACATTTTTAGTGGCCTTATTTTTTTGAAATCGAACCTTCATGGCTCTAAAGTTATAAAAAAATATTATTATTTGAATGTTTTAGACAATCATATATTATTACTTTAATATTTGTATAAATAATATCAATGCACTTAGAAAATTTTCTAAAGTATATATTCCCATTTCTCTTTTCGCTTTGCTTTTAATTGTATATTTTTATTAATGCTTAAGCGCGTATTTGTTTTTTTATTTTTATTCTTTTCATTGCTAGCTGCGAGTCAGGCCATCTCAATAAATACACAAACTAAAATAGACCAAATAGGTTTACATGGTGTAGATATGGTAGCGAGCGAAAAAAATGTAAAATTGCTTATTTCCTTTTGTGATACCAATACGGATAATTTAATTTTTCCTAATTATTACCTTGAAAACTTATTGGCATTACAATACCAATTTGCGAAAAAATATAAGTTAGAGGAGTATCAATTAAAGCTTGCTTATCCATTGGCTTCTATTTATCATGATCAGTCTAAATTTTTGAAAGAGCTGCCTGTTCTAATATATTTGAATTCCAATTTAAACAAGTTAAGTAGCCTTACTCAAAAATATGTTCTTGTAAAATTGGAGCAAGCCTATAGAGCTACGAACGAGCTTGGAAATGCAATTGAAATTAGGAAGATAAGATTAAATAGAGGTGAGGTAAGTACCGTTTGGGAAATATATAGAGATTGTGAATTGTACAATGATGCAATTTATGACTATCGAATGAATCAGCCATTTCCTAAAAAATATAATATTATTTGGTTTAATTATTTTGCCTATTTTGGCGACTTATTTTTTGACAACAATGAAATAGATAGTGCCATCAAATATTACAAAATCGGATTACAAAATGCAAATGAAAATCTATCTCATCTAGCGCCCGCACATTCAGATGATAGGATAGGTGCCACCTTTTGGATAGGTAATTTTACAGCCAGTTTAGCAAAATGTAATATGGCCAAAGGATATTACGCTAAAGCCATTCAACCTCTTTTATTTGATTTGGCTTCTAATGAAAAAAGTCCCGAAAACAAAACGTTTACCTGGCTTTTACTTTCCGAATGTTATTTGGAAGTGAATGACCTATCAAAATCTAAACTGTATTACGATAGTGCTAAAAATGATATGACTGGAAAGTCCAACAAAAGGGATTTAGTTAAATTTTACAAGTTGTCGACTAAATATTATAGTAAAATACACAAAAACGACTCCGCTTTATATTATAGTCAAAAGTATATTGCCTATATGGATCTACTGCATTCTAATGTTCAAAAAAACCAAGTACTCTTAAGTATAGGGCAATTAGAGATTAAAAAAAATAGAGCCGACTTGGAGGCCACTAAAAAATCTTTAATTATAGAAAAAAGTAGTTCAATGTATCAAAAAAACTACCTGCTGTTTTCTTTTTTCTTTTTATTTGCAACCATTATATTTATTATTTTATTGTATCAAACTATTGTTGTTAAGACAAAAAATAATAAGATCATTGCGCTAGAAGTAGAGCGTAATGATTTACTATTAAAAGAACTACATCATCGGGTAAAAAATAATTTACAAGTGATGTATAGCTTGTTGAATATGCAAAAAAGAAGAAATGAAAGCGAATCTACCAAAGCAATACTCACATCGGTTCAAAATCGTATTCAAACCATGGCATTGGTACACCAAAATTTATATACCTCTGAAAATTTCGAAACCGTTGAAGTAAGTACTTATGTGCACACTTTAGTCAACCATTTGAAAATGATTTACCCATTAGAGGATAAGAATGTGGCCATTCATTTTGGAATTGACCCCAATTTAAAATTGCCTATGGAACAGATAATCTCACTGGGGTTAATTGTTAACGAAGTGGTATCTAATTCATTCAAATACGCCTATATAAAAAGAGAAATTGGAACTTTAGTAATTAGAATCAACAAAATTAACGGCACTTATTTAATTGAGATTAAAGACGATGGTCCTGGAATAGAGAAATCCAAAATTGATTTATCTAGCCTGGGTTTGAAATTAATCAACCTCATGAGCGAGCAATTAAAGGCCGAGCATGTTCATACCTTTAATAACAATGGCGTAGCTCATTATTTCAAGTTTAGACTAGATCATTTATAGCAAGCTATTTAAACTACCAATCCAATCCAGGCTGCGTGATTTTAAAGTTTTCTTTTTCTTTTGCTTTGTCTACCATCACTTTAACGTCATTCAATAACTGTTTGGCATCATAAACAACACCATCTTTAATGGTATATTTTACGCCACCAATTCTGGAAGCAATGCCATCTTGATTTAAGTGAATAGCGCCGGTGCCATACAATACTTGTAAGTTTTTTAATGGGTTGGCATCTATAATAATGATATCGGCTAATTTGCCAATTTCAACCGATCCTAAATCTTTTTCGGCACCTAAGGCTTGTGCTGCATTTAAGGTAGCTGAACGAATTACTTCTAATGGATGAAAACCTGCTTCTCTTAACAACTCTAATTCTCTAATAAATCCAAATCCATAAGTTTGATAAATAAATCCATTGTCAGATCCTGCAGTTACACGACCACCTCTATTTTTATATTCATTAATAAAAGCCATCCATAATTTGTAATTATTTTTCCATTCCACTTCTTGCTCTGTTCCCCAGTCAAACCAATAAGAGCCATGAGAGTTTCTGCTAGGGGCATAAAATTTCCAAAGAGAAGGTAAAGTATATTTCTCATGCCATTCTGCTCTTCTTGTTCTTTGTAAATCACGATTGGCTTCGTAAATATTAAAGGTAGGGTCTAAGGTAAAATCTAAAGCTAGTAATTCATTCATTACCTTATTCCATTTCTCTGAATTAGGGGCTGCTGCTTGTTTCCATAACTTACCAGCATTTTCAAATCTGCTTTGCTCATTGGTATAATTGTAATCTAATGGAAAATCTTGTATCGTTTTATTTTCAAATAAGGCTTCAGGTAATCCATACCAATGCTCCATACTGGTCATGCCGGCTCTTGCAGAATTTAATACATTCCATCTGGCCACATCAGTTTGGGCATGATGACAACAAGATCTTAATCCAATTCTTTTATTTTCTCTAATGGCAGCATCCATTACTTCAGGTGATGCACCAAAAAATTTAATTCCATCTGCGCCATTCTTTGCATTTTCATTTACCCAATCTCTTGCATCTTGTGCAGTAACAATTGGTTTTTTACTTCCTTGGCCAAATCCTGTGTAGGCATAAATACGAGGTGCGATAATTTTATTTTCTGCACTTCTTTTCTTTTCATTTAATACCCATTCTAATCCATTTCCTGCCATCACATCTCTTACCGTGGTAATGCCATGTGCCATCCATAATTTATAAACGTATTCTGCTGGTGTGCCTTGTTCTGTCCCACCTATATGTACGTGCATATCAATTAATCCGGGCATGGCAAACATGCCATTGGCATCTACTTCTTTTCCGTTTTTTGCTAATACTGGTCTTCGCTCCGCTTTTATTGGCATGCCTTCGTTGGCTACTATTACAATTTTTACAATTCTATTGTTTTCAATAACAATATCCACTGGTCCTACTGCTGGTGATCCCGTTCCGTTGATTAAGGTAACTCCTCTTATAATTAATTGTGTGTAAGGGCCTCCGCCTTCATTGCGATCTGGGGCAGGAGTTATTTGCGCATATGCGGTTTGTAACAATAGAGTGAGCACCAATAATTGAATGGAGCGAATAAGTAGTTTCATACTATTTTTATTTTAGTACCTAAACTTACGGAATATTCTTAAAAAAATTAAACTTGTGTGATGTGGTATGTTTTCAAGGCTTGTTCGAGGCAATCCATGGCTTCATTGATGGCAGATTCATTGAGGACATAGGCCAATCTCACTTCATTGGTGCCTAAGCCTGGAGTAGTATAAAAGCCGCTACCAGGGGCCAACATCAATGTGGCATTTTTATATCTAAAATCGGTTAATAACCACTGGCAAAATTTATCGGTATTGTCCACAGGAAGTTTCGCCATCACATAAAAAGCGCCACTAGGGGCTGGGCAATAAACACCTTCCATTTTTGATAATCTGTTCACGAGCACTGCTCTTCTGTTTTTGTATTCTGCTCTGGTGCCATCAAAATAGGAAGCGGGCAAACTTAATGCCGCTTCGGCAGCAATTTGCTCTAAGGTAGGTGGACTTAATCGGGCTTGTGAAAATTTCATGACCGCTTCTATTACTGCTTTATTTTTTGTAACCAAAGCACCAATTCTTGCGCCACAAGCCGAATACTTTTTACTAAAAGTGTCTATCATAATCACTCTGTCTTCTACACCTGTTAAAGTAAGGGTGCTTTTAACTTTTCCTTCGTAACTAAATTCGGTATAGGCTTCATCAGAAAATAAATACAAATCTTTTTCTTTTATTAAATCTCTTATTTGCAATAATTCTGATTCACTGTACACATAGCCTGTTGGATTATTGGGATTACAAATAAAAATCCCTTTGGTTCTATGTGTAATTTTTTCTTTAAAAGATTCTATAGGGGGCAAGGCAAATCCACTTTCTATACTGGAAGTGATTGGAATAATTTTAATACCAGCTGCCATAGCAAAGCCAATATAGTTGGCATAAAAAGGTTCTGGTACAATAATTTCGTCGCCTGCATCCAAACAAGCCATAAAAGCAAATAAAATGCCTTCGCTTCCTCCAATCGTTATCAAAATATCTTCATAGCTAACTTCTATTCCTTTTGTAATATAATAAGCAGCTAATTTTTTTCTGAAACTTAATATACCTGCGCTGTCTGTATATTCTAATACTTTTAAATCGGCATGCTTCACCGCCTCCATCATAATGCTTGGCGTTTCAATATCTGGCTGTCCAATATTTAAGTGGTAAACTTTAACGCCCTCTTTCTTAGCCGCATCTGCAAAGGTTGCTAGTTTTCGAATTGGAGAAGAAGGCATTTGTGCGCCCCTTTGGCTAATAGTTATCATTTCGACAAAGATAGGTAAGCGCTAGATCAAAAAAAAGCGTCCCGAGTATTCCAGACGCTTTTTTTATAGTAGCAGTTAAAATTTAATAACAATCGGTAGTTAATAGGTATAATCAACCATTGTTTTATTGAATAGTTGAGCTGGCTATTTTATAAAATTACTTCTCCTTCGATTAATAATTCTGTCACATCTTTTTCCCCAGCAAATTTAACCGTAACATGTTTTTTAAATACACCACTAAAAGGGGCTGTATAAGTAACTTTAATATTTCCTTTCTGACCTTTTAAAACTGGGTTCTGATTATAGTCGGGTTGGGTACAGCCACATTCAGCATTGGCAAATTCAATCACTGCTGGTTTTGCACCCGTATTTTCAAAATTAAAAACAACTGTCTTGTGTATTCCTTTTTTTATTTTACCAAAATTATGGCCAGTTTTATCAAAGTGAATGGCGGATTGTGCCCAACTGGTTGCGGATAGTAGTAAGCAAAAAACCAAAGTTTGTATTTTCATGATTGTAAGTTTTATTGTTGATTAATAGGGGTTGGGTTATTGATTACCGGACCAGTGGGCGCACTGTTGGTAATAGCTACCCCTTCGCCTGTAAATTTAGTTTGCTTTTTTAAACCGCCAGAAAATTCTATGTCGGTATATCTACTAAACACACCCATAGCGCTACCGTTAAATGTAATTTGTACCTGCGCATTTTGCCCTGGAGCCATTTTTTGATTGGCTTTGAAATTTGGGGTGGTGCAGCCACAGCCAGGTCTAACATTGATTAAGGTGACGGTATCTTTGCTAATATTGGTAATTTCTATGCTATAAGTGGCTGGTTTTCCAAAGCTTATTTTACCAAAATCGTATTGGTCATTTTTAAACTTTAGGAGGTCTTCTACTTTAGCCTGGGCTTTGGTTTCCTTAAATGCTAAGGTCAAGGCTAAAAGGGCGCTTATAAAAGTAAATTTTTTCATGATTTTTTATGATTCTTAGCACAATATGCTAGTGAAATACGATATCGAAATTATTGAAAAATTGGTAAAAAGGGGATTTTACTTATTTCTTTACTTTTTATGAATTTTGACCCCTATTTTTGTCAAATGGAATCCACCCTCGACGCTGTTGCTAACCAAGATATGCTCTCTTTTGAGGCTTTTCGGAATTCCGTTATTGCCGACTACCGCATGGCTTTATTGAGCAGAGAAGTAAGCTTATTGGGCAGGAGAGAAGTTTTAACAGGCAAAGCGAAATTTGGCATTTTTGGAGATGGTAAGGAAGTGGCTCAAATTGCATTGGCTAAATTTTTTCAAAAAGGTGATTTTAGAAGTGGATATTACAGAGACCAAACTTTCATGTTTGCTTTAGGGGTAGCTAATATTGAAGATTATTTTTCTCAATTGTATTCGGATGTTTACAATGATCCTTATAGTGGTGGAAAAAATATGAATGCTCATTTTGCTACTGAATTTGTAAATAAAAAAGGGGAGTGGAGTGACTTAGTCGATAGCTATAATATTTCTGCCGACATTGCACCTACCGCTGGGCAAATGGTTCGCGGTTTAGGAATGGCATTTGCTTCTAATTGTTTTAGAAGTTCAAAACACAAGGCTCAATTTTCTAACTTAAGTAATAATGGCAATGAGGTTTGTTTTTGCACTATTGGAGATGCAAGTACATCGGAAGGTCATTTTTGGGAAGTAGTCAATGCTGCGGGTGTGCTACAAGTGCCCTTAGCTATTTTTGTTTATGATGATGGTTATGGTATTTCAGTACCAACCACTTTGCAAACCACCAAAGGGTCTATATCGGAGGCATTGAAGGGGATGGAAATAGAAAAAGGCACCAATGGTATTAAAATTTATACAGTGAAGGGCTGGGACTATGCAGCCTTATGTGAAACTTTTGAAGAAGGTATTTCTTTTACAAGAGATACCCATACACCTGTTTTATTTCACATTCAAGAAATGACACAACCCCAAGGGCATTCTACCAGTGGAAGTCATGAAAGGTATAAAACCTCCGAAAGGCTTCAATGGGAAAGAGAATGGGATTGCAATAAAAAAATGCGGGAGTGGCTTTTATTGAATGAATTAGCGACTGAAGATATTTTACAAGAATTAGAAACAGAAGTAAAGCAAGAAGTGCGCGTACTTAAATTAGCCGCTTGGGAAAAATACATAACACCGATTAAAGAAAAAATAGTTGAAGGCGTTCAATTGGCACAACAAGGCTTGAATGAAGCTGACTTGAAAACTGTAATGGAGTTGGTTCATGAATTAGTTCAAAGTAGAGAGCCTTTAAAACGAGATATATTTAGAGCGCTTCATTTAGTACTTGAAAAAATTACACACCATCCTAATAAAAAAGCGATCCGTGATTTTTTAGATGCCTATTATCAACAAGAAGCTCCATTTTATAGCAAGGATTTATACAATGAAGGCCCGCTAAGTACTTTAAACGTATCTGTAGTTGATCCAATTTATCCTGCCGATGCGCCTACTTTAAATGGCTATGAAGTATTGAATCATTATTTTGATGTTTTGTTTGAGCAAAACCCTGCCGTATATGCTTTTGGAGAAGACTTGGGAAATATTGGAGATGTCAATCAAGGGTTTGCTGGCTTGCAAATTAAACATGGAGCAGATCGCATTTTTGATACAGGGATAAGAGAACAATCTATTATCGGACAAGCACATGGAATGGCTATGAGAGGATTGCGTCCTATTGCCGAAATTCAATACTTGGATTATTTATTATATGGCTTACAAACATTAAGTGACGATATTGCTACACTACATTATCGTAGCAATGGATTACAAAGTAGTCCTGTTATTATTCGAACTCGAGGGCATCGTTTAGAAGGAATTTTTCATAGTGGTTCACCTATGGGCGTTATCGTCAACGCCTTAAGAGGGATGTTTGTTTGCGTGCCAAGAAATATGGTGCAAGCTGTGGGTATGTACAATACTTTATTACTTGGCAATGACCCTGCATTATTAATTGAATGTTTAAATGGGTATCGATTAAAAGAAACCATGCCTTCTAATATTACAGAATTTACAGTTCCCTTGGGTAAGCCCGAAATTTTAAAAGAAGGCAATGATATTACAATTGTTTCTTATGGTTCTACTTTAAGAATTATTGAAGATGCAGCGATTCGTTTAAATGATATGGGCATTGATTGTGAAATTATCGATGTACAAACCTTGTTGCCATTTGATATCAATCATCAAATTCTTGTTTCGCTTAAAAAGACCAATCGAATTATTTTTATTGACGAAGATGTGCCCGGTGGTGGCAGTGCTTACATGTATCAGCAAGTTATTGAAGGGCAGGGAGGTTACCGTTGGTTGGATGTAGCAGCGCGTACCTTAAGCGCCAAAGCACATCGCCCTGCATTTGCAAGCGATGGAGATTATTTCTCAAAACCTAATACCGAGGAAATCATCAAAGTAATTAGTGAGATGATGGCAGAGTAGAAGCGTATCCTTCTAAATGCTGCGTTTGTTCTACAGATCCTAATCTAAATTTTACCGCTAACTTAGTCTTCTTTTCTAAAGCTCTTTCGGTATTGCAAAAAAATCCTGTTTGAGTCGTATATAAATTTGACGCTACTTTTAAATCGGCACTTAGGCGATAATAGTTATATTTTATTTTGCTAGTATCACTCAATGGCTTGTATACATTGAGCGACAACAAAAAAGGAGCTAGACACAAAATAGATAAGCCTTGGTTTCTCATTAGGCGCCCATATTATGAAACACTTTATTCACGTCTTCGTCTTCTTCTAATCTTTCAATTAATTTACTAATGTCTTCTGCTTGCTCATCTGTCACTGGAACAGTAGTAGTAGGGATCCATTCTAATTCAGCACTAATGGGATGTAAATTTTTATCTTCTAATGCTTTTTGTAAATTTCCAAAATCGGTAAAGGCGCAACGTAATACTATAATTGCATTTCCGTTATCGTCGTTGCTTTCGCCTAATTCATCTAAGCCATGATCAATTAATTCTAATTCTAAATCATCCATATTTAAGCCTTCTGGCTTTAAATTAAACACGCCCATTTTTTTAAATTGAAAACTTACACTTCCGGAATTGCCTAAAGTGCCGTGCCCTTTATTAAAATGACTTTTTACATTGGCTACTGTTCTTACATGATTGTCAGTAGCTGTTTCTACTAATAAAGCCACCCCATGTGGAGCATAACCTTCATACAATATTTCTTCATAGTTGCTAGTGTCTTTACCCATGGCTCTTTTAATAGCCGCCTCCACACGATCCTTGGGCATGCCCACACTTCTTGCATTTTGATAGCATCTTCTTAAAGCAGGATTATCATCAGGATTAGGACCACTTGCTTTTACGGCAATTACAATCTCTTTACCAATGCGGGTAAATTGCTTGGCCATGCGATCAAATCTTTTGAACATCGTGGCTTTTCTTACTTCAAATATCCTTCCCATAGTTGTATGTATTAAGAGTTGCAAAAATAAGCAAAAAAAAATTGTCCCCCCGATAACTCGAGGGGACAATTTTATATACTGCAGTTTAGTACTACTTGTTCAAATTGCTGTGTTTACGACCATAGACGAAGTAAACGACTAGTCCCAAAGCCATCCATCCAAAGGCAACTTTAAGTGTTTGTCCATCCAAAGCAAAAATCATGGCCAAACAAATAATAGCACCTAATATTGGCACCAAGGGCACTAATGGAGTTTTAAACGGACGCTCCATATTAGGCGATTTGCGTCTTAAAATCCATATACCAGCACTCACTAGTACGAAGGCGAATAAAGTTCCAAAGGAAGTTAAATCACCTGCCACATTACCTGGTACAAAAGCAGCAAATGCTCCTACGAATACAAATAAAATCCAGTTAGATTTATAGGGGGTTCTAAATTTAGGGTGTAAATCAGAAAACACTTTAGGCAGTAGTCCATCGTTCGCCATGGAGTAAAACACACGTGATTGACCCATCAACATCACTAATATCACAGAACTAAATCCTGCTAATATTGCAACAGTTACTGCAGTTGCTAACCAACCATAACCTGTCATATATGTGGAAATGGCATAAGCTACAGAAGCTTCACGTCCTTTTAAAGGATCCACAAAATCTTTCCAGTTGGCAACGCCAGTTAAAACGTGTCCAAATAAAATATAAAGAATCGTACATACTACTAAAGAACCTAATATACCTATGGGCATGTCTCTTTTTGGATTTTTTGCTTCCTGAGCTGCAGTGGATACCGCATCAAAACCAATGAAAGCAAAGAATACAATGGCAGCGCCACCTAAAACACCACCCCATCCATGTTTAAAAGCACCAGAGTAATCGGCAATGACTTTTCCAGAAGCATCAATCAATGGAGGTTGTGTAGCAGGTATAAAATAGGGAGTATGATTTTCTGGTCTAATAAATTGCCAGCCTAAAATGATAAATAAAATTACAATAGCCACTTTTATAAATACAATAACTGCATTCACTATAGCAGATTCTTGAGTTCCTTTAATTAACAATAAGGTTAACAATAATAAGATTACTAAAGCAGGGGCATTCATAATACCATGGTGCAATACACCAGCAGTATCTGTGACGCTTTCAAAAGGGGAATGGCTCCATTCATAAGGGATGCCTCCTCCCAGCAGCTTATTTAAATATTCACTCCAAGCAATAGATACTGTGGCTGCTCCTAAAGCATATTCCATAATTAAAGCCCAGCCAATAATCCAAGCAACGGTTTCACCCATAGTTACATAAGAATAAGCATAAGCACTTCCCGAAATAGGAATCATAGCTGCAAATTCTGCATAACATAAACCTGCAAAAGCACAACCAATGGCTGCGACAATAAAGGATAAAGTTACTGCAGGTCCGGCGGCTTGACCAGCTGCTGCTGCGGTTCTTACAAATAAGCCCGCGCCTATAATTGCCCCTACGCCCAATGCAACTAGGTTGCCTGCGCCTAAAGTACGTTTAAGACCTTTACCACCATCTTCCGCTTGGGCCAACATGGCTGTTAAATCCTTTTTTCTAAATAAACTCATAATGTTTAGGTTTCGGTGTTGAATTCAATAACAAAGTTATGTTTTTGAATAAGTTGTTTAATGACAACACAATTTAGATTGGAAAATAGCACTTTTTTTGCAATTTCAAGTGCATTTTTTTCGAAAATGCAGTCCTTATAGGAGGCATTTTTTTACTACTTAAGTCTTATATTGCAGTACTATCTAATGTTATGAAAAAATCAAATAAGCTCACCTTATACATTGTCATTGCTATGATTGCCGGTGCGATTTTAGGTTATTATATACATGAAACACAAAGTGCAGATTCTATAGATAGTTATTCAAAAAACTTAAAAGTTTTAACTACTATTTTTTTAAGACTGGTTCAAATGATTATTGCGCCATTGGTTTTTACCACTTTAGTAGTAGGTATTGCCAAATTAGGCGATCTTAAAACAGTGGGTAGAGTAGGTGGAAAAGCTTTGTTGTGGTTTGTGACCGCTTCTCTCATGAGCTTATTAATTGGTTTGGTTTTGGTGAATATATTTAAGCCAGGGGAAGGCATAGCATTATCCAATGCAGATGTAACAGGCGCTAAAGATTTAATGGGCAAAACCCAAGTGTTTAGTTTAATCAATTTTGTGGAGCATGTTTTTCCAAAAAGTATGGTAGAAGCCATGGCCAATAACGAAATTTTACAAATTGTTATTTTTAGTATTTTTTTCGGAGTAGCTGCTGCAGCCATTGGAGATGCTGCCAAAGGTTTTGTGAAAGCATTGGAAACCATTGCACATATTATTCTTAAAATGGTGGGCTATGTAATGAACTTTGCTCCTTTGGGCGTTTTTGGTGCCATTGCTGCTGTCATTGCCACTAAAGGCTTAGCCATTTTTGAATTTTATGGTAAATATTTATTTTTCTTTCTAATAGGTATTGCCACTTTATGGGTTGTTTTATTGGGTGTAGGCTTTTTAATATTAAAAAACAGAATACCTTCTTTATTAAAACATATTACTACACCTTTGGTGATTGCATTTAGTACCACCAGCAGTGAAGCAGTATTTCCTAAATTAACTGAAGAACTAGAACGCTTTGGTTGTAAGGATAAAATAGTGTCTTTTATTTTGCCCTTAGGCTATTCTTTTAATTTAGATGGTAGCATGATGTATATGACTTTTGCAAGTATGGCCATTGCGCAAGCCTATGGAATACATTTAGATATTGGAACACAGTTAACTATGTTGTTGGTATTAATGTTAACGAGTAAAGGCATTGCTGGTGTACCGAGGGCTTCCTTGGTAGTGGTTACTGCCACCTGTGCGATGTTTCATATTCCTCCAGAAGGGATCGCTTTAATTTTACCTATTGATCATTTTTGCGACATGTTTCGTTCTGCTACCAATGTTTTGGGCAATAGCTTAGCAACAACAGTGGTTAGTAAATGGGAAGGTGCTTTAGAATCACCTAAGCAAGCATAATTATAAACTATGATCCATTTATTAGACGCTTTTCATTGGAGTCAATTATTACAACCTCAATATTATATTGAAAATGGTGGTTTGTGGTTATTGCTATTTGTAGTGTTTGCGGAAACGGGTTTATTTTTTGGGTTTTTTTTGCCAGGAGATAGCTTGTTATTTGTAGCAGGCATTTATAGCGCTCCATTGGCTGCTCAAATTTTCGTGAGTGAAAATGAATGGATTAATTTGTTGACCATTTTTTCATTTATAACGGTAGCGGGTATCTTAGGGAATTATGTGGGATATCGCATTGGAAATAAAGTAGGTCCCGCAATGTACGATTGGGAAGACAATTTCTTTTTTAAGAAAAAATATTTAAGACAAGCCAATGATTTTTATGAAAAGCACGGAGGGCGTGCCATTGTTATTGCTAGGTTTATTCCTATCGTACGCACTTTTGCACCAATTATAGCAGGCATCGTAAAGATGGATAAAAACAAATTTGTTTATTATAACATTATTGGTTGTATCACCTGGGTAGCCACTATGCTTTGTGCAGGACATTTTTTACAATCATACATTTTAAATCATTTTCAATTTGATTTAAAAAAGCATTTGGAAGTGATTGTTTTGGGCATTGTGTTTGTAACTACAGCACCTGTTATTTTTCAAGTGATAAAACATCGTTCTAGAAAATAAATAAAAAATTCTTTTAAAGCTTATGACTACTAATAAACAAATTGGACTCTTGTCCTTGCCAGTTTTTGTTGCTGCCTTAGGTTATTTTGTAGATGTATATGATTTACTCTTATTTACAATTGTAAGACAGCCAAGTGTTATGAGTTTGGGTTCGACAGCCGAAACTATTATTGTAGATAGTGCGCATATTATTAATTGGCAAATGTCAGGTTTATTAATAGGAGGAATTTTATGGGGGGTATTGGGAGATAAAAAAGGAAGATTAAAAGTATTATTTGGATCTATTATACTTTATTCGGTGGCCAATTTTTTAACCTCCTTCGTTCATAGTGTAGATCAATATGCTTATTGCAGATTTATTGGAGGCATTGGTCTAGCAGGAGAATTAGGCGCAGGGATCACTTTGGTTTCGGAAATGCTTCCTAAAAATAAAAGAGGCATTGGTACTTCCTTGGTGGCGGGTATTGGTTTATTTGGCGCAGTATTTGCCTACTTTACTTTTAAATTTACTGCTGATTGGAGATTGTGTTATCAAATAGGCGGCGTACTTGGATTTTTCTTATTAATCCTTCGTGTTAAAGTGGCGGAATCCTTTATGTTTGAGTCCACCAAATTGGCCAAGATTTCAAAAGGAAATTTTTTAATGTTTTTTAGTTCTTACAAACGTTTCTCAAAATACATCAAAGCTATTTTAATAGGCTTGCCTACTTGGTTTGTGATTGGGGTGATGGTGAATTATAGTAATAAGTTTGCTACTGGTTTATATGGAGTCAATTTAATTGATTCCGGAAAGGCAGTTATGTTTGCCTACATTGGAATTGCGGTGGGTGATTTATTGATTGGTTATGTGAGCCAATATTTTCAAAGTAGAAAAAAAGCTTTATTGGTATTTTATTCTTTAAATATCGTTTGCATGATTTTATTTTTTAGCGCATTCAATAATAATGATGATATCATGTACCTTATTTGTGGTTTACTTGGCTTTAGTACAGGCTATTGGGCTATTTTTAATACGATGGCGGCCGAACAGTTTGGCACTAATTTAAGAGCAACAGCCGCCACTACGATTCCTAACATGGTGAGAGGTGCTTTGCCATTGATTAATTTTTTATTCCTTGATTTGCTTCAAAAAAAGTTAGGCTGGAGCATTATTCAAAGTGGTATTTTTACAGGGGCTACAGTAATGATCATTACTTTGATTGCTTTTGTTTTTACAGAGGAAACCTACCATAAGGATTTAGATTATTTAGAATACGACCAGCCACTTCCTTAGTTTATAAAGTATGCGTTTACTATTTATCCGTTTCTCTTCTATTGGTGATATTGTTCTTACAACACCGGCAATTCGTTGCGCTAAGCAGCAAATACCAGGCGTAGAAATACATTTTCTAACTAAAGCCACTATGAAAGATTTGGTGATGGCCAATCCCTATATTGATCAATGCCATTTTTTAGATCAAGATATTAAGGAGACTATTTCTGAATTAAAGAAATTTGAATTTGATTACATCATTGACTTGCATCATAATATAAGATCTTGGAAGATTAAAAGCGCCTTAGGGGTAAAAGCCTTTAGTTATCAAAAATTAAGCATAAGAAAATTAATCTTGGCCAAATTGCATATTAACTTATTACCTACAACACATGTTTGTAATAGGTATTTGGATACTTTAAAGCAGTTGAATGTAACCAACGATGGAAAAGGCTTGGATTATTTTTTCCCTGTAAATAATACATTTACTGCGGCTCATTTACCTACTAGTCATCAAGCGGGTTTTATTGCGTTTGTGATAGGGGCATCTTATTATAATAAAAAAATGCCAGTCCAAAAATGGGTTCAATTGGCAGCAACACTAAAAAAGCCCATTGTGCTTATTGGAGGGAAAGAGGATATAGTGGAAGCTAATTTAATTGCACAATCCAATACGAATTACGTTTACAATGCATGTGGTAAGTTTAGTTTGCAAGAATCGGCAAGTATCCTTCAAATGTCGACAGTAGTGGTGTCGCATGATACTGGCTTCTTGCATGTTGCAGTGGCTTTGAAAAAACCTACTATCACCATTTGGGGGGCAACAAGTCCGGCTTTACAATTTGAAGCCTATTATCCAAGTCAAAATACGCCAGCACATTTTAATTCGATAGTGCCACATTTACCTTGTCAGCCTTGTACCAAACAAGGAGATCAACATTGTCCAAAAGGGCACTTCGCCTGCATGCAGCAACAAAACATCAACACCATTGCGGCCAAGGTGAACGAATTTCTTTTAATTAAAGTAAGGATAAAAGAAAAAGCCTTCCTCCGATGAATCGAAAGAAGGCTTTTAAATAATAAGCTTTCGCTTAATTAAGTATTATTGAATTAGATTACAATGTTTTTAAAACATCGTTCATGTTTCTTACGGCATCAGCGCTTTTATTAAATGCAGCTTGCTCATCTGCAGAAAGGTCCATTTCGACAATTTTTTCCCAGCCATTTTTACCAATCACTACTGGAACGCCTAAGCAAATATCTTTTTGACCGTATTCGCCATTTAAGCTTACGCAGCAAGTAAACAATTTTTTCTCATCTCTTACAATGCTCTCTACTAATGCAGCTCCGGCAGCACCTGGTGCATACCATGCAGAAGTACCTAATAATTTTGTAAGTGTTGCACCACCTACCATCGTATCATTGATAATTTTTTCTTGTTGAGCAGCGTCTAAGAATTTGGTAACTGGAATACTATTCCAAGTAGCATGCTTGATTAAAGGAATCATCGTAGTATCACCGTGTCCACCCACTACCAATGCATTTAAATCAGAAGGGCTGCAGTTTAAAGTGGTACTTAATTGATATTTAAAACGAGCACTATCTAGAGTTCCGCCCATTCCTATAATTTTATTTTTAGCCAATCCAGTAGATTGTAAAGCTAAATAAGTCATGGTATCCATTGGGTTGCTAATGACAATAATAATGGCATTAGGAGAGAATTTTAAAATGTTCTCACAAACACCTTTTACGATACCTGCATTAGTGCCAATTAATTCTTCGCGGGTCATGCCTGGTTTACGAGGTAAACCAGAGGTAATCACTACCACGTCTGAGTTAGCTGTTTTAGAATAATCATTCGTGCTTCCGCTAATTCTAGTATCAAAACCTAGTAATGCAGCTGTTTGCATCATGTCTTGTGCTTTGCCTTCAGCAAATCCTTCTTTGATGTCTAATAAAACCAATTCTTGTGCTAATTCTTTACGAGCAATATTGTCTGCGCATGTTGCACCTACTGCTCCTGCGCCTACTACGGTAACTTTCATATAATGTTATTTTTAATGTATGTATTATTTTTTCCGGTGCAAAGTTAACTAATTGCTTTCTATTAATTTAGCCATTTCTAAAACATCTGCGCCTTGTTCATAAACTTTTAACAAACTACCATTCACGTACAATGCCATAAAGGGAGTCATTCTAGGTCTAAAAAAGCTAGCAATGGTAAAATTGGGGTCACGACCAATAATGATATTGGGCTTGTTGACTAAATTAAAGTTAGCAGCAAATTTTTTGATAGATTCCATGTCTCGGAAACTATCCCAAATAAATAGTACGTCTTTAAACTTAGCTGGATATTTATTTATTTCAGCTGCTTCTTTTTGGCAATGAGGGCAATCTGGACTAAATATAATAATACAAGTAAACTTATATTTAGGAAGTTGTTTATTAGTTATTTCTTTACCATCTAATCCTGTAATGGAAAAGGCAGGTATTCTGTTGTCTTTTAAATAGGGGGAGTTAGGATCTACCACTGCAGGTTTCTCTTGTGCATGGAGTTGAGTGAAAAGCAATACACCCAATACTAAAGTTAAAAAATGCTTCATAATTGTTTTGTTATTTTATTATAGTTATTTTTTTTGTTCCATCATCCGCATCGATTTTGCATCTTGCAAAAACTCGGAGGCGAATATAAAATTATTTAATAATTTATTTTGACTAAATATAATATCTTGATTGGATCCTTCCCATTCTTTTTTCCCTTGGTTTAAATAAATGATATAATTGCCAATTTCCATTACACTATTCATGTCATGGGTAACCACAATGGTGGTGATGTTAAATTCGACGGTTAATTCATGAATAAGCTTATCTATGACCATCGAAGTTTGCGGGTCCAAGCCTGAATTGGGTTCGTCGCAGAACAAATATTTTGGCTGCATAACCAATGCTCTAGCCAATCCTACTCTTTTTTTCATTCCCCCACTTAATTCGGCAGGGAACTTATTATTCACATCCATTAATTGAACACGGGCCAATATCTCGTTTACTTTTATTTTCTTCTCTTCTAAATTTAATTCAGAAAACATATCTAAAGGGAATCGTACATTTTGTTCTACAGTCATAGAATCGAATAATGCATTTCCTTGAAATAACATGCCTAAGTTTTGTCTTAATTCTTTTCGATCTTCTTTCTCCATTGTAGAAAAAGCAATATTGTCAAAAAGCACTTCTCCTTTGTCTGCTTTTAATAAGTCTACAATGCATTTAACTAAAACTGTTTTTCCACTTCCACTGGTTCCAATAATTAAATTGCAAATACCTGGTTTAAATTGGGCACTAATGTCATCAATGATCACTCGGTCTCCAAATTTTTTACTGATATGTTGTAGCTCAATCATAATTATTTATTAAGCGGCATTTGCAATGCCAATAAATCATCCATGTTGTCTGGGCGGCTTATTAATCTTGCTACTCCATCTTCAAACAATACTTGTGCAGGCTTAAAACGTGCATTGTAATTGCTTGACATTTCATAGCCGTAAGCACCAGCATTATAAAATACCAATAAATCTCCTTCTTCTATTGTTGGCAAGGGCCTTTCCCATGCAAAGGTATCTGTTTCGCAAATATTGCCCACCACAGCATATTTTTTTAGCTCTTTGGTGGGTGCACTTAAGTTATCTATATGATGATAGGCATCATAAAACATAGGTCTTATTAAGTGATTTAAGCCACTGTTGATACCTGCAAAACAAATATCCCCGGACTGCTTAAGTACATTTACTTTGGTGATGAAAAAACCAGCTTCACTTACTAAATACTTTCCTGGTTCAAACCAAGCTGTTAAATTTCTTCCTGCTTTAGCAGATAGTGCAGCCATAATTTTATTTACCTCTGCACCCAATAAAGCAATGTCAGTTCCTTTTTCATTGGATTGATAAGGCACTTTAAATCCTCCGCCAAAATCTAAAATATTTACTGTAGGAAAATCGGGTAGTATTTGTTCAAACACTTCTGCAGATTGTAAAAACACCGCCACATCTTTTATTTCACTTCCGGTATGGATGTGCAATGTGGCAATATTGATTTTGTACTTTTCTTGTAATGCTTTGAGTTCGTTAATTTGTTTAGCTGGTATGCCAAACTTACTTTTATCATGACCTGTTGAAATTTTTAAATTACCCCCTGCCATAATATTGGGTCTAATTCTCACGCCCACGGGATATCTATTGCCATAAGTGATTCCAAATTTTTCTACATTGGAAAGACTATCAATATTAATGTGTACGCCTAAACTCACGGCTTCTTTTATTTCTTCAAAATCAACACTATTACTAGTATACAAAATATTAGAAGGGTCAAAGCCAACATGTATGGCCAATTTTACTTCATTGATGGAACTACAATCTATATTGCACCCTGCTTTTTTAAAAACGTCTAATACATGAATATTGGTAAGTGCTTTACATGCATAAAAAAAACAAACCGACTTATTAGAGAAATGGGTTAACAAGCTTTTATATTGATCCACCATTTTTTCGGCATGGTACACATACAACGGAGTGCCATACGTATGGGCGGCCTCTTTTAATTGTTCGTAGGATAAACTTGAATTCATTGTACGAAGATACAATTAGAACTAGGTTCAGTCATTATATCAACCGTATAATTTTAAAAAATTGTAGAAGGAAAAATACTACTAAGTGTTATTCAACAGGACTTTCAGGACTTTCGTCTTCCTTGCTTGACTCGGCTTCATAGCCGTCTGTTTCTTCTGGCAAATTAGGCGTTTCTGCGTCTTCTGTTTGTTCTAAAACGCTATTGTCGGTAAAGTCTTCCGGTTTGATTACGGTAGCTTCCACTAATTGGTCGGCCAAAACCTCTCTTATTTTAGGTAAATCATCGGTCGAATTGATTCCGAAATAATCCATAAAGTTTTTAGAAGTAGAGTACACTAATGGCTTACCAGGTAAATGTTCGTTTCTTCCACTAATGGTTATTAATTCTTTCTCTAATAATTTTTGAATAGAATAATCGCTATTCACGCCTCTGATGGCTTCAACTTCGCCTTTGGTAATGGGTTGTTTATAAGCAATAATAGCCAAAGATTCTAAAGCTGCATTGGACAAGCGCTTTAAGAATTTATCTCCATTTAATTGAGCAATCGTTTTGTGAAAATCGGGCTTAGTTAAAAACTGCCAGCCACCGCCGCTTTGTTTTAATTCAAATGGATAAAATTCGGTACTGTATTTTTCTTGTATTCCGTTTAAGGCACTTTCAACTTGATCCAAACTAATTCTTTCTTCTAAAAATCCAAATGCATTATTGATGAGTTCAGTAATGTCGTTAGCATTCAATGCTTTTTCACTTGCAAAAATAAGTGCTTCAATATGCGGAATAATTTGGCTGATTTCCATAAGGTTTGGGGCTTAACCGTTTAACGCTGCAGCACCACTTACAATTTCTGTAAGTTCAGTGGTGATGGCTGCTTGACGAGCACGGTTGTATGATAATTTCAATGATTTTAATAATTCGTTTGCGTTTTCACTTGCTTTATCCATCGCAGTCATTCTAGCACCATGCTCACTAGCATTCGCGTCTAGCACAGCTTTGAACAATTGGGTGTTTAATATTTTTGGCATTAACTCGGCAACCAATACTTCTTTATGTGGCTCAAAAATAAAATCTGTTTTTTTCTGATTGGCTTTTTTGGCAATTTTAGGAATGGGTAAAAATGGTTCTGCTGTGGGCAATTGAGTGGCTGCATTTTTAAATTCACTGTAAATAACTTCAATCGCATCAAACTCTTTATTAGCAAATGCATTCATTGCCGCTTTTGCTGCAGTTTGTACATTTTCAAATTTCAAGTTCAAGAAAATATCTTTATAATCGGCATTGGTTTTGTATCCAGACTTTGATAAACTTTCAAATCCTTTCTTGCCAATATTCCAAATAGTAATGTTTTTATGCTCGTATTTTTCGCCGATGGTGGTCTTGGCTAATTTTACCAAATTAGCATTGTAACCACCACACAATCCTCTATCAGAAGTAATCACGATTAACAACACATTGTTCACTGGTCTAGTTTCTGCTAAGGCCAGGTTCATGTCTCCGTCCAAACTGCCAATGATATTACTTAGCATCTCTTGAAGCTTGCGGGTATAAGGCCTCATTTGTGTAATTGCGTCTTGAGCACGGCGTAATTTTGCAGCACTTACCATTTTCATGGCTTTAGTGAGTTGCTGTGTACTTTGGGTACTTTTAATCCTATTTCTTACTTCGTTTAATTGACCTGCCATAGCTTTTATTAGTTTCTAAAGTTCAAGTGGGAGCCTGTTAAATTTCTAGGGCTCCAAAGGCGAGCAAAGGTATCATTTTTTCGTCCATTTTTCAATTTTAAGGCTATTCAAGTTAATTTTTATATTGGATACCCCTTAAAACCTTCAAACTCACCCCAATTACTTAACTTTGGCACGCCTATTGAGTATAGGTTTTAACACAATTATCAAGCAGGAATATGTTGCAAATTATAAGTAAGCTATTTGGAGGTTCAAAAAGCGAGAAAGATGTCAAGAAAATTGAACATTTGGTGCCCATTATTAATGGACACTTTGAAGGGTATAAATCACTTAGTAATGATGAATTAAGAGCTAAAACCGAAGAATTTAAGGCTAGAATCAAAGCATTTTTGGCAGAAACTGACACCCTAATTAATGAGGAGCAAGTTAAAGCAGAGGCCCTGCCTTTGAGTGATTTTTTAGGCAGAGATACCATTTACCAGCAAATTGATGTCCTTAAAAAACAAAGAGATCAAGCCATAGAGAAAATTTTATGGGACATTTTGCCAGAAGCATTTGCGGTAGTTAAGGAAGCGGCCCGTAGGTTTACTGAGGAAGAAGAATTGGTGGCTAAGGCTACTCCATTAGATCGTGAATTATCGGTCAAAAAAGAATACATACAAATTAAGGGCGATCAATCGGTTTTTCAAACTACTTGGAAAGCGGCTGGAACGCCTATTACTTGGAATATGGTGCATTATGATGTGCAGTTATTAGGAGGAATCGTTTTACATCAAGGAAAGATTGCCGAGATGTCTACAGGAGAAGGTAAAACCTTGGTATCCACTTTACCCGCTTATTTAAATGCATTAGCTGGAGAAGGGGTACATATTGTAACAGTAAATGATTACTTAGCCAAAAGAGATAGTGAATGGAATGGTACTTTATTTGAGTGGTTGGGCATTACAGTAGATTGTATTGATAAGCATCAACCCAATTCGGAAGAACGCCGCGATGCCTATCGTGCTGGTATTACTTATGGTACCAATAATGAATTTGGCTTTGATTATTTAAGAGACAATATGGTGCACACACCCGAAGAGATGGTGCAGCGCAAACACCATTACGCGATGGTAGATGAGGTGGATAGTGTTTTAATTGATGATGCGCGTACGCCATTAATTATTTCTGGTCCTATTGGTCATCAAACTGGTGAGCAACAATTTTTTGAATTGAAACCAAGAATCGAAAAATTGGTAGAGATGCAAAAGAAAACGGTGAACCAATTTTTGATTGAAGCCAAAAAGAAAATTGCAGAAGGCAATGATGATCCAAAAGATGGCGGGAAAGCTTTGTACAGTGCCTTTAGAGGGTTGCCCAAAAACAGTGCCATTATTAAATATTTAAGTGAGCCAGGTATTAGAGTGAAATTGCAAAAAGCAGAGAATCATTATTTGGCCGATCAACAAAGAGAAATGCATCATGTGGATGCTGATTTGTTTTTCCATATAGATGAAAAAAACAATTCTGTTGAATTGACTGACAAAGGCTTGCATTTAATTACCAAGCAAGGAGAGGATCCAAATTTCTTTTTATTGCCTGATATTAGTGTAGCATTAAGCGCCATTGATCAAAATGCAAATTTAAAGGCCGAAGAAAAATTACAACAAAAAGAAGCCATCATTACCGATTATAGTATTAAGGCCGATCGCATTCATACGGTGAATCAATTATTAAAAGCCTATACTTTATTTGACAATGATGTGGAGTATGTGGTTATTGAGGGGCAAGTAAAAATTGTGGATGAGCAAACCGGTCGTATTATGGAAGGCCGTCGTTATTCCGACGGATTACACCAAGCCATTGAAGCCAAAGAAAATGTAAAAATTGAAGCTGCTACACAAACTTATGCGACCATTACTTTGCAGAACTTTTTTAGAATGTACCACAAGTTAGCGGGTATGACAGGTACTGCAGAAACAGAAGCAGCAGAATTTTGGAGTATTTATAAATTAGATGTGGTTTCAATTCCTACGAATATTCCTGCCATCAGAACCGATGAACAAGATTTAGTATATAAAACCAAACGTGAAAAGTTAGGAGCTGTTATAGAAGCCATTGTTGAATTAAGAGAAAAAGGCCGACCGGTTTTATGTGGTACTACTTCGGTGGAAGTAAGTGAATTATTAAGTAGAATGTTGCGTCAACAAAATATTCCACATAATGTATTAAATGCGAAACAACATGCACGCGAAGCGCAGGTAGTGGCCGAAGCTGGTTTAACAGGTGCGGTAACTATTGCCACTAACATGGCAGGTCGTGGAACAGATATTAAATTAAGCCCTGAAGTAAAAGCGGCGGGTGGTTTAGCAATATTAGGAACTGAGCGTCATGAATCTCGTAGAGTAGATAGACAGTTACGTGGTCGTGCAGGAAGACAAGGTGATCCAGGATCTTCTCAATTTTTTATATCCTTGGAAGATGATTTGATGCGCATGTTTGGAAGTGAGCGTATTGCAAAAGTGATGGACTTTGCCGGTTACAAAGAAGGAGAAGTGATTCAGCATAGTATGATTACAAAATCTATCGAGCGTGCACAGAAAAAAGTTGAAGAAAATAACTTTGGAATAAGAAAGCGTTTGTTGGAATACGATGATGTAATGAACAAACAAAGAACAGTGATTTATAAAAAAAGAAGTCATGCTTTGTTTGGAGAAAGATTGGCCTTGGATTTAGACAATGCCTTTTATCAGGTTACTGAAGGTTTAGTTTTATCGCACAAAACCAATGGAGATTATGAAGCCATGAAATTGGCTTTAATTGTTCATGCTGGATTTGATACCAAAGTAACCGCCGAACAATTTAAATCAACCAATGACAATCAATTGGTGGAACTAGTTTATCAAGAAGCTATTGCGCATTATGAATACAAGCGAAACGAAATGATGCAACATAGTATTCCGGTGTTCAAAAATATTAGAAAAGATCAAGGCAGTCATATTGAAAATGTAATTGTACCTGTGGGAGATGGAAAAGTAGTGCACAATGTTTTAGTGAACTTGGATAAAAATGTAAGTACGAATGGAGCCACTTTAGCAGCACAGGCCGAAAAATCAATTTCATTAAGCTTTATTGATGATGCATGGAAAGAACATCTTCGTGCGATGGATGATTTAAAACAATCGGTTCAGACAGCCACTTATGAACAAAAAGATCCTTTGGTGATTTATAAAATGGAGGCATTTGAAATGTTTAGAAGAATGGATTTAGAAATCAATCATAAGTTGGTTCAATTTTTATGTCATGCACATTTGCCCTTAGAAGATTCAGTGAAAGAAGGTCGTCAACAAAAAACAGATTTAAGTAAGCTAAGCGCCAATCGTGCCGAGGAAGTTGGAGGACAAGCTTATAATGATCCAAGTGAAGTAAAACAATCGCCTGTGCAAGTGGGTCCCAAAACGGGTCGCAACGATCCTTGCCCTTGTGGTAGCGGAAAAAAATTCAAAGCCTGTCATGGGAAAGATGCTGCTTAATAAATACATCGATCATACTATTTTAAAACCTACTTGTTTAGTATCGGACATTGAAAAAGTATGTGCCGAAGCAAAGCAGTATGATTTTGCAGCAGTATGTGTTCCACCAAATTTTGTAAAATTAGCCAAAAAAAAACTTGTAGGTACTGATGTGAAAGTGGCTACGGTGATTGGATTTCCATTTGGCTACTGTGCCACTGAAGCAAAAATTGCAGAAATTATTTTAGCCATGGTGGATGGCGCCGATGAATTAGATGTGGTTGCCAATATTTCTGCTATTAAAAATGGAGATTGGATGGCCATTGCAGATGAAATCAATCATATCATGCCCATCATCAGGTCCAAAGGCAAAGTGGTGAAAATTATTATAGAGTCGGGTGTATTAACCGATGAGGAAATTATAAAGTGTTGCGATATTTATGGAATAGCGGGCATCGATTATTTAAAAACATCTACCGGCTATGCCGAAAAAGGGGCCAGTGTGGAAGCGGTTACTTTATTTAGAAAATATTTACCCGCTCAGATTCAAATAAAAGCATCAGGAGGCATTCGGGATTATGCCACTGCTCAATTGATGATTGACGCAGGCGCTACCCGCATTGGTTGTAGCGCAGGGGTGGCCATTGTATCTGGAGCCCTCACGGATAATGTAAAAAGTAATTATTAACTTTACTATTATCATGTTACTAGAAAAAATAAAATCATTAGCCAAGCAACATCAAGTTGAAAACGTTTCCATACGAAGACACTTGCATGCGCATCCTGAATTAAGTTATCAAGAATTTGAAACCAGTAAATATGTTCAAGCGCAATTAACAGCAATAGGTATACCCTTTACCGTTATTGCTACTACGGGCGTGCTAGGAATCATAGAAGGAAAAAATCCAAGCAAACGAGTGGTTGCCCTTCGAGCCGATATGGATGCACTTCCTATTATAGAAGAAAATAAAATTGATTATATATCTACCAAGGAAGGCGTAATGCATGCTTGCGGACACGATGTGCATACGACTATATTATTAGGAGCTGCTAAAATATTGTGGGCACTACGCGGTGAATTGGAAGGAACCATAAAATTATTATTTCAACCAGGAGAAGAAAAAAATCCGGGTGGTGCAAGTTATATGATTCGCGATGGAGCTTTGAAAAACCCAGTGCCACAAGGCATTATAGGGCTGCACGTACATCCAGGATTGAATCATGGTAAATTAAGTTTTAGAAAAGGACGTGTGATGGCCAGCGCCGATGAATTGTATGTTTCTATTAAAGGTCCGGGCGGACATGCAGCTACACCACATCAAACAGTGGACACCGTTTTAGTAGCAGCACAATTAATTACGAGTTTGCAAACAATTATTTCTCGCAATCGGGATCCTCAAAATCCATCTGTATTATCTATCTGTTCTATACATGGTGGCAATACCACTAATGTTATTCCAAGCGAAGTAAAATTAATGGGCACTTTTAGAGCCATGGATGAAGCTTGGCGTTTTAAAGCACATGAATTAATGCTTCAACAAGCAAAAGGATTGGCCATGGCAACAGGTGCCGAAATAGATTTTAGAGTAGATGTTGGGTATCCAACCGTAGACAACGAACCCGTTATTACCGAAGCTGCTTGGAAATTAGCAGATACTTATATGGGAGCTGCACAAGTAGAAGAAACAGAAAAAAGAATGGGTGCCGAAGATTTTGGATATTATTCTCAAGTAATACCAGGTTGTTTTTTTAGATTAGGCGTGCGCAACGAAGCCCAAGGCATTATACATAATGTACATACTCCACACTTTAATATAGACGAAGCCGCGATTGAAAATGGGGTAGGAATGATGGCTTGGTTGGGTATGCAATTATTTGCATAAAGTATTATATTTCAATTAACTACAGCTCAAAAACCTCATTTTAGATATATTCAGTAGCTTTGTTATAATTAAAAACTAACATTCGTTATAAATTCAATACATGTCTAATAAAGAAAACTTAAGAAAAGAGCAAGCTTTAGAGTACCATGCAAGTGGTCGACCAGGTAAAATTGAAGTAGTTCCGACCAAAGAAGCCAAGACCCAAAAAGATTTATCATTAGCGTATAGTCCTGGAGTAGCCATTCCTTGTACCGAAATAAAAAACAATCCTGCTGATGTTTTCAAATATACTGCCAAGGGAAACTTAGTAGGTGTAATTACCAATGGAACTGCGGTATTAGGTTTAGGAAATATCGGGCCTTTGGCGAGTAAGCCTGTGATGGAGGGAAAGGCTGTGTTGTTTAAAATTTTTGCAGACATTGATGTTTTTGATATTGAAATCAACGAAACAGATCCAGATAAATTTGTAGAAATTGTAAAATCTTTAGAGCCCACTTTTGGGGGCATTAATTTAGAAGATATTAAAGCACCAGAATGTTTTTACATCGAACAAAAGTTAAAGGAATCCATGTCGATTCCTGTCATGCACGACGACCAACATGGAACCGCAATTATTAGTAGCGCTGCATTGTTAAATGCATTGGAATTACAAAAGAAAAAAATTGATAAAGTAAAGTTTGTGGTAAGTGGCGCGGGGGCTGCTGCTATGGCTTGTATTAAATTATATGTTGCTTTAGGTGCTCGATATGAAAACTTTATCTTGTTTGATAAGGATGGTGTGTTACATAAAGGAAGAACCGATTTAGGGGAAGATAGAAAACCATTTGCTATTGCAGCAGCCAATATGACTTTGGTGCAGGCATTTAAATCTGCTGATGTATTTTTAGGATTAAGTGTAGGCAATATCATTTCTGCAGACATGATTTTATCGATGCCCAAGAATCCAATTGTTTTTGCATTAGCGAATCCTGATCCTGAAATTGATTACGATGCAGCAACTGCAGTAAGAAAAGATATTATTATGGCCACGGGGAGATCTGATTATCCCAATCAAGTAAATAATGTATTGGGCTTCCCTTATATATTTAGAGGGGCATTAGATGTTCGTGCAAAATCTATTAACGAAGCCATGAAGTTAGCTGCTGTAAATGCATTGGCCGAACTAGCTAAAACAGCAGTACCTGATTTAGTGAACATGGCCTACAATCAACAAAATTTAGGATTTGGTCCTGAATACATTATACCTAAACCATTAGATCCAAGATTGTTAAGCACTTTGGCTCCAGCCGTTGCAAAAGCAGCTGTAGCATCAGGGGTAGCGCAACAGTTGATAACCAATTGGGAGGAGTATGAAGTACAATTAAATAAAAGGTTAGGCTTAGACAATCAGTTGATGCGTTTAATTAGCAATAAGGCAAGACGTGATCCAAAGCGATTGGTATTCTCTGATGCAGAAAATATTAAAATATTAAAAGCTGCTAGTATTGTATATGATGACGGTATTGCTTATCCAATCTTATTGGGTAATGAAGCTAGAATAAAAAATATTGCCGCTGCCAATAATATTGACATCAGCGATTTGCCTATCATTGATGTTCGTAGTGATGAGATGGAGGCGAAGCGCGAATTTTTTGGATCGGTATTGTTTCAAAAAAGACAACGCAAGGGCATTAATAAATATGAAAGTTTAAAATTAATGCGCACACAGAATTATTTTGGTGCCATGATGGTGGAAACGGGAGAAGCAGATGCAATGTTGTCGGGTCTAACGCGTAATTATACCGATGGTATTAAGCCAGCGCTACATATTATAGGAACAGAGGAAGGGGTAAAGAAAATTGCAGGCATGTATTTATTGCTTACTAAAAAAGGACCTTTGTTTTTGGCAGATACGACTATCAATATCAATCCTACTGCCGAAGAATTAGCGGACATTGCCTTGTTAGTAGCTAAGGAAGTGCGCAATTTTAATTTAGAGCCAAGAATTGCCATGTTGAGTTATTCAAATTTTGGAAGTAGCGATACACCCGAAGCAAAAATGGTGGCAGAAGCAACCAGAATAATCAAACAACGCAATCCATCTTTAATTGTAGATGGCGAAATGCAGGGAATGATGGCATTCAATAAAGAAATATTAAGAGATAATTATCCTTTTAGTGATTTAGTCAATGCAGACGTCAATGTGCTTATTTTCCCTAATTTAACAGCAGGTAATATAGCCTATCATTTATTAAAAGAAATAGGGGGCGTTGATATTATTGGTCCAATTTTATTAGGATTAAAAAAGCCAGTCAATGTATTACAACTAGGTTCTGGAGTAAGAAATATTATCAATATGGCCACGGTGGCAGTGGTAGATGCTCAATTAAAGACCAGGGTAGATACCGATACCGAAGTGCAAAGAGTAAGTTGGTGGAACCGTATGAAAAAGAGAAAGAAATAGGCTAATTTTGTGGTATGAATATCTTCACCCATTTTGGTAATTACATTTTAATGTTAAAAGGCATGTTTACTGCAGCCGAAAACAAAAAAATGTTTTGGAAAGAGTACATTAAGCAATGTGTTGATATTGGTTTTGGCTCTTTGCCTATAGTGGTGATTATCTCTTTTTTTCTGGGCGCAGTAATTACAGTTCAAACTGCAGCACAATTTGTGAATCCTTTAATTCCTATTACTACAGTGGGTATTGTAGTTAGAGATAGTATGTTACTTGAATTTGCACCATCATTTTTAAGTATTGTATTAGCGGGTGTGGTAGGCAGTAAAATTGCGAGCGAATTAGGCAATATGCGCATCAGTGAGCAAATAGACGCGTTGGAGATTATGGGCATCAACACTAAGAACTATTTAATCTTACCTAAAATACTAGCTTGTTTTACGATTGTACCCTTATTGGTTGGAATATCGGCTGTGATTGGTGTTTGGGGTGGCTATTTTGTGGGCGGATTAACTGGGTCGGTAGCTCCTGAAGTATTTATTATGGGAATTAGAAAAGGCTTTGATGCGAATTATGGTATGATTGCATTTTATAAATCGTTTATTTTCTCATTTATTATAAGTACGGTGCCTTGTTATTTTGGCTACTATGTAAAGGGGGGCGCTTTAGAAATTGGTAAAGCAGGAACACAGGCGGTAGTAGTAAGTTGTATCCTTATTTTAATTGCCGACTATTTAGTGGCTGCCATCGCAATATAAACTAACTTTAGAGTACTAAAATTATCAAATGAAAATAAGTTTTCATGGTGCTGCACGTACTGTTACAGGATCAAAACATTTGGTCCAATTAAATAACGGAGAAATTTTTTTATTAGACTGCGGATTGTTTCAGGGAATGGGAAGGGATACCGATTCTTTGAACGCTACCTTTGGTTTTGATGCTACTAAAGTAAATTATGTTATTCTTTCTCACGCGCATATAGATCATTCGGGGTTATTACCAAAATTAGCCAAGGAGGGTTTTACAGGAAATATTTATTGTACGCCAGGTACCAAAGCTTTAGTTGAAATTTTATTGGAAGATTCTGCGATGATCCAAAGAGACGACGCCAAATATGGCAATAAGCGCAGAGCCAAGCAGGGCTTGCCTCCCATTGAACCTTTGTATGATATGGATGATGTAAATATTGTATTGCCCTTATTAAAAATGGTGGAATATGATGTGCCTACCAAAATTTCCGATTCCGTTGAATTATTATATACTGATGCGGGGCATATTATTGGAAGTGCTGCTGTAAGTTTAAAAATCAAAGAAGCAGGCGAAACAAAAACCCTTACGTTTAGTGGTGATGTGGGTAGGTATCGAGATATGATATTGCGTTCACCTGCCACTTTTCCAGCGGCAGATACTATTATTATCGAAAGCACTTATGGTGATAAATTGCACGACTTAATACATACGACGCCCGATGATATATTAAAGTGGATTGAAAAAACTTGTGTGGAACAAAAAGGGAATTTAATCATACCTGCTTTTAGCGTAGGACGTACGCAAGAAATATTATTTGAACTCAATCAATTGTCTTTGGAAAAAAGATTGCCTCATATTCCAGTCTATGTAGATAGCCCATTAAGTATTGAAGCCACCGATGTAGTAAAAATGTTCCCTAAATATTTTAATAAAAAAATTCAAAAAATATTGGAGGTAGATGACGATCCATTTGACTTTGAGGGTTTGCGTTATATTAAGTCGGTGGAAGAAAGTAAAGCATTGAATGAGGACTTACATCCGAAAGTAATTATTTCTGCTTCAGGCATGGCCGATGCTGGAAGGGTAAAGCATCATATCAAAAATAATATTAGCAATTCAAAAAATACCATCTTATTAGTAGGTTATTGCGAGCCACATTCTTTAGGTGGTAGATTAATGAATGGTGCTAAAGTAGTAAAAATTTATAGTGAAGAATACCAAGTAAT
>CANFOM010000022.1 GCA_947448725.1 Bacteroidota bacterium
AATTTTTAGAGGAATTTATATTTTATAAAATTCCTTGTCACAATGACCTAATAAATTATAAATAATTTATTAGGATGGAAATATGTAAAAAAAATCAAAAAGAGAATTTTTAGAGGAATTTATATTTTATAAAATTCCTTGTCACAATGACCTAATAAATTATAAATAATTTATTAGGATGGAAATATGTAAAAAAAATCAAAAAGAGAATTTTTAGAGGAATTTATATTTTATAAAATTCCTCTAAAAATTAATAATCGCCCAAGGTTTCTTCTAATTGTCCTAAAGCTTTGGCCAGTTGCTCATCGTTAGGTGCAATGCCATGCCACTCGTGGCTGCCTTCCATAAAATCAACCCCTTTACCCATTTCTGTTTTCATTAAAATGCAAATAGGTTTTCCTTTTCCAGTTAATGATTTAGCTTTTGCAAGGGTTTCAACAATATTGTCCATGTTATGACCATCCATATGTAAAACGGTCCAATGAAATGCGTTAAATTTTTCTTCTAAGCTATCCAAGGATAATACCTTGCTCAATGGTCCATCAATTTGTTGACCATTCACATCAACGGTAGCGATTAAATTATCTACTTTATTATGGGCTGCAAACATAATGGCTTCCCAAATTTGTCCTTCTTGTAATTCACCATCACCATGCAAGCAATAAACGGTACGATCGTCTTTATTGTATTTTTTGGTAAGTGCTGCACCAATGGCAACGCTCATGCCTTGACCTAAGGAACCACTGGCAATACGAATGCCTGGTAAATGATCGTGGGTGGTGGGATGACCTTGTAAACGAGAATTTATTTTTCTAAAAGTGGCTAATTCTTTAACATCAAAATAACCAGATCTAGCTAATACAGAATAGAATACTGGAGAAATATGACCATTGGATAAAAAGAAAAGGTCTTCATTTTTCCCGTCCATTGAAAAGTTGGTATCAATTTTCATTACTTTAAAATAGAGAGCAGTAAGAAAATCGGTACAACCTAAAGAGCCACCTGGGTGACCACTTTGTTGTGCATGAACCATTCTTACAATGTCTCTTCTTATTTGAGAAGCAATTTTAGTTAAATCGGTAGTAGCCATAATCGTATTATAATAGTGGGTGCAAAGATAGAATTCATAGTCTAAATAGCATCGAAAATGTAGTAAAAAGCTAAAAAAAGACTTGTGCTCAATTCTATGATTTGCGTAGCTTTGAAGACTCAAATAATTCAACTATGTCAGAAGAGTTAAAGAAAATCACCTTGAATGCCGAAAATGGCATGAAAAAGGCCATCAATCATTTAGAAATAGAGATTTCTAAGATAAGGGCTGGCAAAGCCTCTCCCTCTATTTTAGAAGGGATTAATGTAGATTATTATGGCACCCCAACACCGGTGAGCCAGGTAGGGAATGTGCAAATTTTAGATAGCAGAACTATAAGTATTCAACCTTGGGAAAAAAACATGTTGGCCCTTATCGAAAGGGCTATTATGGCTGCTAATATTGGCATTACGCCTCAGAATGATGGGGTACAAATAAGATTGTTCACCCCGCCTTTAACCGAAGAGCGACGAAAGGAATTGGTAAAAAAAGCAAGTGCAGAAGGGGAATTAAGCAAGGTTTCTATTCGTAATATTAGACGAGATCATATTGAGCAAGTGAAGAAATTACAAAAAGACGGAGCTAGCTTGGATATTTGTAAAGGTGCCGAAGACGAGATTCAACAAATAACAGATAAGCATATTGGTTTAGTAGAAAAACATTTAGAGTCTAAGGAAAAAGAAATAATGACTATTTAAGGAAAGCATTTCAAAATACGTTTAATGTAAATAAATAAGCCCTGACACTTTATTGTTGTTGGGGCTTATTCACTATATAAACACCTGCTAAAATAATAAGCAAACTGCCTACTTGTAATAAGGAAATAGTTTCTCCAAAATATATTCCCCAGGCAACGGCAACAATTGGAATGCCATAAGTAACCATAGAAGCAAAAACGATACTCGATCTTTTGATTAGCATATAAAAAAGAATGGAGGAAATGGAAGTCCCAATCACCCCTAAGCAAATACTACTTAAGGTAGCGTTGATGACGGCGGGGTCTTTAAAGTTTACATTAAAATAGCCAGTGCCATACAAAAAAATTAAGCTAGGCAAAATCAAAAAAGCAAAAGCAACTGATGCAATATCTAAGGCACGAATATTTTGTAAAAATTTTCCAACCATATTTACATTCAATCCATAAAAAAAGGTCGCCACTAAAACTAAAGCAGCATAGGATAAATTATCGAAGCCAATATTTTTGCCAGAGGCGATCAGTAAGCAAAGTCCTATAAACCCAACCAACACACCTGCAATTTTTTTATTGTTAGAAGGGAGTTTGAAAAAAAATAAACCAACAAGTATGGTAAACAAAGGCGTAAGTGAGTTTAAAATTCCGGCAAGTGCGCTATCAATTTTTGTTTCGGCAATACAAAAAAGGTAAGCAGGGATAAAATTTCCAATGATGCCAGAGATAAGCACTAAACCCATTTTTTCTTTGGGTATTTTTTTTAGAGCCCTAAAAGCGAAAGGCATTAAAACAAGGCCGGCAAATAACATTCGTATCGAAGCCACTTGGTAGGGCGAAAGCTGCGTGAGCCCTTCCTTCATCAAAATAAAGGAACTGCCCCAAATAAGGGATAAAATGCCAAACAGGAGCCAATGGATGACCTTTTTGTCCATACTTGAAAATTTGGGTAAAGATGCTTGATTTTTTATAAAAGTGGATAAATACTTGCTCATTTGGCCTTAAATTAGTCTTGATTCCTTTTCTTTGTGGGAATGAACCAGCATACTAATTATTCTATAAAAGTAGACCAATTTGAAGGTCCTTTTGACCTACTACTTTTTTTTATAGAGCGAGACGAAATGGATATTTACAATATTCAGATTACAAAAATTATCAATGATTTTTTACATTTTATACATGAGCAGGATAAAGTAAATATTGAATTAAGTAGCGAGTTCATCTTATTTGTTTCTACTTTAATGCGTATCAAGGCCAAGTTGTTATTGCCTAGAAAAGAACTAGATGCTTTAGGAAACGAAATAGATCCAAGACAAGAATTAATAGATAAAATTTTAGAGTACAAAAAATACAAAGAAGCGGCAGTGCAAATGGCCGATTTAGAGGCATTGAGGATGTTAATGATGAAGCGCGGCAATATCCAACAGGAAATGTCTTTAGTGGGAGAAGAAGCTGCAGAAGGCACCGAGTTACAAACGGTTACTTTGTTTAAATTAATGAAGTCGTTTGAAAAAGTAATGACGCGTTTGCAGGATCGTCAAAACAGGCCCGTACATACCGTAGTAAGGTATAACTATACCATGGAAGGCAGTAGATCTTATTTATTGGACATTGTTAAAGAAGGCAAGACTGTAGCTTTTGAAAAAGTGTTTGATATCTGTCAAGACAGAGTCCACGCTTTATTTTTATTCTTATCCATTTTAGAATTGTCTCAACAAAAATACATGAAGCTGATGGTGGGTGAGGGGCGTAATAATTTTATCATTGAGTGGAATGAAAACAGAGAAGATGATTTAGAGCCAGGCCATATAGATAGTTTCGATTCTTATGAAACGCCTAATTTAGAGTCATTCAAAGAAGATCCAATTTTACCGGAAGAAGGTGAAAAAAGAGAAGAAGATTTAGGCGATTTTGATCCTAACTTAAATTAAGCCCAGTTAAATTAACACAGTTCAAAATTCAGGAAAATTAAACTTCCGCGAGTACTTGCTTGCCCAATAATGCTTTCACTGCTTCGGCTATGGCCAATGCATCAAAGTGACATTCTTGTTGTAATTGTTTTAAGCTTCCATGTTCTACAATACTATCGGGTATACCTAGTAGGGTAATCTTACTTGAATAATTGTGTTCGTTCATGAATTCTAAAATAGCCGAACCCATTCCTCCAACCACGGTAGCATCTTCCACTGTTACAATTTTATCATAGTTTTTAAAAACCTCATGCAGTAATCCCTCATCCAATGGTTTTACAAAACGAATATCGTAATGTGCAGGATCGATGCCCTCCTCTCTTAAATTTCTAATGGCGGTTTGTGCAAAATTTCCAGGATGCCCTAAAGATAAAATTGCGATGTCTTTCCCGTCTTTTAATTTTCTACCTTTTCCGATGGTAATTTTTTCAAATGGCTTTTCCCAATCTACTAAAACACCTTCGCCTCTTGGGTATCTAATTACAAAAGGCGCATTGGTTTCTGGCAATTGCGCAGTAAACATTAAGTTGCGTAATTCCACTTCATTCATTGGTGCAGAAACAATCATATTAGGAATACATCTAAAAAAAGCAATATCATAACAGCCGTGGTGAGTAGGTCCATCTTCTCCTACCAAACCTGCACGGTCTAAACAAAATACCACCGGTAAATTTTGCAAAGCAACATCATGTATGACTTGGTCATAGGCTCTTTGCATAAAGGAAGAATAAATATTGCAAAAAGCTTTGATGCCTTGCGTGGCTAAGCCTGCGCTTAAGGTAACGGCATGTTGCTCACAAATACCTACGTCAAAAGCCCTATCTGGCATGGCTTCCATCATATATTTCAAGGAAGAGCCACTAGGCATAGCCGGGGTGATACCCATTATTAATTTGTTGGCCTTAGCTAACTCCACAATAGTATGTCCAAATACATCTTGGTATTTAGGTGGTTGAGGCGTTTCAATTTTTTTCTTGATAATCTCTCCTGTTAATTTATCAAACAAACCAGGGGCATGCCATTTGGTTTGATCTTTTTCTGCTAAAGCGTAGCCTTTTCCTTTTACGGTTAGTACATGTAAAATCTTTGGACCAGGTATTTCTTTTAGGTCTTTTAAAGTATCCACTAAGTTGGCAATATTGTGTCCATCGATAGGTCCAAAATAACGCAAATTTAATGCTTCAAATAAATTACTGCTTTTAGAAATTACCCCTTTTAAACCAGCTTCAACTTTAGAAGCCATTTCGCGCGTAAAAGTTTTTCCAATAGGGAGTTTTCCCATTAATTGCCAAAGCTCATCTCTTACTTTATTATAAGTAGGGGAAGTGCTAATGTCTGTTAAGTATTCTTTTAAGGCACCCACATTTGGGTCAATGCTCATGCAGTTATCGTTTAATATAATAAGCACATCGCTATCCGCAACGCCTGCATGGTTCATTGCTTCAAAGGCCATACCGGCTGTTAAAGATCCATCACCAATGATGGCAACAGATTTTCTATTTTCTTTTTTGTATTTAGCTGCCATGGACATCCCTAAAGCAGCTGAGATAGAAGTAGATGAATGGCCCACGCCAAAAGTATCATATTCGCTTTCGGATCTTTTAGGAAAACCGCTTAATCCATTGTATTTGCGGTTGGTAATAAATTCGTCTCTTCGGCCTGTTAAAATTTTATGACCATAGGCCTGATGACCTACATCCCAAACCAATTGATCATAAGGGGTATTGTAAATGTAGTGTAATGCCACCGTCAATTCCACCACGCCCAAGCTAGCAGCAAAATGGCCTCCATGAACGCTAACCACATCAATAATGTATTGGCGTAATTCATCGCAAACCTGATGTAACTTTTCCTTCGAAACTTTTTTTAAGTCTTCAGGGGAGTTGATTGTTTTTAATAAATGGCCAGCCTCAATATGCATGCTTCGAATTTGTGTTGTAAAAGTAAGTTAATAACATAAATATTCGGTAAAAGTTTACACCGAACTTGGTCAGATTACCACCTACCCAATTATTTAACCAACTATCCTAAGGAAGGGCCAATAAGCAAGCAAATTGGAGTAAATTGAGGACAGATGAAAAAAACTGCTTCTCTATATTGGATTTGTCAAATAATTGGCTGGTTTAGCTATGGGCTAACTATTATCTTTTTTGCCTACATGTTAGAGAAAAAGTTGAATGTCACTTTTTATCCAAGAATCTTAATCAATATTATTTCTGGAATTATAATGACGCATTTATTAAGAAAGTCAATGACAAAACTTTCTTTAAGACCCCCTACACCCAGCCATCAATGGTGGAAAATAGTATTGCTCATTTTATTATTTTCAGTTTTTTTTAGCATTATAACTAGTTCTTTAATAGAAATTTTTAGACTATTCGATACAGACAGAGAAGGTCCTAAGAATATGGTGAATCATTTTTCTTTTTCAATTTCTAATATTGTATCCAACTGGGATAGCCAAAGAGTGTATAAGCGTTTTATATTTAGTTTAATATTGGATACGCCCATTTTCTTAGTTTGGATTTCTACTTATGTTTTGTGGCATTATATTGAGTTCGCTAATTCTGAAGAAGTGAATAAAGTAAGATTGGAAACCATCATTAAAGAATTGGAGTTAAAAACTATTAAATCGCAAATCAATCCGCATTTTATTTTTAATGCTTTAAATAGTATTCGTGCATTGGTAGATGAGGATCCAAAACGAGCAAGACAAGCCATTACAGAGCTTAGTAATATATTAAGAAGCAGTATTCAAGTAGACAAAGTGGAAATTACTACGCTTGAAAAAGAATTAGATATTGTTAAAGATTATCTAGCCCTAGAGTATATCCGTTTTGCTGATAGGTTAATTGTGGAGTATGAAATTGAACCAGAAACCGTCGACAATCAATTGCCGCCTATGATGCTGCAAACCTTGGTAGAAAATGCTATTAAACATGGGTTAAGCAAACAACCAGGTGATTGCCTTATAAAAATTATCTCCAAATTCGAGCAAGACAAACTCGTTTTAATGGTTCAAAATACTGGATTGTTAAAACCGAACGAACGCGATGGTTTTGGACTACAAAGTACAAGAGAGCGTTTAAATATACTATACCATGGACAGGCTTTATTTGAAATTTTTCAATGTTTACCCAATCAGGTGACCGCAAAATTAGCCATCCCAATTTCTATTCCAAAAAAATAAAGTATGCCCATTAAAGCAATTATTATTGACGATGAAAGATTAGCTCGAAATGAGTTAAAAAAATTATTAGCAGAACATCCCGAAATACTCATTATTGACGAAGCCAGCAATGTGGAGGAAGGTGTCGAAAAAATTGATTTAGCCAGGCCCGACCTTATTTTTTTAGACATTCAAATGCCAGGGAAAACCGGTTTTGATTTATTGGCCGAATTAGAAAAGGCACCCAAAGTAATTTTTACGACTGCCTATGATGAATTTGCTTTAAAAGCATTTGAAGTAAATGCATTGGATTATTTATTAAAACCCATCGATCCAAAACGATTGGCCGACGCCATTCAAAAACTCCAAGCCGAAATACAATTGGAGCAAGCGAGTTTATCGGGCAATCAGCGTGGTCCGCTATCCGAAAGCGATCAGGTATTTGTGAAGGATGGTGAAAAATGTTGGTTTGTCAAGTTGCAAGACATTCGATTATTTGAAAGCGTAGGCAATTATGCTAAAGTATATTTCTCTACCAATAAGCCACTTATTTTAAAGTCATTAAATGCATTGGAAGATAGATTAGACGATCGAGTTTTTTTTAGAGCCAATAGAAAGCACATCATCAATTTACATTGGATCGAAAAAATCGAGCCCTATTTTAATGGAGGATTATTGGTCGAATTAAAAGGAGGAGAAAAAATAGAAATAAGCCGACGTCAAACTGTGAAGTTTAAAGAAATGATGAGTTTCTAAGAAAGACTTCTATTGGTTCAAACTATGAATGGCATTGGAGATAGCAGTGATTAATTCCGGATCTTTTTCTGCGGCATTACCCACTACAATAATATCTGCACCAGCGATACAATTTTCTTTAGCTTTTTCAGGGGTAGTAATACCGCCGCCTACCACCAAAGGTATTTGAATATGCTTGGCTACTTCCTTAATCATAGCGGGTGGGATGGCTTTTATTGCGCCGCTACCAGCATCCATATATATCAATTTAAGGCCTAGCATTTCCCCTGCCATAGCGGTGCAAATAGCAATATCATTTTTATTGGATGGAATAGGGTTGGTATTGGAAATATAGGAAACAGTGGTAGGAGATCCGCCATCAATTAACATATAGCCAACTGGAATAATTTCTAAACCACTTTGCTTAACAAAGGGAGCACTAATTACATGTTGACCAATTAATAATTCTGGATTGCGTCCAGAAATTAAAGACAGGTATAATAAAGCATCTGCTTTAGGTGTAATTTGATCGGGGGAGCCAGGAAATAAAACAACGGGTATGGAGCAATGCTTTTTAATAGCAGCCACCATTTTGTCCAAAGTGTCTGTTACTACCAAACTGCCACCCACAAAGAAGAAATCAACTTTAGCTTTGATTGCAATTTCGATGGTGGTGAGTAGGCTTTGTTCATTGAGCTTATCTGGATCAATTAAAACGGCAAAAGCTTTGTTAGATTTTGCTTTGCTACTTACAATGGTATGGTATATATTTTGAGTCATTTCTTTGCACCCGAAAGATGCGTCTTTTTGTTCGAATCTTCAAAATTATCCAATTTAATTATACCATTGGAGGCTAAAGTCTATTTATTACTAAAAAATACAATAATCCAAGGTTTTTTTTTCGCAGAAACTAACGTGTGGTGGGGATAAATCGCGGAAATCAAGCCGGATATAGGGTTTAATTTAATCCACATTTCTTTTCCACAGCTGTTGATATTTCCATGGTTGAATTGTGGGTATAGAAAGATATTTTCGTATACCCATCAAGGTTTTTACAAAATCTAGTGGGATAACCCACTAACATCCAAAATAGAATACGACCATGGCTACTCCAAAAACAAAAAAAGGCTTACAATTTTCTCGCCTATTTACTAAAGAGAATGTTTCTCCGTTCGATCAATTTGAGTACGACTATAGAGATAGCGTAATTAAAAATCCAAATGGAGAGAAGATGTTTGAAATGACCAATGTGGAAGTTCCAAAACAATGGAGCCAGATTGCAACAGACATTCTTGCACAAAAATATTTTAGAAAAGCAGGGGTTCCTCAGCCAGATGGTTCATTAGGTCGTGAGACAACTGTAAAGCAAGTAGCACATCGTATGGCGAATTGTTGGAGAGTGTGGGGTGAGCGTTATGGTTATTTTGCAACAGAAAAAGATGCGCAAGTTTTCTATGAGGAATTAGTATATAGTATTTTGAATCAAGCTTGTGTGCCTAACTCACCACAATGGTTTAATACTGGATTGCATGAGAGTTATGGTATTACAGGAAAAGCACAAGGGCACTATTATGTAGATCCGATTGATAAGGAATTAAAAAGATCCACAAATGCGTATGAGCGTCCTCAGCCGCATGCATGTTTTATATTAAGTGTTAGTGATGATTTAGTGAACGAAGGAGGGATCATGGATTTATGGACAAGAGAAGCAAGAATTTTCAAATATGGTTCTGGCGTAGGAACTAACTTCTCTCAAATTAGAGGAGCTAATGAAAAATTAAGTGGTGGCGGATCATCAAGCGGCTTAATGAGTTTCTTGAAAATTGGAGATCGTGCGGCTGGTGCAATTAAAAGTGGTGGAACAACACGTCGTGCTGCTAAAATGGTTTGTTTAGATTTAGATCATCCAGAAGTATTAGAGTTTATTAACTGGAAAGTAAAAGAAGAAGATAAAGTTGCTGCTTTAGTAGCAGCTGGTTATGATAATAGTTATGAAGGAGAAGCCTACGCAACCGTATCTGGACAAAATTCAAACAACTCTGTTCGTATCCCTAATAGCTTTTTTAAAGCCTTATCTGAGAATGGTAATTGGGAATTAAAAGCAAGAACAGATGGCCGTGTGATGCAATCTATTCCAGCACGTGAAGTATGGGATCAAATTGCCAATGCTGCATGGCGTTGTGCCGATCCTGGAACACAATATGATACTACTATTAACGAGTGGCATACCTGTCCAAAAGGTGGACGCATCAATGCGTCTAACCCATGTTCAGAATATATGTTCTTGGACAATACTGCTTGTAATTTAGCATCTATCAACTTGCGTAAATTCTTTAATGAAGATGACAACAGTTTTGATGTAGCTGGATTTGAATACACATCTAGATTATGGACCACCGTACTAGAGGTATCTGTGTTAATGGCTCAGTTCCCATCTAAAGAAGTAGCTCAACTTTCTTTTGACTACAGAACATTAGGTTTAGGCTTTGCCAACCTTGGTTCTATGTTAATGGTAAGTGGTATACCTTATGATAGCGAGCAAGCACGTGGTATCGCAGGATCTATTACTGCGATCATGACGGGGGTTGCTTATAAAACATCTGCCGAACTAGCTTCCTTCTTAGGCACTTTTGATAAGTACGAAGAAAATAAAGAAGACATGTTACGTGTTATGCGTAATCACCGTGCGGCAGCTTATGACGCAGAAGGTGCTTATGTTGGATTAGAAATTAAACCACAAGGAATTAAAGCACAATACACACCAGATTATTTATTGAAAGCTGCTACCAAAGCTTGGGATGACGCAGTTCAACTAGGGGAAAAATATGGTTATAGAAATGCGCAAACTACAGTTATTGCTCCAACCGGAACCATTGGTTTAGTAATGGATTGCGATACTACAGGAGTAGAGCCTGACTTTGCTTTAGTAAAGTTTAAAAAATTATCTGGCGGTGGTTATTTTAAAATTATCAATCAATCAGTGCCACAAGCATTGAAAAACTTGGGTTATTCTCAAGCAGAAAATGATGCTATTGTAAATTTTGCAGTAGGGCACGCTAGTTTCCAAGGTGCGCCTTTTATCAATAATGAAAGCTTATTAGCGAAAGGATTTTTACCAGAAGAAATTACCAAATTAAATGGTGCAGCAAGATCGGCATTTGAAATAGGCTTCATCTTTAACCGTTTCACCTTGGGTGATGCTTGTTTAACAAGATTAGGTTTCAAAGAAGAAGTGTTTGCAGATTGGAGCTTTAACTTATTAGAATCTTTAGGATTTACCGAAGATCAAATAGATGCTGCCAATGATTATGTATGTGGTACTATGACTATCGAAGGAGCGCCTTTATTAAAAGACGAACATTTACCTGTATTTGATTGCGCCAATAAAAATGGCAAAAAAGGACAAAGATACATTCATGCACATGGTCATATTAGAATGATGGCTGCTTGTCAACCTTTCTTGTCTGGTGCGATTTCTAAAACAATCAATCTTCCGAACGAAGCTACTGTTGAAGAAATTGCTGATAGTTATTTAATGAGTTGGACATTAGGTTTAAAGGCAAATGCTTTGTACCGTGATGGTTCTAAATTAAGTCAACCTTTAAGTACAAAATCTGACAAGAAGAAAAAAACAGATGCGGGCGAGGAGAGTGTTTTAGAAAGCGAATCACAATTAGTAGACTTGAGTAAATTAAATGTAGATGAGTTATTAGAAGAAGTTCAAAAAAGAATGTCTGCTTCTACCGATACTACCTTCAAGCGTCAATTGTCACGTATTGTAGAGCGCAAATCATTGCCTGCTAAGCGTCGTGGCTTTACACAAAAAGCAAGAATTGGTGGTCAAGTATTATTCTTAAGAACCGGCGAATACACAGATAATACTTTAGGAGAAATATTTATAGATTTAGCAAAAGAAGGTTCCACGCTGCGTAGTTTAATGAACTGCTTTGCCATCTCTATCTCAGTAGGTTTACAATATGGTGTACCATTAGAAGAGTTCGTAGAGAAATTTGTATTTACTAAGTTCGAGCCTTCTGGCATGGTAGATCATCCAAATATCAAAACCACTACTTCTATCGTAGACTTTATATTCCGTTCATTAGCCTATGAATATTTAGGCAGAACCGATTTAGTACATGTATTAGATAAGCCTACCGTGGAGAACTTAGGCGAGGAAGGAGATATTACTTTAGTAGGAAAGCCCGAGCTAAGCAGCATTCGCGTAACTGCTCCAGCAGCAGCTCCAGTAGCTAAAGCCAATGTAGCAGTTGCAGTGGAAGCATCAGGTGCTATGGATCAAGTACAAGCAGCGGCCAAAAGCATGCAAAGCGATGCGCCAGCCTGTAGCACTTGCGGACACATAACCATCAGAAGCGGTACTTGTTATAAGTGCTTGAACTGTGGCACAAGCATGGGCTGTAGTTGATTTTTTGCGAATTTTTATAAAAATATAAAATTCGCAAAAATCCTCTAACGATTTTCAAAAGGGCCCCATAAACGGGCCCTTTTGTTTTTTGGATTACTATTATTTTCATCCCATTTTTTGCTTTTCATCCCATTTTTTCTTTAAATTCATTCTTTAATTCAATAGTAAAAAAGATTGCATTATGTCCAATTTTCAAGTTAAGGTATCCCCTAAAAAATATGATGCCGTAATAGTAGGTTCTGGCGCAGGCGGTGGAATGGCAGCTTATGTTTTATCCAAAGCTGGTTTAAAAGTTTGTTTGCTAGAAGCCGGTCCTGAATTTGATCCTGCAAAAAATTCAGCACAACTAAAAAATCCATGGGAATCACCTCGTCGTGGAGCAAGCACTAAAATGAGACCCTTTGGTGATTTTGATGCTTCTTTTTGGGGCTGGGAAATTGATGGAGAACCTTACACTCAAACTCCAGGAAGTGAAAAATTTGATTGGTGGAGAGCAAGAATGGTTGGAGGGCGTACGAACCATTGGGGTCGTATTTCGTTACGTTTTGGTCCGCGTGATTTTAAAAGAAAAAGTATTGATGGCTTAGGAGATGATTGGCCAATAGGATATGAAGATATAAAACCTTATTACGATAAAATAGATCGATTGATAGGTGTATACGGTACCAATGAAGGGTTGGAGAATGATCCTGATGGAATTTTCTTGCCACCCCCTAAACCACGTTTGCATGAATTGATGTTTAAGAAAGCAGCTACTGGTATTAATATTCCTGTCATCCCTTCTCGTTTATCTATTTTGACCAAAAAAATTAATGACGAACGTGGTGCTTGTTTTTATTGTGGACAATGTAATCGTTCTTGTAAAGTCTATGGCGATTTTTCTTCTTCCTCTGTATTGGTAAAGCCTGCCGTGCTTACTGGTAATGTTGATTTAATTACTGGAGCCATGGCGCGTGAAGTAATCACTGATAGAGAAGGTAAAGCAGTAGGTATTTCTTATGTCAATAAAGCAGATAAGCAAGAATATCAAATTAATGCTAAAGTGGTTATTCTTGGTGCAAGTACTTGTGAGACTGCCCGTTTATTACTCAATTCAAAATCACCAAAACATCCTAATGGATTAGCCAATAATTCAGGGGTGGTGGGTCATTATTTACATGATTCTACAGGAGCGGGAATGGGTGGTGTGATTCCATCTTTATTTGGACGTAAAAGATACAATGAGGATGGCGTGGGTGGATTACACGTATATACTCCATGGTGGTTGGATAATAAAAAATTAGATTTCCCACGTGGGTACCACATTGAATATGGTGGAGGTATGAGTCAACCAGGATACGGCATTGGAATGGGTATGCAGGGTTTAAATGGTAAGTTTCAGGTGAATGCCAGAACCAAGGAAGCTGGTGGATATGGCGAGTCTTTGAAAGAAGATGTTCGTTTCTTTTATGGTGCTAGTGTTGGTATGGCTGGCCGCGGTGAAGCGGTGCCTCGTTTTGAAAATAAGTGTAGCATTGATCCAGAAGTGGTTGACAAATACGGTATTCCTGTTTTGAAATTTGATTGTAAAAATTCAGATTATGAAATTAAGCAAGCAAAACACATGAAGGAAACCTTTAAAGAGATCATGCATGAAATGGGCGCAGTCATTACCTGGGGTGATCAAGATAATGAGTCTAATAGATATGGTTTATCTAATCCTGGAAACATTATTCATGAAGCAGGTACAGTTCGTATGGGTGCAGACAAAAAATCATCTGCTTTAAACAAATGGGGTCAAGCGCATGATTGTAGTAATTTATTCTGTGTAGATGGTTCGGTATTTACATCACAAGCAGATAAAAATATTACTTGGACTATTTTAGCATTGTCTATGCGTGCTTCAGAGTATATATTAGATCAGTTACAAAAACAAAATTTATAATTTTGTTTTTAAAATCATTAAATAAGTGGAGCACTTGCTTAAATTTTAAAAAGCAAGTGAAACAAAAACAAAATTTATAAATTACTTAATTTAAAATATTATGGACAGAAGAAAATCCATCAAAGCAATGTTCATTGGCACAGTTTCTGCAACTGTTTTAGTAGAAGCCTGTAAAAATACATCCACCACGGTATCCGAAGTAAATATGGACGAGCGTATGCAAGAAGAAAAAGATTATGCGGTTAAGATTAAAGCCGAACCTAATTTCTTTGATGCACACGAAATGGCCACTGTTGTGGTGCTTTCGGACATTATTATTCCTAAGGACGCGGTAAGTGGTTCTGCTACAGATGCGAAAGTGCCGGAGTTTATAGAGTTTATTGTTAAGGATATGCCGGATCATCAAATACCCATGCGCGGAGGATTAAAATGGTTGGACCTGCATAGCAATAAAAAACATGGCAAGTCATTTGTAGAATGCACAAAGCAGGAGCAAATAGGCATTGTGGATGAAATTGCTTATCCAAAAAAAGCAAAGCCCGAACATAGTCAAGGAGTCAATTTCTTTAACAATATCAGAGACTTGGTGACTACTGGATTTTATACTGCAGAAATTGGCGTGAAAGACTTGGGTTATATGGGCAATGTACCCAATATGTGGGCGGGCGTACCAGATGATGTTTTAAAACACCACGGACTTGCCTACACTGAAAAAGAACTAAAAGAGTGCATTTGATTTTTTATTAAAAAGGCCCCCGAGAATCGGGGGGCTTTTTTGTAGGTATATTATTAAGTTGATGAAATAGTACCTCTAACTGATAGTACTTCCTGCGGCAATGGCTTCGCTAGGTTGAACAAAGTATAATTTGCCTTTAGCATCTTCAGCCATTAAAATCATGCCCTTGCTTTCAATACCACGCATTTTACGAGGGGCTAAATTGGCTACCACCACCACTTGCTTACCTACAATGGCTGCTGGCTCAAAGTGCATGGCAATACCCGACAAAATAGTTCTTTTCTCTGAGCCTAAGTCTACTTCTAATTGAAGTAATTTATCGGCCTTCTCTACTTTCTTGGCATCAATAATAGTGCCTACGCGCAAATCTATTTTACCAAAATCGTCAAAAACAATTTCAGGCTTCAGGCTTTTTTCATTCGCATCTGATGGGCTTGCTGCTGTGTTGCTATCCATAGTATTTTTTTTAGTGATTAAGTTGCTGCGCAACTGCGTTAATTCTGCTTCAATTTCTTCGTCTTCAATTTTTCTAAATAATAATTCAGGGGGACGCAAACTATAACCCACTTTTAATAAGTTAAATCCACCTGCATTTTCCCATTCCAACATTTTGTCTACTACTTTCATCATGTAGCACATTTTTTTTGAAGTAAATGGCAGAAAAGGGTTCATTAAAATGGCAAGGTTGGCGCACAACTGTAAACAAGCGTGCATACAATTATCAATCTTTGCTTGTGCAGTAGGATCGGTATCCAACTGCTTGGCCAATATCCAAGGCTCTTTCTTTTGCATGTATTGATTGCCTATTCTAGCTAGGTTAATCACTTCAAATTGAGCTTCTCTAAATTTATATAATTCTAAAAGTTCTGTAATTTTTTCTTTGCTTTCTTTTACACTAATTAAAATAGCATGATCTTCGTCGTCTAATACATCCGCATGAATAGGAGGTACTTTTCCTTTGCATAATTTATGCATGAGTACCCAGGTTCTGTTCACAAAATTTGCAAAGATGCTTACTAGTTCTCCGTTAACAGACTCCTGAAAACCTTTCCAAGTAAATTCACTGTCTTTGGATTCCGGAGCGATGGCTGTTAAATAAAAACGCAAGCTATCGGCTAGGCCGTTGCCGCCATTGTCTTTTTTAATCCATTTATTGATATAGTCATCCATTTCAATACTCCAACCTTTGGAAGTACTCATCTTATCACCTTCTAAATTCATGAACTCATTGGCAGGCACATTCTCTGGTAAAATATTGCCATGCAATTTTAACATGATAGGAAAGATGATACAATGAAAAACGATATTGTCTTTACCTATAAAATGAACCAATTTAGTTTCATTATCATTCCAATAAGGGGTCCAATCTTTCCCGGTATTTAAAGCCCATTGTTTGGTTGCACTAATATATCCGATGGGTGCATCAAACCAAACATATAAAACTTTACCAGCACCACTTGCAAGAGGTACTTTAACGCCCCAATCCAAATCGCGGGTAACAGCCCTTGGTTGTAAACCCCCATCAATCCAACTTTTACATTGACCTACCACAGCGGCTCTCCAATCTTTCGCATGATCATTTAAAATCCATTCGCGTAAAAAATCTTCATGTTTATTTAATGGTAAATACCAATGGGTGGTTTCTTTTTTAATAGGCGTATTACCGCTTAAAGTACTAACAGGATTAATTAATTCTTCGGGGCTTAAACTTTTCCCGCATTTTTCACATTGATCTCCATAGGCTTCTTTATGCGCACAATTGGGGCAGGTGCCTTTAATATAACGATCGGCTAAAAAAGTTTGAGAGGCTTCGTCAAAATATTGTTCGGTGGTATTTGTTTCTAAATCACCTTTGGCTTCTAGGCTGGTAAAAAATTCAGCCGCAGTTTCGTGATGCAAAGGGTCGCTGGTACGGTGGTAAATATCAAATTCAATACCTAGGTCCTTAAAATTTTGTTCTATAATTGGATGATACTTGTCGATGATTGCCAGTGCTGTGGTGCCTTCCTTAGTGGCCTGAATAGGAATAGCAGTTCCGTGTTCGTCGCTACCACAAACAAAAACCACATCTCTTTTTTGAGCTTTCAAGTAACGGACATAAATATCGGCTGGCAAATAAGCGCCTGCTAAGTGGCCAATATGTTTCAACCCATTGGCATAAGGCAGGGCTGCGGTAATCAAATATCGTTTAGGCGTGTTCATTGCTGCAAAAGTACTTAATATTGTGGTATGATTCAACCGCCGAATATCCAACCGGGAGACACTATTGGCCTAGTTTGTCCAGCAGGTTCTATTCCCATCGAAAAAGTGCAAAATTGCATCCAAACCCTTGAAAAATGGGGGTATCGAGTGCAGTTGGGCAAAACAGTGGGGTCTAAAAAAGACTGTTTTTCGGCTACTGATATGGAAAGAACGCAAGATGTGCAGGCCATGCTGGACGATGAAAATATAAAAGCAATCATCTGTGCAAGGGGTGGATATGGAATGAGTAGAATTATTGGTGCACTTAATTTTTCCAAATTTAATACCCATCCAAAATGGGTGGTAGGTTTTAGTGATATTACCGTTTTACATGCTGCGCTACAAAAGCAAAATTGTAAGAGTATTCATGGGCCAATGGCTGCCGCTTTTAATAAAGGGGAAGCAGGTGAAAAATACATCCAATCGCTAAGAGACTGTTTAGAAGGAAGGGCTACCCAATATCAGGCAGCCAGCCATTCTTTGAATAAAATTGGGCAGGTTAAAGCGCCCATTATAGGTGGAAATTTATGTATGATCGCACATTTAATAGGTTCAAAAAATGCATTAGAAAGTACAGGAAAAATTATATTTATTGAAGATGTATCGGAGTATCATTACAATATAGACAGGTTAATGATACAGTGTAAGAATGCAGGATTTTTTGAAAACTGCAAAGGCATCCTAGTAGGCGGCTTTACCGATTTAAAAGACAATGCCACCGACTTTGGAGCCACTGCTTATGAATTGATAGCTGCGCATAGTAAAGACTTAGCCATTCCTATTTGCTTTGATTTCCCTATTAGCCATGGTTTAGAAAATGTAGCCATCAAGCAAGGGCAAGCCTATTTATTAGAGGTAAATGAAAAGGGAGCTAACTTAATAGAGGCTTAAATAATTTTATTAAACACCTGTTAATATGGGTTTTGAAATAGTTACAATGTAATTAAAGCATTAAATTTGTATATAAAATTGAAACTAATGAAAAAGTATTTTTTAAGTATGTCGGTTTGCCTTTTATTAGGAATGCAATTTTGTTTAGCACAGTCCTATACCATTGCTAGTATTGAAAAAACCGACAAAGAAGACATGCAATATGAAGTACTTGGAAAAGTAGCCAATCATTATTGGATTTATAAAAATGTTGGCGGCGTTGCAACTATAGTGCAGTACAATGATCAAATGCAAATAGTAAAGCAAAATGATTTGACTTTTGTAAAAACCACCAATTTAAATGGAATAGAGTTTATAACTTATTCAGACAAAGTATTTGTTTTTTACCAATTTCAAAACAATAGCACTGTTTATGCAGCGGTAGCAACCATTAATAGCGAAGGAAGTTTAATTGGAACGCCTACAATTGTTGATACTGCCAATGGCATAAGACCAGGATCAAGGACAAAAGTGTTTAATTTATTACAAAGTGACGATCGTCAAAAAATGGTATTATTTAGTGTAAACACTACTCGTGCCAATGCTATTAAAGTAAGAACAGTGGTATTAGATACAAAATTCGAAACCACCAATCAAGCGGAAATAAGTGTGAATTCTATAAACAAGAAAAGCAATCTATCCGACTTTGCATTAGATAATAATGGAAATTTATTTTGTTTAAGAAATACAACGCAGGTCAATCAAGCGCCAGCGGTTAGCTTATTGTACTTGGCTGCCTCCGGAAATGAAGTGATAGAATCCCCTGTAGTTAATTATAGTTTATTGTTGGATGACATTAGATTAAAAATAGACAACAAAGCAGGTCAAGTAATTTTAAATTCATTTTATGCTACTTCAAAAAAAGGAAATATAGAAGGTTTATATTCTTATGTATGGGATATCAATGCCAAAAAAGAAGTACTCACTAATTCCAATCGATTTACGGATGCAACAAGGGCAGTGGTTTCTCGTAAAAGAAATTTAAAAGATGCCTTTGATTTATTTTATTTAGATAAGATAAGTACACAGGCGGATGGTAGTTTTGTTACCATAGCAGAATCTGCAGAATCTTATTCCAACAGAAGTGCTTTTTCAAGATGGGATTATTATTATGGAGGTGCATTTTATAGTCCATTTATGTTCAATTATTGGAATAGACCATTTGGTTTTTATCCTTGGGCAAGATTTGGATGGGGGAGTCCTTTTATGTTTAACAGATGGATGAATCCTTATGCATCCTTTGGATATCCAAGTGTCACCTATGAAGCCAATTCGATAGCCTTAATTTCTTTTGATAAAAAAGGTAATATACAATGGGTAAAAACTATTGATAAAAAACAAAACGATGTTAATGTGGATCAGTTTATAGGTTATGGCACCATTGAAAATGAGGAGGGGGTGACTTTTGTGCACCATCAAAAACAAAAGGGAATTCATCAATTAATTATTAACACCTTAACCAAAGGCGGACAATTGGTTAAAGGAAACGCCCTGGTTTTAAATGAGAAAAATTATGAATGGATGCCAAAATCTTTGAAGCAAGTAGGAGATCAAGAAGCCATTTTGCCTTATCAATTTAAAAATAAAATAGGGTTTGCTAAAATTAAATTTAAATAATTAAGCGTGGTTTTTTTATTCAAAGATAGGTCTGATATTAATTTAATTTTTTTAGTATTATTAAGTTTGGGTTTGCATTTTCATGTTTGGATGCACCCGCCATTGGTTATTGCCAATGAATCAGATGGTTTAATTGCCTATTTGTTGATACATGCTATCAAGCCATTATCTCCCATAATACTGGTTGTGCTTTTTCAAGTAATTATTTTAAGTCAAGCCATACGGTTAAATATATTGTTAAGTAAGTTTAAGATGTTTCAGCAAATAAGTTATTTGCCTGCTTTTACCTACATTATTTTAACAGGTTTGTTTCCTTATTGGGATGTGATTAGTTCAGGATTGGTGGCGAACTCTTTGGTTATTTGGATATTGGTAAAACTATTAAGATTGTATGATCAAAATCAACCCAAAACTTTAGAATTTAATATTGGATTAATTTTAGGCATTTCTATTTTACTCTATGAGCCCATTGCTATTTTAATCCCTGTGGTATTATTTGCGTTAATCATTATCAGACCTTTTAAACTGGCGGAATGGCTGGTATTAATTATGGGCATTCTACTTCCCTTTTATTTTATTTTCACTTATGTTTTTTTAACCAGCACTATTTCGGATTTTAGACATTTTTTACCAAAATTGGACTGGAAAAATCCATTGGTGAAACCTGAATTGAATGTAATTTTAGCTTTGTTGGTGATTGTGGTGCAATTGTTTGCAGGTTTTTATTATTGGCAACAGGAGCAAATTAGGTTTATTATACAGGTGAGAAAATACTGGGGCGTCCTGCTTTTGGTGTTATTTTTAACCCTATTCCAGCCCATCTTATTTTCGGTACAAGCATTGTATGCCTCTGCTATTGTAATTACCCCATTGGCCTGTTTTATAAGCTTTGGCTATGGCACACCCAAAAGGCTATTGGTGCCTAATTTGTTATTTTGGTCCGCAATGGCGGTTATTGTGTATAACCACCTTAGTTAGGTGAAGAATTTAACAAATCTATAAAGCCAAGTTTTGGTAACTTTGACCTTCAATTTAATACCCTAATTAGTTAAATTAATACCTATGAAATTTGGTGTTTTAGTTTTCCCTGGATCTAATTGTGATAGAGATATGCAAGATGCATTAGAAAAAGATTTGGGCTATCCTGTAGAAATGTTATGGCATAAAGACAGCGATTTGTCGCATTTTACTACCGAGGATTGTATTGTGCTTCCAGGCGGTTTTTCTTATGGTGATTATTTACGTTGTGGGGCCATTGCCAAGTTTAGTCCTATGATGCAATCCGTTATAGAATTTGCCAATAAGGGTGGGAAAGTGTTGGGGGTTTGTAACGGCTTTCAAATTTTATGTGAAAGTGGATTGTTGCCAGGTGCTTTATTACAAAATGCCAATCAGCAATTTGTTTGTAAAAATGTATTTATTAAAACCGATAAAAGTGAGGCCTTGCAAATTCCAATTGCCCATGGCGAAGGAAGATATTATGCCGATGAAGCTACTTTAACCCATTTGGAAAAAAACAATCAAATATTATTTCGTTATTGTGATGAGGCTGGAAAAGTAGGAGGCAATTCTAATCCTAACGGTTCCACCTGGGATATCGCAGGTATTTGCAATGATGGGCGCAATGTGTTTGGCATGATGCCACATCCTGAGCGAGCAACTTCCGATGTATTAAGTAATATAGACGGTGTAAAAGTTTTTGAAATTCTTGGGTTGAAAAAATAATATAATGAAATTGAAAAGAGTTTATATGAAAAAAATAATCATCTTGTTTTGTGGTATAGCATTTGTTTTGAATGCAAATGCACAAAGGCTTAATCCTGTAAAGTGGACTTTTGAAGCGGTGAAAAAATCAGCTAAGCAATACGAGATTCAAATTACTGCTGCCATAGAAAGCCCATGGCATATATACTCGCAATTTGTTAAGGATGGCCCTATACCTGCCAAAATAACTTATAAAGTAAATCCTTTGGTTCAAATAAAAGGACCTGCTAAAGAAATTGGGAATTTAGAGAAAAAATTTGATAAAAATTTTAATACCGATGTGGCCTATTTTAGCAATAAAGTACAATTCACGCAATTGGTAAATTTAAAAGTGGCAAGCAAAACTAAAATTGCTGGTGAAATAGAATATGGTGTATGTAATGAAGACAGATGTTTACCTCCAGCCAAAGCTTCTTTTGAAATTGCATTGCAGTAATTAAGCTTTTAATTAAATAAAATATTTTGAATAAAATTGTCGCTTTATTTGTTGCATTTGTAACCCTATTTGTTCTTCAAAATGCACAAGCGCAAAGTCCTGTAAAAGCCAGCGTGAAAGCGGTAGTGGTCAATGACAGTACTTATACTTTAAAAGCAAGTTTACAAATACAATCCGATTGGCATGTATATGCTGCCAATCCTGATGGATTAAATGCGCCCGAATTTAAAGCCGGTTTAGAAACAGTTTCATTGATTGGTGCTCCAAGCTATTCTGTAAAAGCTACTAAGCAAGCGGATGTATTATTTAAACAAGCCAATGTATACAATAATGCTGTAGATTTAGAACAAGCGATGGTGATTAAAGGATTTCAGCCGGATAGTTTAAAAACAATCGTAGTAGTTAATGCGGCTAAGGGAGATCAGTTTTTGGCATTAGAAATACCTGTAACGGTAGCCTTAGCCAATGGTAAAAAAACGGCAGGCTTTCAAGTTTTATTGCCCGCTGCCAATACCAAAGTGCCGGCTGATGCATGTGGAGGCGTAGCGCAGGATACAAAAAAGTCGAGCGGTTGGGCTGTTTTTTTTCTAGGATTTTTAGGAGGTCTTATTGCACTCATAACTCCTTGCGTGTTTCCAATGATACCAGTAACCGTTTCTTTTTTTACCAAAAGGTCTAAAACTAAAAAACAAGGTATTAAAAATGGTCTCTTGTATGGAGCTAGTATTTTTTTAATTTATGTATTGGCAAGTGTGCCTTTTCATGTGATTGGAAATGTGCAACCAGAAATTTTCAATAGCATCTCTACCAATCCTTGGTTAAATATTATTTTCTTTATCATATTTATATTTTTCTCAATCTCCTTTTTTGGTTTTTTTGAAATTACACTTCCAAGTGGTATTGCCAACAAGGCCGATTCGAAAAGTGGATTAGGAAGTTTTGGTGGCATTTTTTTTATGGCCATTACTTTAGCCATAGTATCTTTTTCATGTACCGGTCCAATATTGGGTACATTGCTTGTAGGGTCCTTACAAGGAGGCGCTTGGGCATTAACAGAGGGTATGGCTGGCTTTGGTGTGGCCTTAGCATTGCCATTTACCTTATTTGCTATTTTTCCTCAATGGTTGCAGTCCTTGCCTAAGTCGGGGGGCTGGTTGGATACTGTAAAAAAAGTGTTGGCCTTTTTAGAGTTGGCTTTGGCGTTTAAATTTTTATCCAATGCCGATTTGGTAGAACATTGGGGTTTATTAAAGAGAGAAGTGTTTATAGGCATTTGGGCAATTATAAGTTTAGGTTTAGCACTTTATTTAAGTGGAAAATTATTATTACCACATGATGTAAAAGGTGAAAAAATTTCTGGAGGCAGAAAAATTGGCGCAGGCTTAGCATTCGCGTTTGGGATTATTTTAATAATAGGTATGGTTCCAAAAAATACGTACTTATTAAAATTTTTAAGTGGATTTCCGCCGCCTACCCATTATAGTTTATATACAAAAATAGGCGATCACCATGGCCTGCAAGCCAATGTAGTGAATGATTATAATAAGGCTGTGCAGTTATCCAAGGAGCAAAATAAACCCATCCTAATTGACTTTACAGGTTGGGCCTGTGTAAATTGTCGCAAGATGGAAGAGAATGTGTGGACAGATCCAGCAGTGACGGCCGAAATACAAAATAATTTTATTTTAGTATCCTTATACGTAGATGATAAGGCCTTATTGCCCGTGGACAAGCGATTTACTTATACCAATGCACAAGGTCAGTCCAAAGATATTAGTAGCATCGGTGATTTGTGGGCAACCTTTCAAGCAGAAAATTTTAATCAGGTAACACAGCCTTTGTATGTGGTGATGAGTCCTGCACAAAAAATACTTTCGAATCCAGTGGGTTATACGCCCGATGCAAAAGAATATTTACAATGGTTGCAGTGTAGTGCTAACAAGAATAAATAAAGACGAACATAAAGAATTAAAAAACCTACAGGCTCATGCCACGCTCGGTCATCATCTTCCTTAAGTTAATTAAGCCATAGCGCATTCTACCCAGGGCAGTATTGATGCTGCAGTTGGTCATTTGAGCAATTTCTTTAAAGCTAAGGTTGGCGTAATGTCTTAACACAATAATTTCTCTTTGTTCCTCAGGTAAAAGATCCACTAATTCTTGAATATTCTTATGCGTTTGAGAGCGCGTCATTTTATAATCGGCAGGATGATCGGAGTGTTTGATAATTTCAAATAAATCTTGGTCATCGCTGGTTTTAATAGTGGGCGTGCGTTTTACTTTTCTAAAGTGGTCCACTACAAAATTGTGGGCTATGCGTAAGGCCCAAGGCAGAAATTTACCTTCCTCGGAATATTTTTTTTGTGTAAGGTTGTCAATTACTTTAATTAGAATTTCTTGAAAAAGGTCTTCGGCCAAATAGCTGTCTTTTACCATGAAAAAGATGGCATTGTAAATTCTGTTTTGGTGGCGTTCTAATAAGGCGTCAAAAGCTCTGGAATTGCCGTCTTGAAAGGACTGAATAAGTTCGTTGTCGGAGAGTTGAATTTCTTTGTTCATTTTGCTTTTAGGGTAGATTTCGATGGGTTAGTGGATACAAATTACTAGCTATAGGGGTTGAAATTCCATTTGTGGAAAACAAGAAATTATTTTAAAAGCTATCCACATTTTAAGTGAAAACAGCGGGTACAAATTCCTTCAACTAAATGGCAGGGAATTTGTTATTTTGCTATATGGCCAGCAGTAAAAAAGAGAAGACGGGGAAAATTGAAAATAATGACATCCAGGTAGTAGGGGCAAGGGTGCATAATTTAAAAAATGTAACGGTTGCTTTTCCGCGCAATCAATTTATAGTGGTTACTGGCGTATCTGGCAGTGGTAAATCATCCTTAACCATTGATACCTTATTTGCCGAGGGGCAAAGGCGCTATGCGGAGAGCTTATCTTCTTATGCAAGGCAGTTTATGTCCCGAATGGGAAAGCCAGATGTAGATTATATTAAGGGCTTGTGCCCGGCCATCGCTATTGAACAAAAAGTAGTCACTCGAACACCGCGCAGTACAGTGGGTAGCATGACCGAAATTTATGATTACCTGCGTGTATTTTATGCCAGAGTAGGAAAAACCATCTCGCCCATAAGTGGACAGGAAGTAAAAAAGCAAGATGTGCAGGATGTGTTGGAGTTTATCCAAAAAGGAAAGGCGGGTGATAAAATGGTTCTAATAGTTCCCTTTAAACAGCAAGCTAAAAGAGATATACAAGAAGAGTTAAATATATTATTACAAAAAGGTTTTGCTAGAATTTATTTAAGGGCTGGGGCTGAATCAAATAAGACCAAAGCAGCTGCATCCAGTATTTTAAGAATTGAAGATGCCCTCGCTATGACCAAGACCGAAATCACTAAAATCATTAAAGCGCAGGAGGTTTATGTTTTAATTGATAGGGTAGTGGTAAAAGCATTTGATGAAGATGATATTCACCGAATAAGTGATTCCATTGGTACTGCATTTTATGAAGGAGAAGGCATGTTATGGGTGGAACAAAATGAAACAGTATTAAAAACTTTCAATAATAAGTTCACTTTGGATGGCATTGAATTTGATGAACCAAGTCCTAATTTATTTTCTTTCAACAATCCTTATGGGGCTTGTCCAACTTGTGAAGGGTATAGTCAGGTATTAGGTATTGATGAAAATTTAGTGATACCCAATACCAATTTATCGGTGTATGATGGAGGGGTAGCGCCCTGGAAAGGAGAGAAATTAGTTTGGTGGAAGGATCAGTTTGTAAAAGAAGCAGGCAAAGCAGGATTCCCGATACATCAACCCATTAATAAATTAACAAAGACGCAAGTAACGCAGCTGTGGAAGGGAGTGGGCAAGGCATTGGGGATAGATGCTTTTTTTGAAGATGTAAAAGCTCATTTGTATAAAGTGCAATTTAGAGTAATGTTAAGCAGGTATCGTGGTAGAACCAATTGTCCCGATTGTGAAGGGTACCGCGTGCGCAAGGAAGCTCTGTATGTAAAAATTGCAGGCAAGCATATTGGAGAATTGTGTGCGATGCCCGTAAAAGATTTACAGGTTTGGTTTACGGAGTTAAAGTTAACAGCACATGATAAGCAAATAGCAAAAAGATTATTGATAGAATTAGAACAGCGTATACAAACTTTAATGGATGTGGGCTTGGGGTATTTAACTTTATCTCGTTTGGCGAATAGTTTAAGTGGAGGCGAAAGTCAGAGAATACAATTAACAAGATGCTTGGGAAGTAATTTAACCAACTCCTTATATATTTTAGATGAGCCAAGTATTGGTCTACATTCAAGGGATACAGAAAGACTCATTAAAGTATTACAAAACCTAAGAGACTTAGGCAATACTGTAGTGGTGGTAGAACACGATGAGCAAATTATGCGACATGCCGATCATATCATTGACATGGGCCCTTTAGCAGCGCACCAGGGCGGAGAAGTAGTAGCGGTAGGCAATGCGGCTGCGCTTATAAAAGATAAAGACAGTTTAACAGGAAAGTATTTAAGCGGTGCTATGAGTATACCCATTCCAGAAAAAACAAGAATATCAAAACACTTTATAAAATTAGAAGGGGCGTATTTACACAATTTAAAAAGCATTGATATTCAATTTCCCTTGCATAGTTTATGTGTAGTGAGTGGTGTAAGTGGAAGTGGAAAAACTACTTTGGTAAAACAAGTATTGTACAATGCTTTATTAAAAGCCAAAGCACTTCCTACAGAAATAGTTGGAGGCTATAATGGTTTAAGTGGTGATTTGCATTTGATAGATCAAATAGAAATGGTAGATCAAAATCCAATTGGAAAATCATCTCGCAGTAATCCTGTTACGTATATCAAAGCATATGATGCCATAAGAGATTTGTATTCCAAACAAGCGCTATCTAAAATTAGAGGGTTTTTGCCCAAACATTTCTCCTTCAATGTAGATGGAGGTAGATGTGATACCTGTAAAGGCGAGGGAGAACAATTGGTAGAGATGCAATTTTTGGCCGATGTGCATTTAACCTGTGAGGATTGTGGAGGAAAAAGATTTAAGGAAGCGGTTTTAGAAGTGCAGTACAAAGGGAAAAATATTTATGAAGTATTAGAGATGAGTGTAGAGGAAGCGATTACATTTTTTGCAGATGAAAAAAATATAGTACTGGCTATTAGCCCATTGCAGGAAGTGGGCTTGGGTTATGTAAAGTTGGGACAGAGCAGTAGCACCTTAAGTGGAGGCGAAGCGCAAAGAGTAAAGTTGGCTAGCTTTTTAGGCAAGGGCAAAGCAAGTAATAAAATGTTATTCATTTTTGATGAACCCACCACCGGATTACATTTTCACGATATCCATAAATTATTAAAAGCATTTAATGCTTTGATTGAACAAGGCCATTCCTTAATAGTGGTCGAACACAATACCGATGTCATTAAAGTAGCCGACTGGGTGATAGACATGGGCCCCGAGGCTGGAGAAGGTGGTGGAACTGTGGTTTATGCTGGTGTACCCAAGGGTTTGGCCAAGTGTAAAGCCTCTCAAACAGGAAAATATTTATCTTAATCTATCAGCGCTTCTAACTTTTCGATCGTCTTTGTAAATATTGACAACGGCCATTATTTGTAGAATGGGTATAATAAACAAAGCGAGTGAGGGTAAGGTAAAGCCACCGCCTGGATTGGCTATAACTACTTTATAAATGAAGTAGCCAATGAGTACAGACAATAAAAAATTAACAAGCACTACTTTTAATTGCAACATTCGATTGCCATATAAAAAGATGGTGATAAACGATAAACAAGCACTAAAAGCCAAGGAGATGAGGGTGCTGTATTGAGCACTGCCATTGATCTCCAATGCAAAGGGAACAGGCGTATAATAAAAAGGGAAACGCAAAACAGAAAATGCTGCAGCGCTTGCTAATAAAAGCCAAATGGTTTGAATTCTTTGTATCATGGTATAAAGTTAAACTATTTAAAATAAAAAAACCTCCAGATAAAGGGAGGTTTTTTTATTTGAGCGCTATTCAGTTTTATTAACTGATTAAACTCATGATTTATTCAGTTAATAATTTATCCAAGCTCAGGATACAACACAAATTGATCCATAAACTTATTCACCTCTTTTTTAGTATCAGCTAAAATAGTTTCATTGTCTGCATTCATTAAGGCTTTGTCTATTGCTTCTACTACAAAAGGAATATGACCCTCGTTCATACCACGAGTAGTAATAGCGGCAACACCAAAACGAATACCAGAAGTAACAAAAGCCGATTTATCATCGTAAGGCACCATGTTTTTATTTGCAGTTATATCGGCATGTCCTAAAACTTGTTCTGCTTTTTTACCACTGATATTTTTATTGCGTAAATCGATTAACATTAAATGGTTGTCTGTTCCGCCACTTATGATTTCATATCCTTTTGCGACAAAGGCGGCCGCCATAGCTTGTGCATTTTTTTGAACTTGTTTCGCATACACAGTAAACTCATCCGATAAAATTTCACCAAAGGCAATGGCTTTAGCGGCAATCACATGTTCTAATGGTCCACCTTGAGTTCCTGGGAATACGGCCATATCAATTACATTAGACCATAATCTTAAATTGCCTTTTACATCTTTTAATCCTAAAGTATTTTCCCCATCTTTCGCCATCATAATCACTCCACCACGAGGACCACGTAAAGTTTTATGAGTAGTAGAAGTAACAAAATGACAATGATTAAATGGAGAACTTAATAAACCTTTTGCAATTAAACCTGCTGGGTGAGCAATATCGGCCATAACAAAAGCACCTATTTCGTCGGCTACTTTACGAATGCGCGCGTAATCAATATCACGACTATAAGCACTTGCGCCACAAATAATTAATTTAGGTTTATGTGTTCTAGCTTGACTTTCTAACATATCATAATCAATTAATCCAGTTTCTTTAACTACGCCATAAAAATGTGGATTATAAGTTTTGCCAGAAAAATTTACGGCACTTCCGTGTGTTAAGTGACCGCCCATACTTAGGTCCAAACCTAAGATGGCATCACCAGGATGTAAAATAGCTAGCATCAAAGCAGCGTTTGCTTGTGCACCACTATGTGGTTGCACATTCGCATATTCAATTCCAAATACTTCTTTTAAACGATCAATGGCTAAGGTTTCTGTTTTATCTACAATTTCACAACCACCATAATACCTACGACCTGGATAACCTTCGGCATATTTATTGGTCATTACTCCTCCCATTGCTTGCATTACTTGTAAGCTGGTAAAATTTTCAGAAGCAATTAATTCAATGCCTCTTCTTTGGCGTAATAATTCTTCGCGGATGATGTCAAATACAAGGGTATCTCTTTGCATGGTGCTATATTTTATTGTACTGTTTTTGCAAAAATAAATCTTTATAAAGCCTCTGCAAAGCTTTCTTTCAACAGTTAGGCGCCTAATATCCACATTTCCAATGCCTTTTGTTGAATTTGACTATTTCTGGCTTCAAATTGCATCATTACTAACAGTTATTTGCTACTTTTATCTCCCCCTAAAAATTACACAATGAAGGCTATTATTCCAGTTGCGGGAGCAGGTGCAAAACTTCGCCCTCATACCTATACACAGCCCAAGGCATTGATACCGATGGCTGGTAAAACTATCCTTAGTTTTATCGTAGATCAGTTAAGGGAAGTAGGTATTACCGAGTTTATTTTTATAGTAGGTTATTTAGGCGATAAAATTCAGGATTATGTACAAACCACTTACCCCAATTTAACCACCCATTTTGTGTATCAGAATGAACGAAATGGAACAGCTCATGCGATAGAATTGGCTAGAAATATTATTGGTGATGATGAAGTGTTTATAGCCTTAGGAGATACGATTTGTGAATTTGATATTAAAGAAGTGATGGAAAGTCCCTTTAGTATGTTGGGTATCAAAAAGGTAGATGATCCAAGACAGTTTGGGGTGGTTGAAATAAATGAAGAAGGAGAAGTTGAGCATGCGGTAGAAAAACCATCTATACCCAAAAGCAATAATGCACTCGTAGGATTGTATAAAATAAAGGAGTCGAAAATTTTATTTGAATGCTTTCAACAGCTATTTACCGAAGACATTAAATCCAATGGCGAATACAATTTAACGGATGCCTTGGATTGTATGATTAAAAAGGGGGTCGCTTTTAAAACATTTAAAGTAAAACATTGGTACGATTGTGGTAAAAAAGAAAACTTATTAGAAGCCAATGCGGTATTGCTTAAAAAAACGGGTGGTTTGGCAGTAAAGCCAGAAACTTATCCCAATAGCATTATCATTGCACCCGTTAGTATTGCAGAAGGTTGTGTAATTGAAAATTCAATCATTGGGCCACATGTAACTATTGGCAATAACACTACTATTAAAAGTTCGGTGGTCAAAGAAAGTATTATAGGTTCTTATACCACCCTCGACGAAGTAGTTTTAGATAATTCATTAATTGGAAGTGATGCAGCCGTTAAAGGGTTAAGCCGCACTTTAAATATTGGAGACAACACCGAAATTGATTTTGGATAATTTATACTAAGCGTCTTTGTGCAAGTACATCGAATTTGCTTGTGCCACACAGGTCATTACTACATCGTTAATACAAACATGTTTAGGTACATTGGCTACATACCAAGCGGTATCTGCAATATCTTCGGCTTTTAAGGGTTCGTATCCATTGTACACCGCTTTTGCTTTGGCAGCATCTCCTTTAAAACGTACTAAGGAGAAATCTGTTTCTACAGCGCCAGGATGTATAGAAGTAACTTTTATTTTATACTGCAATAAATCAATTCTTTGTGCTTTGGTAATAGCATCCACTGCATGTTTAGAAGCGCAGTAAACATTACCATCTTTATAAACCTCTTTGCCAGCGGTGCTACCAATATTGATGATATGACCTTGCTGTTTTATTAAATGAGGAAGTACTGCTTTAGAACAGTACAATAAGCCTTTTACATTGGTGTCAATCATTGTTTCCCAATCTTCTATATTGGCGTTTTCGAAGCTATCTCTACCTAAAGCAAGACCAGCATTGTTTACCAAAATATCAATGGCTTGCCATGCAGCAGGCAAGTTGCCTAATTGTTGAAAAACAGCTTCTTTGTTTTGAACATCAAAAACTAAACTTAAAGTTTTTACACCATATTTAGTTTCAATCGCCTTGGCAACGGCTTCTAATTTTTCTTTTCTGCGAGCGGTTATAATTAAGTTCCATCCACCTGCTGCAAATTTTTCGGCAATCGCTTTTCCAAAGCCTGAACTAGCCCCAGTAATTAATATAATTTTTGACATCGTATTTTTTTTAGTCTTTTTTAAATAATGGGTTGAATCGACCTTTTTCAATGAGTCGATAGTTTAATAAAAGTGCTATACCTATTAATACCCATACTTCTTTTGAAAAATGTTGTGGAAGCCAATAGCTGGTAAGTATTAATGCCACCACTGCTGCAAAAAACACCATGCCTATTTTACCAATAACTTTATTGCGAATAAAGTAAAATAGTAAAGCAATTAAATACAAAGGGTGCAACCACATTAGGTTGTAATTTTCGTAACAAGCCGTGTGTTTTGAAGCTAAGCTCATGTATACCACTAAAGCACCACCAATACTAAATAGTAAAAGAAATAGTACATCTAAAGTTTTAGCCAGTTTTTGCAGCGCTAAACTGTTCCATTTGGATGCGAACAAGTAGATTAGTAATAATATAAGTAAAGTATAAAACGGTGTAGAGGCAGCGGAGTTGGTTTGATTAGTAGCTACAAGGACATTGTTGGTAGCTACCAAGCGTCTTGTATTGGCAATTTGTTGGTGGAATAATTTGGGTAGGAAAGCGGCTTGAAAATCGGTTGGTTTTTGATCGGAGTAGGCGCCTAATAATAAATCTATGCCTAAGCCAATCCAAGGCAATCCTTGTTGGTAAGGGGCTTTGACAACTTCGGATCTAAAAGAAGGCACATTAATACCCACTGGCTGGAAGGCTGAATTTTTAAACAAGCCATCTTTAATACGTGTGGTGCAATTATCGGCAATGAAATTGTATAAGTAATAACGATTGCTATCGATCATATTTATTTTTAAAGCCTGGTACCATTTTACTTTTTCAGCAGTAGATAGCTTTAGTACTTGCTCCAGCACTTCTCTTTGCTCAAATTTATATTCTGCTATAAAATCATTGTAGTTATTGGCAGAGACAAAATACAATAAACTGCCTTTTACAAATTTGGCTAAAAAATTAGGTTCGTTAAAATCAAAAGTGCCGTAATTAAAAACAATATCGGTATGATTAATACTATCCACCACTCTCACTGCAGTGTGTCCCCAAACGGTATAAATATCTTCGCCAGCAGCGCAGGTTAAAATACTTACTTGTAATTTAGCAGTGGTTGGGATACTATCTTGGGCAAGCGCATGCAATGCCGTAAAAGCATAAATTAAAAAGAAAAAAATAAATTTTTTCAAGGCCCAGGGTATAAAGGGTTAATTATTTCTTGCTATAGTTAGGCGCTTCTCTAGTCACTTCCACGTCATGGGTGTGACTTTCTCTCATGCCGGCGTTGGTAATTTGTACAAAAGTTGCTTTTTGTAAATCTTTCACTGTTTTAGCACCGCAATAACCCATACCAGCTTTTAATCCGCCAATGTATTGGTAAACTATTTCATGTAAATTTCCTTTGTAAGCTACGCGTCCTTCAATTCCTTCTGGTACATATTTTTTTGAATCAGATTCGTTTTCTTGAAAATATCTATCACCACTACCTTGACTCATTGCACCTATACTTCCCATGCCACGATAGCCTTTGAACTTACGACCTTCATATATAATAGTTTCACCAGGGCTTTCTTCGGTACCAGCAAAAACGCTACCCATCATTACGCAATTGGCGCCAGCTGCCAATGCTTTAACCATATCACCCGTATAACGAATACCGCCATCGGCGATAATTGGAATATTTTTTCCTTTCAAAGCTTTTGCAGCTTCCATAATGGCAGTTAATTGAGGAACACCTGCACCCGCAACAATACGCGTAGTGCAAATGGAACCAGGTCCAATACCTACTTTCACTGCATCAGCACCAGCATTAGCCATGGCCAAAGCACCTTGAGCAGTGGCAACATTACCCGCAATCACAGGTAAATTTTTATAAGTTTTCTTCAATAATTTTAATGCTTCAATAACGCCTTTGCTATGACCATGTGCGCTATCTAATGAAACCACATCTACGCCAACACTTTGCAAAGCAGCAGCACGTTCTAATAAGTCTTTGGTAATGCCTAATGCAGCACCAACTAATAAACGACCAATATTGTCTTTTACTGCATTGGGAAAAGCGCTCAATTGTAAAATATCACGATAGGTAATTAATCCAATTAATTTACCTTGTTTATTCACAACAGGTAGTTTTTCAATTTTATATTGACGAAGAATTTTTTCTGCTTTTCTTAAATCGGTTCCTTCTGGGGCAATCACTAAATTTTCTTTAGTCATTACTTCGCTTACTTTTCTTTTACGATCGGTTTCGAAACGTAAATCGCGATTGGTTAAAATACCCACCAATTTATTTGTTTTATCAATGATAGGAATTCCTCCAATTTTATTTTCCTTCATTAATTTTAAGGCATCGCCTATAGTAGCAGTTACTTCTAAAGTTATAGGATCTACAATCATGCCACTTTCGCTACGTTTTACTTTACGCACTTGTTCGGCTTGTCGCTCAATGCTCATGTTTTTGTGTAAAATACCAATGCCACCTTCACGGGCTAAAGCAATTGCTAATTGTGCTTCGGTAACGGTATCCATTGCCGAGGACAAAATAGGTGTGTGTAATTGGATATTTTTGGTAAGCTGCGAGTGAATATTTACTTCGGAAGGAAGTATTTCGGAATAAGCGGGCATTAACAATACGTCATCAAAAGTTAAGCCTTGACCAAAAATGCGGGACTGGTTGGTAGTATTTCTTGTTGCCATAGGCAAAGATAGGGCCTTCGATTATTTAGGCAAAATCCTTTTTTTAGCGCTTACTGTATTGGTTTCCAGCCAGTAAGTGAATAAGCCCCTGCATTTCGAGGGTAAGCAGGTAGCCAGAAAGCAAACTAGCATTGATTTTTAAGTGGTTAGCTAATTCATCCCGATGAATAGGCCCTTGCATTTCGATAAGTAATAAGACCCTTTGTAGCTCGGGGTCGAGTATCAATTTTAATTGTTTTTCTACCGATGGAAGGTCTGGGATGGGCCAGTTCATATTTTCAAGCAAATGAAGAGGATCGTGGTATAGTTGCGCTTTATTGTATTTAATAAGATGCAAACAGCCTTTACTTTTAGCATCGTATATTTTTCCTGGGACAGCAAATACCTCTCGGTCATAACCAAAAGCTAAGTTGGCTGTAATCATACTTCCCCCTTTAATTGCAGTTTCAATAACAATGGTGGCATCAGACATGCCCGCCACTATTCGGTTTCTTTTTGGAAAAAAGTAAGGAAGTGGAATGGTACCTTTTTTACATTCAGTAATTAATCCACCTTGATGAAGCATCTCGATAGCCAATCGTCGATGTTGATTGGGATAAATTTGATCTAATCCATGTGCTAAAACACCCCAGGTGGGTAGTTTCATTTTCAATGCATTTTGATGTGCAATGCCATCAACGCCTAATGCCATTCCACTAATCACACCCATATTTAAATGAGCCAGCCCTTCTATTAATTCTTGTACTATTTTATTTACTTGAATGGTAGGTTGACGGGTGCCAACGATGCTGATCAATTGAGGTAAATTAAATTGGTCAGAACCTTTTACATACAATAGTAAAGGAGCGTCTTTGCATTGAACCAATCTATTGGGGTAGCTGGGATCTAAAACGGATAAGCATTTAATTTGATGCTTCTTGATAAAATTGTATTCCGCTTCTGCTTCTTTCAAAGGCCAGGCAGCAATTAAAATATTTTTATGAACTAGATTCAATGCTGTAAAACCTGCATCTTGTTTTTGATGTTCTTTAAAAACAGCAACAGCAGATCCATAAAACTCAAGAATGCTTTTTTTCTCCATATCATTCAAACCGGGTAGGATACTTAAAGCGATAGTATAAATTATTTCGTCCAACATGCAGCAAACATCTATGTTTAACCTACATGAAAAACAAGTATTAATACTTTATTTTGAGGGTTCTTTGGGCTTTGGAAAGCTAATAACAAAGCTGCTTCGTCTATTTTTTGCCCGGCCTTCTTCTGTGGCATTGTCGGCGATGGGGAATTTGGAGCCGCGACCAATATTACTTACTCTATTAGGCGCAATTTTTTTACTAATTAAATAACGTGCAATAGATTCGGATCTTTTATCTGACATGTTTTTATTTTGAACACTGTCCCCTTTGGAATCGGTATGACCTTCGATAAGTACTAAAGCCGTTGGTGCAGATTCTAAATAAGTGACTAATGCATCCAATTCTACCCTTGATTTCTTTTTAAGCTTCGCAGAATTTAAATCAAAAAATACATTGTTGAAATTTTGAGAAAAAGATTTTCCATAAACGGGAATGGGCGCTAAATAAAATTGGAAGGTGGTGCCTGATAAATATTGCAAACTATCTTCTGAAATAAAAGTACTAGCAAAAATATGATTGGGACTATTTACTCGAATGCCTAAGCTGTCAAAATAAGGAAGTCCTAAAACAAAATAACCATTGCTGTCTACTTTAATTTGCATCGTACTACTATCATCCATTGGGTTTACTAAAACTACGTCACCAGCAATAGAATTTTTTGTAACAGCATCTGCTATATAGCCCTTTAAATAAAAAGTTTTGTTGGCTCTGGTAGCGGGTGCGAGTATAGCTTTATAAATATCCAACCCGCCCTTACTATCTATTCTGTCACTGGCCATGTAGGCATCCATGCCATTGCTTGCCACGGCAATACTACCCTCGTTTTCGTAAGTGTTAATTGGGTAGCCTAAATTCATGGGGGTAGACCATGTACCATCTAATTTTTTTCTGGAAACAAATAAGTCGGCTCCTCCAAATCCAGGCCAACCATTGGATGAAAAATATAAACTTCTATTATCTGCGTGAATAAAAGGACTTTGTTCATCTTCTGCAGTATTAATGGTAGGACCCATGTTAACGGCCTCACTCCAATAGCCTTTTTCATTTCGATAGGCCACATAAATATCAATACCACCATAACCTCCAGGACGATTGCTGCAAAAATAAAGTGCTTGTCCATCGGGGGCAATGCTAGGGGCGCTGTCCCAATAATCTGTATTAATACTGCGTCCTAAATTTTTAGGTTCGGACCAACCTTTTTTTGTTTTAGTAACTTTATAAATATCATAGCGGCCATATCCTTTGGGGCCATAGTCTGCAGCAAAGTATAAGGTGTTTAAATCTTGCGTAAGACTCATGCTCCCTTTTTTATCAGCATCATTTAAATTATCAGCTAAAAGTTTTGCTTCAGAAAAACCCTTTTTGGTAAGTATGCTATAATAAAAATCTTCTCTAGTTAAATTTGAACGACGCATAAATAAAAACAAACTGTCTTGTACCGTAACACTTGGAAAGTACTCCGCAGCATCGGAGTTGATGCTATCACCCACATTGCTCACTATTATATCTTTTTGAATGGGATTGGAAATAGCAAACTGACAAATTTTAAGTAAATCAATACCCTTGTTTTTTAAATAAGCGGGCAATTGATTGGTGGCGATTAAGGGTTGTAAAATAGAAAAAGCTTTTGCATAATTACCCATACTAACAAAAGCAGTAGCATACTTAACAATAAAAGGAATAGCAGCATTGGGTTCGACTGATTTAATTTTTTCAAAAATTAAAATGGCTTTTTGGAATTGTTTGGTAGTTAAATAGGCTTGAAATAAAGTCAAAGATGCATCTATTAATTCTGGATCTTTTTGAATAGCGCTTTCAAGCAATTCAATACCTTTATCAAATGATTTATTATCTAATTCAATAATGGCCTTGTCGTATAATTTTTCTGCAGCCGATGCATTTTTAGAGCTAGTGCTAGATTTTTTATTTTTAATGATAGCAGAATCCTGGGCCAGCAATTGATTGCCAACTAAACAAGTCATAGCAAAATAAAATGCAAATAAAATGAATTTGTTTTTCATGGCAGCACTACAGTGGTTTGTAAATATACAAATTAGGGAACTTGAATGTACTTGTGCAACTGAGCACTTAATTCCCATTGAGGGTGCGCTTTAATATAATCAATTACCAAGGGTGTAATTTGATTGGCTTTATCCCATTCGGGTTGTAAGTATAATTTGCAAGTTGGAGCTACTTGTTGGGCGTAGGTTTCGGCCCATTCAAAATCGTGGGTATTAAAAATAACTACTTTTAGTTCCGATGCTGCAAGAATACATTCGGCAAGCGGTGCTTTAAATTTTTTAGGAGAGAAGCATATCCAATCCCATTTTCCAGACAAAGGACTAGATCCTGAGGTTTCAATATTTACTTTAAATCCAGCTTTTTTTAAAGCAGTGGTTAAGGCATCTAAATTATAAAGTAAAGGTTCACCTCCAGTAACAATAGCTAAACGTGCAGGATGTGCAGCAGCACTAGAAACTATTTCATCAATTGATAAAACAGGATGTTTACTTGCATCCCAGCTATCTTTTACATCGCACCAAACGCAACCCACATCACATCCGGCTAAGCGAATAAAATAAGCCGCTTTGCCTTGGTGGTATCCTTCGCCTTGCAAAGAATAAAACATTTCCATCACAGGATATTGAGTAATTGTGTTCAAGCTAAAAAGTTATAATAATATTTTTATTGAAATTAAAGTCCTTGGTAAGCTTTCATGGTGTTTTTTAATAAACCTGCAATGGTCATTAAGCCAACGCCACCAGGGACAGGCGTAATGGCAGATGCTTTTGCACAAGCTTCTTCATAATTTACATCGCCTTTAATTCTAAAGCCTTTTTTAGCAGTAGCATCTTCAACTCTGGTAATACCCACATCAATAATAACGGCACCAGGTTTAATCATTTCGCCTGTTAAAAAATTAGGCACCCCTAATGCAGCCACAATAATATCGGCACCTAAACAAACTTCTTTTAAATTTTTGGTATGACTATGGCAAATGGTTACGGTGCAATTTCCTTGAGCAATATTGCTACTTAATAAAATACTCATGGGTCTTCCCACAATATTACTACGACCTATCACCACTGCATTTTTTCCTTTGGTTTCAATATTAAAATGTTCCAGCATTAAAATAATTCCATAAGGGGTAGCAGGAATAAAAGTATTTAAACCTTGCACCAAGCGGCCCACATTTACTGGGTGAAAACCATCTACATCTTTAGCAGGATTAATGGCTTCAATAACTTTAGACTCTTTAATATGTTTAGGCAATGGCAATTGCACTAAAATGCCATCGCAGTTAGGATCTTGATTGAGCTCGGCAATTTTAGCTAACAAAACAACTTCCTCCACTTCTGTATCAAATCGATACAAAGAAGAACCGAAACCAGTTTCTTCGCAGTTTTTTACTTTACTAGCTACATAAGTTTCGCTAGCACCATTGGAGCCCACCAAAATGGCGGCTAAATGAGGAGTTCTTTTACCGGCGGCTTTAAGGGCCTGTGTTTGCTCCAAAAGGGTCGCTTTTACAGCGGCGGAGGCTATTTTACCATCTAGTATTAACATGAAGCAAATTTAGTTTCTTTGAATTGCAGTGCTGTAATTTTTTTTTAACATTCCATCCCCTGTATCTTTGGGGCCTTAATAATAAGTATGGAACAAAACCCGAACCAACCCTTAAACATCGAAATAAGTGAAGAAATAGCCGAAGGCGCTTACGCTAATTTGGCCATCATTACCCATAGCAATGCCGAATTTGTAGTTGATTTTGTTAACGTAATGCCTGGTACGCCCAAGAGCAAGGTAAAAAGCAGGGTTATTTTAACTCCCATGCATGCTAAAAGATTTATGAAGGCATTGGTAGAAAATGTAGAGCGCTACGAAGAAGCTAATGGACTAATTGCAGACATGTTGCCGGTAGAAATTCCAATGAATTTTGGAGGTCCAACAGCGCAAGCATAGTTTTTACAAGTGTCATTTTACCAATGGGCGTTTTGTTCGGCATAACTATAGTACCCTTCGAGGCTAACTATAATATGGTCTATTAATTTTATATCAAAATATTCCGCTCCTTTTTTTATTTTCTCTGTTAAAATATTGTCCATTTGGCTGGGTTTTAATTGACCACTTGGATGATTGTGACAAATAATAAACCCAGTAGCTTCGTGGCTTAGCGCCAATTTAAAAATGAGCCGAGGGTCGGCAATAGTGCCTGTAATACCGCCTTCGCTTAAAATGGCTTCGTGAATAATTTTATTGGCTTGATTTAATAAAAGCACCATAAAAATTTCTCTGTTTTCAAATTGCAATAGATATTTAAGATGTTGTGCTACGTCGCCACTTTGATGAATATTTTTAGGGGGGAGGGTATTGTGAATTCTTCTGGAACCTAGTTCGATAGCTGCAAGTATTCTGATAGCTTTTACTTTTCCAATCCCTTTTATTTTTAAGGCCAATAGGTCGATTACATTGAGTTTAGAAAATTTTTGCAAGTTGTTTTGAGTCGCACCAAGCAAAGCCCTGGCCAATTCAATGGCGTTTAGGTGTATGGTGCCATGTTGCAATAAAATGGCCAAAAGCTCTACATCGCTTAAGTATTTGGCCCCTTTGGTGTAAAGCTTATGCACGGGCTGGTCTTGGAGGGCCCAGGATTTAATTTTGTTTACATTTTCCATAGCGACAAATCTAGTTAAATCAAAAAACGAGAAAGACCGTATAAATACCGAGTAAAGACATCTAATATGTGTATAAGTTAACGAGATGTTGAAAAGTAGGGCTATTATTATTTACGTTTTGGAAACGATATTTATAACTTTGACGCATATCCTAAACTACATGAATCCTTCAGTAAAAATATTCGCTGGAACTGGCTCACAAGCCTTGGCGGAAAAAATTGCACAACGCTTTGGGGCACCTATTGGAAAAATTAATATTCAAAAATTTAGTGATGGAGAATTCCAGCCTATTTTTTTAGAAAGTATAAGAGGTGATTATGTTTTTTTAGTTCAAAGCACTTATGCACCCTCTGAAAATTTGATGGAATTATTAATGATGATTGATGCAGCCAAAAGAGCAAGTGCGTATAAGATTATTGCTGTGGTTCCTTATTATGGTTTTGCAAGACAGGATAGAAAAGATAAACCAAGAGTTGCAATAGGAGCAAAATTAATTGCAACTTTATTAGAGGCGGCAGGGGCGCATCGTGTTATTACTATGGATTTGCATGCTGCACAAATTCAAGGATTTTTTGATGTACCGGTGGATCACTTAGATAGCTCGGCTATATTCATTCCTTATATTCAACAATTAAAGTTAGAAAATTTAGCCTTTGCTGCACCGGATGTAGGAAGCACCAATCGCGTAAGAGAAGTGGCCAATTACTTTAATGCCGAAATGGTGATATGTGACAAACACCGTAAGCGTGCCAATGAAATAGCTAGTATGGTGGTAATAGGGGATGTTACGGGTAAAGACATCGTTATCGTAGACGATATTTGTGATACAGGTGGAACCTTGGTCAAAGCAGCCGCCTTATTGAAGGAAAAGGGAGCTAAAACGGTACGTGCCATGATTACACATCCTGTTTTAAGTGGGAAGGCCTATGAAAATATAGAGAACAGTGTTTTAGAGGAATTGGTGGTTTGTGATACGATCCCCTTAAAGCAACCTTCTAAAAAAATACAGGTGTTAACGGTGGCAGATTTGTTTGCCATAGCCATCAGAAATGCCTACGAAAATAAGAGTATTACCAGCTTATTTGTGCACTCCCAATTAAAGGCAAGAGGCTAATTATCAATTAGTTATCAAATAAAACGAAATAGTAAGGAGAGACTTTGGTTTCTCCTTTATTATTTCATACCTTCGCCGTCCAAATTATTTATCAAGAAAATAAAAAAAATCAGCAATGAAAACAATTACAATCGAAGGCCACTTGAGGACCGAAAATGGCAAAAAAGCCGCCCGCCAGCTTCGCTCTCAAGAAAACGTGCTGGGTGTAATTTACGGGGGTGCTCAGGAGGTTAATTTTTATGCTCCTGCAAAGGCTTTTAAGTCTTTAGTG
>CANFOM010000023.1 GCA_947448725.1 Bacteroidota bacterium
GCCAAAACATCTGCTCCGGGTCTTAAACTTTCAATTACATTACCTGTTTGAATATCTATAGGTAAACTTCTTTCAAAATTTCCAGGTACCACAGTTATCCATTTAGCATTGGTTCTTTTAGCCACTTCCACCGCTTCATTACAAGAAGCAACAAATTTGTCTTTCCATTCTTGTGAACCAGTGGTTAAATTTATTTTATCATTATTAGAAAAGTTCAACACAAAAACACCCATATGCATTCCTAAAGCAGCAAGGGTGTCACCAATTTTTTGTTGCATTTCGGGGGTTCTACCCATCATGCCATTGTCTTCAATGGCCGTGAATCCAATACTGTGTGCATATTTTATTTGATCAATAAAATTTGGACCAGCCATATTTTCAAACATGCCATCATGAATACCATAATGTAATTTATAAGGGGTTGAATCTATTAAAGCATTTGCTTTTGTATTTTGAGCCAATAAACTACTGCCTGCTAAAAGTGATCCGCCAACTAAAACATTTTGTTTTAAAAAATTTCTACGTTCCATGGTTTTTATATTTTTTATAACTTAAATTTAGGCATTAGTATTAATAAGACCAAGTTTGAAGCCATTCGTTTGCATAATTACCCTTTTTGTATTTTTTACACTTCCCTTAAGTGCTCAAAAAAAGAAATTCACGTTTACCGAAACTAAAATGGGTTCTCCATTTAACTTAATTTTTGTTGCAACAGACTCCTTAAAAGCCAGAGGTATTGCCCAGGATTGTTTTAATTTAATAGACTCCTTAAGTCAAATTTTTAGCGACTATGATAGTACCAGTGAAGTAAGTAAAATCAATGCTAATGCAGGTTTAAGCCCTATTCAAATGACTCCAGCCATGTATAACCTGGTACTATTGTCTCAGGAGGCCTATATTAAGAGCCATGGCGCCTATGATATTAGTATTGGACCACTGAGTTTAGTTTGGAGAAAGGCCAGGAAAAAGAAGGAATTTCCGCCAGATAGCGTGGTGGATGCTACTCGAAAATTAGTAGGATTGAACCAAGTAAAAATTAACAAGCTTTCGAGAACAATTTACCTGCCCAAAAAGGGTATGAGACTCGATTTTGGAGGAATTGCAAAGGGCTATATTGGGCAATGGATAGTCGATTATTTAAAAAATAGGGGCGTTATGGAAGCACTAGCAGACGCGGGAGGCGATATCGCGATGAGCAATGCCCCATTAAATAGTAAAGGATGGCTAGTTGGGGTAAATGTACCTGAAACAACAGATGATTTATTGTCAAAAAAGCTACAATTAGCCAATATTTCAGTTGCTACCTCGGGGGATGTGTATCAATTTATTGTAAAAAATGGGATCAAATACTCACATATTATAAACCCCAAAACGGGCTATGGGGTTTCGTCTCTTCGAAATGTAACCGTGATTGCCCCATTGGGGGGTACCGCAGATTGGTTGGCCACCGCCTGCAGTATATTACCCATTCCCCTAGCTAAAAAAGTAGCCCTAGAAAATCATGCTCAATTATTAATTACGACCCTCGAAAAGGGTAAAATTAAATATTATAAAACTTCCTCTTTTAATAAATATTGGGCGCCATTCAACATAAATTATCATTAAATAAAGCAAAGTGATTAAATTATGTTATCTTAATAAACTAAAAAACGATTGTGAAAAAGAATTTTCTATTAGTCTTGATTTTATTTTGTTGTACCTATTCTATTAAAGCTTTGGCGCAACAAGCCAACAGCCAAAATAAGGACGCTTCCTTTATAAGTTACAATCAAATAATTACGGGAAGCGACTTGTCCTTTAAAATGGTTCCCATTCCTGCTGGTCATTTTGCCATTGGTAGTAATGTTAATGAAAAAGGACGTGGCCAAGAGGAAGGTCCAAAAAAAGATATTAAAGTAGACGCATTTTGGATGAGTGCTTATGAGGTGACTCGTGATGAACTAGATATTTTTTTAAAAGATGAAGCGACCAGTCAAAATGTAAACGTGGATGCCATTACAAGACCTAGTGCACAATATATAGATCTAACTTGGGGTATGGGTAAAGAAGGTGGTTATCCAGCAAATAGTATGTCTCAATATGCTGCCCTTATGTATTGCAAATGGCTGTATCAAAAAACGAAAGTATTTTACCGTTTACCTACTGAAGCAGAGTGGGAATACGCTTGTAAAGCAGGTACCAATACCGCTTATTTTTTCGGGAACGATAGTAAGGATTTAGGTAAATATGCTTGGTATGAAAAAAATAGCGAATTCTCTTATCATAAAGTTGGGAAAAAATTACCTAACCCATGGGGCTTATATGATATGTTAGGTAATCTATCAGAATGGACTTTGGATCATTATGATCCTAAAGCTTTTGAAAAAATAAACAACCAACAATTAATAATTGCGCCCAATACCGATAAGTATCCTAAAACATTAAAAGGAGGAAGTTATTTAGATGTTGCTACTGAATTAAGATCGGCAAAAAGAATGCATTCAGATCCCATTTGGAATAGAAGAGATCCACAAATTCCAAGAAGCAAGTGGTGGCTTACCGATGCGATGCAAGTTGGAATAAGATTAGTGCGTCCAGTTAACACGCCCACTGAAGAAGAGATTAACCAATTTTTTAAGGCCTATTTAAATTTATAAACTAAAAATTAAAATTATGAACACACCATTTTCGGGGAAAAATTCAAGGAGGGAATTTGTAAAAGGAACTAGCCTATTGGCTGGAGGTATTATGGCAGCTCCAATAATGTCAAAAGCCAATTTCTTTTCTGGATCAGAAGATACCATCAAAATAGCTGTCGTAGGCTGTGGAGGAAGAGGTACTGGTGCAGCTATGCAAGCTTTATCTAGCAAGCAAAATGTAAAAATTGTTGCCATGGCCGATGCCTTTAAAGACAATTTAGACAATTGCCATAAATCATTAACCAATGAAATAAATAATAGTATTGGAGAATTAGCCAAAAGATTAGACGTTCCTGAAGAAAGAAGGTTCACTGGTTTTGATGGCTATCAAAAAGCTATTGCATTAGCAGACGTTGTAATATTAGCAACGCCTCCAGGTTTTAGACCCATTCATTTTGCAGAAGCCATTAAACAAGGCAAGCATGTATTTATGGAAAAGCCAGTAGCTACAGATCCTGCAGGAATACAAAGCGTTTTAGCTACTGCTGCTATTGCAAAACAAAAAAAATTAAACGTAGTCGTAGGTTTACAAAGACATTACCAAAATTCTTATCGTGAATTGTTTAAGAGAAAAGATTTGATTGGTGACATTACTTCGGCACAAGCTTGGTGGAACAATGATGGTGTATGGACAAGACCTAGAAAATACAATCAAACAGAAATGGAATATCAAATGCGCAATTGGTATTATTTCAATTGGTTGTGTGGAGATCATATCACCGAACAACATATTCATAATTTAGACGTCATCAATTGGTTTAAAGGTGGGCCTCCAGTAAAAGCACAGGGCTTAGGTGGACGTCAAGTTAGAAAAGGAAAAGACAATGGTGAAATTTTTGACCATCATTATGTAGAATTTGAATATGCAGATGGATCTATTTTAAATAGTCAATGCCGTCATATTCCAGGCACCATGAGTAAAGTGGATGAATTATTAATTGGTACTAAAGGAAAAATTTTTACAGGTGAGGCTAATATTAAAGATCATAGTGGTAAAATCATTTATCAATATGATAAAAAATTAGAAAACAATCCTTATCAAACAGAACATGATGAATTGTTTGCAGCCATAGCAAAAGGCGAATATAAATTTGCAGATGCAGAAAATGGAGCAAGCAGTACCATGACTTCTATTTTAGGACGTTTAGCTACTTATACTGGACAAGTAGTTCATTATGATAAAGCCGTTAATTCTGGACTAGACATTCATCCAAAAGTATATGACTTTAATGCAGCACCTCCGGTATTACCTAACGCTGATGGATTCTACCCTGTAGCTATACCTGGTGTTACTAAATATTTTTAGTAGCAATGAATAGTTAAGGTATTGAATACTAAACAAAACCTCCGAGATACTAGTTATTTCGGAGGTTTTTTGTTTAAAATAAAAGTAAGAAGGCCTTGTAAGTAGCTGCCATCGATTTTATAAAATCGGTTAGCTTATATCTATTTAAAATTTCAGTGGGTGTATCGGCTGCACCTTGAATTAAACCAATGCAATTGGGCTTGCCGCAATTGCAAACAAATTGTTGCGCTATTCTCCATTCTGTAGCCGGATAAAAAAAGCGAAGCTCCTCTCCTGCTTCAATCTCACTAATACATTCTAATTGCATGGTAGTAGTATTAAACAAAACATTAGGTTCACAGCAATGATTTACATATTGTAAATATTCTGGGAATAAATGAATATGCTTATGTTCGCTCACTTGTACCGTTAAATAATTAGGCGTATCCACAATTTTAGAAGCATTAAAAGCAACAAGTACATCGCCGTTTTTAAACGCAGCATTGGCAAATAATCCATGCTGTTGATTTTCTATGTTTTGTTTTACTTCGCAATTTTCATGTTGGCTAATGACAATAAAATTTGTTGAATGGGAGGACAAGGACATAAAGAAAGATAGGTTTAGAAAACTAATTTAAAACATTATAATTAATTATCAAGGACTCACTTTTTATTTTTCAATAGAAAAAATATTATAGGATTAACTATATTGTGTCCACATCGTCTATAAATGAAAAAAAGATACCAAGTTCTTACTGTTTTATCCTTATTGTCCATGATTACTTTTTTGGACCGAATTGCACTTTCCTCTGCAAGTGGCACTATTATGGATCAATTGCATTTAACAACTGTACAGTGGGGTTGGATTTTGGGTATGTTTACCATTGCCTATGCAGCTTTTGAAATTCCAACTGGTTGGTTGGGAGATAAATTTGGAGGCAAAAGAATATTAATTCGGGTAGTACTGTGGTGGTCTTTTTTTACCATTATGACTGGTTTTTCGTCAAGTTTTATGATGTTAGTTTGTGTTAGATTTTTATTTGGAATGGGGGAAGCAGGTGCCTATCCAAACACCTCCATTGTATTATCCAAATGGTTTCCTGTTTTAGAAAGAGGTCGCGCTCAAGCCACCATTTGGGGTGCTTCCCGCTTAGGTGCTGCACTCACTCCTTTTTTAGTTATTCCTATTCAACAAAAATATAATTGGCAAACCTCCTTTTATGTGTTGGGTGCTGTGGGAGTGATTTGGACGCTTTTTTGGATCTTTTGGCATAAGGAAGAACCCGCAGAAAGTAAGTCTATATCCAAAGAAGAGCTGGAACATATTTTAGCTACTCGAGATTTGCCTGTTCATAAAGAAGATGCTATTAAAATATCCGTTTGGAGTGGGTTTAAATCGACCAATTTGTGGTTTTTGCTTGGGATGTATGTTTGTTACGCAGTGGGTGCCTATTTTTTTCAAAGTTGGTTTCATACCTATTTAGAAAAGGGCAGGCATATAGCCAAAGATCAGCTTATTTGGGCCTCCTCCATTCCCTATTTATTAGCTGCAATTGGTTGTTTTACAGGGGGTTGGCTAAGTGATAAGGCTTGTTTGCGCTGGGGTAAGAAATGGGGCAGAAGAATAGTCCCTATGGTAGGATTATCTGTAGCAGGATTATGTATTATTGGTGCTGCATTGGTAGCAGACAACCTCACGGCTATCATTGCATTGGGTGTTGGAATGGCTTTTATGGATGTAACCGCTCCCGTTGCCTGGGCAGTGGCTATGGACATGGGCGGAGACAAAAGTGGGACTATTTCGGGTTCCATGAATAGTGCCGGTTTAATGGGTGCTTATTTAAGTACGGTATTTTTTGGTTACATGGCTTCTACTTATGGGTATTATTTACCCGTATTGTACATTGGTGTTATTGTTTTTATAGGGGCTTTTATTTGGTTAAAAATTGATGCTACTAAAAAGATTCAATTTGCTACCCTAGCGCCTACTTTAAATAAATAAAATTACTTCTTTGTTATCAATCCTTAAATAGAACAAGTGCTTGTTATAAATTAAACAAGATTCAATAACTTGTTGTACTAAAATATTGGCTCCATTTTATATTTAATTAATTAGTTCAAAACTTTAAAACATGAAAAAGTATTTATTTTTTGTATCCTTCCTTTTTGGAGGTTTACTAGGTCAGGCGCAGAATATAAAAATGGAAAACTTAAATAGGATTAAACTGCCTAATGGTTGGTCCCTAAGTCCTGCTGGAAAAAGTTTACCATTGGGCGATTTGCCATTAAATATGGCCGTGTCCTCTTCCAAAAAATATATAGCAGTCACTAATAATGGGCAAGGCAAACAAAGCATTCAATTAATTAATGTTGTTACGAATAAAGTAGTGGATAATATAAAAATTGACAAGTCCTGGCTAGGTATTGCTTTTACGAAAGATGAAAAAACATTATACGCTTCTGGAGGCAATGACAATTGGATTTTAAAATATGCAATAAAAAAAGAAAAATTAATTTTAGTAGATTCCATAAAACTAGGCGATAAGTGGCCTACTAAAATTTCTCCTGCCGGCATTTGCATCAATGATGAAAAAAATACTTTATACGTTGTTACAAAAGACGATAGCAGTTTGTATGAAATAAATTTAAGTAGTAAAAAAATAATTAAAAAAATATTGCTGCCCGCCGAAGCTTATACTTGCGCATTGTCTAATGATAAATCTGAGTTATACATTACTATTTGGGGTGGAGAAAAATTAATTGTGTATAATACTTCAAAACAAAAAATTATTGACCAAATTAAAACTGGAACACATCCGAATGATTTTTGTATTTCAAAAAATGGCACGCTAATTTATGTTGCTAATGGAGAAGACAATAGTGTTTCAGTAATCAATATCAAAACTAGAAAAGTGGTTGAAACCCTTAACAGTGCACTGTATCCAGATGCGCCAACGGGTTCTGCTACCAATGGAATTGCATTAAGTGAGGATGAAAAAACATTGTATATTGCCAATGCAGATAATAATTGTTTAGCCGTTTTTGATGTGAGTGAAAAAGGTTCATCAAAATCAAAAGGCTTTATTCCTGTAGGATGGTATCCCACCAATGTAAAAGTAATTGGCAATAAAATTTATGTTGCCAATGGTAAAGGTTTTTCTTCTTTCCCAAATCCATTAGGCCCCGACCCTTACAAAAAAAATGCACAACTGGGTGTTCAAAAAGGTTTATTAAAAAGTGTAGAAGATGTTCAGTATATAGGCGGATTGATGAAAGGCACTTTAAGTATTATTCCTGTACCTAGCGAACAACAATTAAGTTTATATGCACAAGCTGTTTATCAAAACACACCTTATACTAAAACCAACGAATTATTATCCAATGCAGAAATAGGTTCTGTAATACCACAAAAAGTAGGTGATCCTTCTGCGATCAAACATGTCTTTTATATTGTCAAAGAAAATAGAACTTATGATCAAATTTTAGGAGATGTCAAAGAAGGCAATGGAGATGCTAGTTTATGTTTATTTGGTGAAAAAATTACACCTAACTTTCATGCACTTGCTAAAGAATTTGTTTTATTAGATAATTTTTATGTGGATGGTGAAGTAAGTGCCGATGGACACAATTGGTCATTAGGCGCTTATGCCAACGACTACTTAGAAAAAAATTGGGTAACAAGTTATGGTGGTCGTGGTGGAACTTATGATGCCGAAGGCACTCGTGAAATTGCCAATAATAAAAATGGTTTTATTTGGGACTTTGCAAAACGTGCCGGCGTTTCTTATAGAACTTACGGAGAATTTGCAGACGATTACAAAGCAAATATACCAGTATTAGAAAATCACTTTTGTACTTATTATACTAGTTGGGATCAAACCGTAAGAGACACTACAAGAGTAGGGCAATGGAAGCGAGATTTTGACTCTTTATTGGCCATCAATGCGGTGCCTCAATTAAATACCTTAAGAATTATCAATGATCATACCGAAGGAATGAGATTAGGAAGGCCTTCTCCCTACGCGCATGTAGCAGACAACGATTTAGCAGTAGGAATGTTCATTGAATACTTAAGTAAGAGTCCTATTTGGAAGGAAAGTGTAGTTTTTGTATTGGAAGATGATGCACAGGATGGGCCAGATCATGTGGATGCACATCGAAGCCCCGCTTTTGTAGCTGGAGGATTTGTAAAACGAAATTTCATTGATCACACGATGTATTCGACTAGTTCCATTTTAAGAACCATAGAATTAATTCTGGGTATGCCTCCAATGAGTCAATACGATGCAGCAGCTACACCACTTTGGAGATGTTTTGATAAAAATCCCAATGCCAAAGGGTATGTGGCCAAACCATTACAATTCGATATCAATGAAAAAAATACAGCCCATACAGCGATGCAAAGAAAAAGTGAACGATTTAACTTCAAGAAAGAAGACAGCATCAACGAACATGACTTTAATGAGGTATTATGGAAGGGTTTAAAAGGGGAAAATGCAGTAGTCCCCGCTCCAAAAAGAGCCGCATTTATAAAAATAAGTGAAAAAGCAGGGGCGGATGATTAGTAATTAATTATTTTATTGTGTATTTTATACACTAAAGGTGGGTTGCTCAAAAGAGCCCCACCTTTTTTTATTAAATATCTTATCTTAGTAAACACGTTGTAAAAAATAATATATGAAAAGAAGCACCTTTATTAAAAACACAGTGGTTTCCACTGCGGGTTTGTTCATTACTAAAAATTTAATGCGCCCAGTGCAGGGTCAAGTGTATGGTCAAAACGGAATGACTTACCAATTAAATACCAACTGGGGTACATTAAATGCCGACCAAACGCCAGTGAATGATTGTCATGAAATGATTCAAGATGCAAAAGGTCGTATTCTTTTACTGACCAATGAAACCAAAAATAATATTATTATTTACAATAAAAGTGGTCGCCTTATTGATACCTGGGGTACGGTATTTCCAGGGGCTCATGGATTGACAGTGCAACACAATGGAAAAGAAGATTTCTTATTTATTACAGATACCAATAGACATCAAGTATACAAAACAACTATTGATGGTAAAATTTTATTAACCATTGACCCTCCTGCAGATTTACCTGCCTATGCAAAGAAAGAGGCTTTTGTACCAACCGAAACGGCCGTATTGGCGAATGGAGAATTTTATATTGCCGATGGATATGGCGCTCAACATATTTTACATTATGATGAAAAAGGAAAATTAAAAAATTCATTTGGCGGAAAAGGTACAGGAGACGAGCATTTAGACAATGCGCATGGTATTTGTGTCGACTACCGTAATGCTAAGCCTACATTAATTATAACCGATCGTACTAGAAACGCATTCAAGCGTTTTTCTATGGATGGAAAATTATTAGAAGTGATTCATTTACCTGGCGCCTGCGTATGTAGACCAGTGATTAAAGGTGATTATTTATATGCAGCAGTATTGCGTTCTCCTAATTTGGATACTGCCAATTCTGGATTTGTTACCATTTTAGATAAAGACAATAAAGTAGTTTCTAATTTAGGTGGTTCAGCACCTGTATATGAAAATGATGTTTTACAACCCATGTCACAAAAAGAAAAATTATTTATTCACCCACATGATGTGTGCGTTGACGATGAAGGAAGTATTTATGTAGCACAATGGGCTTCAGGAAAAGTATATCCTTATAAATTTACAAAAGTTTAAAGGTAAGGGACTGAATACTTACAGATTTTTTATTCACTATCAACTAGCTATGAAAAAATATACACTAATAGGAATTATACTTATTGTTGCTGGATTAATATTTGGTGTGGTTAATTATACAAAAGCTAAAAAGGATGCTTCTAAATTGGTATCCTATAATAGAGATATTCGTCCGCTATTGTCCGATAAATGTTTTTCCTGTCATGGGCCTGATGTGTCAAAAGTAAAAGCTGGTTTAAGATTAGATCTTCCTGCAAGCGCCTTTGGAGAATTAGAAAAAAATAAAGGGCATTATGCCATTGTCGCTGGTCAACCTGATAAAAGTGAATTAATAAAAAGAATCTCTTCCAATGACCCTGCGATTATGATGCCTATGCCTGAAAGTCATTTGACAAGGTTAAGCACAGAGGAAATAAAATTATTTAAAAGATGGATAGAGCAAGGTGCTAAATATGAAAAACATTGGGCTTTTGTAGCGCCAGTTAAAGCAAAACTTCCAGAAGTAGATCATAACAAATGGGTTAAAAACGAAATTGATCCTTTTATTTTACAAAAAATGGAAGAAAAAGGATTCGGTCCTAATGAGACAGCTACCCGTGAAACACTTATAAAAAGAACTTATGCCGATCTCACTGGACTGGCTCCTTCATTCGAAGAAATTAATTATTGGAACAACAACTCCAGTGAAAAATGGTATACCGAATTAATTGATCAGTTATTAAAAAAGCCCGCTTATGGCGAAAAGCTAGCTTTACTTTGGATGGATTTAGCACGTTATTCCGACTCCTATGGATTTCAAGATGATAATATAAGATCTCAATGGCCTTGGAGAGACTGGGTGATTAATGCTTTCAACACCAATTTGCCCTATGATCAATTTTTAACCCAGCAAATTGCAGGAGACTTATTGCCTAATGCCACCAAGTCTACAATATTGGCTACCGCTTTTTTTAGAAATCATAAATACACAGAAGAAGGCGGGGTTATCGATGAAGAATACAGGGTATCTTATAATATTGATAAAACAAGAACTTATGGCAAAGCTATTTTAGGGGTGACCATTGAATGTGCTCAATGTCATGATCATAAATATGATCCTTTTTCCAATAAAGATTATTATCAGTTGTATGCCTTTTTTAATATGAGTAAAGAAAAAGGATATGAAGGGGATGTAGGCGTTTCCACCCCTGCAAAAACTCCAAAATTATTTATCGATGCAGATGAAAAGAATAAATTAATGTCTTTTATCAATCATCCAGACACCGATAAATTAGAAGTGTCCGTAATGGGTGATTGGAAAATTGGAGATACCGTTAAAGCAAAACCCACTTATATTTTAAGCAGAGGCAGCTATGATGCGCCAACAACTATAGAAGTAAAACCAACAGCTTTGGAATCGATACTTCCTTATGATACATTAAAATACGAACGCAATCGATTGGGCTTGGCAAAATGGACAGTGGAAAAAAAGAATCCACTCACCGCCAGAGTATTTGTAAATTTTATCTGGCAAGAAATATTTGGAAAAGGCATTGTTAAAACATCCAGTGATTATGGATTACAAGGAGAACTTCCTACACATCCTGAATTATTAGATTGGTTGGCTGTTGATTTTATGGAACACCATTGGGATGTAAAATATTTAATTAAAAAAATTCTTACGAGTGGCACTTACCAGCAATCAAGTGTGGTGAGTAAAAAACAATTGGAACAAGATCCTGAAAATATTTATTATACCAGATCACCTCGTCTGCGTTTTAAAGCAGAAATAGTAAGAGATTGGATTTTAAGTACCAGTGGTTTATTAAATACTTCTATTGGGGGGCCTAGCGTAAAGCCTTATCAACCAAAAGGAGTATGGGAAAGCACCACATCGGGCAGAGGCGTTTTAGCTACCTATAAACAAGATCACGGCCCCTCTATTTATAGAAGAGGCTTGTATACTTTTATTAAATTAACAGCACCTCCTCCAAGTATGATGATTTTTGATGCCAGCAATAGAGACCAGTGTGAAGCCAAAAGAGCAAGCACCAATACTCCATTACAAGCATTGACCATGTTAAATGACCCAGCAGTATTAGAAGCGGCTAGAGTATTGGCAGAAAATATTTCTTTATCTAATAAAAGTTTAGAAGATAAAGTTGAACAAGCATTTGAAACCATCATTATTAGAAAGCCAACCAAATTTGAAAGAAATAAATTAATCTCTTTTTGTGAAAATCAATTAGGATTTTTTAATTCCAATTCAAAAATATTAAAAAGCACTTTGGAAGTGGGCGAATTTACCCACCCAACAAAAAAACACAATGAAGCTGAAACGGCAGCCTTAATGAAAACAATACTTATTCTTTACAATTTGGAGGAAACCATTACAAAATCCTAAACTATTGATATGAATGAATTTTTAGAACATGGCTTAAATCAAAATCGCCGTAAATTTTTATCTAAATTAAGTTTAGGTATTGGTGGATTGGCATTGGGTTCCTTAATGGTACCGGGTATATTTGACGCCAGTAATGAAGAAGATCTTTTTACTAACGTATTACCTCATTTTGCACCAAAAGCAAAACGAATCATTTATTTATTTCAAAATGGAGCGCCCTCTCAATTGGACCTTTTTGATTACAAACCTTTGCTTCAAAAAATGCAAGGATCTGAATTGCCTGCAAGTATTAGAAATGGGCAAAGATTAACGGGTATGACTGCTAATCAGGCAAAATTTCCATTGGCAGGAACCAAGTTTAATTTTTCCCAACATGGTAGTAATGGCGCATGGTTTAGCGAAACGCTTCCGCATATTGCCAGTATGGCCGATGATCTTTGTATTGTAAAAACAATGTATACAGAAGCCATTAACCACGATCCTGCACTTACTTTTTTTCAAACAGGTTCTCAAGTAGGCAACAGACCTAGCATGGGCTCCTGGATTAGCTATGGCCTAGGCAGTGAAAATAAAAACTTGCCTGCCTTTTGTGTTTTGTTAAGCAAAGGAAAAGGAAATGGCCAAGGGGTATATTCTAAATTATGGAACAATGGTTTTTTAGATTCTATACACCAAGGTGTTCAATTTAGCAGTGGAGAAGAGCCTGTAAAATATTTAACCGATCCTGAATTTATAAAACGTACCGACAAAAGAGTGATGCTAGATGAAATAGCAGCGTTGAATCAAGAATCCTATAATAAAATAGGCGATCCTGAAATTGTCACTAAAATACAACAGTACGAATTGGCTTACCGTATGCAAATGGCAGTTCCTGAAATAACTTCTTTACAAAACGAACCAGAATCTATTGTAAAAATGTATGGCCCTGAGTGTTTGATTCCTGGTACCTATGCAGCCAATTGTTTATTAGCAAGAAAGCTTTCTGAAAATGGGGTACGATTTGTACAGTTGTATCATCAAGGTTGGGACACCCATGGAAATTTACCAAAAGAGCTTGAAGGTCAATGTAAAGACGTAGATCAATCCTCTGCAGCATTAATTAAGGATTTGAAACAAAGAGGCTTATTAGATGAAACCTTAATAATATGGGGTGGCGAATTTGGAAGAACTAATTATTGTCAAGGGGCTCTTACCAAAGATAATTATGGTAGAGACCATCATCCAAAATGTTTTACGATATGGATGGCAGGAGGAGGTGTAAAACCAGGCGTCTTTGGAGAAACAGACGATTTTGGATATAATATTAATTCCTTACCAGTGCATGTACATGATTTTCATGCAACCGTTATGCATTTAATGGGTGTAGATCATGAACGCTTCACTTTCAAACATCAAGGTCGTCGTTATAGATTAACAGATGTCGCTGGTAAAGTAATCAATGAAATTATTAGTTAGGAATGCAAGTAAATAAAATAAATAAGTGGGGGGAAGGACTGCTATGGTTGTTAAATCCTATTTTAATCATTTTAGCCATCTATATTGACAGTTCAAAATCGAATCGGGGTATAGAGTGGCTAGGAAAATTACATCCACTTTTATTGCATTTTCCCATTGTCTTAGGTATCGTCATTGTTTTCTATTTAGTTTTTTTATCGCATAAAAGATTAGAATTAGACCTTGAAAAATTACTATTTACTGGAAATGCCGTTTTGGCCACACTGGTCGCTTTGTTTGGATTGTTTTTATCTAAGCAGGATGCCTATGATAAAACCATTGTTGATTTACATAAATGGGGTGGCGTAGCCATTGCATTAATTAGTTGGGCTTTACTATATATTGCTTATTTAAAAATTAACTGGAAAAGGGTAATTGGAATTATTTATTTAATTGTTTTATTATTTTTTACACACAAAGGGGCACAATTAACCCATGGGGAAGAAGTGCTTGCATTTCCTACATCAGCACCAGCAGTAGCTCAAGAAATTAACAAAGTAGATAGCTCGCTCACGGTATATGAAAAAGCCATTGCACCCATTTTTGAACAAAAATGTGTGAGTTGTCATGGAACAGAAAAAGTAAAAGGTAAATTACAATTGAATACACCTGAATTCATTATCAAAGGCGGGAAAGAAGGTAACCTGCTCAATAGTGTTAACAATAAAGAAGCTTTACTCTTACAAAGAATTCATTTGCCTAATGCAGATGAAAAACACATGCCTCCAGATGGCAAACTTCAACTCAGTTTGGAAGAATTGAATTTATTAAATAGATGGATAAAAGCTGGAGGTGATTTTAAGAAAAAAATAAATGAATTAGCCAAGACAGATACCCTCGCCTTATTGGCCATGGCTTACAAAGCACCTAAAAAAGGAGACAATAATAATAAAACCAACGCCCCCGACTTATCCACTTTCAATACTAGCTATTGTACGGTAAATTATTCTTACTATGGGTCTGAAGAAATTTTTGTTGATTTTTTCCAAGGAACTTTTTATAAAACAGAATCTTTAAAAAAATTAGAGCCTATTAAAGAAAAAGTGGTGAGTTTAAATATGCAAGGAATGCCACTTACCAAAGAAGATATTAGTATCATTAGTACTTTCCCAAACCTAAGAAAATTAAATTTAAATTATACCCAACTAACTTTAAATGAATTATCGCCAATAAAAAATTTATTAAAATTAAAAAATATTTCTATTTGCGGCATCGATTTAAATCCAGCAACCCTCGCTACTTTTATTGAAAAAAGTCCTTTTTCAATAGTTCATATTTGGAACAATAATGCCACCGAAAAAGAATATGCTAGCTTAATGGCTAATAACCAAAAAACTAAAATTATTATTGGAGATAATTTGAACGATCAAATTTTACAATTAACCAGCCCCATTATTGAACAAGATTCTAGTATCATTGTTACTCATTTAGATGTTTCTTTAAAGCATTTTATGAAAGGGGCCATTGTTAGATACACCAATGATGGTTCCGATCCAGATAGTATCAATAGCCCTATTTATACAAAAAAGATACTGATCACTAAAAGTGGTATTTTAAAAACAAAGGCATACAAGCAAGGCTGGCACAGCAGCGACATAACGGAAAAAACTTTTTATAAATCAGAAATTCATCCTGACTCTATTTTTCTAGTTACTCATCCAGATAAAAAATATATGGGTAAAGGGGCTAAAACCTTAATTGATTATGAGTTAGGGGAGCAAAATTTTTCTGGTGGAAAATGGTTGGCCTACAAAGACAGTAATATGGTTTTTGTAACCAGCTTTGTTGAACCAAAACAATTGAACAAAGCTAGTTTTAATGCATTTATAGATATGGGCGCCTATATATTTCCAATTATCTCCATTAAAATGGAAGGTAGTAATGACGGGAAAATATTTAAATATTTAAACGAGGCAACATTTCCTTCTCTTGAAAAAACAAATAAATTCAGAGGCAACAAATCATTCAGCTGTACTTTCCCAAAAGATAAAGCATATAAATTTTATAGATTTACTTTATTAAATGTAAAAAAAATACCAAAATGGCATCCAGGAAAAGGCAAACCCGCTTGGATTTTTGTTGATGAATTATTTTTGGACTAAGGCTACTAATTTTTTAACTACTCTATTACAAACCAATTATAAGTATCGGGTTCAATGGTGAAAGTAAAATCAATGGTATAATCTCTGTTTAATGTATATTTTTTTGCATCCCCTTTTGCATTAATAATAGTAGCTACTTTGGTAAGCCCGGTATAATAAAGCGGTAAAGCGATGGTTCTTGTTATTGGTTGATTGGTTGGATTAAAAAACATCATCAATCCTTTTTCTTTTTGTGCTGGATTCACGTGCATCCAGCCATCCCAATCTCGACCATCGGCTCGACGTAATTGAATCAAATCTGCATTTAAAATAGTTCTATATTTTTTATACCAATTAATGGTTTTAGCAACAAGTGCCCTTGTGCTTTCTGTATCATACAAGCGAGGGCCTCGGTAACAGGCTTGTACACCCGCTCCATAATATTGCATCATTAATTGTTCATAATCATTCAAATGCTCGCTTAATGGCTCTAGAACTGCTTCTTCGCCGCCTCCTTGGTATTTGGTCAAAGGCACAAAACCCCAAGCCATAGAAGGTATTTTTTCTAAAGTGCCATCATAAATATTTTGACGATTGATGATTTTTTGTTGGGGACGTGGCAAGGAAAAATTAACTTCTCGATAGCCCAGTCCAGTTTTATGTGTACCATCTAAAAAATACCAATCGGGTGCATTGATGTATACACCACGTTCATTTAACCAATGGTACAATTCTTTTTGAATTTCCATTTGTTTCCATTGAGAATCATCATAGCCTTTGTGACCAGGATGGGTAGTAGAAGCACATACATCTCCAGGATAAGGTCCATCATTTTCCCAAATATCAAATTGAGTTTGTGTAAAAAAATATTTTATTTTATCTCTATAGCCAAGGCCCCATCTACTTCCAAAGCAAGGTGCATTACCAAAAAAGGCGCCGCCCGGTTTCCCCGTTTTAATGTCTACAACATCATCCTCATCACTGATGCGTCTACTACTAAATAGAGAATACCCTCCTAATAATATTTTATGTTGATGTGCATAGTCGGCTAAAGCTTTCCATTTTTTAATATTTAAAGTAGCACTATCTTCCATATTCAGATGACTACCAAAACTTAATATGACTGCCTCATAGCCAGTAGCCACACATTGATCAATTGCGTTTTTAACTTCTTGGTCATTTTTACTGACCAAATGCATAAAGATGGGATTTTGTGTTGTCCAAGGAGCTATCGTACGATACATTTGTTTTAACATCAAGCCTCTTCTTTGTCGATCATAACTATCCATCAATAATTCATTGGTTCGAACAGATTTTAAAGTTTCACTAGGCGCTAAATCAATGCCAGGTGCCTTTTCAGGATATATCTCTAATAAACAAGGTGTTTCGAAATTATAATTTACTTGAGAAGTATAACTTGAATCAATTTTCCAATGCGTGGTTTGATCGCTGATATCGTATCGCATAGCATTGTTAAACGCATAATTGGTTTCAAAATAAATTCCATGTTGTTTTTTCATTTCTTCAGGTTTGCCTACTACCGCACTTTCTTCTTCCACCAAACCCAATACCTCATTAACTACTCGATTAATTTTAATGCTTACATTTGAATTATTTTCAATGGAAACCCATTTGGTCAAGAGCGGAATGCCATCATACAATTCATAATGAACTTTGATAATAATATTCCTTAATGACGGTAAATTTGAAATGAAATCAAGGGTAATTGCTTTACCAGTTGGTTGATTTGGGTTGGTTAACCAGGTAGTGGCTTTCCAATTAATAAACGGAGTAATATCACTTATGGTATAATTGGTAAAAATAAAATCAGCATCGTTTTTGTAAAGGCTTGTTTCTGTTGATAATTTTAAATAGGCTTTTTCCTTTTGACCACTTAGTCCGCCCACTTTATAAAGTGTATTATTCAATACTACTTTTGCCTCAGGTTCGATACTTCTTAGTAATTCTTGCCCGTTGGTTAAATTGGTAAATTTAACGCATGCTAAATTGGGTGCCATTACAAAAACACGTTCTAGTAACCCATTATCAAGTATTATATTTTGACCTTGCACTTTTATAACTGCTTTTTGTTGGATAGACTGTAGGAGCCAATCTTGCTTTTGCGCAAATAGCATATATGGCAAAATTAAAATGACAGTGAAAGTAATTTTCAATAAAAAAAAGTGCGGTTTTTTCATAGTTAATTTTTATAGTAACCCAATGATAGGAATCAGGGATTTTGAAAAGAAATTTACGAAATAATTCATAGCTTTGGTTATGAAATACATTAAATATTATTTTATAAAAAGCTGCCTAGCTTGCCTTACATTTCTTAGCTTAAACTCCTGTGCTAAAAAACAAACCTCCATATTCCCCTCTGAAGAAAAAATAACTTCATCGGTATATGCTTCTGGTACTATTAAAAGCCTATCCCAATATGAAGTGTACTCTAAAGTAAGTGGGATAATAGAGCAAATTTTGGTCAAAGAAGGAGAAGCCGTCAAAATGGGTCAGCCTATCTATAAGTTATCTAATAAAGCGCAAGAACTAAATTTTGAAAATGCAAAGCTTTTAGCAAATTTTTCGTCTGAAAATGCCAATCAAGAAAAATTAAACCAAGCACAAACAGAAATGGAAGTGGCTAAATTAAAATTAGAGAATGATCTTTCCTTATTAGATCGTCAGAAAAAATTATGGAGTGGCGAAATTGGAAGTAAAAATGAATTAGAACAAAGAGAATTAGCTTATAAAAATTCAATGGCATTATATAATGCAAGTAAATTAAAATGGAATGACTTAAAAAAGCAAATAGACTTTCAATCAAAACAAACAGAAAAGAGTGCGGCTATTTCCTCGACCTCTATGAATGATTATATTGTTAAAAGTGAAATAGCAGGTAGAATTTATAGCTTGACAAAAGAAAAAGGGGAAATGATTAATACCCAAACTCCAATTGCCATTATTGGCGACGCTAATAAGTTTTATATTGAATTACAAGTAGATGAATATGATATCTCAAAATTAACTAAAGGGCAGAAAATTATTATCTCCATGGATAGTTATAAAGGGCAAACCTTTGAAGCTGTTTTGGAAAAAATTTACCCTTTAATGAATGAGAAATCAAAATCCTTTAAAGTGGATGCAGTGTTTACCAATCAGCCTCAAAATTTATTTCCCAATTTAAGTGCACAAGCAAATATCATTATAGAAGTTAAAGAAAAGGTATTGACTATCCCTCGTTCTTTTTTAATTGATAATGAATACGTTTATCTAGCCAATAAAGAAAAGAGGAAAGTAAAAATTGGTTTAATGGATTATGAAAAAGTAGAAATTCTATCTGGCCTTACCATAAAAGATGCGCTTGTAAATTCTATTCAATGAAAAACAAGCTACTGATAAGTATTGCTAAATCATTATTATTAGCAAGATGGAAACAAACCTTAGTAGCTGCTGTGGGCGTTACTTTTAGCATTACTATGTTTATTACTTTATTAAGTTTTATGTCGGGCTTAAATGATTTATTAGACGGCTTAATTTTAAATCGTACGGCGCACATAAGAATATACAATGATATTAAACCCAACACTAGCCAACCCATCAATAATAATAAAGAATTTAAAGAAGCACACAATTTTATTGGCTCTATAAAATCTGACGCAAGTCGTCAAGCCATTTATAATAGTGGTGCTATTATGGAGGCAATCAAAAAAGATCCACGTGTTTTAGGCCTTTCTCCAAAATTAACTGCCCAGGTATTTTTTAACGATGGCAGTATCGATATTACAGGAAGTATTTTTGGAATAAATTCAACAGAAGAAAGTAAATTATACCATTTTGATGAATACGTTACTACAGGTAATTCAGCCGATTTAAATAAAATTAACAACAGCATTATATTAGGGAAAGGCTTATCTGATAAATTGATGGTGGGCATTGGGGATGCTGTTCAAATTACGACCTCCAAAGGAGATCGTTTTCAATTAAAAGTAGTAGGCACTTTTCAATCCGGTATAAAAGATTTTGACAATGTTCAGAGTTATGCTTCACTTAATACGGTTCAAAAAATATTGTCTGTTCCTAAAGATTATGTCAATAGCATTCAAGTAAAATTAAAAGACATAACTCAGGCACCAAAAGTGGCCAAAGAATATGAGCAATTGTTTCAAACCGATGCAGAAGATATACAAACTGCTAACTCTCAGTTTGAAACGGGTAGTTCGATACGTACTTTAATATCATATTCGGTGGGTATCACTTTATTAATTGTGGCTGGTTTTGGAATTTACAATATTCTCAATATGATGATTTTTGAAAAGATGGATTCTATTGCTATTTTAAAAGCCACCGGTTTTTCGGGCAAGGATGTAAAAAAGATTTTTATTTATATAGCTATTTCTATCGGTTTCTTTGGCGGTATCCTTGGGCTCTTCTTTGGGTTTAGCTTATCAGCTACCATCGATCAAATACCATTCAATACTGCATCTTTACCTACTATAAAAACCTATCCTATCAATTACAACCCCAAATTTTATATGATAGGTATTGTATTTTCATTAATTACCACCTATCTAGCAGGTTGGTTTCCGGCTCGTAAAGCAAGTAAAATTGATCCTGTAGTAATTATTAGAGGAAAATAATATGAACAAAATACTAGAAGCAAAAAATATCAATAAATTCTTTCATGACCCAATCAGTATTAGGGTATTGGAGGACTTAAGCTTTAGCATTAATAAAGGAGAATTTGTTTCATTAACAGGAAAATCAGGTTGCGGTAAATCTACCCTCTTATATGTATTGTCTACCATGGATACCGATTATGAAGGTACTTTACTCATTGATGGCGAGGAGATGCCAAAAAAGAATGAATCTTTTTTAGCTAAGATTAGAAATGAAAAAATTGGTTTTGTTTTTCAGTTTCATTATTTATTAAATGAATTCAATGTTTTGGAAAACGTAATGCTTCCTGGTTTAAAACTCAATAAATACAGTCGTGAAGAAGTGGAGCATCGTGCTATGGAAAAATTAAAAATATTGGGTATTGATCAATTGGCCTTGAAAAAATCCAACCATATTTCGGGCGGTGAAAAGCAAAGGGTGGCCATAGCCCGGGCACTTATCAACGAGCCACATATTATAATGGGAGATGAGCCCACAGGTAATTTAGATAAAAAAAATAGTGACTTAGTTTTTGATATTTTTAATAAGTTATCTGACGAATTCAATCAAACCTTATTAATTGTTACCCACGACCCCAGTTTTGCAGAGAGAACCCATCGTATCATTCATATGGAAGATGGAAAAATTATTCATTAATTTTTCAATTAATACAAATTAAATTATTTAAATTTAATTTCAATCAATCTATAACTATGAAAAAAGTATTATTTATTATCGCATTGTCATTGTTTACTCTAAACCAATTGCAAGCACAAACTTCAAAAACGATGAAACAAGAACTCAAACATGTGGTTTTTTTTAAGTTCAAATCTACATCAAGTCCAGCCTCTATTGATGCTATAGTGAAAGCCTTTAATCATTTATATGGCACTATTCCTGAGGTGAAAAGTTTGGAATGGGGATTGAATATTAGTACAGAAAAACTAGATCAAGGATTTACTCATTGCTTTTCTTTAACCTTTAGTTCTGCTAAGGATTTAGCTGCCTATCAAATACATCCAGCTCATGCTGCATTTAAGGCTTTGTTAACTTCTGATATGGAAAAAGCTTTTGTGGTAGATTATTTTGTAACGCCTAAATAAGTTTTAAATTCTATCTATAAAAAATAAATTTTACCAACCTATCCCATAGTCCTCACCATGATGTGAACTACCGCCCCAAATGCTTCCATGTTTCCAATCTAATAAAATGGCATTAATAGGGCCATTGGTTCTTTCTTCAAAACTTAAGGTATAACCCATACCACGCAAATCTTTACGAATCCAATTAGGAACATTATCGTTTAATAATAAATTACCAGGTTTCGGTTTTCTATCTTCTAATTTAGAACCGCCTAATGACAACCATAACTGATTGCTATTAATATTGGCAGCTTCTGTTGCTTCTTGTACAGTCATTCCAAATTCAACTACATTCAAAAAAAACTGCAATAAATTTTGATCTTGGGTATCTCCCCCTTGCACACCAAAAGCCATATAAGGCTTACCATCTTTCATGGCTAAGCTCGGTGTTAAAGTGACTCTAGGTCTTTTGCCAGGAGCTATTACATTGAATGGATTAACAGTGGAATCTAATACAAAACTTTGCATTCTTTGACTCATGCCCACGCCTGTATTACCTGCAATGACTGCAGGTAGCCAACCACCACTAGGTGTTACAGAAACTACCCAACCTTCTTTGTCTGCCGATTCTACTGTTGTGGTGCCTCTCCATAAACGATCCATATAAGCTGCATCAGGAACATTATTATTTTCATTGGCAACAATGGCATCATGCGCAGGTAAAAAACTATTTTTTGTTTTGCTCGTATCTGAACTGGTTTTAAACCCTCTTGATTTTAATAAATCTAAAAATGGATTTTGTTTCCCCTCAAAAGGATAAGGATCACCTGGTCCTGCAGTAGGATTGTTGGCCACAAAATTAATTTCTCCAGCTCTTTGTTTTGCATACTCTTTACTTAACAAACCTTTCATCGGTTGGTTGATGGCAAAACGAGGATCTCCATAATAAAAATCACGATCGGCAAAACTTAAATTCATTGCTTGGTAAATGGTATGAATATATCTTGAAGAATTATACCCCATACTTTTCAAATCAAAATTTTCCAAAATATTTAATGCTTGCAATAAAGCTGGTCCTTGTGTCCATTGTTGTAATTTATATACTTCAATACCTTTATAATTTACATGCGTAGGTGCTTCCTCTACTGGTTGCCAATTGGCAAGGTCCTCTTTGGTAATTAATCCACCTTGTTCTTGTACCCCTCTAACAAACTCATCAGCGATATCTCCTTTATAAAAACGATCATAGGCTGCAGCAATAGCTTCTTTTCTTGTTTTCCCTTTTTTCAAGGCAGCTTGTTCTGCATCCACCATTTTTTGCAAAGTGTTTAATAAATCTTGTTGTACAAAAATTTCACCGGCTTCAGGCGCTTCTCTTTTTTGTCCCAAATGGGTCAACAATACTTTTTTACTATAAGGCCATTCTTTAATTTTCGCTTTCCCTCTTTCAATACTATTCGCTGTTTGTGCATCAATAGGATAGCCGGCTGCTAATTCCATGGCAGGCGCAAGCACTTCTTTCAAACTCATGGTTCCATAATTAGACAACATAAAACATAATCCTCCTGGAGTGCCTGGTGTAGTGGCTGCTAAAGGACCGTATTCGGGTGGGAAATTATAGCCCTTCGATTTAAAATAAGCGGAGGTTGCCCCCGTTGGTGCATAGCCCATTGCATTAATAGCAATTACTTGTTTGGTATTGGGGTTGTAAATTAATGCTTGGGTTTCTCCACCCCAACTTAATACATCCCACATGGTACAGGTGGCAGCTAGCATCGCACAAGCAGCATCTACCGCATTTCCACCTCTATCAAAAATTTTTGCACCAGCAGTGGCTGCCAATGGTTTTCCTGTAATCGCCATCCAATTTTTTCCATGCAAAGGAGGCTTTTGTGTTTGTTGCGCCAATAAAGCACTTGAAATCACCAACATTAATAAGGCAAGTATTTTTTTCATGTAGCTATTTTTAAAAGCACTTAAAAATACTTATTAATTCTCAACTTTAAATAAAAAGCCCTGCTTCGAAGAATCGAAACAGGGCTTCTATATAAATTAGTTTACCTACTATTTACTTTTCATTGAAATTGGAATAGAAGGACTTTGGATCCATTTAATAAAGTTGGAAACAATATTATATAAGAAATGATATATAGCCAGGTTGATATACAATATCGCTAAACCCCAAGCTACATTTACAAAAGCACCCCCTACTAATAATAAGTCATTGATGTTCCATAACATATCACCAGTAAAACTTTGAGTACCTCCCATTTTCCATGCAGAAAAATTATTTAATACACTGGTTAAGTAATCTAATTTTAAAGCACTGAATAAATTACCTAATCCTTGCATAGGCAATCCAGCAACACCACTTATAGCAGTTAAAGGAACTTCGGTCGTAGCATTGTATAAATTGTTATCTAATAAGAAAGATATAGTAAAGCAACAAGCCCCGATAAAAGCACCTACTGCTGCCACTTCGCCCAATATTCTAATATTGGTGGTTACTAAGTCTTTAAAAATAAAACTTACCATTCCATTGTGAGAAGCCCCTAGGCTTTCCCCTCTGGCTCTGATAATGTGTGCAATGGGGAATGCAGAATAGATAAGTAAAATGGTAGTAAGTACACTACCTAATTTAGCAAGCCCTGTACTCGTAGCACCTGTAAAATAAGCCATGGCGCCATGAATAATGGCTACTTCCATAATAATAAACACCACAATTGATAAGATCTGATAGATACTTTTGGTATAGGATCTTACCCCATTTTGAGAATCGAAATTATCAACTGCTGCATTTAACTGCGCATTCAAAACCTTTTGATTGACCATTTGTGGGAAATCAAGGATTTGGTGATAGATTTTTTTCATATTGGTTTGGTTTGGTTTTTAATAAGCAAATCGGTACATAAAAATTACAAAATAATATCATATATTATATTTTCTTCAAATCGACTCGGAAAAAGGCAGGTCAGCATTGATTTTTAAAGTATTGACAGTCAGATAATAAGCATTAAAATATTTTTTTCCACTAAATCAAACTTTGTGTTTTTCTTAACATTTAATTTTTGTAAAATATATAAGACGATGGCTTTTAAATATTTGAACAAGACTTGATTATTACTAAAAAATGATATAACTTAATCATTGATTAATATAGTGTAACAATGCGATTTATTAAAATTCCAATGACTTATTGGATTGTGGTTTCTTCGATTATTTTAGTGACCGTTATTTCTAGTTATTTTGTTAGCAATAATAAAGTCGATTTTAATGCACAAATCAAACCGCTTTTAAATAAGAAATGCATTACCTGCCATGGTGGAGTAAAAAGACAGGGTGGCTTTAGCTTATTATTTAGAACGGATGCTCTTTCAAAAAATAAATCTGGGAAAGTGGCCATCATCCCTGGTGATGCCAACAATAGTGAAATGATTAAGCGTCTTTATCTAAAGGATCCTGAAGAACGCATGCCCTATAAACATCCTCCTTTAAATAATGAAGAGATTGCTTTATTGACTAAATGGATCAATCAAGGTGCTGAATGGGGAGATCATTGGGCTTATGTGCCTGTCAAGGAAACGCCTATACCCAATGTAAGAAAAGGCCCTTTTGGACTATTGGGTAAACCTGAATGGATAAAAACTAATGTGGATGCTTTTATCTATGAAAAATTAAAAGAAGAAAAATTAATCCCTTCTGTAATGGCTGATAAATCTACACTATTGAGAAGAGTAAGTTTGGATTTAATTGGGATGCCTGCACCAGATACGATTGCAAAAAAATATTTAGCAGATACGAATGAAAATGCATTTGAACAATTAGTAGATGCATTATTGGCCTTACCACAGTATGGCGAAAAATGGACCAGTATGTGGATGGATATGGCCAGATACTCAGATACCAAAGGATTTGAAAAAGATGACGGTAGAAATATATGGAGATACCGTGATTGGTTAATAGATGCATTTAATTCCGATAAACCCTATAATATTTTTTTAACCGAGCAATTGGCTGGAGACTTATTACCCAATCCTACCGATGCACAATACATTGCTACTGCTTTTCATAGAAACACCTTAACCAATGATGAAGGGGGGAGTGATAATGAAGAGTTTAGAACAGCGGCTGTAATAGATAGAGTAAACACGACCTGGGTAAGTTTAATGGGCACTAGTTTTGCTTGTGTTCAATGTCATAGTCATCCTTATGATCCATTTAGACAGGATGAATATTATAAATTTTTAGCCTTGTTTAATAATACACGCGATGAAGATACCTGGGCTGAATATCCAGTTTTAAAAGAATTTCATAGTACAGATAGTGTTAAATTGATTGCTTTGCAAAACTGGTTGCATACGAATGCCCCCAATAGAGAAAAGGAAATTGTTCAATTTATTAAAACTGGGCAACCGGCTATTAACTCCTTAGTTACAGATGAAATAAAAAATGGTGCTTTAGCAGATACTAAGTGGTTGCAATTTAGAAACAACGGATCGGCAAGAATTAAAAGTATCGACTTAACAGGCTTAACTCAATTGTACTATAGATTTATCAGTTGGAAATCGGGTGGTCAATTTCAAATACATTTAGATTCTGCCAATGGGGAGCTAGTAAAAAATATACCTATTGAAAATTCTAAAGGTGCGTGGAAAATAGCCAATATTGTTATTCCTCAAACCCTTGGAAGACACTCTTTTTATTTAACCTACCGCAACGCCCAATTAAAATCGCCAGATGAAAGTGGCGTTCAATTTGACTGGTTTCATTTTACCAATCCATTCCCAGGAAAAGGAATGCCCGGCTATGAAATAGCTTTCCAAAATTTCGATTCCTTATTGTATTCTACTAAAATAACTGCAACGCCGATTATGCTGGAGAACCCCTCCTATTTACACAGAACAACAAATGTTTTTGAAAGGGGTAATTGGTTAGTAAAAGGAAAAGAAGTAGTAGCGGATGTTCCTGCTTCCTTAGGAGGACTGCCTGCCGGTGCTCCAAGGAATCGATTAGGATTAGCCATTTGGTTAACTGATAAAAAAAATCCGCTTACTTCCAGAACTATTGTCAATAAAATTTGGGAGCAATTGTTTGGACAAGGCATTGCTGAAACTTTAGAAGATCTAGGTACACAAGGTATTGCACCAACGCATGAATCTTTATTAAATTATTTATCTTATCAATTGATGAATAAGCATCAATGGAGTTTGAAAAAAACCATTAAAGAAATAGTGATGACGGCCACGTATCAACAGGATTCAAAATTTAATCAAGACGCTGTAGCGAAAGATCCATTTAATAAATATTATGCAAGAGGCCCGCGCATAAGATTGTCTTCGGAACAAATTAGAGATCAAGCACTGTTTGTAAGTGGAATATTAAGCGCAAGAATGTACGGCCCCAGTGTCATGCCTTATCAACCCGAAGGTGTATGGAAGTCGCCATACAATGGAGCTACCTGGAACTTGAGTAAGGATGGGAATCAATACAGAAGAGCATTGTATACCTATTTAAAAAGATCTGCACCTTACCCTTCTATGCTTAGTTTTGATGGCACTAGTAGAGAGGTATGTACGGTTCGAAGAATAAGAACCAATACTCCTTTACAAGCATTGAATTTATTAAACGACTCTGTATACATTGAAGCAGCACAACATTTTGCGCAAAGAATTAAATTAATAGTACCGCAAAACGTAAGCAAACAAATAAGCAAGGGTTACGAATTAGCCTTTAACAAATCTATATCTCCAGAAAAACAAAAAGTTTTTGAAAAATTATACAACAATGCTTTTGCAAAATATAGCCAAGACAGTTTAAAAGTTCGACAAATTACAGGCGATAAAAATGCAGGCCCTTCTGGTGCAGCATTGGTATTGGTAGCTACTGCGTTATTAAATACCGATGAATTTTTGACAAAAAATTAATAGTAATAGAATGAGTAAAGAAAATAAAAAAATAATTAAGGAAGCCACCATTGCAACCACTGAACAAATAACGAGAAAGTATTTTTTTAAAGAATGTTTTTCTGGAATGGGTGCAATGGCATTGGGTTCTATGTTACAAGGTTGTGATTGGTTGGGCAATAAGGATAGCTTCAATAATTTTACCAATACCAATCCTTTAATGGCTCGTGCACCTCATTTTATAGGTAAGGCAAAATCAGTTATTTACTTGCACATGGCGGGTGCGCCTTCTCAATTAGAATTATTTGATTTTAAACCCGACTTGCTAAAATTAGATGGTCAAGATTGTCCTCAAAGTTTACTAGAAGGAAAAAAATTCGCATTTATACGCGGGGTGCCAAAAATGTTAGGCCCGCAAGCGGTTTTCAAACAAAGAGGGCAAAGTGGTGCTTGGATATCGGATAACCTTCCTCATTTAGCCACCGTAGCAGATGAAATAAGTTTTTTAAAAGCAGTTCAGACTGATCAATTCAATCATGGTCCTGCACAACTATTAATGCATACAGGATCGCCCCGTTTAGGTCGACCAAGTATTGGATCTTGGGTCACTTATGGTTTAGGAAGTGAAAATAGCAATCTCCCTGGGTTTGTGGTACTTACTTCGGGAGGGAACAATCCAGATGCTGGAAAAAGTGTTTGGGGCAATGGATTTTTACCCTCCGTATATCAAGGGGTGCAATGTCGCAATGAAGGAGATCCAGTTTTATTTTTAAAAGATCCTGCAGGGATTGATCGAGATATGCGCAAAGCTTCTATTGATGCTATTAATGAAGCAAATCAATTAACGTATAATGAATTTAAGGATCCTGAAATTGTGGCAAGAATGGCGCAATACGAAATGGCATTCAAAATGCAAATCTCAGTTCCTGATGTAATGAACATTAATGATGAACCTGCCTACATTCATGAAATGTATGGCACACAACCTGGTAAAGCAAGTTTTGCCAACAATGTTTTATTAGCACGTAAATTAGTAGAAAAGGGTGTTCGCTTTGTACAATTATTTGATTGGGGATGGGATAGTCATGGTACAGACGGAAGTACTGCCGTAGATATTGGATTAATTAATAAATGTAGAAGTGTAGATAAACCAATAACTGCATTGTTATTAGATTTAAAACAAAGGGGCTTATTGGATGAAACCTTGGTCGTTTGGGGTGGCGAATTTGGACGTACACCTATGCAAGAAAATAGAGATGGAAAAACCCTACCATTTAAAGGAAGAGATCATCACACAGAAGCTTTTACCACCTGGATGGCAGGAGGAGGCATTAAACAAGGCAGTAGCTTTGGAGAAACAGATGAAATTGGCTACAGTGCCATTAGTGGAAAAGTAACCGCTTATGATATGCAAGCCACCATATTAAATCAATTAGGTTTTGATCATGAAAAATTAACCTATAGTTCTCAAGGAAGGCAATTTAGATTAACAGATGTACATGGAAGAGTAATTAATGAAATAATTGCTTAAATAAATTATACCAAGTGAAAATAGATCGAAGAAAATTTTTAGCAAATACTACTGGTATAGCAGCATTAAGCTTAGCTCCATTAGAATATTTAAAAGCAAAAAATAATACCAACATGCAGGCCAATAATTTTAAACCAATCATCTTAGCGACCAATTGGGGATTTGAAGGAACCGTAGATGCTTTTTGTGCGAAAGCTAAAAAAGCCGGATACGATGGTATTGAAATGTGGTGGCCTATGGAGCAAAAAGACCAGCAGGTTTTATTTGATGCTTTAAAAAAACATGAGCTAGCCATTGGATTTTTGTGTGGAGTGGGTGAAGAAGAACCAACAAAACATGTGGCTGCTTTTAAAAACATGTTAAATAGTTTGCTTCAACATACGCAGCAAACTCCTTTGTATGTGAATTGTCATTCAGGCAAGGATTATTTTTCTTTTGAAGTGAACAATGAAATAATTGCTTTTACTATAGAACAATCCAAAAAGTCTGGCATTCCTATATACCACGAAACGCATCGTTCTAGAATGTTGTATTCGGCACCCAATGCGAAATTATTTATGGAAAAAAACGAAGCGCTTACTATCACTTTAGATATTTCACATTGGTGCAATGTGCATGAATCCTTATTGCATGACCAAGAAAAAACAGTACAATTGGCTTTATCAAGGACCGGTCATATCCATGCACGTGTTGGACATGCAGAAGGGCCTCAGGTAAATGATCCGCGGGCACCCGAATGGGAAACAACGGTACAACGTCATCTTGACTGGTGGGATGCCGTGGTACAAATGAAAATTAAAAATGGGGCGCATCAAATGACCTTCTTAACAGAATTTGGTCCACCCAATTACATGCCAACCATGCCTTATACACAACAACCCCTATCTAATCAATGGGAGATTAATGTATATATGATGCAGCTGTTAAGAAAAAGGTATCAACAAAGTTAAATTAGTAAAAAAAATACATTGGATAGTCTTATCAACTTAGTTGGGCATTTTCATCCACTATTGGTTCATTTGCCAATTGGAATTTTGCTTTTTGCCATTTTAATACATTGGCTTTCTAAAAAAGAAAAATACGTTTCTTTTGAAAACATAGTTCCATTTGCTTATTTAATTGGTGCGCTATCGGCCATATTAACTTGTATAAGTGGGCTGGCCTTATCCACCAATGGAGAATATGACGAGAAAATTTTATTCTATCATCAATGGTTAGGTATACTGGTAGCAGTGCTTTCTATAACTGGCGTCTATTTTACAAAAAAGAAAAAAGAAAAATATTTACAATGGGTTTCTGCTGTACTTTTCATAGTAATCACATTGACAGGCCATTTTGGTGGCACTCTTACCCATGGAGAGGGTTATTTGACTAAAGCTGGCCTTGCCAACAAAACAGTTAAAACAAAGCCTACGATTACGAATGCGCAAGAAGCAATGGTCTATAGTGATATCATCCAACCCATTTTAGAAGAAAAATGTTATGGTTGTCATTCTCAAATAAAACAAAAAGGTAAATTAAGATTAGACGGCAAAGAATGGATTTTGAAAGGGGGAGAAGATGGAATTATTATTCATAATGGAAATGCTTTAAAAAGTGAGCTATACAAAAAAATTATTTTAGACCCAGTAGATGAAAAACACATGCCTCCCAAGGGAAAGCCTCAAATAACAGAAAAGGAGCGAGTTTTAATTGAATGGTGGATAAATACTGGAGGTTATTTTGATAAAAAAGTGAAAGAACTAGCACAGCCTGCAACGCTTATACCAATTTTAGCTAGCTTGCAAAATAATTCCACCAAATCTTCTATTATAGAAGATGTTCCTACGAATGATATTAAATTAGCGAATCAAAATAGTTTAACTGGTTTAACTAAATTAGGAGTAACTATTTTAAAAGTTGCCAATAACTCTAATTACTTAACGGCTAACTTTTTTACAGTAGTTAAAACCAATGATACTATTGACAACCTCCTTAAAACAGTGAGCGCCAATATTGTTTGGTTAAAAATGCCTGGCATGAATTTTACTAGTTCACTTGCAGGTAGCATTTCTTTTTGTGACTCTTTAACTAAATTAAGTATTGAACATTCAAGCATTACAGACAATCAATTGAAGGAGTTTCAAAAATTAACCAGACTTCACTATTTAAATTTAGTAGGAACAAATATTACTTTAAAAGGATTGTTACAATTAAAAGGCTTGTATAAAATAAATGAATTGTACCTTGGACAAACAAGTATTACCAATAAAGATTCTTTGCTGATTCAAAAAACTTTCCCAAAAGCAAAAATAATTTTTGGAAATTATCATACTGAATTTTTACCATCGGATACTGTTATCTTAAAAGCACCTGTGAAAAAATAAATAGCATGAAAAAATTAAGTAAAGCATTAGGTTATATTGCTATTGGATTTTTTGTGCTACTACTAGCAGGGTTAACAGTATTTGGGCAAAGGGACATACCTCTTGATCAGCTAAAAGAAAAATATACCAATACCTCCTCATCTTTTTTGCCTTTGATGGGGATGCAAGTACATTTTAGATCCGAGGGCAACCCTGAAGACAGTATACCACTAGTTTTAATTCATGGTACTTCTTCCTCCTTACATACCTGGGATTCTTTAGTAAATTTATTATTGGCCCAAACCCATAAAAGAATCATTCGACTCGATTTACCTGCTTTTGGCCTCACTGGACCCAATCCTGAAAATAAATACGCTTCCCCCTATTATATCCATTTTGTAGACTCTTTTCTAAATGCACTTCATATCAATAAATGCATTTTAGGAGGTAATTCCTTAGGTGGGGGAATTGCATGGCAATATGCTGTAGCACATCCTACTAAAGTAAATCAACTCATTTTAATTGATGCAGCAGGTTATCCTAGAAAAAATGAAAAAGGAAGCTTAGGATTTAAAATAGCCAATATGCCCATCATCAATAATTTATTATTGTTCATCACTCCAAAATCTTTGGTTAAAAAAAGTTTAGAAACTGTTTTTTACAACCCAGCTTTAATTACAGAGGCAACCATCACTAGGTACCATGAAATGTTATTACGCGAAGGAAATCGACGTGCTGCTTTATCCTTATTTCAAAATAGAGCAGTTCAAGATGTGAGTACTATAAAAACTATTACAGCACCCACCCTTATTTTATGGGGAGAACAAGATCAATTGATCGCTGTGGAAGATGCCTATTTATTTCAAAAAGATATAAAGAATAATTCTTTAGTTATTCTGCAAAAAGTAGGACATATCCCTATGGAAGAAGCTCCTAATGCGGTAGCAAAAGCTATAGTCGAATTTATCAAAGAATAAATCAATTAATAAAATGGTTTTTAGTGCAGGTAGTATAGAAAGTTTTGTTGCCAATTATTATGGAATGGAGGTGAAAGCTTCTGCATTAAATGGTTATGACGAATTAAATTTTTTACTAACGGACAATGCGGGTAAAAAAAATATTTTAAAATTATCCAATAACCAACAGGATTTTTTCTTTCTAGATGCTCAAATAAAAATACTTCAGCATTTATCCAAAAGTGAGCTTGCTTTACAATTACAACAGTATACTTTAAATAAAAAGGGGCAGCCCTTGACGGAGATAAGCATAGAAGACAAAACTTATTATATAAGGATCTTAAGTTATTTAGAAGGAACTTTTTGGGTAGAAGCGCCCATCAAAACGAATGCGTTGCAACTTAATCTAGGAAAGTTTTTAGGAAAAATGGATAAAAATTTATCCGATTTCAAACACGCAGGAATGCATCGCCACTATACCTGGGACATTAGTACGGCCAGGGATGCTAGTTATAAACTCAATTGCATTAAGGACCATGAAAAAAGAAGAATGGTTGATTATTTTATCTTACAATTTGAAACAGAAATTCTTCCAACCCTTTCTTCCTTCAGACATAGTTATACCCACAATGATGCTAATGATTACAATGTCTTGGTCAACGAAGATGATATTGTTGGGTTAATTGATTTTGGTGATATGGTGTATACTGCGCTCATCAACAATGTAGCGGTGGCTTGTACTTATGCGATGCTTAATAACCTAAAGCCTCTGGAGGCTGCTGTACAGGTAGTAAAAGGATACCACGAAATGTATCCGTTAACAGAAAAAGAATTAAATATTTTATATTATTTAATTGCCGCTCGACTTTGTATTAGTGTAACACAATCAGCTTATAATAGTTCCCTTGACAGTAACAATGAACATCATTTTATTACTGAAAAGCCAGCCTGGGACTTATTGTTTTATTTAATTGAACTCAACCCTATTAAAGCAGAAAATGCATTTTTACAAGCTTGTAGTTATGCCTCCATTATTAATGATAAGGAGGATTATAAAAATATAGAGCTGGATCGACATGCACATGTTGGCAGAAACCTAAGTATCAGTTATGAGCAGCATTTAAAAATAGATAAAAGCGCTTTACAATATTTATACGATGATAAAGGGAATACCTTTTTAGACTGTGTGAACAATGTAAGTCATGTGGGGCATTGTCATCCAACGGTGGTGCGTAGCGCCCAAAAACAAATAGCCACATTAAATACCAATACGCGCTATTTAAATGAAAATTTAAATAATTACGCAGCAGCCTTAACAGCCAAGTTGCCTAAACATTTAAAGGTTTGCTATTTTACCAATAGTGGTAGTGAAGCCAATGATTTAGCGATTAGAATAAGCAGGCATTGTACAAAACAAAAAGAAGTGATTGTTTTAGACCATGCCTATCATGGTACTTCCACAGCAACCATTGAGATGAGCCCTTATAAATTTGATAGAAAAGGCGGTATAGGACAAATGCCCTGGATTTATAAAACAATGAATCCAGATGTATACCGTGGCCTTTATCAATATGGAGATGAAGCCGCAGGAGAAAAATATGCAGCTGATGTTAATAGAATTATTACCGAACTAAAAAATAATGGGAAAGCCCCTGCTGCTTTTATTTGTGAAACTTTATTAGGGGTTGGAGGTCAAATGCCTTTGCCACCTAATTATTTAAAAGAAGTATACGCTTTGGTAAAAGCAGCGGGTGGTTTGTGTATTGCAGACGAAGTGCAGGTTGGTTTTGGGAGAGTTGGCCGTCATTTTTGGGGATTTGAATTACAAGAAGTCCTACCCGATATCGTAGTGATAGGAAAGCCCATGGGCAATGGACACCCACTAGCTGCAGTTATTGTTACTGAGGAAATAGCCAATAGTTTTAATAATGGGATTGAATACTTTAATACCTATGGAGGCAATCCAGTTTCGATGGCTACTGGGTTAGCTGTATTAGAGGTTATAGAAAAAGAGCAATTACAAGAAAATGCTTTGGCAGTGGGAGATTATTTATTAAATGGTTGTAAAGAATTAATGAAGAAGCACAAGCTCATTGGGGATGTGAGAGGGGCTGGACTATTTATTGGAGTAGAATTGGTAAAAGATAGAATAACAAAAGAGCCCGCTACCTATGAAATTAAATTGCTCGTTGAACAAATGAAGGACCGTGGTTTTTTAATTGGAACAGATGGCCCTTATAATAATGTGCTTAAAATAAAGCCTCCGATTATTTTTTCAATGTACAACGCAAAAAAACTTATTCAAAATTTAGAGGAAGTATTGACTAAGCTTTAAAATTTAGCACTACTAATAATCCTCATTGGCTTTTAAAGTGATCGCCTTTTTATTGCGTACATTATAAATTACAGATGGTGCTAGGTCGTCGTACTTAACCGTTTTAACCAAAAGCCCATCGAAATCATAATAAATAGTTTCTAAATAATACTGCTCGTCAAAAGTATATTCAATAAATTTTGTTTTGGTCGAATCAATCAAAGATATATTCATCTTGTTTTCATAATTGGCGCAGGCAACAACCAACATTATAAAGAGAGGGACGCTTATAAATATTTTTTTATTAAAATGATTCATTGATCTTAAAATTGAAATAACCCATTATAAAACTAGCTAAAATATTTTTGAAATTTTTGTTTATAAAAAAAGGAGTCTCAAATAATCGAGACTCCTTTTTTATATAGCACTTAATTAATTAAGCAACTTTTTTCTTTTTTCCATAAAAATATAAACTAGTAAAAGCAACTATTAAAATAGCTGGGAAAATTAGTATGTTGGATAAGGTTGCTTGTCCAGCAGCTAAATCGGCAGCATCTCCAGTTAAACCGCTTGCTACTGCAACCGCTTTATGGTCTTTAATCCAGCCTCCAATAATAGGTTGGAACATGGAAGAAGAGAACATTCCAATACCACCTAAGATAGAAAGGCCAAGAGCGCCCGTTTCTGGTAAGTTTTCTGCAATATATCCTAGCATATTAGGCCAGAAATAACAAATGCCTAAACCATAACAAAGTGCAGCTAAATAAAGAATTGGGCCATTCAAGGTACTCATCAAGTAAAGACCTACAAGGCCAAAAATAGCCGAACCAAGTAATACACCCATTGTATTCAATTGCTTAATCAATGGACCGGCAAAAAATCTACCCACTGCCATCAGTCCTGTTACTAAAGCTAATATTAGCATAGGGCTAGCACCCGCTTTGGCTAAAATTGGTCCAACCCATTGTTGTGGGCCAAATTCAGAAATAGCAGTTAAAGCCATACAAGCCGCCATGAATATATATAATGGATTCAACATGGCTTTAAAGTTGGCCAACACTGAATTGTCTGCAATTCTCGGTTTTGGAAATGTTTGTCCATAAAACAATATGGCATAAATAATAGTTGGAATTAAAATAATCCAAATTTGTGCTTGCCAATGAAAACTTGCATCTGTCATAAATTTTGATACCAATGAGCCAATTACGATCCCACCTGGGAACCACATGTGGAAACGATTAATTTTTCTATTAAAAGCTAATCCTTCATAAGAATCAGCAATCATTGGATTACAAGCTGCTTCGGTACAGCCATTACCAAGTCCAATAAATAAGGTTGAAACTAATAAAGTACTGTAGCCTGTAGCATAAAGGGTTAATAGAATACCAATGGTATGGGCTACTAAGGCAATTTGCATGATAAATTTAGGCCCTATGGAGGTATAAAAAATTCCACCTAAAATCATAGAAATTGGGAATCCCAGAAACCACATTGAATTAATGGTTCCTAATTGAACAGTGTCCAAATTCAATTCCGTTCCTAGCTGTGTCAAAATACCAGCACGGATACTGAATGAAAAAGCAGTCGTGATAAGTGCAAAGCAACTAGCATAAAACAGTCGATTTGCATTAATTGGTTGGCTCATAAGTTAAAAGGTTTTAATGATTTGGTTTAAGTACTCTCAAGCTAAATAATCTTAGCCTTTTTTCCAAAATAACCAACTATTATTTTCATACGCACAGGCTAAATAAACCAATTTTTTATGTATTTAAAGGGGTATTTTATGAAAATTGTTAAGATTTTCTTATGGGGAATAGGTAAGTACTACCATGTAATAATTACACAACACTACTAAAATAATTATGCAGCTTGAATTAATTTAGCAATTATAAAAGCAGTACCCGCTGCCAAAGCCCCAATCATCATGACTTTTAAGCCTCCTACCCATGGACTAACCCCTGTCATTTTACTTTTAAAAAATCCAAAAATAAATAAGCATACCAAAGTAATCATTGCAGATAATTTAAGTCCTTCCATCGCACTATCTACAAAAAAATAAGGCGTTAAAGGAATTAAACCTCCAACAATATAACTAAAGCCAATGTTAAATGCACTTCTTCTTGCTCTTTTGGGATCAGGCTCGGTTAATCCAAGCTCGTGTTTCATCATAAATTCTACCCAGCGCTTATCATCTTTTATAATTTCTTGGGTCGCTTCTTCTGCAGTGTTTGCACTTAAGCCCCATGCTAAGAAAACCTTTCGAACTTCTTCTATCTCTACCTCTCTTTTATGTACCAATTCCCAATATTCTTTTTTTAATTCACTAGCATAATGATCTTGTTCTGTTTTCCCCGCCAAAAAACCACCTAAACCCATGGCTATAGAACCAGCAGCAATTTCTGCAATGCCAGCTATCCAAATTAAGTTAACATTCCCTTGAACAGCGCCACTTAAGCCGGCAGCGAGCGCAAATGGAACCGTAAGTCCATCACTCATCCCAATAACGATATCTGTAAGTAAATCACTGCTTTGTAAATGCTCTTCTAGGTGTAAATGTGTCTCGTTCATAACAATGATTTTAAATTATTGGATTGTACCAAATTTAAGCAAA
>CANFOM010000024.1 GCA_947448725.1 Bacteroidota bacterium
TAGAGGCGAAGGAATTAAGGTCAAGTGTGATAATGAATAATGGCAATGGAACTTTTAGCATCAAGGCCTTGCCAACGGAAGCTCAATTTTCGCCAGTGTATGGCCTCGCGGTGGGCGATTATGATGGGGATGGCAAGCAGGATATCTTACTAGGAGGTAATTTTTATGAGAGTAAACCCGAGGTAGGAATCTACGATGCGAGCTATGGTTTGCTCTTAAAAGGAGACGGCAAAGGCAATTTTACCAAAGTGCCTGAAAAGGAAAGTGGTATAGTAATTAAAGGGGCTATAAGAAGTATTTTGGGAATCAAAGTCGGCAAAAAAAATGTATTTTTAGTATCGAAAAATAACGAAGCGCCAGCGCTAATTATTCAAAATTAAAACGGGTCAAAAAATTAAAACCTCCCAACATGAAATACTTCATTAGTAGTTTATTTCTATTTTTCTGCTTAACCTCAATAGCCCAAAAATCAAGTAAAGACTTTGTCTCTATTTTTAATGGTAAAAATTTAAATGGCTGGCATTCTTTTTTAAAAACTAAGGGAGTGAATTACGATCCTGAAGCAGTTTTTAAAATAGAGAACAATTTATTACATATTTCAGGCAAAGAATTTGGTTATATCATGACCGATAAAGTGTATGAGAATTTTGATATGATTGTAGAATTTAAATGGGGCACTAAAAAATTTCCACCTAGAGATGCCGATACCACCAAGAGAGACAATGGTATTTTATTTGCCATACCACCAACAACCGTTGATAAAGTTTGGCCAGGGGGCGTAGAATGTCAAATTCAAGAAAGAGATTTAGGTGATATCTGGTTAATTGACAGCGCTACGGTAGAAATAGACGGGAAACGCACACCGCCTACAGATTATTATAGAGTGATGAAAAAAGCCAACGGAGAATTTCCTACTGGAGAGTGGAATAAAGTAGAAATTATTGTAAACAATGGTAATATTACTTATATCGTGAATGGCATAAAAGTGAATGATGCCAAAAATCCAAGTCGCAAAGATGGCAGAATATTAGTGCAATCGGAAGGGGCTGAAATTTTCTATAGAAGCATTAAAATTAAAGAATTATAAAAATAGAAAACATGGGAGAGATCAAAAACGATTCAACCAATTTAAATACAAAAGCGAAGGATCAAAATACCTACGATGCAATTGTTATTGGTTCTGGAATTAGTGGTGGCTGGGCTGCCAAGGAATTAACCGAGAAGGGATTAAAAGTATTGATGTTGGAAAGAGGGCGCAATTACGAACACATCAAAGATTACAAAACGGCCAATAAAGATCCTTGGGAATTTGAGCACCGTGGCACTGCGACGGCACAATACAAAAAAGACAATCCAGTTATTTCCAAAGACTGGGCGATGTATGGTACTGCTGCAAGAGAGCAATATCAGGATTTGTGGGTCAATGAAAAAGAATGTCCTTATGTTCAGGAAAAACCTTTCGCTTGGTGGAGAAGTTATCAATTAGGAGGAAGATCTACCTTATGGGGTCGACAATCTTACCGATTAAGTGATATTGATTTTGAAGCCAATGCAAAAGAGGGTGTAGGTGTGGATTGGCCAATCAGGTATAAAGATATTGAAGCATGGTATACCTATGTTGAAAAATTTGCAGGCATTAGTGGTTCCAGAGATGGCTTGCCGCATTTGCCGGATGGACATTTTCAACCAGCCATGGAATTGAATTTTGTAGAGAAGGATGTAGCTAGCAGAATCAAAAGTCATTATAAAAATAATAGACACATGATTATTGGACGTACTGCTAATTTAACACAAGATCTTCAAGGACGAACAGCATGTCAATATAGAAATAGATGTATGGAAGGTTGTCCATTTGGAGGTTATTTTAGTACACAATCTTCTACCTTGCCTGCTGCCACTGCGACGGGTAATTTAACCGTGCGACCTTGGAGTATTGTTACTAAAATTAACTATGATAAAAATACTAAAAAAGCAACAGGCGTAGAAGTGTTGGATGGAGAGACCAACAAGATGTATACCTTTAATGCGAAAATTGTTTTCTTAAATGCATCGGCATTAAATAGTGCTTGGGTATTAATGAATTCAGCAACAGATGTTTGGGAAAATGGATTAGGAAGTTCAAGTGGTGAGCTAGGACACAATATCATGGACCATCATTATATGCTAGGTGCGCAAGGAACTATTGAAGGTTTTGAAGACAAATATTATTATGGACGTAGAGCCAATGGTTTTTATATTACCAGGTTCGCCAATTTATACGGAGATAAAAGAGATTTCTTAAGAGGCTATGGTTTTCAGGGGGCTGCAAGTAGAGAAGGATGGAGTAGAGAAGTTGCCGAATTAAATATCGGAGGTGATTTTAAAGAAGCGCTAACAGAGCCAGGTGCCTGGACCATTGGTGCCACTGGTTTTGGAGAAATTCTTCCTTATCATGATAATAAAATTACTTTAAGTAAAACTGTAAAGGATAAATGGGGCTTACCTGTATTAGTGATGGATGCAGAGCTAAAAGAGAATGAATTAAAAATGCGTAAGGATATTTTGAAAGAATTGGTAGAAATGTTTGAAGTAGCGGGCGTAAAAAATGTTACTACTTGGGACAGCAAAGAATATGCGATTGGACAAGGGATACATGAAATGGGTACTGCCAGAATGGGGCTTGATCCCAAAACTTCTGTATTAAATGGGAACAACCAGGTATGGGATGCGCTCAATGTATTTGTAACCGATGGAGCATGTATGACATCCAGTGCTTGCCAAAATCCATCCTTAACTTATATGGCACTTACGGCAAGAGCTGTTGACTTTGCAGTAACGGAGTTGAAAAAAGGAAATTTATAATAGTGTTTTGAATACAACTAAGCCAATAACTATCATTGCAATGAGGTATCTACATTTACTCTTTGTGGTAGTAGTTACTGGCTTATTTTTTGCTTGCAATACAAAGCCGTCCACCTTATTTACATCCATCTCGGAAAAGGAGTCTGGCATTCATTTTCAAAATAGCGTCAACGATACCGATTCGCTCAATATCTTAGATTATTTATATTACTACAATGGCGGTGGTGTAGCTTTAGGCGACTTTAACAATGATGGGCTAGTAGATATTTACTTTACTTCCAATCAAGCGTCTAATAAATTGTATTTAAATAAAGGCAATTTTAAATTTGAAGATATTACTGCTGCGGCAGGAGTAGGCGGAACTGGAAATTGGAAAACGGGCGTTACTTTGGTAGATATTAATAATGATGGTTTATTAGATATTTATGTATCGGAAGTAGGTGCCTATAAAAGTTTTACGGGTCGCAACGAATTGTTTATTAATAAGGGAGAAATTACTTTACCCAATGGAGAAAAGAGCCTGGAGTTTTCAGAGCAGGCGCATGAATATGGCATAGACGTGTTAGGCTTTAATACACAAGCTGTATTTTTTGATTATGATCATGACAATGACCTAGATTTATTTATAGTCAATCATTCAGTACATTCTAATCGCAGCTATGGCAATGCCTCTATTCGAAATACAGTAGATGAAGCAAGTGGGGACAAGCTTTTTAGAAATGACAGCCAAGCCAATCATCCTAAGTTTACAGAAGTAACTAAGCAAGCAGGTATCTATAGCAGTGTAATTGGTTATGGTTTGAATGTGGCAGTGGCAGATGTAAACAATGATGGATGGGATGATATTTATGTTTCCAACGATTTTCACGAAAATGATTATTATTATATCAATAATAAAAATGGAAGTTTCTCTGAAATCAATAAACAAGCTTTTGGGCATGAAAGCCGCTTTTCGATGGGCAGTGCTATTGAGGATATGAACAATGATGGGTGGTTGGATATTATCACCTTAGACATGTTGGCCCCAGATGAGAAAACAATTAAGTCAAGTTTTTCTGATGATCCATTAGATATTTATAATTTTAAATTAACCTACGGGTATCATCATCAATATTCTCGAAACAGTCTACAGCTAAATGTGGGGCAAGGTTTACAATTTAGTGATATTGCCTTGTATGCAGGCATCGCTTCTACGGATTGGAGTTGGTCACCACTCGCTGCCGATTTTGACAATGATGGAATAAAAGATTTATTTGTAAGCAATGGAATTGTTCGCAGACCCAATAATTTAGATTTTATTAATTTTTATTCAGCAAAAAATGCCAACGATACCAGTCGCGCATCTAATTTAAGCTCGATACAAAAAATGCCAGAAGGCAAGTTGAATAATTTTATATACAAAGGGTCATCTAGCTTACAATTTAGCGACAAAACCAAGGATTGGGGTATTACCCAACAAGGTTTTTCCAATGGTGCTGCCACCGCAGATTTGGACAATGATGGTGATTTAGATGTGGTGGTCAATGCCATCAATGGCCCGGCCATCTTGTATAAAAACAATTCCAATCAAACTCCAGGAAATCATTATTTAGATATTTTATTAAAAGGAAGTGCGCAAAACATCAACGGAATTGGCGTTAAGGTTAAGCTACAAGTAGGCAAGGATAAACAATTTGGCTACTTAAATGCTACAAAGGGATTTGAAAGTGCTTCTTTGCAAAATATACATTTTGGAACAGGAAAGGACAGTGTCATTCAGTTGGTGGAAATTATTTGGCCTGATGGTAAGACGCAAATACTTCCAAATGTAAAATCTAATCAACGACTGGTTATTGCTTATGCCAATGCCCTTCAACCTGTAGATTCAACAAAGGCAATCTCAGAAAAACAGAACCCAATTTTTGCCGACCTTTCTGAAAAAATAAAAATTCCTTTTGTGCACCAAGAAAATGATTTTAATGATTTTAGTAGTCAGGCCTTTATTCCAAGTATGGTATCTACACAAGGACCTAAAGTAGTAGTAGGGGATGTTAATGGAGATGGGATAGAGGATTTTTTTATAGGGGGCGCCAAAGGACAAGCGGGGAAATTGTTTATACAATTAAGTACTGGTCAATTTGTTTCGTCCAGTGAAAATACATTTCATCAAGATGCTGCGTTTGAAGATGTGAATGCACTATTTTTTGATGCTGATGGCGACAAAGACCTTGACTTGTATGTAGTAAGCGGAGGCAATGAATCAGAAACTGAAAACACAGAAGACAGATTGTATCTAAATGATGGAAAAGGAAATTTTACTAAAGCAATCAACTTTTTAAAATTGACGGGTAATAAATCGGTAGCCATAGCCGCAGACCTAGACCATGATGGAGATTTAGATTTGTTCATTGGCGGCAGGGTAGTGGCTAATAGTTATGGCACAATTCCTAATTCTTATTTATTGATCAATGACGGAAAGGGACATTTTTCAAAGGCACCTGAAAACTTTGCACCAACGCTTAATCATATTGGAATGGTGACGGATGCAGTTTGGAACGACTATGATCAGGATGGCTACCAAGATTTGATTATAGTAGGACATTGGATGCCTATTACCATTTTTAAAAACGTTCAAGGGAAAAAACTAGAGAATGTAACTAATAGTTTGCATTTAGAAAATACCAGTGGATTATGGAACACCCTACAGGTAGCCGATTTAAATGGGGATGGATGGGATGATTTTTTACTAGGAAATTTAGGAGAAAATTCAAAACTTACGGCGAGCCAGCAATTTCCTTTAAAATTATATGTAGGGGACTTGGATAAGAACGGAAAATTGGATCAATTATTAGCAGTGGAGAAGCAAGGCAAATATTATAATTTTTTGGGCAAAGATGAAATTGAAAAACAATTGCCAGCGCTAATTAGAAAAAAGTTTTTTAATTATGCAGATATGGCAGGCAAAACCATTGATGAAATTTTTGGAAAAAAATTAGAGGAGACCAATCAATTTAAAGCACAAACTTTATCCTCTTCCGTTTTAATGCATACGGCTAAAAATTTATTTAGCATCAGCAAATTACCTTACCAAGTACAATGGTATCCTATTTATAGTTTTGCTGTTCAAGATTATGACAAAGATCATATTTTGGATGTAGTGGCAGGAGGAAATTTATATGGGGTATTGCCCTATGAAGGTAGGTATGATGCGGGTTACAGCACATTATTAATGGGAAGGGGCGGCAATAAATTTCACGCCGCCAATGCAAAAGAATCCGGATTGTTAATGAGTGGAGAAGTGAGAAATATTAAAAACATTAAACTTATTTCTGGCAAGAATTGTCTTATTTTTGCGAGGAATAACGATTCAGTCTTGTATAAGAGCTGGTAATTTTTTTTGACTTAGTTGTATATTAGTTTACTAGTTCTTTATTAAGCGTATCGCTTTTATTTTTCAACCACTTAGCAATTTCATTTTATGAAAAACATCAAATATTTATTGATTCTTACTTTATTTCAATATGCATGTAATTCTGCATCTGATTATAAAACAATAACGCATAATCCAGATTTGTATGCCAATACGGTGCATGAGCTCAATCAAGTAGTGATGGGTAATAATTTTAGTCCTATAGTGGCTTCACGCAACTATGCTTATGCAGCCATTGCAGGCTATGAAGTAACTGCTGCTGGTTCACCTGGTCAATACCAAAGTCTTGTAGGACAATTAAAAAATTTAGAAGCGATACCTCCACCAGAAGATACTACCAATATTGATTTCCCATACGCCTCAATTGTTGCTTATTGTATGGTGGGTGAAGCGGTAACTTTTCCAGAAGGAAGTATGAAAGCTTATACAGATAGTTTGCATCAATTAGTGAAAGCGCATGGCATGCCAAGTAAGATGATCGAAGCTTCAGAAGCCTATGCTAAAAAAGTTGGTGGAGCCGTAATGGCCTGGAGTAAAAAAGATCATTATGCGCAAACAAGAAGTGCAGAAAAATATACAGTGAAAGACATTCCAGGTAGATGGGTGCCCACGCCGCCCATGTATGCTTCTGCTGCAGAGCCCCATTGGATGGAAATAAGAACCATGGTATTGGATAGTGCTAATCAATTTAGACCTATTGCCCCACCTATATTTAATGTAACAGACAAAAAAAGTGAGTATTATAAAAATGTGATGATGGTGAAAAATGCGGTAGATAGTTTAACAGATGAGCAAAAACATATTGCTAATTTTTGGGATGACAATCCTTTTAAAATGAATATTGCAGGACATGCTATGTTTAGTACAAAAAAATTCTCTCCTCCGGGTCATTGGATGAGTGTTGTGGGTATTGCCAATAAAACTGCAGGTCAGGATTTTAATACAGCCACTTATGCATTTGCTAAAACAGCTATTGCTTTATTTGATGCATTTATTCATTGTTGGGATGCGAAGTATACTTATAATACTATTCGCCCCGAAACAGTTATTAATAAATATTTTGATCCTAATTGGAGACCATTGTTGCAAACGCCGGCCTTCCCCGAATATACTTGCGGACATTCGACCATTTCTTCTTCTGCTGCAGAAGCTTTAACCAGTGTGTATGGTGATAATTTTTCTTATACCGATTCTACCGAATTAGAATTTGGTATAGCCAATAGAAAATTCACCTCTTTCAGACAAGCTGCAGATGAAAATAATTGGGCACGGTTTTATGGAGGCTTGCATTATCACAATTCATGTATTACGAGTACCGCACAAGGCAGGCTGGTAGGCAATTGGGTAGTGACGCATTTGAAAATGAAGAAATAACGATTTTTATAATTTTTTATCAATTTCTCATCATTTCTCATCATTTCTCATCATTTTGCTTTTATTTTGCCAATTAAATAGCTCAAAACCTATTTAACTAATTGGTATGTCAAAATATTTAGCTTTTACAATTATTATATTAGCCTTTTACACTAAAGTGGGCGCACAAGGTTGCGTCGCCATAAGAACCGTTGGAGGATTAAATACCATGCAACATGCAGGTATGATGCATGACGGAATGTTACACGAAGGGATGACAGAACTTAAAGATAGCTCTCTATGGGATTTAAATGTGAGCGGTCGTTATTTTAAATCTTACAAACATTTTAATGGCACCGACGAACAAACGCAGCGAGTAGCAGAAGCAACCGATGTTAGAAATTTTAGCCGCACTTTAGACATTTCTCTAGTGCGTAAAATAAATGAGCAATGGAGCCTTGGAATGGATTTGCCAGTTGTTTACAATGAACGTTCTTCTTTGTATGAGCACGTTTCAGGTACCAAAGGCAATCCAAGGTTTTCCACTTATTCACAAGGCATAGGTGATGTTAGAATTACGGCTTACAAATGGATCATCGCGCCAAAAGAAGGAAGTAAAGGAAATTTATTGGGAGGGCTTGGAATTAAATTGCCAACTGGAAATTATAAATCAACCGACAAATTTCATTATAGTACCACGGCTACACGTGAAGGGCCAGTAGATCAATCCATTCAACCAGGCGATGGCGGATGGGGTATGACTTTAGAATTAAATGGTTTTAGAGCCATTAATACTACTTGGAGTTTGTATGGTAATGCTTATTACTTAATAAATCCAATGGGCAATAATGGAGTTAGTACTACAAGAGGAGTGGTAGTTTCAACACCACCTACTGCAGCTCAAGCACTTGCCATAAAATATACCTCTAATGTTATGAGTATCCCAGACCAGTATTTACTAAGAGCTGGAACCAATTGGACAAGTAATGCCCTTACTATTTCTTTAGGCGGAAGATATGAATGTATACCTGCCAATGATTTAATTGGAGATAACACTGGATTTAGAAGACCAGGTTCGGTATTGGCCATTGAGCCAGGTGCCAATTACAGCTATAAAAAATTAAACTTTTATTTATATACGCCAATCGCAATGAGAAATGAAAGACCTCAAAGCTACCCAGATGTTTTAAAAACCAATGACACTAAAACTTTCTCAAGAGGAGATGCTGCTTTTGCAGATTTTAGTATTAGCATTGGCGTTGGCTATAAATTTTAAAAAATATTTTTATCCTTTTCTTTAGGATAAAAAAGGTCTCTCCGAGTATTCGGTGGGACCTTTTTTTATTATTGAATAGTTTCTAAAATAGCAAAACTATAAGGGGCTAAAACAAAGTATTCGTGATCGTTCCCTACTTTAAAATCTTTACCCGTCCAGTGGTCATGTAAAACTGATGGACGCTCGCCCTGTTCTTTAAAAGCAAACCAAGTAAGATAGGAAGCGGTATTTTTAAAATTGAATATGCAGTATAATTTTTTATTTTCATGTGTTCTTACAAAACCAGCAATATGAATATTATGCGCTGGCATCCAATTCATATTTTTTAAATCACTTACAATGGGAAGCGACTTGCGAAGGGCTATCATTTTTTTTGTGGCTGTAAAAATGGTATTTTCAAAACTGCCTACTACATTTCTTTTTTCGTTTTTATTCCAATCAATAATAGGTCGATGCATCCATCTATTGTCATAACTTTTGCCTGCTTCTTGTAAATAAGTATAATCATTGGTGTAGGCCAATTCATCTCCATAAAATAACATGGGTATACCTCCAATGAAAAGGGTCATTGCTTGCATTAAAATAATTTTTCTTAATGCATGTTCAATTTCAATTTCGCTTTTCCATTCGATGGCTTTTTCTAAACCACATAAGGAAGCCAATGAGCCACTAATACGTGCATCCCCGGTTTTAGGGTTTACAGAAAATAAGGCACCTGCAGCAGGAGAGCCTTCCTGCCATCCTGCAAAATAGTTTTTTAAATAAGTACGATGTTGGTAGGCATTGAATCCTGCTCTTTCAATCATTTCATCGTCATAGCCTAATCCAATATCATCATGGCATCTTGTATAAGACAACCAAGTGCAACCAAAAGGTTTTTGCATAATAGGATGTTGAGCAGCCAACATTACCCTGGTATCTCCTGTAGCTAAAGCGTCCCATTGTAAGGCCATTTGTGTGGCGTTGTAAGCCAAATCGCATTCTTTTGCAATACTTTCATCAGTGCCAAAATATTTGATAATTTCATTCGGAGATACAATGGCTTCGCCTAATAAGGCCATCCCTGGACTTGCCACCAACACGCATTGTTTTAAGAGTCTTAATAAGGTATGTGCTTGAGGTAAATTTTGACAACTAGTGCCCATTTGTTTCCATATAAAAGCAGGTGCATCAATTCTTAAAATATCCACGCCTAAATTGGCATAATGTAAAACATGATCTAACATCGCTACAAAAACACTTGGGTTGCTATAATTCAAATCCCATTGGTATTGGTGAAAAACAGTCATTACCCATTTTTTACATTCGGGTATATACGTAAAATTGCCTGGTGAAGATTCTGGAAAAATCTCAGGCATGTTTTGATCAAATTGATTTGGAATATCTTGGGTATCATAGCAATAAAAAAAATCTTGATAATAAGCATCACCCGCTTTTGCCTTTTGTGCCCATTCATGGTGATGTGAAGTATGGTTATAAACGATATCAAGCATTACATACATATCTTGTTGATTCATTTCCTGAATAAGGTCATATAAATCTTCATTGGATCCAAATCGGGCATCTATTTTTCTAAAATTGGATACGGCATAACCACCATCACTTTCTCCTTTGGGGCTTTCAAACAAAGGCATTAAATGTAAAAAATTTACACCAAGTTCTTTAAAATAGGGTAGCTTTTCTTGTAAGCCTTTTAAGTTGCCTGCAAATCGATCCACATACAAACTCATTCCAGTTATTTCGTTGCTTAAAAACCAATTATTCTTTTTTGCTTTGACTGCATCTTTATTTTTAAAAATGGTTGGGCGTTGTTGGTAAAATAAAATTAATGCGCTAAGCAATGCATCAAAGGCTTCATTCCTTTTTGAGTGACCTCCATAAATTTGATTAAATAAAAACTCTATTTCATCTATATGCGCAAAAAAATGATTGACAAATGCTTTGTCATTTTTTTTTAAGTCTAATTTATGGGATTGAAGTAATTGTAAACCAAATTGGTGTAAGGGACTATCGTTCACAGTATATTAATTAAAAATAGAATTGTTTAAATGTTTAAAAGCCTCCATAGCACCCATGTATTCGCAGGTTCTTGCACCGGCTTTATTAGCATTGGCTATTATTTTTTTCCATGCAGTGGTATCAATGGAGCCAAGTGATGCAGGGTTAGTGTTAATTAATTGAAACAAAACAGCACCCACAAAGGCATCACCTGCACCCGTGGCGTCCACAGGTGTAATGGCAATACTCGGAATCATTTCTAAATGATCACCTATACTTAGCAATGTACCTTCCTTTCCTAAGGTAATGGCAAAAATAGCGGATGACTTTTTTCTTAAAGCCACCGCCGCATGTTTAACCGTATCGGTGCCAGTAATTAGCAATGCTTCTTCATCACTTAATTTAAAAAAGTGGCACTGTTCAATAAAGGGCCAACATTGGTCTATAAAGCTTTGTTTATTATTTTGAAATAACAAATGTCTATAATTGGGATCGAAACTTATGATAGCGCCAGCTTCCTTGGCGCTGCTTAATAAATTAGTGTAGGCAGTTTGTAGTGGACCAGGTAAAAAACCTGTAGCAGATCCAAAATGCACAATGCTGTATTCCTTTAAGTCCAATGCGGCTAAGTCGGTTTCACTTAACTGCCCATCCGCTCCTCTATTAAAATAAAAATCCCTTTCACCATCTTCCATTAAAGATACAAAAGCGAAAGTGGTAAAAGTGTTTGGATCTTGAAAAATCCATTTAGTGTTTACCCCCATTTCTTCCAACAAATCAATCAAGTGTTGTCCAAAAGGGTCCTTGCCTACTTTAGCGGCCATATCCACTTTGCCCCCTAATGCTGCAATGGCAGCGGCAACATTGGCTGGCGCACCACCTGCTTTTTTTAAAAAATTTTGACCTTTGGATAAACTTGAACCACGATCGGTACAAATCATATCTATTAAAGCTTCTCCTATACACAATACTTTCATATTTGTTTATTTAGCATTATTTGGTTTTAACAATCCTTATAAGGGGATGGCTTTATTTTCTTTTTTTAATGGGGCGTCGGTCTTAATGAAAAAAGTTAACCCTGCCGCAATAAGTAAAAATATTCCCGCAAAGCTAATGGCTTTTCCTGGGTCATTATTTAAAAATTGTTTTAAAATATAACCAAAACTTAAATTTTGAATCAGCATTGGAATAACAATCATCATATTAATGATTCCCATATACACTCCATATTTTTCTTTTGGAATTTTATGAACTACTAATAAATAGGGAATGCCCATCATACTAGCCCAGGCAATACCAAAACCTGTCATTGGAATAAACAATAAATTTTTATCTGTAATGTGCGGAAAAACGAGTAAGCCAATACCTGCCATGCATAAACAAATGATATGAATTAATTTTGGGCTTATTTTTTTAGCCAACCAAAGTAATCCAAAGGCAGATAAAAAAGTAACCACATTGTACCAGCCATTAACTAGTCCCGTCCAACCCACAGCTTCGTCATAAGTAGGATTGTTTTGATAGCTGTTGGTTTTCCAAACAGATAAGGCAATGCTTTTGGAGGCGTTTTGCCAATAACAAAATAAAGCATACCATTGAAATACATACACCAAGCCTAATTGCCACATTACCCGAGGCATGATTTTAATAGCAGCACCGATTTCCAAAAAGGGGGTGAGCAAATTAATTTTTTCTGCTTTTAATTTGGCTAACTCTTCGGGGGTGGGGGGAATTTCGGGTGTTTTAAAAACGGACCAACTTACAGAAGCAATGGAACAAATGGTACCTAAAAAGAAACTTGCATAAACCCAATAAGGTAAGCTTCCATAATGCCCAGTAATATTTTTTTGAAAAACAAATAAGGAAAGATTGGCTAAGGTAATGCCCAGTCCTGTAAAAAAACTTTGTGTTAAAAATCCAGCCGCGTGTTGCTCGGAAGGAAGTTTGTCTGCAATAAAAGCGCGGTAAGGTTCCATGGCAGTATTGTTGGCTGCATCTAATATCCAAAGTAAACCCACTGCCATCCATAAAGCACTACTAAATGGGAATAGGAATAAACATAAACTACATAAAATAGCGCCTATCATAAAGTAAGGCTTGCGTCGGCCAAAACGAGGAGACCAGGTTTTGTCACTCATCGCACCAATGATAGGTTGTATTAATAAACCAGTCATGGGGCCAGCTAAATTTAATAAGGGAATTTGATCGGGACTGGCGCCCAACATGTCATATATTGGATTAACTGCTGATTGTTGCAACCCAAAACTATATTGAATGCCCAAAAATCCTACATTCATATTGATGATTTGGGTAAAAGTTAATTTAGGTTTAAAAGACATACAGGCCTTATTTATAGGTGAAGCAAAGTATTACTCAATATAGTGATTTTGAATTTTCTTTACAATTTTAACACCGCAAACCTTTGCGGAATGTATCTTCGCATTCATTGAATATTTAAATTAACCAATGTCCTATTTAGTCCAGTATCAAAAAGCACAAGTTTTACAAGCTTTGCGCTATCATTTTATCAAGCAATCAGAAATTAAAACATTAATGATTGTAGTAAATGTATATGCAATTGCTACAGGGGTTTTATTGTTTCTAAAAAAAATCAGGCCAGAATTATTTTTACTAGGTTCTATACTTTGGATTGTGCTGCTGCTATTGTTTTGGTATGCCATGCCTGCTATCTTTTATAGAAAGGCCGAGCTTTTCAAACAAAATTGGCAATTTAGTTTTGATCAGGAACAAGCGAATCTCTATTCTAATATTGGATCGGCACAATGGACTTGGAACGAAATGACGCACTATTTTGAGAGTCCTAATTTTTTCCATTTTTATTTTGGGCCTAAAACATTTTTTTTAATACCCAAGGAAAATATACCCTTTGAAGCACAACATGAATTAAGGGGCTTACTTAAGCATAAATAGGGAGGAATTAGACTTCCTTATAACTACTGCCTGTTCGTTTAAATTAGGCTCAAATAACTGCTTTTTAGCGCTTTTTTGCCAATTTTAAGCACCTAACTAGGCCAAATTAGCCCTACCTTGTATAAAGAGCTCAAATTGTGTAAACAAAAAGGCAAATAAAATACTTCGTTTTAACAAAAAGTATATTTTTGCGCCGTAAACAAAACTTTTTACAATGTCAGACATCGCTACTAGAGTTAAAAAAATCATCGTTGACAAATTAGGTGTAGATGAAGCAGAAGTTACTAACGAAGCTTCTTTTACAAATGATTTGGGAGCAGATTCATTAGACACCGTTGAATTAATTATGGAGTTTGAAAAAGAATTCAATATTTCTATTCCAGATGAACAAGCAGAAACTATTACCACCGTTGGACAAGCTGTTGCTTATTTAGAGGAACACGCAAAATAATTTAAACTTTAATTTAAAAGTTTCGATTAGCGCCATCGGCATATTTTAATCCGCCTTTTTGAGCCTTTGCTTTAAAGGCGGATTTTTAATTTTTAAAAAGACCATCATGTATTCCAAACGAATTGTAGTAACAGGAATAGGCACTTTAACCCCCATTGGTAATGACCTAGCTACTTACTGGGACAGTTTAATTAATGGAGTGTCAGGATCTGACATGATTACTCAATTTGATGCGTCAAAATTCAAAACTAGATTTGCCTGTGAAATAAAGGGTTTTGATCCAGAAGCTTTTATGGAAAAAAAAGAAGCCAGAAAATTAGATCGATTTTCACAAATAGCATTGGTAGCCAGTGATCAAGCTGTTGCCGATGCAGGTATTACCAAAGAAAATGTAGACCACGATAGAGTAGGCGTTATTTTTGCCAGTGGTATAGGAGGATTAAATACTTTCACAGATGAAGTAATTAATTATTCTAAGGGAGATGGAACTCCAAGGTTTAATCCTTTCTTTATTCCCAAAATGATTTTAGATATTGCTGCGGGTCAAATTTCTATGAAACATGGTTTTAGAGGTCCCAACTTTGCGGTAGTAAGTGCTTGTGCTTCAAGTACCAATGCCATTATTGTGGCCATGGACAATTTAAAATTAGGCAAGGCAGATATTATTATCACTGGAGGAGCGGAGGCGGTGATTGGTATAGCAGGCATGGCTGGGTTCAATGCCATGAAAGCCATGAGTGAAAGAAACGACGATCCAAAAACAGCCAGTCGCCCTTATGATAAAGACCGTGATGGTTTTATTATGGGAGAAGCTTCGGGCGTATTGGTATTAGAAGAATTAGAACATGCTAAAAGACGTGGTGCCAAAATATATTGCGAAGTAGTTGGTGGTGGAGCTACCGCAGATGCCTATCATTTAACTGCTCCTCATCCAGAAGGATTGGGTGCTAAGAATGTAATGAATGCAGCATTAAGAGATGCGGGCATGCAAGCCAATGAAATTGATTATATCAATACACATGGTACATCAACCCCTTTGGGAGATATTGCCGAAGCCAAAGCCATCACCGCAGTATTTGGTGAGCATTCTTATAATTTAAATATCAGTTCTACCAAATCAATGACCGGTCATTGCTTAGGTGCAGCGGGCGTAATTGAAGCTATCGCTTGTATTCAAGCGGTTATTCATGATATTATACCTCCTACCATTAATCATTTTACCGATGATCCAGATTTAGATCCACGCCTTAATTTTACTTTTAATAAAGCACAAAAAAGAGTGGTGAATGCTGCATTAAGCAATACGTTTGGATTTGGCGGACACAATGCATGCGTGATCGTGAAAAAATACAAGGCTTAATTTATTGGGTGGTAGTTCTATAAAATTTACATTGAAAAGATTAAGACATTTATTTTCTTTTTTTAAGAAATCCGAGTTTGAAACAAACTTGTCGCACTTAATTGGTTATCGTACCAAAAGTGTTTTGCTTTTTCAAACAGCATTGAATCATCGCTCTGTAAAAGATAGTCCTACAGAAAACAATGAACGACTTGAATTTTTAGGGGATGCGATTATTAGTGCAGTAGTAGCGGATTATTTATTTAAAAAGTATCCTTATAAAGGAGAAGGTTTTTTAACCGAGATGCGCAGCAAAATGGTGAACAGACAACAACTCAATCATATTGGCGTTCAAATGGGATTGCGTAAGATGACTCGATTCAATAAAATGGATGGAAGTTTAAGAACCAGTCAAATTTTTGGAAACACTTTGGAAGCCTTGGTAGGAGCCATTTATTTAGATAAAAAATACGACTTCACTAAGCTTTGGATTTTAGAAAAAATGATACAGCCTTATTTGTTTATGGAAGATTTAGAACAAATAGACATCAATATCAAAAATAAAATTATTGGATGGGCTTCCAAACAAGGCAAGCAAATTGATTTTGTTTTAGCAGGGGAGCAGTTGGAAGGTCGCCGCAGATTATTTACCATTAATGTAGTGATAGATGGAGAGGTAGTGACGGCACAAAGGGGGTATACCAAAAAAGATGCGAGTCAATTGGCTGCACAAAAAGCCATTGAAATTTTAGGCATTTAATACCTCTTTAATTCTTTATCTACTTTGGCAAAGCTCTATTAGTACCCCATTGGTTTCTTTAGGATGTACAAAACAAACCCATTTGTTATCGGCCCCTATTTTAGGACTATCGTTTAAAAGAGTAAAGCCTTCTTTTTTTAGTCTTTCCATTTCAACGTTAATGTCAGGCACTTCAAAAGCAATATGGTGCATGCCTTCCCCTTTCTTATCAATAAATTTTGCAATCACCCCGGCAGGGTCGGTACTTTCCAGTAGTTCAATTTTGGAGTTTTGTTGAAGAAAAAAGGCCGTATTTACTTGTTCCCCCTCTATCTTTTCTGTTTTATAACAAGGGCTGCCTAATAGCTTTTCAAATAAGGGAATACTTATTTGTAAGTCTTTAACTGCAATGCCGATATGTTCTACCTTATAGTCCATGCTTCCTTTGTTTTACGAATTGGGAAATAATTGCCTTTAATGCCTAACGAATTCAATAAAATCAAGCCTTAAGCTTTACTTTTGTGCTTTAGAAAAAATCAAATTCGGATATGTTAAAATTACCAATTTATCTTGATCATAACGCAACTACTCCCATGGATCCAAGGGTTTTAGAAGCGATGATCCCCTATTTTGTCGAAAATTTCGGAAACGCGGCCAGCCGTAACCATTCTTTTGGATGGCAAGCGGAAGAGGCGGTAGATTATGCCCGTGAACAAGTGGCCCAATTAATTGGTGCCGACCCTAAAGAAATCATTTTCACTTCGGGTGCTACCGAGGGGGATAATTTAGGTATCAAAGGGGTGTACGAAATGTATGCGAGCAAGGGCAACCATATTATTACATGTACAACCGAACATAAAGCAGTTTTAGATACTTGTAAGCACCTTGAAAAATTAGGCGCCGAAGTAACTTATTTAGAAGTGCAACCCGATGGCTTAGTCGATTTAAAGCAATTGGAAGCAGCCATGAAACCTACTACTATTTTGGTAGCCATCATGTATGCCAACAATGAAATTGGAGTGGTTCAACCAGTGAAAGAAATTAGCGCCATTGCCAAAAAACATGGAGCTTTATTTTTTACAGATGCGGTACAAGCAGTGGGAAAAATTCCAGTGGATGTAATTGCAGATGGGATTGATATCATGGCATTTACGGCGCACAAAATGTATGGTCCTAAAGGTGTTGGTGCCTTATATGTGAGACGTAAAAATCCACGTGTTAAAGTAACTGCACAAGTTGATGGCGGTGGACATGAAAGAGGTATGCGTAGTGGCACTTTAAATGTACCAGGTATTGTTGGTTTTGGTAAAGCTTGCGAACTAGCTCGTTTAGAAATGGCTTCTGACACTGAGAGAATTTCAAAATTGAGAGATAAATTAGAAAATGCTTTAAAGCAAATTGACGAGTCTTATGTCAATGGTAATCCAGCACATCGTTTGCCACATGTAAGTAATATTTCTTTTAAATATGTAGAAGGAGAAGGATTGATGATGGGCTTTAACAAGGATATCGCTTTGTCTTCTGGTTCTGCTTGTACTTCTGCTTCTTTAGAGCCTAGCTATGTATTAAAAGCATTGGGCCTTGGAGATGACTTAGCACATAGTTCACTTCGTTTTGGATTGGGCAGGTATACCACCGAAGAGCAAATTGATTTTACCATTAAAGCAGTTACAGATACTGTTTTAAAGTTAAGAGAAATGAGTCCTTTGTGGGAAATGTTTAAGGAAGGAATAGACATTGATGCGATTCAATGGGCGCATCATTAATAATTACAACCTATACATTTAATAATTTTTTAATAATTTTACAATAATAAAAACCAACCATCATGGCATATTCAGATAAAGTAATCGATCATTATTCTAATCCAAAAAATGTAGGCACTCTAGACAAGTCTTCTAAAAGTGTAGGAACAGGATTAGTAGGCGCTCCAGAATGTGGAGACGTTATGCGTTTACAAATTGAAGTAGATCAAGCAACAGGTATTATCACCGATGCAAAATTTAAAACTTTTGGTTGTGGTTCGGCCATTGCTTCTTCCTCTTTAGCCACAGAGTGGTTAAAAGGAAAAACTGTTGACGAAGCAGTTAAAATTGACAATATGGATTTAGTAGAGGAATTAAATTTGCCTCCAGTAAAAATACATTGCTCAGTTTTGGCAGAAGATGCTATTAAAGCAGCCATCAATGATTTTCGTGTAAAAAATGGTTTGACTGAATTGGTGTTTGAACAAAGTCATGTGTAAACCATTCATCAACGACTAAGATTTTGATACCATGAGTGAAGTAGCGCAAGAAAATTCGATTTATGTAAGTGAAAAAGCCAAGGCCAAGGTTTTGCAGTTAATGCAAGACGCTGGTGTTACTGGTGATGCCTCTTATTTTTTGAGAGTAGGGGTGGTGGGCGGTGGATGTTCTGGTTTAAGTTATAAATTAGACTTTGACAATGAAATAAAGCCCATGGATCAAGTTTTTGAAGACAATGGGATAAAAATTGTTACCGACTTAAAAAGCTTTTTATACTTGGTCAATACCGAATTAGAGTTCTCCGATGGCCTCAATGGGAAAGGTTTTTTCTTTAACAATCCTAACGCCAGTAGAAGTTGTGGATGTGGTGATAGTTTTGCGGTGTAAGTGCACTTTATAAAAATATAAGATGCTTATAATATTCAATGCCCCGATAACTCGGGGCATTTTTTTTGTAGCTTTGGCCTATGTGGGCAATTTGCAAAAAAGAATGGGCGCAATACTTTAGCGGAATTACTGGTTACTTAATCATTGGCTTTTATTTATTGATTAATGGGCTGGTCTTATTTGTTTTACCTAATTACAATATTTTAGATTTTGGTTATGCTTCTTTACAAGCTTATTTCGACTTTGCCCCCTGGTTTTTATTGTTATTGATTCCGGCCATTACCATGCATAGCTTTTCGGACGAATATAAGCTAGGAACTTATGAGCTTTTGAGCACTTTGCCTATCCGACCCTTGCATTTAGTAGTAGGTAAATTGATAGGCACTTATTTAATCGTTTTAGTAGCCATAGCGCCTACATTTTTATATGCGGTGGCTATAGATTCCTTGAGTGCTATTGGAGGCTTGGATTGGGGAGGCACTATCGGCGCTTATTGTGGTTTGTTATTGCTGTCAGCGGCCTATACGGCCATTGGTGTTTACGCGAGCAGTACCACTAAAAATAATTTAGTTTCCTTGTTGTTATCGATCTCAATTTCCTTATTATTTTTTAAAGGATTTGATTGGCTAAGTGGCCTAAGTGTATTTAAAAACGGGTATGATTATTATATTACTCCATTAGGATTTAACCATCACTATCGATCTATGAGTAGGGGGGTGTTATCTTTTCAAGATGGGATTTATTTTCTTAGTATTCTTATTTTATTTTGCATGGGATGTCTTGAAAATATAAAAGCAAAATTTAAGTATCTAGCAGCCATTGTTTTTATTTTAGCATTCAATTATATTGCTTTTGTTTGGCCTATACAATTAGACTTAACAAAAGAGCACAGGTATACCTTAAGTAAAAGTTCTACGCAAATCATTCAAAAAGTACAAAGTCCGGTTATAATACATTTGTATTTAGGAGGAGACCTGCCAGCTTATTATAAAAAAATTGCAGAAGCTAGTGCCAACTTGCTAGAACAGCTGCATCAAATAAATCCAAGATACATCCAATGGCAAATAGAAGTACCTAGTCAAATGTATAAAGACACTGCTTTATATCAATTGTATGATAGCTTATCAAAATTAGGTTTGCCTATACAGCGCTTACAAGAACAAGATAGGGCATCCGATAAAAGGGTAGATCAATTATTAATACCAGGCGCCTTGGTGGAAGTAGCAGGCCAAAAGCCCATGGTGATTGATTTAAGAAGTAGTAAAAAGTTTTTTAAACCTTATAATATCGTTAAAGATCTTCCAGAGGAAGATGCAGAAGCCAGTACCAATGCGGCCGAGGCCTTATTGGAATACAAGTTTACACAAGCCATTTATTTACTCAATAGAAAAGAAGTGCCTACCATTGCATACGCTATAGGCAATGGAGAGCCGGTCGATTTAACAGTGAATGATTTAGGGGAATCCATACGACATCAATATAATTTGGTGGTATTTGATTTAAAAAAAGGCTATCCTGATGCCAAAAAAATTAAAACCCTATTAATTATAAAACCTACTACTGCTTTTTCTGAATCAGATAAAATAAAATTGGATCAATATGTCATGGCTGGAGGAAACATCATTTGGGCGGTAGATAAATTGTATGCCGAATATGATAGTTTGCAAAAAACAGACGGGACTTATGTGGCCTATGATAGAGGTTTGGCATTGGACGATTTATTTTTTAAATATGGGGTAAGAGTAAATAGTAATTTGGTACAAGATTTAAACTGTGCAAAATTACCCATGGTGATTGGAAAACAATCCGATGGGAGTCCATTGATGCAACGCATCCCTTGGCCTTATTATCCTTTTTTATTAGGAGAAGATAGGCACCCCCTTGTTCAGAATTTAGATCGGGTATTGTCCTTGTTCCCTTCTAGCATAGATACTTTACCCAACAGTGCAATTAAAAAAACAATTTTACTGAGCACCGACACCAATAGCAGATTAATTGCTACCCCTAATTTAGTTTCTTTAAATAGTGTAAAGGATGAGGCGGCTATGTCATCTTTTAATAAACACCAAGTGCCCATTGCTGTATTATTGGAAGGAAAGTTTAGTTCCTTGTATGCCAATAGAATTTCAAGTATTTTAAAGGATAGTATTTTAAAAACAACGGGGAGGAATTATCTGGCGGTAGGCGAAAATAATTCAAAACAAATAGTGCTATCGGACGCCGATATTTTTACCAATCAAGTAGATAAAACAAGAGGGGCTTTGCCCATGGGAATGATTCCTTTTGAGGACTATCAATTTGCCAATCACGATTTTTATTTAAATAGTATTGCTTTTTTAAACGAGCCCTTTGGTTTATTAGAAAGCAGGAATAAGTTGCTTGTTTTACGCTTATTAGACCAACAAAAAGTAGAGGAAAATAGGTTGTTGTGGCAAACCATTATCATAGCAAGTCCATTGCTGTTACTTTTTGTTGGTTTTGCGCTATGGGCTTATTATCGGAAACGTCAATTTGCTCTGTAGCAAAGGATGTATTAGCTTTGTAACATGTCTACAGACCAATTAGTATACCTTGTTTTTGGATGTGTAATAACAATTGCTTTAGTACTCGATTTGGGTTTTTTGAGTAAAAAAAATGCAGTTATCTCTATTGCGCAGGCCTTGCGTCAAACTTTTTTATGGGTATTATTGGCTTTTGCTTTTTTTATTTTTATGTGGATCGAAGAAGGACAAAAATTAGCACTAGAATATTTGAGTGGGTATTTGATGGAATGGAGTTTAAGCATCGATAATATTTTTGTGTTCATTTTAATTTTTAGTGCGTTTAAAGTAAAAGAAAAACACATCCCTCGAGTTTTATTAATAGGCATTTTAACGGCAATTTTATTAAGAGTGGTTTTTATCACCGTAGGGGTAGCATTGGTTGCTAAATTTGCTTGGGTCCTTTATATCTTTGGTGTTTTTTTATTGTACACGGGCTATCAAATGTTTATTGCTGGAGAGGAGAGTCAATTCGATCCGCATCAATCCAAAGTATATTTATTTCTAAAAAAATATTTACCCATTGGTAATACCGACGGGGATGGTAAATTCGTTATTAGAGATCATAACAACAAGCCATTGTATACAAGTTTATTTGTGGTTGTTATTTTACTAGCCATGATAGACTTGGTATTTGCCTTGGATTCAATTCCTGCAGTGATGGGTATTTCCAGGAGTAGTTTGGTAATATACACTTCTAATATATTCGCTATTTTAGGCTTGCGTTCTTTATTCTTTTTATTAAGGGGTGCGGTGAATCAATTTGAACACCTTCAGCAAGGCATTGCCATTGTGCTAATTTTTATTGGAATAAAAATGTTAGGCGAGCATTATATTAACCAATGGTTGGACAAAAACACGCAAGTACTTATTTCTTTGATGTTTATTATTTTTTGTATCTCTGGATCCATTCTATATTCCATATTTACAGCTAAGCAAAAATTAGCCAAAGCACATAAGAAAGAAGTAAACTAATTGCCCTACTTGAACACTACCCTCCAACATATTGCCCTTAGTATTGATGCCCGCTTAGTTTTAGTGCAGGATGCACCAATAGCCTATTTGCTTATTGATAGTCGCCGTCTTGTTTTCCCGGAAACTAGTTTATTTTTTTCCTTACAAACAGCGCATCAAAATGGGCATGATTTTATTGCAGATTTAGTACAAAGAGGGGTTAAGAATTTTGTAGTGGAATCTCATTTTGATAGTAGCCCATTTCCACAATGCAATTTTATAGTAGTGGACAATGTATACAAGGCTTTGCAACAGATAGCGCAGCAACACCGCTCCTTATTCAACTATCCGGTGATTGGTATCACAGGAAGTAATGGTAAAACCATTGTGAAAGAATGGTTGGCACAGTTGTTAGCGGGGTCTTATAAAATTATTAAAAGTCCCAGAAGTTATAATTCGCAAATTGGAGTACCCTTAAGTGTTTGGGGCATGAATGATGCGCACAATTTAGCCCTATTTGAGGCTGGCATTTCCACCAAAGGAGAAATGCAAATTTTAAAAGATATTATTGAGCCAACTATTGGCATTTTTACCAATTTTGGTACAGCACACCAAGAAGGCTTTTCCAGTGAGCAAGAAAAATTAAATGAAAAGTGGCTTTTTTTTAAAGATGCCAGTACAGTGATAGCGCCTTATTCTATTATAGATAAAGTCTCTAAAATAAAAGATCAACAAATAATAAGTTGGGGTGCTGATGCAAAAGCCAGTTTGAATATTGTGTCAGAAACCGTTAATAAAAATGGAGTATTAATACAGGCCATCTACCAAACACAAGCAAAAACTTTAGAAATTCCATTTACCGATAAGGCGTCTATCGAAAATACCCTTAGCTGTTGGGCTACCTTATTGTTTTTGGGGATAGCCGATACCGTGATTCAATCCGAAGTGCTTCAGTTAAAGCATTTGGAAATGCGCATGCAAATTAAGAAAGGGGTACATCAATGCTATTTGTTAAATGATAGTTATAGCAACGATTTATCTTCCTTGGCGTTGGCTTTGGAATACGCCAAGCAGCAAGCGGGCTTACAACCCCTTACCCTGATCATTTCAGATTTTGCTCAAGCCGGTGAGCAACAATATACAGCCGCTGCCGAATTGTTGAAAGCCTATCCAATAAAAAAAATTATTACAATAGGCGCACAATGGGATTTATTGTTGAAAAAAAACAATGCTCAATTTTTAGTAAGTAGTTCCATTCAGTCATATCATAGCACTAAAGATTTTTTATCAAACTTGGATACCACTTTATTCAAAGAAGAATTTATTTTATTAAAAGGGGCAAGGGTATTTGAATTTGAAAAAATAAATAAGGTATTACAATATCAGGTGCATCAAACTCAACTGGAGGTTAATTTGACGGCACTAGTTCATAATTTTAAAGTAGTAAAAAATAAAATTGGCCCTGCTGTAAAAATCATGGCCATGGTGAAAGCCTTTGGCTATGGAGCGGGAAGCACTGAAATTGCTAGGATACTTCAATTTCATCATGTTGATTATTTGGCAGTCGCTTATGCTGATGAAGGCGTGGAGCTAAGAAAAGCAGGAATACATTTACCTATCATGGTAATGAATGTGGATAGTGAAGCCTTTGATGTTTTGATCCAATACCACTTAGCACCCGAAATTTTCTCCCTAGATTTATTAGAACAATTTTCTGAGTATGTAAAGCAACAATCCATTCCCAATTTTCCCATTCACATCAAACTAAATACCGGGATGAATCGATTGGGTTTTGATGAGCAGGACATACGCGAACTTTGTACGGTTTTAAAAAAATATACTTCTTTGAAAGTACAATCTATTTTTAGTCATTTAAGTGCTAGTGCCACAGAACGTTTTAAATTATTTACAGAACAACAATTAACTAAATTTAATCAATGGGCTGCTGAAATTGAAGAATCAATTGGGTATAAGACTATTAAACATATTTCTAATTCAGGAGCTATTTTGGATCATTCAAAATATCATTTAGATATGGTTCGCTTAGGCATTGGTCTTTTTGGCCTCTCTACTTCGGCTACCGATTTTGAAAATGTATTACAAATGCATACCACCATTTCACAAATTAGAACCATTGCGCCTAGCGAAACGGTGAGTTATAATCGGTCCGGTACTTTAGAAAAAGAAACGGTGATTGCAACGGTTAGATTAGGCTATGCCGATGGGTTTAACCGAAAATTAGGAAATCGGAAAGGTTCCATGTGGGTGGCAGGGGCAAGGGCGCCAATTGTTGGGGACATTTGCATGGACATGACCATGATAGATATTACAGGGCTAGCCCATGTAAAAGTTGGGGATCAGGTGGAAGTTTTTGGACCACATTTGCCCATTGAACAATTGGCCAGCTGGGCCGAAACTATTCCTTACGAAATATTAACTTCGATTGGACAAAGAGTAAAACGGGTCTATATTCAAGACTAACTTATCTTTGCCACAATTATATAAAATCTATGAACGGGAAAAAAGTAGCTGCATTAATAGCGTTGATTATTTTTATTGATCAAGCTTTAAAATTTTATATCAAACTAAATTACTTTATAGGAGAAGAGCATGCCCTTATAGGCGCTTGGGCCAGACTGCATTTTGTAGAAAATGAAGGCATGGCTTGGGGTTTGAAATTTGGGGGTGGATTTGGAAAGATTATTTTAACCTTATTTAGGTTGGCTGCAGTCATTTGGGGTACTTTTTTAATCAAAGGCTTTATCAAACAAAAGTACCATACCGGTTTTATCGTTTGCGCCGCCTTAATCTATGCAGGGGCTGTAGGCAATTTAGTAGACAGCTTATTTTATGGACTTATTTTTGATGCTAGTTATCCTTATACCACCATGGTAGCCCATCTATTTCCAAGGGGTGGTGGCTACGCTTCCTTTTTACATGGGAAGGTGGTGGATATGTTTTATTTCCCAATCATTCGCGAAGGCCATTTCCCAAAATGGTTCCCTCTATGGGGTGGAGAAGAGTTTGAGTTTTTCCGTCCTGTTTTTAATTTTGCCGATGCTTCCATTAGTACTGGTGTCATCACCTTATTTGTCTTCCAAAAGAAGTTTTTTAAAGAGCCTACTCAGGAAATTGCCAAAGGCCCGGAAGAGGCTTCCAACTAGCTATTGATAGTTAAGTGTGCCCCAAAATTGGGCTGGCCTTTTTTACAAGCTTATTCGTACCTTCGAGCCCTAAAAATGAGCTAGGATAAGCGTTTTATGAATAACAAGTACCCCGAATTAAATGGACTAAATCTTCCCGCTATTGAGGCAGAGATTTTAGCTGCCTGGAAATCAGAGCAAGCCTTTGAGCAATCTGTGACTTTAAGAGAAGGTAAAAAGCCTTTTGTATTTTATGAAGGGCCTCCAAGTGCCAATGGAATGCCTGGCATACATCATGTTATTTCAAGAACTTTAAAAGACATGGTTTGTAGATATAAAACCATGCAAGGTTTTCAAGTAAAAAGAAAAGGGGGATGGGATACCCATGGTTTACCTGTTGAATTAGGGGTAGAAAAAGAACTGGGTATTACCAAAGAAGACATTGGAAAAAAAATTAGTGTAGAAGAATACAATAAAAAATGTAGAGAAGCAGTTTTGCGTTATAAAAAAGAGTGGGATGATATCACCAATAAAATGGGATACTGGGTAGATTTAAACAATCCCTACATCACTTTTGAAAATAATTATATTGAAACCCTTTGGTGGATTTTAAGTACCCTGTATAAAAAAGGGTACTTGTATCAAAGTGTGAGTATACAACCTTATTCACCTGCAGCAGGTACGGGATTAAGTTCACATGAATTGAATCAGCCAGGAACGTATAAAGATGTAAAAGATACTTCGGCGGTAGCGATGTTTAAAGCGATTCAAAATGCAGGTAGTGAATTTTTATTTGATGCAGTAAAAGCGTCTTCTTCAAAATCGGAGGAAGTTTTTTTTATGGCATGGACTACTACGCCATGGACCTTGCCTTCTAATTTAGGATTAACCGTAGGACCCAATATTGAATATGTTTTAGTGCAAACCTATAATCCATATACAGCAATACCTGTAAATGTTTTGCTGGCGAATGCACTAGTAGGAAAATATTTTAAAGAAGAAGGATTAACAATAGAAAGTTTTGCAGAAGGCGATAAAATAATTCCATGGAAAATAATTGCTACTTGTAAAGGAAGCCAATTGAATGGATTGCGTTACGAACAGTTGATGCCTTTTAAAGCCAATGATCCAAGTACTTTTGAGGGAGATCCTTTTAAAATTGTATTGGGTGACTTTGTAACCACCGAAGATGGAACGGGAATAGTACATACGGCTCCGGCTTTTGGTGCGGACGATTATAAAGTAGGACAAAAAAATAATTTAGGCATCATCACATTGGTGGATCGTGAAGGAAAATTTGTTGAAGGAGTAGGTGAATTTAGCGGCCGCTATGTAAAAAATTACAAGGACGAAAAAGAATACCAAGATGTGAACGTAGATATTTCTGTAAAGTTGAAAAAAGAAAATCGTGCGTTTAAAGTGGAGAAGTACGAACACAATTATCCGCATTGTTGGAGAACGGATAAGCCCATTTTATATTATCCATTAGATGCTTGGTTTATTAAAACTACTGCAGTTAAAGATAGAATGGTAGAGCTTAATAAGACCATCAATTGGAAGCCTAAAAGTACTGGTGAAGGGCGTTTTGGAAATTGGTTGGAAAATATGGTGGATTGGAATTTATCTCGTAGTCGTTATTGGGGCACGCCACTTCCTATTTGGAGAACAGAGGATGGCACTGAAGAAATTTGCATTGGATCGATTGATGAATTAACCCAAGCGTATACAGCTGCCAAAGAAAAAGGATATAATAAGGAAGTTAATTTAAAAATAATAGATGGCAAGTTAGATGTGGATTTGCATAAGCCATTTGTAGATCAGATTGAAATATTGAGTGCATCAGGCCAACCTATGAAACGTGTTTCAGATTTAGTAGACGTTTGGTTTGATTCGGGAGCTATGCCTTATGCGCAATGGCATTATCCTTTTGAAAACAAAGATTTAATTGACAAGGGAGAAGCTTTTCCTGCCGATTTTATATGTGAAGGGGTAGATCAAACTCGAGGCTGGTTTTATACTTTGCATACTTTGGGTGTATTGCTATTTGATAGTGTGGCCTATAAAGCAGTGATGAGTAATGGTTTGGTATTGGATAAGAATGGCAATAAAATGAGCAAGCGTTTGGGCAATGTGGTGAATCCATTTGAGACCATTGAAAAATATGGTGCGGATGCAACCCGATGGTATTTAGTGACCAATGCTTCTCCCTGGGATAATTTAAAATTTGATTTAGCGGGCATTCAAGAAGTGCAAAGAAAATTCTTTGGTACTTTATACAATACTTATCAATTTTTTGTGTTGTATGCCAACGTAGATAATTTTCATTTTGAACAAGCGCCTATTCCATTAAAGGATAGACCCGAAATAGATCGTTGGATTATTTCTTCTTTAAACACATTGGTTCAAACGGTTACCAATGCCATGGACGATTTTGAGCCTACCACAGCAGGTCGTGCCATTGAAACTTTTGTAGATGAGCATTTAAGTAACTGGTATGTGCGCTTATGTCGTAGACGTTTTTGGAAAGGCACGTATACCGAAGATAAAATTGCAGCGTACCAAACCTTGTATGAATGTATAGAAACCATTACTCAATTAATGGCGCCGATTGCTCCTTTTTTCTGTGATCAAATTTTTAGAAATTTAAATAGCATCACCAAAAAACATAAAGCAAGTTCCATACATCATGTAGATTTTCCTAAAGCAGATAGCACTAAAATAGATGCTGCCTTAGAAACAAGAATGCAAATGGCACAAGACATTTGTTCTTTGGTTTTATCTATCCGAAAAAAGGTAAACATCAAAGTGCGTCAGCCATTACAAAAAATATTAATACCTGTTTTAGATCCTGCTATGAAAAAAGCCATTGAGCAAATGGAGGAATTAATTTTAGCAGAAGTAAACGTTAAAGAAATTAATTATATCACCGATACCGAAGGGGTAATAAGCAAAAAGGTAAAAGCCAATTTCAAGGTTTTGGGCGCTAAATTGGGAACCAAGATGAAACAGGCTTCGGCCCTTATTGCAAATTTTACACAGGCTCAAATAAGTAGTTTAGAAAAAGACGGGTCATTGCCATTGGTGATGGAAGGGGAGACTATTCAGTTGTTAATCAATGAGGTAGATATTATAGCGGAAGATATACCAGGATGGAGCGTGGCGGTTAAAAATGCCCTTACTGTGGCCTTGGATATTACCATTAGCCCTGAATTATTAATGGAAGGTAACGCTAGAGAACTGGTCAATAGGGTCCAAAACATCCGAAAAGAGAGTAATTTTGACTTAACGGACAAGATTTTGCTTGAAATTGAGGATAATACAGAGTTGAAAAAATCCATTATTCAATTTTCGGACTATATTTGCCGCGAAATTCTTGCACACCAAATAGACTGGGTTCCTTCGATCACAGAGGGAGTTCTTGTTGAGATAAATGAGCATCAATTACGAATTTCAGTTAGACAAAAAGGATAAATATGGCTACAAAAAAACCAGCTCCAAAAAAGGCAGCACCTAAGAAAGCAGCTCCTGCAAAAAAAGCAGTTCCTGTTAAGAAGGCAGCGCCTAAAAAAGCAGCTCCAATAAAAAAGGCAGCACCCAAAAAAGCAGCTCCTGCAAAAAAAGCAGTTCCTGTTAAAAAGGCGGCTCCTGCAAAAAAAGCAGTTCCAAAAAAGGTAGTACCTGTAAAAAAAGTAGTTCCCAATAAAGTGGCACCAGTTAAAAAAGCGGTACCTGTTAAAACACCTTTAAAAAAAGCCACCCCCATTAAAGCTCCTATTAAAAAAGCCATTCCTGTTAAAGGGAATGTGAAACCAACTATACCTGGAAAAGCGCCTATCGTTGCAAAGCCAGTAGAAAAATACGTTCCGCCTGCAAAGCCGGTTCCTAAAATTCCAACGCCTCCAGTTAAACCAGTGCGCAAAGTAGCAGAACCAATCAAGGACATTAAAGTTCCAAAAATTGGTGCAAAGAGTAGCGTGCCTTATCAACCAGGATATGTTCCTATGGAGCGTAGAAAAGAAGTAACAAGATCCACCGATACTTTGGTTAAATACTCTGATGCAGAATTAAAAGAATTCAAAGAGTTAATTTCTAATAAATTAGAAGCTGCTAAAAAAGAGTTGGTTTATTTGCAAGGATTAATAACTCGTAAAGATGAGTTAGGTGGAGACAATGATGATGCAAGATACATGACCATGGAAGACGGTAGCATTAGCATGGAAAGAGAGCAATTGGGTCAAATGGCCAGTCGTCAAATTTCATTTATTGACCATTTAGAAAAGGCCTTAATGCGTATCGAAAATAAAACCTACGGAATTTGTAGAGTTACAGGACGTTTAATAGACAAAGCGCGTTTACGTGCTGTGCCACATGCCACTTTAAGCTTAGAAGCCAAGTTGGGCTATGTTAGAAACAGTCATGACCAATAAGATGTTGAATTAAGTTTCCCATAAAAAAACCCTGATAAACTATCGGGGTTTTTTATGCGCTTTTTATTCATCAGCTATTTAGGGTCTTCTACACATCAGCTATTTTGGGTCTTCTACACATCAGACGCTTTCGCGTCTTCTTATTTAACTTCTTGCATTTCAATCAGCTTGCGGTAATAACCATTTTGGGCGAGCAAGGCATCATGATTGCCTCTTTCAACAATATCTCCTTTTTGCAGAACAATAATTTCATCTGCATGTCTAATGGTGGACAATCGATGTGCAATAACAATGGAGGTTCTATTTTGCATCATATTATTGATGGCTTCTTGTACTAATTTTTCACTCTCTGTATCAAGTGCCGAAGTGGCTTCATCTAAAATTAAAATGGGAGGGTTTTTTAAAACAGCACGTGCAATGGTTAAACGTTGGCGCTCGCCCCCACTTAATTTACTACCTCTATCACCAATGATGCTTTTAAAACCAGCTTCTTTTTTGATAATAAAATCATAAGCATTGGCAATTTTTGCAGCAGCTATAATTTCTGCTTCCGTAGCATCTGGTTTGCCTAAAGCAATATTAGCCGCAATGGTATCATTGAATAAAATAGGTTCTTGGGTAACAATACTTATTAAGTTCCTTAAACTGTGTAAGCTATACTCTTTAATATTTACGCCATCTATATAAAGATTGCCTGCACTTACATCATGAAATCGAGGTACTAAATCGGCCAGTGTACTTTTACCTGCACCCGAGGATCCAACAAGCGCAACCGATTTTCCTTTTTGAATTTTAAGATTAATATTTTTTAAAATACTAGTATCCTGGTATAAAAATTGAACATTGTCAAATTCAATAGATTCTTTAAAAGATTCCAATACAATGGGTTTGGCTGTTTCTTCCACCGTCAATGGCGCTTCTAAAATTTCATTCAATCTATCTAAAGTGGCATTTCCTCTTGTAACGTTGTAAGCTGCTTGGGATAAGGCTTTGGAAGGATTGATGATTTGAGAAAATAAAGCTACATAGGCAATAAAGGAACTACCAGAAAGTATTTCCCCACTTAAAACTAGTTTGCCCCCAAACCATAAAACACCGCACAAAATAATCACGCCTAAGGTTTCTGAAACAGGAGAAGCTAAATCGCGGCGGTATAAAATTTTATTTTTGATATGGAAAATATCATCTACTAAATTAAAAAATTGTTTTTTAACTCGACCTTCTGCATTAAAGGCTTTGATAATTCTTAAGCCAGTTAAAGTTTCTTCCATCTGACTTAAAATCTCCCCCCATTTCACTTGTGCTTTATTAGTGTGTTTTTTTAAACTTCTTCCAATACGACCAACAATCAAACCTGCCAAGGGTAATAATATAAAAACAAACAAAGTAAGCTTTACACTAATGATGAATAAGAAAATTAAAATACCTATTATGTTTAAAGGCTCTTTAATTAAACCTTCTAAAGCACCAATCACTGAATTCTCTAATTCTGTAATGTCATTGGACGATCTGCTTAAAATATCTCCTTTGCGTTGTTCGGTAAAATAACCAATAGGTAATTGTAATATTTTTTCATACAATAGTCTGGAATATTTTCTGGTGACTGCGTTTCTAATGGGGGCCAAAAAATAGTAGGATAAATAAAGAAAGGTATTCTTAAGAAAAATAGTAATGATGATGGCTAAACAAATCCAACCTAATGCCTGTACTTTGCCATGAGCAGCAATACTTTGTTGTAAAAACCCATAGACGATGTCCTTGATATTACTTGTACTGCCTGCAGCAGCAGTGGCGGTTGCGCTCGTTAATTCACTACTGCCAAAAATCAGGTCCATAAAAGGCATGAGCATACCCAAGGAAAACAAGCCGAATACTATAGATAGGGTAATAAATAGGCTATACCAACCCATATAGGCCTTGTATTCTCTAATATAACTTATGATGCGAATAAATTTCTTCATATTCAAAATTATTCCCGCAGAATAATCAGCAAAGTAACTAATTTTACAACGAATCAACGATTTTGATTATGGAAGAAGGAAAAAGACAAAAACAGGTGGCTGGGGCTATTCAATCGGCCCTGAACGATATTTTTTTAAAATTGGGGCTAACCAATTTACAAGGGGGTATGATTTCTATATCTTCTGTAAAAGTGACGCCCGATTTGTTGGAGGCTAGAATATATATTAGTCTTTTTCAAGTGAAGGATACCGAAGCTTGCTTTAAAAAAATACAAGCACAGGCATGGGAAATCAAAAAGCATCTTTCTGATACCATGAAGCACCAATTAAGGCGTATTCCTGTATTGCATTTTTATTTAGACGATACTTTGGATTATGTTTTTAAAATGGATGAGATTCTAAAAAATTTGTAAGTGCATTTTTTATTTGCTTGGCGTTATTTCAGAGGTAAATATGCTTTTCAAGCAATACAAATTATTGCATGGGTAAGTGTATTTGCTATTGCCTTAGGTACCGCAGCGCTTATTTTAATATTAAGTGTATCCAATGGATTTACGGATATTGTAAAAGGTTTGTATTCGGATTTTTATGCAGATGTGCGTGTTACACCGGTGCAAGGAAAATTTTTCACTTTGTCGGATAGTACTTATCAATTAGTTGAAAAAATAGAAGGCGTAAAAGCAGTAAGCAAAGTGGTAGAAAATCGCGCCTTAATAGTGAAAGATCATTTGCAAGCGGTAGTGATGGTGAAAGGAGTGGACTCCACTTATGGAGCTATCAATCATATTCAATCTTATTTAAGAAGAGGAAAATTGGCAATGGGCAATCAGCAGTATCCACAATTAGTGATGGGCATTGGTATTGAACAAAAGCTAGGACTATTTCAAAGTTTAATTGGAGATACTATTCAATTGTTTGCGGTGAATAGATCGGGGAAATCCATTACCAGCCTCCATCAGTTAAACACCTTAAATGCAACAGAGGCGGGTGCTTTTTCGGTGCAACAAGAATTCGACGATCAATATGTATTTACCAATTACGCCTTTGCGCAGTATTTATTTGACTTAGCACCCCAACAGGTTTCTGCCATTGAGCTTGCCGTAAAACCATCGGCAGAAAGGCAAGTGATGGAAAAGTTAAAAAATAGTTTTGGGCCAGGATTTCAAATCAAAAATAAATTTCAGCAAAATATTGATTTGTATAAAATTATGCAAATGGAAAAATGGATTATTTTTTCCATCCTAGCTTTAATTATGATGGTAGCTTCTTTTAATTTAGTGGGCGCCTTAACCATGTTGGTTTTAGAAAAGCAAAAAGACATACATGTGTTGCATGCCATGGGTGCCAAGCCTTGGGACATTCAAAAAATATTTTTATTACTGTCTGGAATTATGGCTTTTTTAGGTGCTTTGATTGGAGGAGGCTTAGCTAGTTTATTTTGCTGGCTACAAAACACATTTCACTTTATTAAATTGGGGGGCAATTCTTTTATTATAGATTACTATCCAGTAAAACCAATGGCGGTAGATTATATAGCCATTATGCTTTTAGTTATTGTGATTGCCCTATTAGCAGGATGGCTGCCAGCACGCAGAGCAGCGGATCGATTGTTCGAAAAAATTAATTAGAACTGCGTAAAAAATCAAAAAGAGAATTTTTAGAGGAATTTATATTTTATAAAATTCCTTGTCACAATGACCTAATAAATTATAAATAATTTATTAGGATGGAAATATGTAAAAAAAATCAAAAAGAGAATTTTTAGAGGAATTTATA
>CANFOM010000025.1 GCA_947448725.1 Bacteroidota bacterium
GATGCTTCACCAGAAAATCCAGTGGTTGAGTAAACTGTAAACCAGTTTTTAATCAGCTAAATGATATAACTTTAATTGCAATAATTCATAATAAAAAAGAAAAGTATGAAAAAAATGATCGGGTTTTTAGCCATTTTGATCTCGTTTCAAAGTGTACAAGCCCAAGAGTTTGAAAAAGTAAAAAATAGTATTCTAGTTACAAAGTTTGAAAATGCTAAATTAGAATATGAAAAAATACTTACTAAAAAACCAACGCTTAAATCAACAGCAGAAGCTGCTTATTGGAAATCACGTATCTATAGTGGAATTAACAAAGATTCAGTCTTAGTTAAAAAATATCCAGATGCCTACGAGCAAATTAAAACATCTTTGGATGAATATGTTAAAGCAGATGCTACATTAGCTATTGCAAAAGAAAATGGGCAGGATCCTTTTTTTGATGTGTATGTAAAAAGTTTTAAAGATGGGGTAGTAAGCTTCAATACAAAAAACTGGAAATCGGCTTCGGCTAATTTTGACCTAGCTGTTATTTACAGTGATATTGTTTTTGCACATGGATGGGCTACATCAAAACAAAAATTTGATACCACTTCTATCATGTATGCAGGCTATTCTAATCAAAATGCTGGCAATGTGGATGCAACCATAGGTTATTACAAAAGATTAATTGATAGTAAAATTAGTACTCCAGAATTAATAGAAGTATATCGTTTTTTATTATTACAATTAACTATTAAAAAAGACAAAGCAGCTTTTGATGCCTACTATAAAATTTCAGAAGAAGCTTATCCAAAAGAATCATGGGTAGATTACAAGACTGAGTACATAGAGAAGAATTTGAGTATGGAGGAAAAAGTTAAGTTGTATGATGAAGTTTCTGCTACTGGCAAAATATCTGAGATTGAATTACAAATGTTTGGCGATATGTTTATGACTGGCAGAAATGCAGAAGGAATAAGTGCTGAAAATAGCGAAAAGTATATTTTAAAAGCAGCAGAGGCTTATAAAAAAGCATACGTCATGAACAATAAAAACTATGCAGCAGCATTTAATGTGGGCATTAGTTATTACAATCAATACACCATGTTAGATGAAAAGTACAGTAATAATATTCGTGCATTACAAGCTTTGAATTCTAATAAACCAGCGCCTTCAAAGGATCCAAAGAAAAAAGCAACCATGGATGCTCAATTCAAAGCACAACAAGATTCCATAAAAAAATTGAATATTGTTTTAGATGTGCCTATTAAAGAAAAAGTAGATGCAGCTATTGAATGGATTGAAAAATCTTTTGATGTGATCAAAGACAAAGAAAAATTAGATAGATCAGAGAAGAATGTGGCTGCAAGAGCCGTTGATTTTTTAGCTACTTTATATGGATTTAAAAGAGACAAAACAAGAGGGAAGGATCAAAAAGCATCAGATGAATTTGATGCTAAGTACAATGCTTATGATAAATTACACGATAAATATCAATAGAAAATATAAAAGAGTAGTAGATAAAATATCTAACAAAAAAGATCCCGAATTACTCGGGATCTTTTTTGTTAAGGGATATTAGGATCAGTTTAGGATAGTGAGACTAGTCCATTTAGTAAGACGCATCATTTTAATCACGAAGCGTTACAAATACTTTATAATTTTTTGGTTCATTAAATTCGATGACCAATTCTTCATTGCTAATTTTAAAAATAACATGAGCAGGGAACATTAAATTTTGAAAAATATAAGTATTCCTTTTTTGTTGGTTGGTAACTGGCATCATTTGCAAATAAGATCCTTTTTGAAAAATAGCTTCTCCTAGAGTAGGTTTAGGAATTTCTCCATGTACATTAAAAGCTCCCCCCGAAACACTTTCCATACTTAATTCAATGGTGCTATTAGGAGGGGTTGGATTTTCATAGGTAATGGACACGGTACTAATCATAAATGTTTTATTAATTAGTTTAAAAGGATTCTCATATAAACCTACATATTTGTCATTGCGGAAGAATCCATTGAGAACACTATCAAGGCCTTCGCTATTATGATATTTAGCAACGCCTTCGCCGTCGCGTTTGCCTTTTCTAAAATTGCCTATATACATAATAAAACCAAGGCTATCTGTAATTTGTCCTTTACCATCGGGGAGCCCAAATTTGAATTCACCTTCATAAGTGTATTTTCCAATGGATTTACCCAAACCGCTGGCTTTGCCATTTTTACAATTTCCAGTATAAACGCCCGCGATATTCGGATCAAGGACTTGGCAATCCTGAGCAATTAAAGCAGGGGCATATGATACAAAAATTAATAAATAAAGAAAGTTCAGCGTTCGGTTTGAAAAGGAGGATTGATACTTTTTCATGGTATTATTTTAGGAATGGAGTCTTCGATATTTTAGTGGATATATTAGACCGATATATTTATTTGGATTACTAAATGATTGCATCGATCTATTAATGTAAAGCTACAATCATTTAATATTTAAAAAAGCAGGCATGGGCATCAATCATATATTCTAAACAATCAGAATATAGAGGGATCTAGTTTACTTATCAGTCAGTTTTTTTTGGAATAGTCTATTTAACATAATGTTAATTATAAGCATAAAATATAGGTTAAACTGGGCTAAGTCATTGTATTTCAAGTCTAATAGTTATTATGGATGGAGTCCTCACACAAGAGGTATACTGTCAATATACAATGGGATACTACAAAATTGAATAGCCTATAGGAATGTATTATTCAGGTTTAATTAGTATTTTGTATATCTAAAATAATTATGAAATGGCAAACCATCTAAGTCGCAGAAAATTTGTTCAAGATGCCGGATTAACTTCCATGGCAATTGGGTTAACTCCTAAATTTATTAAGGCTCAATCCAGTGTTAAAAAAGACGTAGTTCGTATAGGTATTATTGGTACAGGATATCGTGGTCAAAGTCATTTAGACATGCTTTGCCAACGTAAAGACACTATAATAGTAGCTTTTGCCGATCCAGACCCTCGTATGCTAGCGAGTGCTCAGAAAATTCTTAAAAATGCAGGCCGACCTGCTGCAATTGAATATAAAAACGGCAATGAGGACTATAAAAACCTATTGAAACGTGGAGATATGGATGCGGTTATTATTGCTACCCCTTGGGAATGGCATGTACCTCAAGCCATTGAAGCAGTTAATAATGGGGTAATTCCTGGGGTTGAAGTATGTGGAGCTATAAAATTGACAGATTGCTGGGATATCGTCAATGCCAGCGAAAAAACAGGTGTTCCCGTAATGTGTTTAGAGAATGTATGTTATAGAAGAGATGTGTTGGCGGTGTATAATATGGTTAAAAAAGGGCTATTTGGTGAATTATTACACTTACAAGGTGGATACGAGCATGATTTAAGGGGGGTAAAATTCAATAGTCCAGACTCTTCAGATAGTGCTTCTGGAGTAGAATTTGGTGCAAAAGGCTTTAGTGAAGCAGCTTGGCGTACCAACCACTCCTTATATAGGAACGGAGAATTGTATCCTACGCATGGTTTAGGTCCTATTGCGATGATGACAGATATTAATAGAGGCAACCTTTTAACCAGATTGTCTTCGGTAAGTACTAAAGCAAGAGGTTTACATAAATATATAGTTGAGCACCCTAAAGGTGGTGAAAATCACCCTAATGCGAAATTAAAATTCAAGTTAGGTGACATAGTAACCACTACTATTCAAACTACTAATGGCGAGACCATGTTGCTTACCCATGACACCAATTCTCCTCGTCCTTATAATTTAGGTTTTAGAGTACAAGGTACCCAAGGTTTATGGCAGGATTTTAGTGGTGGTCAATTAAATGCAGGGCATCTATATATAGAGGGCGTTTCTGCTAAACCACACCAATGGGAAAACCCAGAAGCCTATTTAAAGCAACACGACCATCCATTATGGAAAAAATTTGAAAAGGATGCAGAAGGTGCTGGACATGGCGGAATGGACTTTTTTGTAGACAATGCCTTTGTAGAATGTATCAAAAGAAATGTGCCTTTCCAATTAGATGTATATGATTTAGCTACTTGGTATGCCATCACTCCCCTTTCTGAAAAATCAATTGCCGAAAATGGACAGGTACAAGAAATACCTGATTTTACTAGAGGCAAATGGAAAAACAGAAAAAATGATTTCGCAATAAATGAGGATTATTAGGATAGCGCTTACTAGGTTAGAGATTACTAAGTTAAACTAGGCAAGTTGATTATACTGTTCCAAGAGTTGAATTTGATTCATCGCACGCACCAAGTTTTGCTCTTCATAACTAGCGCCATAATATTGGTCATTGTTTAAATGATCAGTTAAAAAGCGAAGTGCTTGCATATAAATCATAAATTGACCTCCGAAAAAAAAGTGGTCCATTTCAAAAGAGGATAGCTCCTCTTTCATAAAGTGCAAATACCCTTTTTGTAAGGCTTTCCATTTTAAGGGATCTACGACCACTTTATTTAAATCTTTTTCTTCTTCCGAAACGGCGCATAAACAAGTTCGACACATATCTCCAACATCACTAATAAAATAGCCTGCCATCACGGTATCTAAATCTATAACACAAATGGCTTTTTCTGTTCCATTAATTTTATTAAAAAGTACATTGCTTATTTTAGTATCATGATGTGTTACTCTTTTTGAAGCTTCTTTGTTTTCGATGAACTTATTATAGGTAGTAACGTATTTATTATTGGATTGTAAAAAAAGAATAGCTTCCTTATTGGACTCAATTCTTTTTGCATTTCCATTTTGAATGGCATCTGTAAATTGATGATACCTTAAATTTAAATCATGAAAATGAGGAAGTGTATCTTGCAATAAGTGGGCATCAAAATGCTTTAAAATTTGCGTAAACTTTGCAAATTGTTCAGCCGCTTCTTCCACTTGATGTTCATTGTCCAAAACGCTTAAGGCATAGCCTTCTATTTTAGGAAAGGCTCTGTAATAACCGCCCTCCCACTCTACTAATGTTTGGCCATTTTGGGTAGGCACTAAATGTGTAAATAAATAAGTAGGATGTTTAGATTGTAGGAAATTAGAAATCGCATTGATATTGGCATCAATTGCTGTGGGATTTTTAAAAACTTTGTGGTTAATGGATTGCAATATAAAATCGCCTATATTAGTTTTTATCGAATAAGTACTATTGATTAAACCTTGATGAATGGGTTCATAACTCGTTACATTCCAGCCATATAATTTGAAAATGCCCTGCATATAAATAAAACTTAAATATTACTTAAAAGTACAAAAAATTAGCCCATTGTTCGTAACTTGAAAATATAAACGGAATTTAATATGAGTATGGACAGAAGAAAATTTTTAAATTTAAGTGGTTTAGGAATTACGAGTTTTACTATCAGTGGATTTATACCAACCATCCATAATCAAATCGAAGTTGCTCCTATAGTGGCTGCTACTTGGGATGCGGGCTTAGCAGCTAACTTGGCTGCATGGAAGGTATTGGGTGCTGGGGGCAAAGCCTTAGATGCTGTTGAAAAAGGGGTAATGGTTACCGAAGATGAAATGAATTGTTGCGTAGGATTAAATGGTAATCCTGATAGAGATGGTCATGTAACATTGGACGCTTCCATTATGGATCATGAATTTAATTGTGGGAGTGTTGCTTTTTTGGAGCGTATAAAACATCCTATTGCTGTAGCTCGCCGAGTGATGGAAAAAACACCGCATGTAATGTTGGTGGGTGAAGGCGCACAGCAATTTGCAGTTGCAGAAGGGTTTACATTAGAGCCGGATCAATTGTCTGATGATGCTAAAAGATCCTATGAGGGTTGGTTAAAAAAATCCGAATACAAACCTGTTATTAATATTGAAAGAAAAAAGGCTTTAAGTCAATTAGATCCATCTTTAATGGCTCCCCATAAATTAAGCAACGGAGAATGGAATCATGATACGATTGGAATGGTGGCATTGGATCGTTTTGGTAATTTAAGTGGAAGTTGTACGACCAGTGGTGCAGGTTTTAAAATGAGGGGTCGTGTGGGAGACTCTCCTGTTATAGGTGCTGGTTTGTATGTGGACAATGAAGTAGGTGCTGTCGTGGCTACCGGCCAAGGAGAAGATGTGATAAGAGTGGCAGGTTCAAGTGCGGTAGTGGAACAAATGAGACAAGGAAAATCACCTTCGGAGGCTTGTAAATTTGTGGTGGAAAGAATTAGAAGAATAAAAAAAGAAAAAGCAAAAGACATTCAAATATGTTTTATTGCAATTAATAAAAAAGGAGAAGTGGGTGCTTTTGCATTACACAAAGGATTTAATTATGCAGTGCATACCAATGATGGAAATAAATTAATAGAATCATCTTCATTAGATTAACTTTAGCAAATGACAACACCTATTCTTGAAATTGCTGTTTTTTCGGTTGAAGCTGCATTAGATGCAATAAAAGCAGGAGCCCAAAGAGTTGAGTTTTGTGAAAACCCTTTAGAGGGAGGCACTACCCCATCTTTTGGAAGCTTATCTACTTTAATCGCCTTAACCTCTAAACCAGTTTTTCCTATTATAAGGCCCAGGGGGGGAGATTTTTTTTACACAGAAAATGAGTTTAATGCAATGAGATCGGATATACTCATGGCCAGAAAATTAAACTATCCTGGAATTGTATTAGGATTATTAAAAGCGGATGGAACCATTGATACGGAAAGAACAAAAAGATTAGTGGATTTAGCAAGTCCTATGGAAGTAACTTTTCACCGTGCTTTTGATAGATGTAAAGATCCTTTTCAAGCATTGGAAGAGATTATTAAAACAGGTTGTAAAAGAATTTTAACAAGTGGTCAAGTGCCCAATGCTGCAGATAACTTACCCTTGATCAAAAAATTAGTGGAACAAGCCGGTGATAGAATTATTATTATGCCAGGAAGTGGTGTACGTTCTAATAATATAAAAGATATTATGACTGAAACCGGTGCAAAAGAAATGCATAGCAGTGCTAGAAAAATGCTGCCTACTCAAATGCATTATTTTAAAGCAACCATGCAGGAAGAACTATTATCAACAGGAATAGATGCTGCAGAAATTAAAAAAATGTTGGAGGAAATTAAGAGTTTATCAATAGCCTTTCAATAGTCTATTAATAGCTAATCCACTAATACAACATACGCACTCTAATGGTATGCTTTACTTCTTTTAAAAGTGCAATAGCGGTTTTTGACAATTTAGAATCCACATCTAAAACGACATAGCCAATTTCATCGTTTGTTTTCAAATATTGACCAACGATATTTATTTTATTTTTAGACATCACGGTATTGATGGCACTTAACACACCAGGAACGTTATTGTGAATATGTAAAATACGATGCGCCTGTTCTACAGGTGGCAAACTGATACTAGGTATGGTATGTGAGCCATAAGATACGCCGCGTTCTAAATATTGATACAATTTAATACTTACGTCTTCTCCAATATTTTCTTGTGCTTCTTCTGTTGAGCCACCAATATGTGGTGTTAATATTACATTGGACAATCCTTGTAATGGTGTCGTGAATTTATCTCCATTTTTTTCAGGTTCAATAGGAAAAACATCAATGGCAGCGCCAGACAATTGTTTGTCTTTGATAGCAATGCTTAGTGCCTCTAAATCTACAACTTCTCCACGCGCATAATTAATTAAAATAGCGCCTTGTTTAAATTGTTTGATAACCGCTTTGCTAATTAAATTTTTTGTTTGATTGGTTTCAGGTACATGTAAGGAAATAATATCTGAACTGCTTACTAAATCTTTAATCGATTTTACAGAACTGGCATTGCCTAAAGGAAGTTTAGTTTCAATATCATAAAACTTAACTTTCATTCCCATGGCTTCGGCCATGACACTTAATTGAGTGCCAATATTGCCATAACCAATTATGCCCATTGTTTTTCCTCTTAATTCAAAACTACCCTTGGCTTCTTTATTCCAAATGCCATTATGTGCCGCTATATTTTTATCGGAGATACGACGAATGAGCATGATGGCTGCCCCTATTACTAATTCGGCTACACTTCTGGTATTGCTATATGGTGCATTAAACAGTGCAACACCTTTTTGTTTACAAGCCTTAATATCTACTTGATTAATGCCAATACAAAAGCAACCAATGGCTTGTAATTTTTTAGCACTATCTAATACTTTTTTTGAAATAAATGTTTTAGATCTTATCCCAAGAATATGAACGTCTTTAATTACTTTAATCAATTCCTCCTCACTTAAGGCACCTGCCACTTTTTTTACATCGGTATACCCTTGCTCCTTGAAGTATTGAACGGCCTTATCACTGATGTTTTCAAGAAATAAAACCTTGATTTTCTCTTTTGGGTAGCTAGTGGTATCTAAATTGCTCATGGTGCAAAGTTAAAAAAAATATATTGTTTGGTATTCATTAACAATAAATTAAGTGATTATAGCGTTATTTTTGTACCTATTGTTGTCAATGGGCTCCTTATAAAAACTAACAGATGATCGTACGATTGGGCTTTTTCCTTGCTTTCTTTTTTTTAAGCTGTGCTTGTGGGACAAGTCAAGGCCCTAAATATTTAGAAAACCCAAATTTTACTACGGTTGGATTAAGTACCACTGATAAAGAAAAGCTGTTTGCCGAAATAAAGGCTAAGTATGAATTGCTACTAGGAAAAAAAGGATTTAGTGGAGAGATTCTTGTTGCGAAAAATGGCGAAATTATTTTTGAAGATTATAAAGGGTTTTCTGATTATGGTAATAAAACTGCCATGCAGCCAGAAACCCCTATTCATTTGGCCTCTATTTCCAAAACATTTACGGGCATGGCGGCCTTAAAATTATGGGAGCAGCATAAATTGGATTTAAAAGCTAATGTTACTAAATACATTTCTAATTTTCCTTATACCGAAGTAACCATCGAGCAATTGTTGTCCCACCGTAGTGGATTGCCCGACTATACAGTTTTCATGGAATCTCATAAGTATTTAGCCATCAAAGTAAAAAATAAAAGAGGTCGTTGGGTAAAAAAAATACAATTGATTAAGTCTGAAGCACCTTTCAAGCAAGGGCTTTACAACAATCAAGATGTATTGGATTTTATGGTCAATAAAAGACCTGCACCACAAACCAACCCCGACCGTGTTTTTAAATATTGCAATACCAATTTTGTTTTGTTAGCCTTAATTATAGAAAAAATTACTGGGCAAGATTTTCCAACCTATATGGCAGAGAATTTATTTAAGCCATTAAAAATGGACAATACATTTATTTTTAGTGCAAAATCAATAGACAAATACACCCCTTCCTACAATGCAAGAATGGTTCCCTATCGTATTGAGAAGTTTGATTGTATTTATGGAGATAAAAATGTGTACAGTACTGCTCGTGATATGCTTTTATGGGATAAGGCATTAACAGAGGGCAAATATTTAGCAGCGGCTACTTTGGAAATGGCCTACCAGCCACAAAGCCCAATTAATAAATACTACCATAATTATGGTTTGGGATGGCGCATATTGGCTAAACCTAACGAAGAAAGGCTGGTGTACCACAATGGATGGTGGCATGGTAATAACACCGTTTTTACCCGCTTAATTAACGAATCGGCTACTATTATCATATTGGGCAATAAATTCAATAAATCCATCTATAAAGGCAAGGAAATTGCGTCGGTATTCACTGGCAAAGTAGATACCACCTCATTAGTGGAGTAATGTTGAGTTTTTTGCACTTTTTTTGACTTTTACCCCCTATTTTTGCAGTCCTTAATTATAACTAAAGAATACACTTTTTTATGAACAATTGTCTATTTTATGCCGTTCCGGCTATGGGAGTTGTAGGTTTACTATATACTCTATTGAAATTCAACTGGGTAGCTAAGCAAGATGCTGGTAATGCTAGAATGAAAGAGATAAGCACTTATATCGCAGAAGGTGCTATGGCTTTCTTAAAAGCAGAGTGGAAAATCCTAGGCTATTTTGTAGTAATTGTTGCCCTATTATTAGGGTTTATGGCTACTAAAAATGCAGAAAGTCATTGGAGTATCGCCATATCCTTTGTCATCGGTGCAGTATTTAGTGCCACCGCTGGTTATATAGGTATGAAAGTAGCTACTAAAGCAAACGTAAGAACAGCAGAAGCTGCTAAAACAAGTTTAGCACGTGCATTAAAAGTTTCTTTTACAGGTGGATCTGTGATGGGCTTAGGCGTATCAGGATTGGCTGTATTAGGATTAGGTGGTTTGTTCTTAGTATTAAAACAAATGTTTTATGTGAATGGAGATCCTTCAGAAATGTTAAGAACCATCGAAGTCTTAACTGGATTTTCTTTAGGTGCTGAATCAATAGCTTTATTTGCGCGTGTGGGTGGCGGTATTTATACCAAAGCTGCCGATGTAGGAGCTGATTTAGTAGGTAAAGTAGAAGCAGGTATTCCAGAAGATGATCCTCGTAATCCAGCAACTATTGCAGATAACGTAGGTGATAATGTAGGTGATGTTGCAGGAATGGGTGCCGATTTATTTGGTTCTTATGTAGCAACTGTTTTAGCTACGATGGTATTAGGACAAGAAGTAACTGCAGTGGGCGGTGGTAAATTAGTAGATGCCTTTGGAGGCTTGTCTCCTATTTTATTACCTATGATGATTGCAGGTGTAGGTATATTATTATCCATCATTGGAACATTCTTTGTAAGAATTAGTGAGAACGCAGGATTAAATACAGCCACTGTTCAAAAAGCATTAAACATGGGTAATTATGGTTCTATGATTTTAACAGCAATTGCATGTTATTTTTTAGTATCCAATATTTTACCAGCAACCATGTCCTTACGTGGTATTGAATTTACAAGAAATGGAGTAATTGGTGCCATTGCAGTTGGTTTAGTGGTAGGTACTTTAATGAGTATCATTACTGAATATTATACAGCCATGGGCAAGCGTCCAGTAATGAGTATTATTAAACAATCAAGTACAGGTCACGCAACAAATATTATTGGTGGTTTAGCAATCGGAATGGAATCTACTTTCATGCCAATTATTGTTTTAGCTGCTGGAATTTTTGGAGCTTCTTATTGCGCAGGCTTATATGGTGTAGCGATTGCAGCTGCAGGTATGATGGCAACAACAGCTATGCAATTAGCAATTGATGCGTTTGGTCCTATTGCAGATAACGCTGGTGGTATTGCAGAGATGAGTGAGTTACCTGCTGAAGTGCGTGAAAAAACAGATATACTAGATGCTGTTGGAAATACAACTGCGGCAAGTGGTAAAGGTTTTGCCATTGCATCTGCTGCATTAACTTCATTAGCATTATTCGCAGCCTTTGTGGGTGTAGCAATGCCAAATAATCAACATATTGATATTTATAAAGCGGATGTTTTAGCTGCTTTATTTGTAGGTGGAATGATTCCATTCATCTTCTCTTCTTTAGCTATTCGTGCTGTAGGAGAAGCCGCAATGGCCATGGTGGAAGAAGTTCGTCGTCAGTTCCGTACTATTCCAGGAATTATGGAAGGTACTGGTAAACCAGAATATGAAAAATGTGTTGCGATTAGTACCGAAGCGTCTTTGAAAAAAATGATGTTGCCGGGTGCCATCACTATCATCTCTCCTATCTTAATTGGTTTTACTTTAGGTCCAGAAGCTTTAGGTGGTTTCTTAGCGGGTGCAACAGTAAGTGGTGTACTCATGGGAATTTTCCAAAACAACGCAGGTGGTGCTTGGGACAATGCTAAAAAATCTTTTGAAAAAGGGGTTGAAATAAATGGAGAGATGTTCTATAAAAAATCTGAACCACATAAAGCCTCTGTAACTGGGGATACTGTGGGAGATCCTTTTAAAGATACATCTGGTCCTTCTATGAATATCTTGATTAAATTAATGTCAATTGTTTCATTGGTGATAGCGCCAACTTTAGCAAGTATGCACAAGACAGATGCTGCGGTTACTACTAAAACACAAACTGTAGAAATTTCAGTAATCAATACTGATTCTGCAGCCGGTGCAAAAATCATTAACGATACAGCACATACGGTTACTATCACTGCAAATACTAAAACATTAATACAAGCATTGCAAGAAGAAGGCATTGCTCCTGTAGACAATGTGAGCATTCAAATCAAAGACGGTAAGATTACAGTAAATGGCAAAGCATTGACAGAGGAACAAAATGCAAAGTTTTCTAGCTATTTGAAAAAAGATAAAAAGTAATTTATTGAAAGATTTCGTTTTAAAATAAAATTAAAAAATCCGCTTCTTTTAAAGAGCGGATTTTTTTATGTCTAAGTTTTAATTCGTATTTTGAATACGAATTTAATCGTATTGATATATGCCAAAGGTGAATAAACCAACAGAAAGTGAATTAGAAATTTTAAGTATCCTTTGGGAAAAAGAAAATGCAACGGTGAAGGAAGTGCATGAACTGGTTCATAAAACCAAGGAAGTGGGCTATACCACTACCCTTAAGCTCATGCAAATTATGAATGAAAAAGGATTGGTGACTAGAAATGTCAGCGCAAAAAAACATATCTATACAGCTGTTTTACAAAAAGAAAAAGCACAGCATCAAATGGTTCATAAAATTATTCAAACAGTTTTTGGAGGTAGTTCGACGCAATTGATATTGCAAACACTTGAAAAAAATACACCTTCTAAAAAAGAATTAGTAGCTATTAAATTAATGGTCGAAAAATTACAAGCTAAATAATTTTAAATAGCTTTAAGTAGTTGATTCACTTGCTTTCCTCCGCAACAAAAAAGCATATCTAAAATACTTGCATTTGGAATAAATCCTATTTTATCTTCAAACACCTGATGGTAATTAGGTAAACTGTCGCATTGCGCATAATTTTTTGGCAACCAGGGAGAAAAGTATTTTACCATTTCTTGCTCCTCTTGTAAAGCTGCATCGATATTAGGAATAATTTCCCAATTGGCTTTTAATTGTGCCTTTAACCATAGTTGGCAGGCTCCTAAAAAATCAACTAATTTATCTTCTTGTTGAGTATACAATTGCTCAAGGCTTGGCTCGTAGAATTCGAAATAAGGAGATCTTTTATAGCCTGTTCGAATGGCTTTAAGATGTTGTTCTTTCCAAGGAGTGGAATGATCCATCATAATTTCATTGATGGGGGTTTTTTGGTCTCTTCCTCCGATAATAGGTATGGTTAAATTCAATGGGCCTTGTGAGGCAACAATTACCATTCTATTTTTAAAACTCATTTTTGTAAAAGGGGCACTCGCGTCAAAATTAATTTTCGTTTGCTTTAATAAGGTTTGAATAAAGCCAATAGTGCCAAAATATTGAAAGTCGGTAAGGAACATGTGTTAACAAATAGTTGTGTAAATATATTTTCTCAAACCCCAAATAACTAATAATTTCATCAAAATTTTCAAATGAACTTCAATAAGTATCTCATCGCCTGTGGTTTTTTGTTTTTAATGGCCTGTAGCGAACCCAAACCCTTTGTTTTTAAAGGTTTAAAATCGATTAAAATTGAAAAAGCAAGCTTTGGAAAAAATATTTTTAATGCGCAGTTCGAATATCAAAATCCGAATAATTTTCAACTAAGTTTAAAAAAATTGGATTGTTCTATTTTTATCAATGATCAATTGCTTACGCAGTACACATTAGATTCTACTTATGTAATTCCTGCCAATTCAAATTTTGAATTGCCTGCCAAAATGGAAATTGAACTTAGCATACTTCTAAAAAACACAGTGGATATTCTTTTTAATAGACCCATGAAAATAGGTGTTAAAGGAACCGCTACCATGTCAAAAGGCATGTTTACTAAAACCATCCCTATTAATTTTGAAACTACTCAGAAGTTAAATTTAAAAGACGCGCTTTAAATAAATGTAATAAATGTATTGAATGGATATAAGAGCTAATCCCTATAAATTCCAAGTACTAGGACTTTCTCTCCATTGCATTAAAGTTTCTTGAGTGGCGGCATCCACTTCCCCTTTCTCCACAGCTAAATCTATCAAACTTGCATAATTGGTTAAAGAATAATAAGGAACACCGGCTGTTTTAAAAGCTTCGTCCGCCAATGCAAATCCATAATTAAATATAGATACCATCCCTACTACTTCTAATCCAGCATTTCTTAAAACATCTACCACTTGCAAACTACTTTTTCCAGTGGAGATTAAATCTTCAATCACTAAAATTTTATTGGTAGTGGCATAAGCACCTTCAATTTGATTGCCTAATCCATGTTCTTTGGGTTTGGGTCTTACATAGATATAAGGAAGTTTTAGTTGATCCGCCGCCATGGCACCCCAAGGAATACCCGCGGTGGCTACACCGGCCAACATATCTGCCCCTTCAAATTTTTCAAATATCACATTACACATTTCACTTTTAATAAAATCACGCACATAGGGAAAGGACAATACTTTTCTATTGTCACAATAAATAGGACTTTTCCAGCCGCTGGCCCAGGTAAATGGATTATTTGGGCTTAATTTTACAGCACCTACTTGAAGTAGTTTTTCGGCAACGGCTTTTTGATTGGTCATAGGGATATTTTCTTGCTGCGAATTTAAAGTCAAATTGCTACATTCACTTCAGGAGTTACTAAATACTATACACATTTTTATGCCAAAACAAATAATAGCCGCAGGAGGCCTGGTCACCAATCCCCAGGGAGAAATATTATGGATCTTTAGACGGGGATTTTGGGATTTACCCAAGGGGAAATTAGACGAGGGGGAAACTATTCAAACCTGTGCCCTAAGAGAAGTGCAGGAAGAGACGGGTATTAATAACCTACAATTGCATGAATTATTAAAATTTACGAATCATATCTATTTTGATAAATATTTACAGGAAGAAGTTGTGAAAAGAACTTATTGGTTTCATATGACCATTGCTACAGCTCAAAATGGAATACCTCAAGCCATCGAAGACATTGAAAAAATAGAATGGCATTCCTTAGCCACCGCCAAAAAATGTTTGATGCAAACTTATCCCACTATTTTAGAAGTGATCGAAGCTTATCGATTAAAAATAAATGAGGTCGATTAGTTTTTTGGGGAAGCTATTTTGATAAACTTTTAATAACGGCTTCTGGTAAAAATGGAGACGCGTCGCCCCCATTTCTAATAATATCTCTTACAATGGTAGAGGCCACTGAAGTATATTTAGGTTCTCCTGTTAAAAAGATAGTTTCAATATGACGATCCATAGTGCGATTGGCATCTGCAATGGTTTTTTCGTATTCAAAATCACTTACATAACGAATGCCTCTTAAAATAAATTTAGCGCCTATCGATTGACAAAACTTAACAGTTAATCCATCATAGATGGCTACTTCTACTTGAGGTTGATTTTTATATATTTCATCAAACCATTGTTTTCTTTGATCTGCTGTAAACATGGGATCTTTAGAAGCATTGATACCAATGCCTACGACTACTTTATCAAACAAAGGCAAGGACCTGTCAATAATATCAATATGACCTAAGGTCACAGGGTCAAAAGTTCCAGGAAATAAGCAGATTCTTTGCATGCCTAAAAGTATGAAAATTGTTAGAACAAATACAATTATGCTGGATTTGAACGTCCAGTTAATAGGTATAAACAGGCCATTCTTACGGCTACTCCGTTTTCCACTTGGTCTAAAATGATGGAATGTGGACTATTGGCTACATCACTATCCATTTCCACCCCTCGATTGATGGGGCCTGGGTGCATGATGAGAATTTCTTTATTGAGCTTGTTTAGCCTGTTCATGGTGATGCCATAAGCTAAGTTGTATTCCCTTAAAGAGGAGAATAAAGGTTGATTTTGCCTTTCTAATTGAATTCTAAGCACATTGGCTACATCGCACCAAGCTAGGGCTTTGTCGATATTGTATTCAATTTGAATATCCATGGCTTCTTTCAAAAAGGTAGGAATTAGGGTTGGCGGGCCAGAGACCATTACTTCAGCCCCCATTTTCTTTAGTAGATAGATATTACTTAAAGCTACCCTGCTATGCATAATGTCTCCGATGATGGCCACTTTTAGACCAGCTAGTTTGCCCATTTTTTCCTGCATGGAAAAAGCGTCTAATAAAGCTTGTGTGGGGTGTTCGTTGATACCGTCTCCAGCGTTGATGATGGCGGCATCTATATGTTTTGCTAAGTAATGTGGGGCTCCTGAAGCACTATGCCTCATCACCACCATATCCACTTTCATGCTTAGGATATTATTGACCGTATCCAATAAGGTTTCGCCTTTAGCGGCCGAAGAATTGGAAACAGTGAAATTGACTACATCTGCAGACAAACGTTTTTCGGCCAATTCGAAGGAAATTCTGGTTCTGGTTGAATTTTCGTAAAAAAGGTTCACAATAGTAACGTCGCGTAAAGTGGGAACTTTTTTAACGGGTCTTTGTAAAACTTCTTTGAATTGAGTAGCTGTAGATAAAATAAGTTGGATATCCTCGGTATTGAGGTCCTTGATACCAAGAAGATGTTTGGTAGTTAGTGCCATTAAAAAACAAAATTAATACAATTTTTTCTAATCTACTAATAAAATAACATCATCCACCCCATCATTCTCCTTCCATCTCACTTTTACTTTATAAGGGGTTAGGTCTACCATTTCTTTTCCAGTGAAATCGGGTTGGATGGGTAATTCTCTACTGGGTTTACGATCTACCAATACGCATAAGCTTACTTTAGAAGGTCTACCAAAGGACAGCAAGGCATCTAAAGCAGCTCTGATGGTCCTGCCAGTAAACAATACATCATCTATTAAAATGACAGTTTTGCCTTCAATGCTAAAAGGTAAATCGGTGGCTTTGGCAAGGTGTAAATCTCTTCTGACATCATCTCTGTAAAAGGTAATATCCAATTTGCCATATTGCACTTGATCCGCTGGTAATTCATTGTGTAAAGCAGCTACAATACGGTCACTTAAATAAACGCCTCTAGGCTGTAATCCAACGATCACAGCATTGGTTAAACCAGGATAGGTTTCTAGAATTTGATGTGCCAGTCTTTTTACAATACTGGGTAATTGTTGCTCACTAATAAGGGTCATGCCTTAAAATTTTAATAAAATTACGCCCTTTTCTTGAATTATAACTAGGCGTTAAACCAATCCCTTTGTATTTTGCACCCATGGTGGGGATTCAACAACTTAAATTAGTCCAATTTAGGAATTACGTTCAAATGAACTTTGAATTTACTCATCGAATCGTGGGTATAGTGGGCAGCAATGGAACGGGGAAGACCAATTTATTAGATGCCCTCTATTACCTTTCTTTTACCAAAAGTTATTTTAATCGCCCCGATGCACAGAATGTACATCATGCACATGAGGGCCTAAGAATTGAGGGGGTTTATTTAATTAACAAACAGCCTACCCCAATTACTTGTATCATAAGAGAGACTTTAAAAAAAGAATTTTATTTTGATGAAGAAATGTACAGCAAGTTGTCACAACACATCGGCAAAATTCCTTGTGTGATGATTGCGCCAGATGACGTTCAAATTATTACAGGATCAAGTGAGGAGCGAAGAAAATTAATGGATAGTTTGTTGTGCCAAATTTATCCAGACTATTTAAAATATTTGATACAATACAATAAAGTTTTATTGCAAAGAAACAGCTTGTTAAAAAATGCTGCCGAAACGGGAGTAATAGATTTAGTGTTGGTGGAAACACTCAATGGGCAATTGATTGAAAATGGGCAACCCATTTATACGTTTAGAAAACAATTAATGAACGATTTATTGCCAGCAATTATAAAGTTGTACAATCACCTGGCTCAAAAAAATGATCAAATTGATATTCAGTATCAAAGTATGTTAGATCAAGATAGTTTTGAAAACTTATTGTCTAACTCATTTAAGAAAGATAGTATTGTTCTTAGAACCAGTGCGGGGATACATAAAGACGATTTAGTCATTACCATTCAGGGGCAGTCTTTTAAACAAGAGGCTTCTCAAGGACAAAGAAAAAGTTTATTGTTTGCATTGCGATTTGCCGAATGGGAATGTATTAAAAAAAGTAAAGGCTTCTCTCCCATCCTATTAATGGATGATATTTTTGAAAAGCTGGACGAGCAGCGAATGATACAGTTATTAGATTGGGTTAGCAACGCTACCGACGGGCAGGTTTTTATTACTGATACTCATAAAGAACGGGTGGATAATTTGCTTGGAAAATATTTATCCAGCTACCAATTGATAGAGTTATAATATATTGTAAATTGCTACTTATGGCTACATTTAAATTGGGTGATGCGCTTAAACAGTTTGTTCAAGGGAGTAAATTGAAAAATGGAATTCAATCGGCACAAATTGAAGCAGTTTGGTTAGAAATTATGGGCATTACTATTGCAAAGTATACCGATAAAATATACATATTCAATCAAAAGCTTTTTATTGAAACAAGTGTAGGTCCATTGAAAAATGAACTAGGTTTTCAAAAATTACAAATTATAGAAAGAGTGAATGAGAAAATGGGTGCTCAAACCATTTCGGAAGTAATCATTAAATAGTTTTTTACTTTTCTACTTTTCTACTTTTGTAAGTAATCTAAGTAACTTTTCTTTTGCATGATGGTAGCACCATTCATCACGAAAATGGTTGGCCAAACTCTAGCAGCTGTTTTAATCATGGTGATGTCCCCTATTAATATGGATTCTTTACTTAAAATGCCACTAAGCCCTTGTTTGTCAGCAGTTACAATGTAGAGTAATTTATATTTTTGGTGTAGTGTCGCAAGTAAGTTTTCCCAAGGAATGTTGGGTTCGATTTTTCCTGCAAAAACAAGTATATAAGGTGTTGGGGTAGCAAACAAGGCTTGAGTGGAATCTTGCCCATTCATTGTATTTAATCCAAACTCTGCAATAGCTGCTTGAATTCCATTGCCTTTGCTAATGATTACTTCTTTTCTATTTTTATAAATAAAGGTAGAATCGAAATTTTCTGGGAAATGATTGGCATCAAAGGAAACTAATTTACCCTCTTTTTCAAATTCCATTTGGATGGAAATACTATCTGCAATGGCACCTGCTGGTTTTTTCATTTTTTCAATAATGTCATTGCCGGTTTTATAAGGTAAGCAATCTACCAGAGGTAAATAGTTAAGGACATAATTTTGACCATACCCTACGCCCACTATTGAAATAATTAAAACAAGTATACCAACAGCTTTATGTGTATTAGCTTTATTTTTTTTATGATTAAAAAGTAAAATAATAATCGATATCAATAATAAAATGTCTTTAATGAAGGAGGTTTTTGGTGTAAGTGGAATGCAATCGCCAAAACAACCACAGGTTTTAATTTTGCCTGACAAAAAAGCATAACCTGTTAAGAAGGTAAAGAAAACAATTAGGGCCAATAATAACCAAAGTGTTTGTTTGTAAGGGAATTGTATAAGTAAAGCAATACCTGCAACAATTTCCAAGGTATTCATGACAAGTGCAAAGGCCAATGTGTAATCGGAGAGAAAATTAATTCCCCAAACATCAAAAAATTCTTGCATTTTATAACTAAGCCCTAATGGATCATTGGCCTTAATTAATCCAGAAAAGATAAAAAGCAATCCAACACTCCACCTTAAAATTTTTAAAAAGGTTTGCATTTTTTGTTTTTTAATGTTTGCCTTCTTCCATTTGAATCAATGCAAAAGCGGCATAGTTTAATATATCTACAAAATTAGCATCAATCCCTTCGCTAATTAATGTCTTTCCGTCGTTGGTAATTATTTGTCGTATTCTCAATAATTTCATTAAAATCAAATCGGCATAACTTTCTTGGCTCATGTCTCTCCAAGCTTCACCGTAATCATGATTTTTATCTAGCATAGTGGTTTTTGCAAAAAGTACATTTTCTTGGTATAAAGCTTGCACTTTTTCAACCGGTAATTCTTCTACTTTAGGATCTCCTAATTTTAATTGGATAAGTCCAATAACTGCATAATTTAAAATGCCTTTAAATTCGGATTGAATGTTGTCCTCCACTTTTTGACTTCCAATGTCTTGAATGGTTCTAATGCGAAGTGCTTTAATAAAAATTTGGTCAACAACTGATATAATTCTTAATACACGCCAAGCGGTACCATAATCCTTTGTTTTTTTAATAAAGATGTCACTGCAGCTGGCAATGGCTTGATCAAATTGGTTGGAAGTTTGACTCATTAAATTTGGCCTAATTACTTGGTTAATTAATATCTTTGAACCACTGCAAGATAATCAATAACGTGCTTAAAATAAAACTATGTTCAAAATTCCTGCGAAGGATTTAGCGTGGGCTATTCATTCTCCCCAAGTAATGGGAATTATTAATTGTACCAGTGATTCTTTTTATGCAGCAAGCCGTCAAAAAAGCTTGGATTCTATTTTGCTTAAAGTAGCACAATTTATTAAGGAAGGTGTTTCCATAGTGGATATCGGGGCACAAAGTACAAGGCCCAATGCTCAATTATTAAGTGCCAATGTGGAAATAGAGCAATTGGTTCCATTAATTCATGGCATTAGAAAAGCCTATCCTAATTTATTAATTTCAATTGATACATTTTACGCTTCCGTGGCAGCAGCCAGTTTGGAGGCAGGAGCCAATATAATTAATGATATAAGTTGCGGTAGTTTTGATCCTGCAATTTTAGCTGTAGTGGCCCATCAGAAGGCTGGGTTTATTGGTATGCATTTAACAGGTTCAATTCAATCGATGCATGAAATAGAAGCCAGGGAAAATATCATTACCTCGCTACTTTCTTTTTTTGAAGAGAAAAAGAAAATTTTATCAGCGGCCGGTATCCAACAATGGGTGATTGATCCTGGATTTGGTTTTGGCAAAACGATAGAGGAGAATTTTAAATTGGTAAGAGAATTAGCTAGCTTAAAAAAAATCGGGTTGCCCATTTTATTAGGTGTTTCCCGTAAATCAAGTATTTATAAAACATTGGGCGTAAGCGCAGAGGAAGCTTTAAATGGGACAACCATGGTTAACACAGTTGCCCTATTAAATGATGCAAATATTCTTCGGGTGCATGATGTAAAAGAAGCCGTGGAGTTGATTCAACTATTACCTCATTTAAAATAAGTACAAAAAAAAGCGTCCCGAATTATCGGAACGCTTTTTTAGTATAATAATTTACTAATTATTTTTTAGCAGGAGCAGGAGCTACTTTAGGAGCTACGATTACATCCTTGATTTCAATATCAAAAGCTAAATTTTCATAAGCTTTAATATTTCCATTGGCTTGTGGGCCATAAGCCAACATGGATGGTATGTATAAACTTCCTTTACCACCTTTAGCAAAATACTTAAGTCCAATATCCCAACCTGGAATAACAGAACCAGTACCTACTTTAACATCGTATGGCTTTAATACAGAATCTTTAGGGGTTAAATTTGAATCAAAAACAACGCCTTTAAAAGTGTAGCCTTTATAAAATACGCTAGCAATTTTGCCAGAATCAATTTTATTGTTGGCATCTCCAGCTTCTTTTACTACCACAAATACTCCTTCTGGAGATTTAACTGCAGTAATTTTATTTTTAGCTAAGTAAGCAGCAATATCAGCAATTTCTTTATTTTTTTCAATGTCTTGCTCTTTTTTGTAATCAGCATCTACTAAACTAACATTATTAAAAACGTTCACAATTTCAGCTTTACCTAAAATTAAATCGTTGGCTTTAAATACATTCGTAATTTGTAATGCACCCATTTTAACTAAAGTATCAATGCTTAAAGAAAATTCAATTTTATCTCCTTTTCTACATTTTAAAATTACTTCAGTAAAAGTATATTTTCCTAAACGAGCAGTATCTACTGGGAAATAAACTGGAATTACTCCGTAAGTAGAACTCAAAACACTATCCTTAGCTTTAAGTTTGTACTCGATATTTAATTTCACGTAATCGCCTTGCTTTAATGGTTGTTCATTACCACTTCCGTGTGTAATTTTGTAAGGCATTCCTGATGGGGCTTTTTCATATTGATTACAACTTGCAAATAATACAATAGCAGCCACTAACTTTAACGTTGATTTTATCATTTTTATTTTAATTGTGTTAATTGTGATTTATAGTTTTCTATTATCGTTTTAAAATCGTTTAATGTTTCTTCTAAGCTTTTCTTTGAATTTCCTCCAGCAGCATTGGCGTGTCCACCACCGTCGAAATAAGTTCTTGCAAATATATTAACATCGAAGTTACCTTTGCTTCTAAAACTCCATTTTCTTTCTTCTTCTCTATCAATTACGATGGCAGCCAGCTTAATTCCTTCTATGGATAATAAATAATTAACCAAACCTTCGGTATCCCCTGTTTTTAATTCGAACTTATAGATGTCGGTCTTTGGAATGGCCATAACTGCCGTTTTTAAAGCCGGGAAAACCTGCATTCTATTTAAAAATGCATTGCCCATAAATTTCAATCGACCTTCGGTAGAATTGTCATAAATATGTTCATGTATCGTAGAATGTTGTAAGCCAAGTTCTTTTAAATGGGCTACAATTTTATGAACAGAGGCTGTGGTGGAAGGGAAACGGAATGATCCAGTATCGGTCATGAGCCCTGTATATAAACAAGCGGCAATGTCTAAATTGATAAGATTGCTATGCCCTGATTGTACAATAAAATCATAAATCATTTCACAGGTAGAGCTCATTTTTACATCACTAATACCATATCCAAAAGACGGAGTATCAGGTTGTTGGTGATGGTCAATTAATATTTTAATGGCTTTTGCCTCTTTGATAATGGGTTCTAAATGTTTAGTTCGATGTAGGATATTAAAATCTAAACAGAATACATAATCTGCTTCTTGAATAATTTTGGTGGCTGCTTCTTTATTGGCTTCAAAATCAATTACTTCATTGGTACCTGGCATCCAATCTAAAAAAGCGGCCCAATTGGTGGGAGATATAACGGTTACGTCATGCCCTAATGACTTTAAAAAATGAAATAAGGCTAAACTTGACCCCATGGCATCCCCATCCGGCTTTTGGTGAGCAGTAATGACAGCCTTAAAGGGTTGATTTAGAATAGGGTAAAATTGTTCAATAGATTGCATAGAAATGCGAATTTAGCACAAATCAGATGTTTTTCAGTAAATTTGCGGCTTCAATTAGTAACTGATAATAATAATATGAATAATAGAACATTTACCATGGTTAAGCCAGATGCCACTTCAAAGGGATATACTGGTGCAATTTTAGACCAAATTATTAAGGCTGGATTTAGCATTAAAGCTATGAAATGGACAAAATTAACAGCCGAACAAGCTGGTCAATTTTATGAGGTTCATAAAGAACGTCCCTTTTATGGTGAATTAGTGGCTTTTATGAGTAGTGGCCCAATTGTCGCTGCCATTCTTGAAAAAGACAATGCAGTAGCAGATTTTAGAAAATTAATTGGAGCCACCAATCCTGCTCAAGCCGAAGAAGGAACGATAAGAAAGAAATTCGCTGCTTCCATGGGCGAAAATGCAGTACATGGAAGTGACAGTGATGAAAATGCTCAAATCGAAGGCAGTTTCTTCTTTTCAGCAACCGAAAGATTTTAGTGAAATTTAGGACAGCGTTTATTTCTTTCCACCTTTGGTAATGGGTTTGCCGTATTTTTTCTGCATGATCTCTTTTCTGTTCTTACGAACATTTACTTTACTGTTTTTTGCAGATTTTTCATGAAAGGCAGGCCCTGATTCTTCTTTCTTAGGAAGTTTGATTTGAATAATTTTCATACGCACTTTTGGCTTCTCCTCCTCAGTTAATATAGCTGAGATTTCAAGCGCCTCTGGTAATTCCAACATAGGAATAGCTTGTTTCATTAAGGCTTCGATGGCTTTTTGTAAAACCAGTTCTTTCTCTGTTATAAAAGTGATGGCGATACCTTTTTTATCGGCTCTGCCTGTTCTACCTATACGATGTATGTAGTTTTCGGGAACATCAGGGGTATCAAAATTAATCACATGGGTTACTTCGGCAACGTCAATACCTCTCGCCATTACATCGGTGGCAATGATATATTTATAAACGCCTGCTTTAAATTGTTTAACGGTATTGAATCTGTGATTTTGTTCTTTATTAGAATGTATCACACCTACGATCTCTGGAAATTTTGTTTCTAATTGTTCAAATAATTGATCGGCCAATGATTTGGTGGCAGCAAAGATTAAAACTTTGGTCATGGCTTCATTGGAGCTCAACAACAATTCTAATAAATTTACTTTAGTATTAAAATTGGGCACTGCATAAGCAGTTTGAATAATATTTTCAAGTGGTGTTCCTGTTGGAGCAGCTTCTACTCTTACAGGTGCATTAAAATAATCATTCATTAATTTTTCGACATCATCCGTAATAGTAGCTGAAAAAAGTAAGTTTTGTCTTTTAGCAGGAAGTAATTCTAAAATATTAGTGATTTGTTTTCTAAATCCAAGATTTAGCATTTCATCCATTTCATCAATAACTAATTTCTTAATCATTTTTGTTTTAAATGCACCATTCATAGCTAAGTCAAATAATCTGCCTGGGGTGGATACTAAAACATCCACTCCTTTTTCTAATTCTAATTGTTGTGTATTAATATTTACACCACCATAAACGCCAACGGTAATGACACTCATGTAAGTGGTTAATTTTCTTGCAGCTTCCACTACTTGAACTACTAGTTCTCTAGTAGGTACTAAAATCAATATTTGAGGATCCTTACTTTTGTCAAATTTCCATTGTCTTAAACAAGGTAATAAGTAGGCAAAAGTTTTACCCGTTCCAGTTTGAGCAATGCCACAAACATCTCTTCCGGACATCACAATTGGAAAAACTCGATGTTGTATGGTGGTAGGTGTCGAAAACCCCAATTCTTCCAGGGCACGTAATAAAGGGGTATTTATATTTAAATCTTGAAAAGTCATGTTGGTTAAATGAGCTGCGAAGGTAGTTTATTATAAATAGCTAAAATGATTCAAGTGAATCCTACCCTTTTAAGGTTTACTGCAATGCCCGTGATGTAGTGTTAGTGGTTATTTCCTATATAATTGAATATCAGTAAATTATGGCATTATTTATTGAATTGTTATGAAATAAATTGCCTAAATATACCATTTTAATTTAAACAGCTAAAAACCTTAAAAGCTCTTTTAAAAAAATTATATTTAGCATGTAATTAAGCCTAATATGAAAAAATCAAAATGGGGTATACAAAACAAAAAGGCAAACTTGATGCAAGCAATACTTTTTGTTTTATTATTTCCGCCACTTGTTAGTTTTAGTCAAAATAACAATAGTTTAAATAGCAGAGACCTGAGTTATTTAACTTCAGGAGGGAAACTACATCCATTGCAGGCTATCATGGATATAAGACATTATACCATTGTATTGGATGTTGATATTGTAAATAAATCTATCAAGGGTTCCGCTGAAGTAAGTTTAAATCTTTCCAAAAAAACAGATACCCTATTATTAGATTTGATTCATTTATATACTGTGACTAAAGTAAAGGTGAATAATAAAAAGGTTGCATTTACTCAGCAGGATGACAAAGTATTGATGACTTCCTCCACTGGTTTTGAATTAGGGAATCAAAAAATTTTGATTGAATATAATGGTATACCTCCTGTTGCCATCAAACCACCTTGGGATGGAGGATTTACTTGGACTAAGGATAATAATGGGAATGACTGGATAGCCATTAATATTCAAGCCGAAGGAGGTAAAATGTATTTCCCTTGTAAAGACCATCCTAGTGATGAACCAAATGAAGGCGTAGATTTAAAAATTACCGTTCCTAAAAATTTAGTAGTAGCCGGACCTGGTTTATTACAAAGTGTAACTACTAAAAAAAATAGATCCACTTATTTCTGGAAGACAAATTATACGATTAGTAATTATTGTATTTTATTTAATATAGGTAAATACAAAGTGGCTAAAGATATATACACCACTGTTTTAGGCAACAAAGTGCCTATTGAATATTATGTACTAGAAGTAGATTCGGCACAAGCAAAAAAAGTAATTGAACTTAAAAAGAGAGATACTAAAATTTTAGAAAAATATTTTGGTGAATACCCATGGGCAAAAGAAAAAATTGGAGTAGCAGAAGTGCCTAACTATGGAATGGAGCATCAGACCATGATTACTTTTAAAAATCAATTTTCTTATAGTTTGGTGGGTGGTCAAGAATATTCAGACAATTTATTTCATGAATATGCACATGAGTGGTGGGCCAATAAAGTTACTAATAAAGATTGGGGTCACATGTGGATTCAAGAAGGTATTGCAACTTATGCCGAAGCATTGGCCATGTTAGAGTTAGGCGGTGAATTGGCTTATGATGAAATAATAGCTGGACATAGACGTGGTTCGAGAAATCGCAATCCTATTGTGCCAGCTGGAGAGGGAATCACAGAAAAAGAAGTATATGATGGTGGAGATATCTATGGGAAAGGTTCTTTCTTCATGCATACTTTACGTTATGTAATTGGAGATGCTATTTTCTTTCCTACCTTAAAAAAATTAGCAACCGATCCTCAATACACGTATGATAATTTTGTGACCACCATGGATGTAGAAAAATTATTTAGTAAGGCAGCGGGACAAGATTTAAAACCATTTTTTGATTTTTATTTAAGAACCACCAATGTTTTAGACATTACCATTAAAGAAGTGGGCTTTCATAAATATCAAATTAAAATAAATAATTCTTTCATGCCATTGCCATTTGAGATTACCACTAATGGTCAAACCAGCAGAATGGTGATAGCTAAGGACGGCATTATCGTAAATAGCGCATTGCCTCCCCAAGTGGATGCTAAAGGATTTTATTTGAAAAAAACAACCTTGCAATAATGAAAAAAATATTTAGTTTAATTACAGTCGCTGCTCTATTTTTATTTCCTGCCATAACAAAGGCAGATTCCTACCCTATCAATAAAAATATTGATGTTAAGCATTATGCTTTTGAACTTAGTTTATCAGATAATAATGATGAAATAATTGGCACTACGAATATTACCATCAATTTTAAGCAAGCGGGTATTCAAAATTTTCGTTTAGACCTTATCAATAAAACCTTGGAGAGAAAAGATAAAGGAATGGTGGTTGATGCCGTATCTATAGATAATATCGCCATTGGCTTTACCCATCAAAATGATGCATTGATTATTAATTTGCCTAAAGCTTCCGCCCTCAATCAAACTTTAGTTTTTACGATTAAATATCATGGAATTCCATTTGATGGTTTAAGAATTGGGGCCACTATGTTGGGAGATCGTAGTTTTTTTAATGAGAACTGGCCCAACCGCGGTAGACATTGGTTACCGCTTATTGATCATCCTTATGACAAAGCAACTTCTGAATTTATTGTAAAAGCTCCATCGCATTATAAAGTGGTTTCTAATGGTTTATTGTTAGAAGAATCAGATTTAGGGAATAATATTAAACTAACCCATTGGAAACAATCCATACCAGTTTCTTCTTGGTTATTTGTTTTAGGTGTGGCCGATTTTGCAGTTAAATATGTGGATGAGTTCAAAGGGAAATCAATTCAAACTTGGGTGTATTCAAAAAATAGAGATGCTGGCTTTTATGATTTTGAGGAGCCTACAAAAAAGGTATTGGAATTTTACAGCAATTATGTAGGGCCTTATGCTTATGAAAAATTGGCTAATATTCAAACACCTAGTGTGCATGGTGGTATGGAAACCTCTTCTGCTATTTTTTATGGAGAAGATTTAGTTACGGGTAAAAGAGATGAGCGTATACGTAATGTGGTCATTCATGAAATTGCCCATCAATGGTTTGGCAATGCAGTCACTGAAACTACTTGGGACGATGCTTGGTTAAGTGAAGGGTTTGCTACTTTTTTCACTTTATTATTTATTGAAAATGAATATGGTAAAGAAGAATACAAAAAAGGAATTATAAAATCGAAAAAAACTGTTTTTGACTTATCCTTAAAAATGCCCGACTTTAGTATTGTGAGTCCAAGATCGGCAGAGAAAGAGCAAGTGACCAGTGGGCTTACTTATCAAAAAGGTTCATGGACATTGTATATGCTTAGAGATTTAATGGGGGAAACTAATTTTAAAAAAGGGATTCAAAATTATTATGCAAAATATTTTAATGCCAATACCAGTACCGATGAGTTTAGATTGGAAATGGAAAAAGTTTCTGGTAAGGATTTGAAATTATTTTTTAAACAATGGCTGTATCAACCTATTAATCCTACGATTAATGCTACTTGGAAGTATGATGCAGGGTCAAAAAAATTATCGGTTCAATTAACCCAAGCACAAAAGGGTGATTTTTTATTTAATACCCCTGTTGAAATTGGATATTATAAAACGGGTAGTAACACGCCTATAATTTTAAAGATGAATCTTTCGAGTAAACAACAAACTTTTAGTTTTTCAGTGGCTACTGCGCCTGAGAAAGTGGAATTGGATCCTAGGAATGTTTTGTTGAGTGATGGGGGTATTAGTAAAGA
>CANFOM010000026.1 GCA_947448725.1 Bacteroidota bacterium
ACTAATGCACAAGGTTTATTTACTGCAGTCATTGGAGATACGGGAGCCATAAGTACAGTAGGTAACTTTACTATCATTAATTGGAAAAATACCCCTAAGTTTTTAAAAATTGAAATGGACGCTGCTGCAGGTAATAATTTTATAACGATGGGTACCACCCAGTTTCAGTATGTGGCGTATGCGCAATATGCAAATAGTGTTGATGCAGAAAATATAACAGGCGTTGTGCCCGTAGCTCGGGGGGGCACGGGTGCAAATAGCTTGTCTTCGTTTAAGTCTTCATTAGCTTTAGATAAAGTAAATAATACAGCTGACCTAGCCAAACCCATTAGTACCGCAACACAAACAGCATTGGATATTAAATTAAATGCATCAGATACAAGCAAGTATACCAAACAAATTTGGGCTGATTCGGCCTTATTAAGTAAAATAAATAATACAGATACCATCAAATATGTGAAGAAAATATATGTTGATTCATCCTTACTTACTAAATTAAAAATTACGGATACTGCAGCTATGCTTAGTAATAGAATTGGAAAAGATACGACGAGCTTATCTAATAGAATTGATTTAAAAGAAGATCAAAATAATAAATCAACTGCTTCTGATTTAGGTGGCACATCGCCTAGTGATATTTTATATCCAACTCAAAAAGCGGTCAAAGATTATGTGACAGCTAATGCAAGTAGTGGTGGTGTGGCTGATGGTGGTATAACAACAATAAAGTTGGCGGATGGCGCTGTAACCGATGCCAAACTTGGTACTGGGATTAGTAAATCAAAAGTCGGTTTAGGAAATGTAGAAAATATTTCAATTAGTACTTGGTCAGGCACTAATAGTTTAACCACTGTTGGCACAATTACTAATGGCACTTGGAGTGGAACTGCTATTTCTTTAAATAAAGGAGGAACAGGCGCAACCACTGCTGCTGATGCAAGAACTAATTTGGGATTAGTTATAGGAACTAATGTTCAAGCACCATTAACAGCAGGAGTTGATTATTTAGCACCCACTGGAACTGCTGCAGGATTAACCAATTTTCCATTACTAAATCAGAATACATCTGGCAATGCAGCTACTGCAACATTAGCAAGTGCTGCAACTATTGCAGGAAATGTAACTGCAACGAGCAATAGTACATTAACATCCTTATCAAATTTAGCAACAGTTGGAACAATTACAAGCGGCACTTGGAGTGGAACAGTTATTGATGTTGCACATGGAGGAACAGGTACTTCAACTGCAACTACGAATACATTTTTTGCAGGGCCAAATGGAAGTAATGGGGCTCCCAATTTTAGAACGCTCAATATTGCTGATATACCTGATCTTTCTTCTACATATATTTTAAATAATGGAACTGCTAATTTTAGCTCGGATATAACAGTTTCAGGTCAAGAAATTGGAATTGGTGCTGACCCAAATCAAGGACATTTGAATTTAGTATTTGGTAAACAGGCTTTATCTAATTTGGCAGCAAGTAAGTCTAGTGATTATTCCCAAACAATGAATACTGCCATTGGACCATATTCGCAAGTCTTTTCTGAAGGCAATAAAAATACCTCAGTAGGAACTTTTTCACTTAGTGGACTTGGCGGTGGTGATAATAATACAGCAATTGGTGCATATGCATTTACTGAAAATAATGTAGATGAAAATTTAGGCGGTTATTTTAGGCCTAATCAAGGCAGTAATAATACTTCTATAGGTGCCTTTGCATTATCTTATCCGTCTACCTTTAGATCTACTTATTATTCCCCTTTTAATCATAATACAGCAATTGGTGCTTATACTTTATCAGGATTAACTTTTAATAATGATACATCGGAGACAAGCAACAGAAATACTGCCATTGGTTATAAGGCCGGTTCAAATTTACGAAAGGGCTCTAATAATATAATTATTGGTGATTCTGCTCAGCCTTCTTCAGTAACAGTTTCTAATGAAATAACATTAGGTAATACAAGAACTTCAACTTTTCGAGTTTATGGGACTTACACCAATTTATCGGATCGAAGAGATAAAACAGATATTATTCCTATCGGCGAGGGCTTGGCATTTTTGAAAAAATTAAATCCAGTAAGCTTTACTTGGAATACAAGAGATAAAGCTAAAGTAGGTATTAAGTCTGCAGGTTTTATTGCACAAGAATTATTGGCTTTGCAAAAGAAGTCTAAAATTGGAGCTAATCTTGATTTAGTGAGTGAGAATAATCCTGAAAAATTAGAAGCACGTTATGGAAATTTATTACCAGTTATTGTAAAAGCGATTCAAGAAGAAAGTGCAGAAAAAGATAAAGAAATAAAAGCACTTAAAGAGCGATTAAATAAATTAGAAAAACGATTGAATCAACTACTTAAGAAAAAGAAATAGTAATTCTGTATTAGGAAAACTTTAGGTCTTTTTGCATTTTTAGTTCGCTTGGCATATTTGTTAATAAGTTTCCCTTGCTTATTGGCAAGAAAAGGAGTCGGTATCCAACGACGAAATTCCTTATTTCGAGCAAAATAAATAGTAGTGCATCTCTTCCAATAAGGCTACAAGTCATTGATTATTACCTAGTTTAGTTTTCTTCTACTAAGTCCTTTATTTTTCCTAATTAGTATCTTCTATAGGGCTGATATTAATCATGTTTTCCAAATTTAGGTTGGGGTATTTTGTTCCATCATTACAAAATAACAAGCTATGGAAACTCCTGTAACAAAAGCCAATCCAACTAAAAAGAAGTCTTCTAAAAAAATGGCCATCTCCATTATGGATGGCAATGAAGCTGCTGTACATATTGCCTATAAAACCAGTGAAGTTTGTGCCATCTATCCAATTACACCCTCTTCCACCATGGGGGAATGGGCTGAAGAATGGAGTAGCGATAACAAAGAAAACATCTATGGAGAGGTGCCTAAAATTATAGAAATGCAAAGTGAAGCTGGCGCCGCAGGCGCAATTCATGGATCTTTACAGGGTGGTGCCTTGTCCTCTAGCTTTACTTGTTCTCAAGGTTTGTTATTGATGATTCCTAATATGTATAAAATTGCAGGAGAATTAACCCCTACGGTATTTCATATTGCGGCAAGAGCCTTGGCCACCCATGCTTTATCTATTTTTGGTGACCATAGTGATGTTATGGCCGTAAGGTCTACAGGGTTTGCAATGCTATTTGGCAATAATGCACAAGAAGCACAAGACATGGCCATGATTGCCACCTCAGCCACTTTAAAATCAAATATTCCTTTTCTAAATATTTTTGATGGCTTTAGAACTTCACACGAATTAAACGAAGTGAATGTTTTGTCTGATGAAATCATCACATTAATGATTGATCAAGCCGACGTAGCAAGACATAGACAAAAGGCATTGAATCCAGAAAATCCATTTATTAGAGGAACTGCTCAAAATACAGACGTCTTTTTTCAAAGTAGAGAAGCATGTAATAGTTATCATTGGAATACACCCGCTATCGTTGATAAAACCATGCAACATTTTGAAAGTCTTACTGGAAGAGCCTATAAACTATATGAATACTATGGTCATGAAAATGCCGAACAAGTAATTATCATGATGGGTTCAGGAGTAGGCGCTGTCAAAGAAACCATTGATTATTTAAATAAAAATGGCGGCAAAACTGGCTGTATTGCAGTTCGTTTGTTCCGTCCATTTTCAGTGAGTCATTTTATGCAAGCTATACCGGCAACTGTAAAACAAATTGCTGTTTTAGATCGCTGCAAAGAAACAGGTGCTATTGGAGAACCATTATACATGGACATTATTAATGCACTACATGCAGGTTGGGAAAAAACAATGCCTAAAGTAATTGGTGGTAGATATGGATTGGCCTCTAAAGAATTTACGCCAGCTATGGTAAAAGCTATCTTTGAAGAATTGGTAAAAGACAAACCTAAGAATGGGTTTACTATTGGAATAGAGGATGATGTCACACAAACAAGTTTAGAGTATGACAAAACTTTTAGTTTAGAAGATCAACATTTATTCCGTGGTTTATTTTTTGGATTGGGTGCAGATGGTACGGTAAGTGCCAATAAAAATACCATTAAAATTATTGGGGACGATACCGACAATCATGTACAGGGATATTTTGTATACGATTCAAAAAAATCAGGTTCATTAACTGTATCTCATTTAAGATTTAGTGAAAAGCCCATACAATCCACTTACTTAATTAATGCTGCCAATTTTGTGGCTTGTCATCATTTTCATTATTTAGAAACCTACGATATATTAAAGGATGTTCAACATGGTGCTACTTTTTTATTGAATGCCCCTTATGATACCGAATCAGTATGGCATCACTTGCCTTATAAAATACAAACAGAAATTATTGAGAAGGAATTAAAGTTATATGTTATCAATGCCTCTAAAGTAGCTAAGGAAACCGGCATGGGCTCACGCATCAATGGTATATTACAAACCTGTTTCTTTGCTATCTCTAATATTCTTCCTAAAGAAGAAGCGATTGCATCCATTAAAAAAGCGATTCAAAAAACCTATGGTAAAAAAGGAGAAAAAGTAGTTCAAAAGAATTTTGATGCGGTAGATAAAACCCTAGAGCATTTAGCCTTATTAGATTATACCAATTTTGCGATTGGTACTAAGGAAATTACACCGGCTGTAACCGATAATGCACCTGCCTTTGTTAAAAATATATTGGCAAAAATAATTGCAGGGGAAGGAGATGAATTGCCTGTAAGTGCATTCCCTGCAGATGGAACCTATCCATCTGGCACTACTAAATATGAAAAAAGAAATATAGCAGAGCAAGTACCCGTTTGGGATCCTAGCTTATGTTCACAATGTGGTAAATGCTTTTTTGTATGCCCTCATGCTGCTATACGACCAAAAATTTATGACAATGGTGCTTTAGAAAAAGCCCCTGACTTTTTTAAACACGTAGCTCCAATTGGGAAAGAGTTTAACAAAGACGGAGAGTCTTATACTTTACAAGTTGCAGTAGAAGATTGCACTGGATGTACTTTATGCGTGGATGTTTGTCCTATTGAAAGTAAAACTGAAGCTGGACATAAGGCCATTAATATGCAAGATGTTCTTCCTTTGAAAGAAACAGAACAAAAAAATTGGGACTTCTTCTTATCACTTCCAGAAATTGATAGAACAAGGGTTGCGAAAACAACGGTGAAAGGTTCTCAATTCTTAGAACCCTTATTTGAATTCTCTGGCGCTTGCAGTGGTTGTGGTGAAACCCCTTATTTAAAATTACTCACTCAATTGTTTGGCGATAGAATGATTGTTGCCAATGCAACTGGTTGTTCTTCTATTTTTGGCGGCAACTTACCTACCACTCCTTGGAGTGTAAACGCCCAAGGACAAGGGCCAGCCTGGGCTAACTCTTTATTTGAAGACAATGCCGAATTTGGATTGGGTATTAAACTGGCCACCGATATGAAGCGCCAATATGCATTCTCTTTACTAAAATCACTTAAAGTAGAATTAGGCGAAAGCCTGGTAGATGAAATTGTAAATAATACCGAAGAAAACGAAGCGGATATTATCAAGCAAAGAATGAATGTAAATGAGGTAAAAAATAGATTAAAAAATAATACGCACCCTTCCGCTGCAATACTTTTACAAGTAGCAGGATTTTTAGAAAAGAAATCTATGTGGATTGTGGGTGGTGATGGTTGGGCTTACGATATTGGATTTAGTGGATTAGATCATGTACTTTCAACAGGAGAGAATATAAATATTTTGGTGATGGATACCGAAGTGTACTCGAATACCGGAGGTCAAAAATCAAAATCATCCCCAATTGGTGCTAGTGCTAAATTTTCTGTAAAAGGAAAAACAACAGGCAAAAAAGATTTAGCCATGCAAGCCATGGCACATGGAAAAGCCTATGTTGCTGAAATAGCCATGGGCGCTAATGATGTACATGCCTTAAAAACAATTTTAGAGGCAGAAGCTTTCCCTGGGCCGTCTATTATTATTGCTTATAGTCATTGCATTGCACATGGCTACGATATGTGTCATGGATTAGATCAACAATCCTTGGCGGTAAAAAGCGGTTACTGGCCATTGTTCCGTTTTAACCCAATGAACGAAAAAGGAAAACGATTTGTAATTGATAGCAAGGACCCTTCTATCCCAATGGAAGATTTCATGTACAATGAAAATAGGTTTGCTACCATTAAAAATAATTATCCCGAAAAAGCGACCGAATTTTTAGCCTTAGCCAATGATGGCATGCATGAAAGAATGGAAAGGTTAATGGCGTTTAAAAATTTGTAGCCACGCCGGGGATCGAACCTGGATTTGGAGTTTCGGAAACTCATGTACTATCCGTTGTACTACGTGGCTATTAGACAAATTTAAGAAAAATAATGTAACTGAATAAGGTATTACCGCGAACCAAAAAATACCCGTAAAGCTGCTGGCAAGAATATACGGGTGGGTAAAGAGCGCATTATTTGAATATCTTCCAAAATGGAAGACGTATTCGAAAGAAATTTAAACACAGTGACTGCTTTATTTTTTGCAAAAATGCGTTTGAATATGGCTGCTCCTTCCATTTTATGATGGAATAAGATATGTAATAGTACTGCATCATAAAACTGATGCCTAGTGTTATGCACTTGGGTTTGAATGGATTGGCCATTTTCCAATTGTGTTACAATGTTTTTACATTGATCCTGAATAAATTGAAAAGCATAACCCGTGCTGGCTTTGATGGCTGCCCCTAAAGCACCAATAGTATATATTGGAGCTTGTGTAGAAGCCAAGGAAATTTGAGTCATGGGAATGGCTCCGATTTCTTCATGAGCTATGGAATACTGCTGTTTTGGAAACTCATTAGTTAAATAAGCATCAAGTACTTTATCATATTCCGAAATGTCTAAAACATTTTCTGAAAAGATAGTATACTCCACCAAGGCTTCCTTTTCATTTAAAGGCAATTGGTACATAAAGGCCGTAGCTCCTTGTTGAGGCACATTAAAATCCATCAGCTTCGCAATACGCTTATTAAATACTTCAGTATCAAATTGCACTACCCTTCCCTTAAAATGTTGCCATAAAAAAGGCATTTTAAGGGAACTGGAATTATTATTTTGTAATGATTGCGAATAGGCACTGGCCGTGGCTAATTGATTCATTTGAAAAGGCAACAAACTAGAAAAAATATAATTTCCAGTAGCAGTTCCACCTTCCCATTCAACTCTAGCACCTTTATTTACATTAGATGCATCTATCACTGCGATGTCTTGAATAATAGCTTCTTGAAAATGAATGTTAGATTTAGATTTTGCTTTACTAAGTATGGAATTATAAAAATCAATTCCCTGAATCATCTTATACAAAAAAGGAGCAGTAGGTAATTCTTTATTAAACCCATCTGCATGAATAGAAATAGTATCCCAATGATGATGCACTAAATTTTCAAAAGCAGAAAATCCTATGTCCCAAAAACACCAAGTTCGATCATTTGTTTTTTGGAAAGATTTATCTATTACTAAAATTGATTTAGTACTTAAAATGGATGAACCCATTAAATAATGTAGTAATGATAAACCAGCACCCCCTGCGCCAGCAATAATATAGTCGTAGCTTGCTAAGTTGGTAGTAGAATTACTCATTGTTCTGCAAGGCTTCGTCTCGACGCACTTTATCCCAATATTTTTTCGCTACCAGTAACATGCCAAAGCTCTCTCCCTCTTCTTTGTATAAATGTTTATGGTGCATCTTGTGCGCCCAACGAATGGCTTTAATATAACGACTGTTTGATTTGGTAAACCACTTAATTCTTTGATGTATAATTACTTCATGCACTAAAAAATAAGCAAAACCATACATCGCTACCCCTGTACCTATACCGGCAACCCATAATGGACCTACAAAATTACCATAAAAGATACAGGCCATACTTGGAATGGCAAATATTAAAAAGAAAGCATCGTTCTTTTCAAAAAAATGTCCAGTGGGTTGATGATGGTCTTCGTGCAAATACCATAAAAATCCATGCATAACAAAACGATGCGTTAACCAGGTAATGCCTTCCATAATACAAAAGGTCAAAAGCATAACAAGTATAAAAATCATAACAAACTATTTAATAATGATGCAAAGTTACTACAACAAATTCAACTGACTACGCAAACCTGCTTTGGCTACTATAAAAAGTTTGCCAGGAGTAGGAATTCTAATTCTGGTTTTTAGTATAGCGTGGGGTTTAGTTTTCTTTATTTTTTTAAACAAAGAATAATAATATTTAAATGCCACATATACGCCAAACCTTGCTTTCAGCGGTAGCATTTTAATCCCTTTTAAAGCTTCCTCAAAATCGGCCTGTATATCAGATTCAATGATTTCTTTATCTGATTGCGTAAAATTAGAAAAATCACAATTAGGAAAATACATTCTATCTAAGCCTTCAAAATCGGCTTTAATGTCTCTTAAAAAATTAACTTTTTGAAAGGCGGCACCTAAGTGCTTCGCGGATGGTTTTAGTTTTTCAAATTGTTCCATATTCCCTTCACAGAATATATGCAAACACATCAAACCTACCACTTCTGCACTTCCATAAATATAAGTTTGATAAGTAGTGAGATCATATTTTTGTTTACTCAAATCCATTTCCATACTTACTAAGAAAGCTTCTAATAAGGCTGAATCAATTTTGTACTTATTAAAGGTTAATTGAAAACGATGTAATATCGGATTCAAACTAATGCCTTGTTCTAAAGCTAAATAAGTGTCTTTTTTAAACTGCGCCAATAAAGTAGACTTATCATAACCATGAAAAGTATCTACAATTTCATCCGCAAAACGAACAAAACCATAAATGTCATAAATAGGTTGACGCAAATCGACATGCAATAACTTAATAGCCGAAGAAAAACTAGAACTATACAATAGCGTAGTTGTTTTACTGCTTAATCCAGTTACTTCGTTGTATAATTTTAAATCAGACATGTAGCTTAATTCGTTTTATAATTTTTATCAATTAATTCGGCTACCACCTCGCCGCTTATTAAACTTGGAGGCACTCCTGGCCCTGGAACCGTTAATTGACCAGTGTAATATAAGTTTTTTACCTTTTTACTTTTACAAGACGGCTTTAAAATAGCAGTTTGTAATAAAGTATTGGCTAAGCCATAGGCATTCCCTTTAAAAGAATGATAGTCACGCTTAAAATCGGTAATGGCATAGGACTTTTTATAAACAATTGAATCTGAAATAGTTTGACCCCATCTTTGCTCTAATCGGGCGATGAGTTCATTAAAATATTTATCACGTACCTCCTCTGTATCTCCTTCTAAGCCTGCGGCTACTGGTATTAATAAAAATAAATTTTCACCACCAGCAGGCGCCACTGTTGAATCTGTAACAGAAGGCACACTTGCATAAAATAAAGGTTTGCTTGGCCAAGAGGGGTCGGTATAAATTTCCTTTCCGTGCAATTCAAAATCAGTATCAAAAAATAATGAATGATGCGTAACCCCAGTTAATTTTTTATTTAATCCAACATAATATAATAATGAACTTGGTGCCATCGTACGCGTATCCCAATAACTAGCAGTGTAAGACTGGTATTTGTTGATTAATAATTTTGTTTCTATATGATGATAATCGCCTGCGCCTATAATCACTTCAAATTCATAATGCTTTTGCGCTCCTGTTAAATTAGATTTAGTCAAACAAGATTTTGCCGTCCCGTTGACTACTTCAATTTGTAATGCGTCCTCATTAAAATTAAATTCAACACCTTCTGCTTTGGCAGTATCATACATGGCTTGCACTATACTGTACATGCCAAATTCAGGATACCATGTACCTCCCTTAATATCGGCATAATTCATCAAACTATATAAGGCGGGTGTATTTTGAGGAAGTGCCCCTAAAAATAATACGGGAAACTCCATCAATTTTTGAATATAAGGATGTTTAAAAAAACGAGCCACGTGTTTTTTCATAGACTGAAATACATCTAATTTAAAAACACCTTTGATCAAATCCAAGTCTACAAATTCTTTTAATGAAATGCCGGGCTGATGTACTAATTTCCCTACCCCAACTTCATATTTAAATTTAGCTTCCTCCATGAATTGATCTAAAGCCTTTGCTGCACCAGGTTCAACGCTTTCTAACAACGCCCCTAAGGCGGTATAATTAGCAGGCATATCCCAATGTGTTTCATCAAAATAGACACGATAAGAGGGATCTAATCTTTTTAAATTATAAAAATCGGAAACTTTTTTTCCAAAAGAATTAAAATATCTTTCAAAAACATCAGGCATCCAATACCAACTTGGCCCCATATCAAAAGTAAAACCATCGGCTTCAAATTTTCTAGCCCTTCCTCCTGGTAAATTATGTTTTTCAACAACTGTTACACTCCATCCTTTTTTTGCTAAAAAAGTAGCTACAGACATGCCAGCAAAGCCAGCACCTATCACCAATGCTTTTTTAGTAGGGGATTGCATATTTTTAGTATCGTTGAATTTTTTGCTTTAATATTTTTCTAGCAAAGTGAATACGACTTTTAATGGTGCCCAAAGGTTCATTTAAAGCGTCTGCAATTTCATTGTACTTATAGCCCTCAAAGTATAAATTAAAGGGCGTTCTAAATAGTTCAGGCAAATCATATATCAACTGCTTCACTTCTCTCAAATTTATGTTAGTCACGCCATCATTCAAAACTTTTGTACGCGTTTGATCAATTAAAAAATCATTCGGAGAATTATCTAAAACCACCGATTGTTTAGCACGCTTGCGATAATCATTGATAAAAATATTACGCATAATGGTATACAACCAAGCTTTAATATTAGTTCCTACATTGTACTTGTCTTTATTGGACAAAGCTCGGTACAATGTTTCCTGAAATAGGTCCTTGGCAGATTCATGGTCCTTGGTCAAATTAATGGCAAAAGGCTTTAAAAAATCAGCATTTTCAGTGAGTAATAGGGTGAATTCTGCGGTTGACATATAATTCTGTTTAACTTTTAGAGCATAAAATTAAACAAAATATTTTCATAGTGCCTAATTTTTGTTTAAAATTTTAAGATAATTATTAAACATTCTGGAATTAGTAAGTCATTTGATAACCACTAGGTATGGATCTTTGGGCTCAATTAACTCTAATTTAAAGACAAGCAATTAAAAACCATACAAATTTATATTATAATTAATTTATATAATAAAATAAGTATATTAGATTAGAGACACCAAATTAAATTGGGTCCAAAGACTAAAAAAGGAAAAAAAGGGGACTAAATGGTCTGTATAAACTGAATGGTTTCGCTTAAACTTCTTTTGATTTGAATAGCGGAAGCCACTGGACCTTCAAACCCTTGAATAAGTTGCCCAGACAATAAGATCGTAATGTCATTATCAATTTTTCCCAATTGATCTAAAAATTTATTGAGTTTAAATCCTTTAGCAGGGGAAGTCAAATGACAAAAAATATAGTTTGGTTTTTTTATAGAAATATAATATTCAAGATCAACCATCGGCAAATTGGCGCCTAAATAATCTACATAAATTCCATTTTGTTTTAGTAAAAAATGAATAAACAAAAGGCTCGTCTCATGGTGCTCTCCCTCTGGCATAAATAACAAAACTCTTTTACCTGGGTGCTTTATAGGCGCTAACTTTTCAATCCCTAAAATCAATTTTTGTCTTATAACGTTTATTACCAAATGCTCTTGGGCTGGATTCATATGGTTGGTCATCCAAAGTATTCCTACCCTTTCTAAAAAAGAAAATAGAATCTCAGTGACCGTTTTTTCAATCCCTTTTTGTGCAATGTATAAATCTAATTGTTGCTCAAATGCAAATATATTCAAGGAAACAGTTTCCTTAATCAAATTATTCACGACCCTTTCCCTCTGTGCATCCAACTGATTAATGGAAAGAATTTTTTCTTCCATTTGCTCAGTGCTCATCTTATCTATATGAGAAATCTTAAAACCATACTTATTTAAAAGTGATACGTTTAATATGGTCTTTAATTCTTCAGAGGAATAAGTCCTAATATTGGTTAAAGTACGACTAGGCTGTATAAACTTATAGCGCTGCTCCCATATACGTATGGTGTGGGCTTTGATGCCTGAAATATGCTCTAAATCTTTGATGGAATAATTTGACATACCTAAAGAACAATCATTTTTTAAAATTGTTCAGCATTTTTATAAAAAAAATGAAATGTCTACAACAAGTGTAGCAAAAAACAGTCAAAACCTACTTCTTTAAGGTTCGTAGGTATTCGCCATACCCGCTTTTAGCATATTTTTCGGCTAGAACCAATAACTGAGTCTTATCTATAAAACCCATTCTGTAGGCGACCTCTTCAATGCAGCCTACTTTTTGGCTTTGTCTTTTCTCAATGACACGTACAAATTCACAAGCATCTGCATAAGAATCAAAGGTACCGGTATCCAACCAGGCCGTTCCACGATTCATGATACCTACTTGCAATTGCTTTTTTTGTAAATACACTTTATTGACATCCGTGATTTCAAATTCTCCTCTTGGTGATGCTGGAATATTTTTTGCTATTTCTACCACCTGATTGTCATAAAAATACAAACCAGGTACTGCATAATTAGATTTAGGTTGTTTAGGTTTTTCTTCTAAGGAAATGGCATTATTATTTGCGTCAAATTCTACCACCCCATAACGCTCTGGATCATTTACTTCATAAGCAAAAACAGCAGCCCCTGTTACATCATTAAAAGATTGCACCAACTTACTAAAACCTGCGCCATAAAATATATTGTCGCCTAATATTAAGGCTACTTTATCCTTGCCAATAAAATCGGCACCAATCACAAATGCTTGCGCCAAACCATTCGGCACCGCTTGCACTGCATAATGAAAAGAGCAGCCTATTTCAGAGCCATCGCCCAATAATCTTTTAAATTGATCATTATCTTCTGGTGTAGTAATAATTAATATTTCTTTAATCCCTGCTAATAATAGAACAGACAAAGGATAATAAATCATCGGCTTATCATAAATTGGCATCAATTGTTTACTGATTCCTTTTGTAATAGGATACAATCTAGTACCTGATCCGCCTGCTAATATGATTCCTTTCATTTTAATAATTTATAATTTTTTAACCAACACTTTTTTTGTAGGTCGCGAATGATTGTAAAACTTTATCCTTTGCTGATAATAACAATTCTGTGGTTGGCACCCTCCAATCTATATTTAAATCTGCATCATTGTAAATAATACCTACTTCTTTGGATGGATCATAAAATTCATCGCATTTGTAAAAAAAAGTAGCTGCTTCACTTAATACCACAAAACCATGTGCAAAGCCTTTGGGCACAAAAAATTGTTTATGATTATCGGCGGTTAATTCAATACTGTAATGTTGTCCAAAAGTGGGTGACCCAACTCTTAAATCAAGGGCTACATCTAAAACAGCTCCTTCCAAAACCCTTACCAGTTTTGATTGTGCAGCATTACCTGATTGCATATGCAAACCTCTTAGTACCCCTTTTTGTGATCTAGATTGATTGTCCTGTACAAAATTAATTTGTAACCCTGTGGCATCAGCAAATTGCTTTTGATGATAGGATTCAAAAAAATAACCACGCGCATCTCCATGCACTGTATCGTGAATTATAAAACAATCTTTTAAGGGGGTCGCTTCTATTTTCATTTATCTAATTATCATTATCTGTTATCGTACATTGAATTGTAATATTGTTGATAGGCGCCACTGGTTACATTTTCTAACCAAGAACCATTGCTCAAATACCAATCGATGGTAGCTGCCAATCCTTGTTCAAAGTTAACCGACGGACTCCATCCTAACTCTTTATTTAATTTAGTGGCATCAATAGCATACCTGCGATCATGCCCTGGCCTATCTTTCACATAAGTGATTAAAGCTTCACTTTCTCCTTTGGCTCTTCCAAGCTTCACATCCATTTGAGCACACATTACTTTTACCAAATCAATATTGGTCCATTCGTTAAAGCCCCCAATATTATAAGTATCGCCATTTTTTCCTTGATGAAATATTAAATCAATCGCACGTGCATGATCTATCACATACAACCAATCGCGCGTGTACAAACCATCACCATATACGGGCAATGCTTTTTTATTGATAATATTATGTATAAATAAAGGAATTAATTTTTCTGGAAAATGATTAGGTCCATAATTATTAGAACAATTTGAAACCACATAAGGCAAATGATACGTTTCCCCATAAGCACGCACAAAATGATCACTCGCTGCTTTACTTGCAGAATAAGGTGAGTTAGGATCATAAGCAGTAGTTTCCTTAAACAAACCTTCCTTACCCAAACTTCCATACACTTCATCTGTAGAAATATGATAAAATAAATGATCTCTATTTTTATCCCATCCACCCTCATGCGCTTTCTCATAACTTAAATCGCCCTTCCAATATTCCTTAGCAGAATTTAATAAATTCACTGTGCCAATGACATTGGTATATACAAAATCTAAAGGCGAAACAATGGATCTATCTACATGAGATTCTGCAGCCAAATGAATGACATCGGTAATAGCATGTTTTTCAAAAATTGCTTTAAGTGCATCAGCCTCTAAAATATTGGCTTTTACAAAATGATAATTAGTAGCTTTTTCGATATCCTTCAAATTTTCCAAATTACCTGCATAGGTCAATGCATCTAAATTAAAGATTTGATACTGAGGATATTTGGTCACCATTAAGCGCACCACATGTGACCCTATAAAGCCTGCTCCGCCTGTAATTAATATGTTTTTTTGCATCTGAATTTGTATCTTACAAAGATATTAAAAGACAATGAGCCAGCAAAGATATTATTCCTTAGATGTATTTAGAGGCGCTACGGTAGCATTAATGATTTTAGTGAACAATCCTGGTTCTTGGGCACATATTTACAGCCCATTGGAACATGCCAGCTGGCATGGGTGTACCCCTACGGATCTTGTTTTTCCTTTCTTTTTATTTGCAGTAGGCAACGCTTTATCCTTTGTGATGCCAAAACTACAAAATGCAAGTACCGCCGAATTTTGGAGTAAAATAATTAAACGCACTATTTTAATTTTTGCGATTGGTTTGTTTTTAAATTGGAGCCCTTTTGTAAAATGGTCTGATGCTGGTTTGATTTTTAAGCCTTGGGAAAATGTGCGCGTATTTGGCGTATTGCAACGCATTGCACTTTGTTATTTTTTTGCTTCCATTGTTATTTATTACGGCAAATCTCGTATTGCACTTTTTATAGGAATGATGATTTTAGTAATTTACTGGGTACTCTGTTATGCATTAGGCGCAGCAGGACATCCATTTAGTTTATCTGGTTATTTTGGCAATACCATTGATCAATCCATTATAGGCATTAACCATTTGTATAAAGGAGAAGGCGTTCCTTTTGATCCGGAAGGGTTAACGAGTGCCCTCCCCGCCATTGTTCAAGTAATCCTTGGATTTTTAGTAGGCGAGTATATTCAACTCAAAGGAAAAAATTATGAAATGTTGGCCCATTTGCTATTAACAGGAGTGCTACTTGTATTGGTTGGTTATATCTGGGATTTTAGTTTTCCCATTAATAAAAAAATATGGACCAGTAGTTATGTATTGTATACTTCGGGCCTAGCAATGATTACACTGGGTATGTTAATTTATTTGCTAGAATTTAAAAATGCCAAAGGAAAATGGAGTCAATTTTTTGATCTGTTTGGTAAGAATCCATTATTTGTTTTTGTGTTGAGCGGATTTTTACCTCGTATTTTAGCTTTGTGGAGATGGGTAGATCATCTAGATGCAGAAGGTAAGCCAGTGTATACCAGCGCCCTACCATGGTTTTACGAACATATTTGCAAAAATGTAGCAAGCGATTTGCGCATTGGTTCGTTCCTCTATGCCTTATGCATCATTGCATTTTTTGGCATCCTATCTTATTACTTAGATAAAAAGAAGGTTTACATTAAAGTGTAATTAAAATAAAACGGAGTGTAAATTTTTACTTAAACAGTTCCTCCGCTTTGGTAATATTTTCTGGTTTACCCACATCCAATAATAACCCACCACTATGATCATAAAAACCAATAGTGCTGGAAGATGCTATTTGCAAATAAGCATCAATCAATGAAAATTTTCCAGTTAAAGTCAATGCTTTATAAAAAGGTGTATGTATAATTTGAATGCCGCTAAAGGCTTTGGCTACAATGGTTTCAGTGGATATTGTTGTGCTGGAACCATTAGCCCATTTTTCTTCCCCAGTACTATTATTTTTCCAACCTACTAATTTTTCAGCCTTATTAAATAATAAATTTCTACTGGAAGCTCTATTCGTTACCGCCAAAGTAGCGATATAATTTTCAGCACCTTCGGATAAAACTTTATCGGCAGCCATCAGTTTATCTAATTCTAAATTAGTTAAGATATCTGCGTTCATTACCAACCAAGAAGCTTCTTGTTCAAAAAATGATTTTGCCAATAAAACACCGCCTCCCGTTTCTACAACTTCGTTGCTTTCATCAGAAATAAAAATAGTACTCCCCCAGCCTTTATTAGCTTCCACCGCTTTTATAATTTGATGGGCAAAATGATGCACATTCACCACCACTTCATTAATACCATACTGTTGTAAGTATTCAATATTTCTTTGCAACAAGGGTTTTCCATTCACTTGCGCCAATGCCTTGGGATGGCTATTGGTAAAGGGCTTTAACCTAGTACCTAAACCTGCTGCTAAAATCATTGCGCGCATAAAATAATTATTTAACCCAGTTATCTTTATTGGTATGTGTTATCACCGTTGTAAGATGATACTTATTTCTTAAATGTCTTGCGGTTTGCTCGGCTGCAAATACACTTCGATGCTGCCCACCTGTGCATCCAAAATTAATATGCAAGGATTCAAATCCCCGATTTAAATAGTTTTCTACCGTAATATCAATTAAATCCCAAACACTATTTAAAAATCCATTCATTTTGGTTCTTTGTTCTAAAAAATCCTGCACCGGCTTGTCTAACCCAGATTGTTTTTTATATTCCTCTACTCGGCCTGGATTTAATATCCCACGCATATCAAACACAAAGCCACCGCCATTTTCAGAACTATCTGCCGGAATCCCTTTTTTATAACTAAAGCTATTAATGGTTATAACCAATGGTGTATTTTCATTCGCCTTAGGTGGTGTAAAACGTTCTATCACTTCTTCACTCACCATCCATTTTAACACAGAAGCAAATACAGGTGTATCCTTATCTAAAGTATAAACTTGTAAAAAGTTTTTTAAATTTTTTAAACCTAAAGGGATACTTGTTAAAAAATGCGCCTTTCTTTCAAACAACCCTCTAAATCCATAAGCACCTAATACCTGCAATAACCTTAACAACACAAAGCCATGGTATTGTTTTTTAAACTCAGCTACATTCAATGATGTAGGAAGTAATTTTTGTAACTCATTAATATAATGATTCAATAATTTTTCTTTCCATTCATTAGAGAGCTCAGCTTTGGCTTGCCACAACAAAGAAGCTACATCATAAGGCAAGCCCCCTTGCATACCACCTTGAAAGTCGATAAAAAATACTTCTTCATTTTTGACCATAATATTTCTACTCTGAAAATCACGGAACATGAAATTATCAAAATGACTTACGGCTAATTGATCGCTCAAAATTTCAAACTCATCAATCAATGCTTGTTTGTCATAGGGATGTTGTAAAGTATCCAAGAAATAATACTTGTAATACAATAAATCGGTGAGGATGGAATGTTTGCCAAAATACTTTGAGGTTAAGCATTTATTATAATCTAACCCCTTTGCTCCATCTATTTGCAATTGGGCTAAGGCTGTTAAACTTTTTTGAAACAATAAAAATACTGCTTCTGTTTTCCCTTCTTTTTCCAATACATCTAATAATGAAATACTTCCAAAGTCTTCTTGCAAATAAACAGTTTGTTCATTATTAACAGCCAATACTTTTGGAACTGGCATCCCCTTCTCATAAAAATGATTCGCAAAATAGATAAAGGTTTGATTCTCTTTATCATTCAAATTGTAGGTAGCTATCCAAGAGGCCTGCCCTTGAGTAATCCTAAAATACATCCGATCACCTCCACTTTGGGGGATTTTTTGGATGGAATCCCATGGTTGGGCAGCGATAGTATTATATAGATTTTCAATATGTTGTAAAATAAGCTCCATGGGGTAAAAATTGCTACTTTATGCCCAATAAAAGTAATTAATTATAATGTATAAATCATAAAAGATGAAAAAGATGTAAATTGTTATCTAATCTAACAATTATGCGAACTAAACTAACATCCCTTTTCCTTGTTGTAGCTACCCTTTTATCTTTTAGTGTTTTTGCACAAAAAGAAAATGTTAAAGGCACAGTACGTGATGCGAAAGGAAACACTTTAGAAGGCGTTACTATAAAAGTAGCTAATTCAAAAGTAGTCACTACTTCTAATAAAAATGGATCTTACACCATTAACGCCAATACAAATGATGTTTTAGAATTTAGCTTCGTTGGTTTTGAAACCAAAAAACAAATTGCAGTTGGCAATAATATCAATATTGTTTTAACGCCTAGTACTTCGGATTTACAAGATGTAATATTAGTAGGTAGCAGAGGTATTGGTCGTGTTAAAACTGAATCTCCTGTTCCAGTGGATGTAATTAAATTAACTGATGTAGGTATGAATACGGCAAGAATGGATTTAACTTCTACTTTAAATTTTGTTGCCCCTTCTTTTAACTACAACAAACAATCTGGAGCCGACGGAGCCGATCACGTTGATATAGGAACTTTAAGAGGTTTAGGACCCGATCAAACTTTGGTATTGATTAACGGAAAACGTAGACATAGCACAGCATTGGTAGGTTTGTTTGGAACTAGAGGACGTGGTGGTTCGGGTGTTGATTTAAATGGTTTTCCAATGTCTGCAGTAGATAGAATTGAAATATTAAGAGACGGTGCCTCTGCACAATATGGTTCTGATGCGATTGCAGGCGTAATGAATATTGTACTAAGAAAAAATACAGGCGAGTGGAATATTAGTACAGGCGTGGCTGGTTACAATGATAAAAAATACAATACCTATCAATTTAAAAACAACAATGATTATTTAACTTCAAATCCAATTGATGGAGTCACTAAATCATTGTCTGCCAACAGAGGATTTGATTTAGGCAAGCAAGGTGGATTTATTAATTTATCTTTTGATTTATTAGATCAAGGAAAAACTTTTCGTCAAGCTTCCTCTTCTGACATTACCAATGCAGATGGCTTACCTACCAATAATTGGAGACAAGGATTTGGTGATGGTTCCATGAATTCGGTTGGTGCTATGTTTAATATGGAATTACCGATTGATGCTAAATCAAAGTTTTATGCATTTGGTAGTTTTAATAATAAAAACTCAGATGCCTATGCGTATACAAGAAACTGGCCTAGAAAAACCGCTCGTTTCCCGGTAAATGCAGATGGAAATGTCATTTATGTTCCTAGCATTATGTTCAAAGATGGATCAGGGGACACTAGCTATAATCCACATATACAAACCAATATTCAAGATTTCTCCATCGCTGCTGGCTATAGCACTGTTACTGAAGGGGGTTGGGATTTAGATTTTAGCAATACATTGGGGCGCAATAACTTCCATTATTACGGGGATGGCACTTTCAATGCCTCCATTATTGGCAATGCTAGTAAAACACATTTTGATGATGGTGGTTTTAATTTCTTACAAAACACCACTAACTTAGATATAACAAAACAGTTTGGAAAAGTAAACAATGGTGGCGTAAAAGTATCTTATGGTGCTGAATTACGTTATGAAGCCTATGGTATTTTTGCAGGCGAAGTAGATTCTTATAAAGGATATACTAACCCATTTGATCAAGCACCTGGCTCTCAAGGTTTTCCTGGTTTTAGCCCAGACGATAAATTAAGTAAAAATAGAACCGTTGGTGGTGCTTATGGAGATTTTGAATACACCCCTAATTCAGCCTTATTATTAACAGGTGCCATCAGATTAGAAAATTATTCGGATTTTGGAGCCGTAAGTACTTTTAAAACTTCTTTCAGATATAAAGTAGCCGAGAACTTTAATTTCAGAGGATCTTTTAGTACAGGTTACCGCGCGCCTTCCTTACAACAAAAATATTTCAGTAATACTTTAACTTCTTTCTCTAATGGAGAATTGGTTCAATCACGTATAGCCAATAATGACGATCCTATTACTGCATTAGCCGGCATTCCAAAATTAAAACAAGAAACCTCTACCAATATGAGTTTAGGCTTTTCTTGGAAACCAGCCAAAGGATTAACTGTAACCGTGGATGGCTATTCCATCAAAATGAAAGACAGAGTGGTATTATCTGGATTGTTTGGCGCTAGTGACGAATCATTACCAACAGCCTTAACAGATAAATTAAATGGATTGGGCGTGCAAACCGCACAATTCTTTGCCAATGCGGTTAACACCACCAATACTGGAGTAGATGTAGTGGCAGATTACCAAGTTAAAATTTCTAATAAAGAAAGATTCAAAATTTTATTTGTTGCTAACTTCCAAGACATAGCTATTGATGCCATTCATGTTCCTGCTGCATTAAGTACTACCGATTATAATGCAAATACATTCTTTAGTGATAGAGAAAAATATTTCTTAAAAGGCTCTGCTCCTAAATCTAAGTTCTCCATGAACTTTGATTATACAAAAAATAAAATAAGCATTGGCGCCAGAGTAACTTATTTTGGCGATGTAACGCTTTCTGGATTTGGAGTTAACGGAGATGGGGTTAATCCTCAAGTGCCTATTGATGCCGACGAAAGTGGAAATACCTTGGTTCCTGAAATTTTCAAATACAAAGGAAAGTTAAGTACCGATGTTTATATGAATGTACAATTGAATAAGAAAATTTCTTGGATTGTAGGCGCCGATAATATTTTAAATGTCCACCCCGATTTTGCTGTAAATCCTCAAGCTAAATGGTGGGCGGGTGACAACGAAACCGGTGGCCCTTGGGATGGGGTTCAAATGGGCTATAATGGGATGAGACTATTTAGCAAATTGGTCTTCAAGTTTTAATTACCGTTTTTTTAAATAACTTTAAAGCCTTCTCGGTCACTCGGGAAGGCTTTTTTATAAACGCTTATATAATCACCTATATAATTAAAACACAAAATTCCTTTTTCTATGCGCTCAGATCGCTTCGCTCACAATGTTAGCCACGAAAAAGTATTATTGTATTTTAATCTTTAGAGAAAAAATATATATCATGAAAAAAATAATTACAACTTGGGCCATTCTATTATTGATAATAATAAGCGCATCTGCGCAAAACGGCATTGTTGTTTTTCAAACAGATTTTGGCACCAAAGACGGTGCGGTGTCGGCCATGAAAGGAGTTGCTAGTTCGGTGGATGCCAATTTAAAATTATACGATCTTACCCATGATATACCCGTTTATAATATTTGGGAAGCCGCTTACCGCTTAGATCAAACTGTAGCTTATTGGCCAGTGGGTACGGTATTTGTTTCGGTGGTAGATCCTGGCGTAGGCACGCAAAGAAAATCGGTGGTGGTTAAAACAAAATCGGGTCATTATATTGTTACCCCCGACAATGGAACGCTTACTTTAATAGCTGCTTCCTTAGGTATTGATTCGGTGAGAGAAATTGACGAAGTCATTAACAGAAGAAAAAATTCAGGCGCTTCTTATACTTTTCATGGAAGAGATGTGTATGCGTATACGGCTGCTCGTTTAGCTGCTCATAAAATTAGTTACGACCAAGTAGGAAAAATAAGTACGGCTCCTATTACTGCATTACCATTTCAAAAAGCACAATTAGCTGGCGAAAAATTAATGGGCACCATTGACATCTTAGACATTCAATACGGAAATATTTGGACCAATATTGATCAAGAAAATTGGAAAAAATTTAATAGCCTTGCTCATGCTAAAAATGAATTACAAGTTCAAATTTTTCATGATAAAAAATTAATCTATACAGGTAATATGCCTTTTGAAAATACTTTTGGGGGTGTAGCCGTAGGTAAACCATTGGCTTATTTAAATAGTTTAATGAATGTTTCTTTTGCGTTAAATCAAGGAAGCTTTTCCGAAAAGTATCATGTATATGCAGGCAGCAGTTGGACGGTAGCCATTCATTGGGCAAAATGATCATTAAAAAAACACATTTCAAGAAAAGTATTTTCCGATGTAGCGTACACAAGCTAGGCTGATAAAAAATTAGCTAGCAAGCTATGAAAATGATGTGTTCCCTGCTCACGTAGTGTCGCATATCTTCCATAATGATAAAAGCGAGATCGAATACCTTCTTGTACATGCTGCACAATTTCTTCATCTTCTTGCTCCACTGTCTCCAGACCATTTCCAGCACCCATGCCTAATTTAGTGGCGTCAAATACAAAACTTAAAAAACTAACTTTGGTATTGCCTGCATCTATAGGGGTAATAACATTGACCGATAATCCCCATGGATAAAAATTGAACATCATATTAGGGAAGACCCAAAAATAATACGCAGCAATTTTTTTGCCTTCATCCATATGTCCTTTGGGAATATTAAAACAGTGCTCGTTGTTTTTTGCAATACCTAATTGTAAACTGGCATAAGGAAACAATTCCGTAGAATAATCTTTAAAATCTAAGAAGGCATTGAGACCTGGATGCACAAAAGGAATATGAAATCCTTCTAAGTAATTTTCACAATACAATGCCCAATTGGATTTAATATAATAATCATTAGATCTTGCCGCATCAAATACCAATTGATCTATCGGTAACCAACCTATGCGCTTTTGCATTTCTTGAAAAAATAATTCCGAACCCATCCCTTTTTTCAACTGCGTAAATAATAATGGGCCCCACTTAAATAAGGATAGTGGATGTAAATGATTGTTCTCTGGAATGAAATTTTCAACAGCGGAAAATTCAGGCATCGAAATAAATTTTCCATCTAAATGAAAAGCTCTACCATGGTATTTACAACGCAAATGCTTTTGCGCAGAACAAGGTTCATACACCATCAAATTGCCGCGATGGGTACATACGTTAGACAAACAATGTATTTGTTCATGGCTGTCTTTTGTAAGCAGCAAAGGCTCATCGATATAATTTTCTAATAATTTAAACGGATGCGCATCTCCTACTTTGGCTACCATTCCAACATGACCCACATACTGCCAACTGGGTGCAAATATTTTTTCTTTGGAGGCTTCCAAATTCTTAGGGTCTAGGTAAAAACTCGTATCAATGGTTTTAGCCCTCCCAATAATAGGATCTATGAAAAATTGCTGCATGTTACCGTTATTTCGAGCTCAATATACATCAACCCCATTGATAAAGTCCTGATATTAAACCGCCTACAAAAAATAATCCACCCAAAGCAGCGTATAAATACTTTAAAAAAAGGGTATAAATTAATCATCAAAATACTAAATTATTTAGTTAATATTGCTAATAAATTTAGTTTTATGTCATTTATAGATAGAGATCCAGGAGAAGGAATAGCTACACAGCAGATTAATAAGAACTACCAATCGAGCCAAATTATACAGGCCAATGCCACCGGTTTTGGTGCGGCCTCGGACGATTTTATGGAAAGAGGTATTGATTTGAATGAACAACTTATTCGCAATAAACCCGCTACTTTTTTCTTTCGGGTAAACAGCGATGCCATGTTGGGTGCGGGCATTCATATTGGCGATATTTTAATTGTAGACAGAAGTTTACCTGCGAGTTCCGGCAAAGTGGTGGTGGCTGTTTTGAATGGTGAATTTTTGGTGCGCCGTTTACAAATACAAGAACACAGCATTAGTTTGGTTCCCGAAAATAAAAGATATGGCACCATTCAAGTAGCTCAACTAGAACAGTACAGCACTTGGGGCATTGTTAGTTTTGTAATACATAGTTTATAAAAATTATCGTACTCCTTAAATATATTTTTACGTGCAAGCCATTGTAGATTGTAATAGTTTTTATTGTTCCTGCGAACGTCTTTTTCAACCCCAACTACAAAATGCGCCAGTAGTGGTACTTAGTAACAATGATGGTTGTATTGTATCGCGTTCCGACGAAGCCAAGCAATTAGGCATTGGCATGGCCGTTCCTTATTTTCAAGCAAAAGAATTAATTGAAAAAAATAAAGTGCACGCTTTTTCTTCTAACTATCACTTATACGGCGACCTAAGTTGGCGGGTCATGGAAACCATGAGACAGCTGCTACCACCGGGTTGCGTGGAAGTATATTCGGTAGACGAAGCCTTTTTAGATTTAAAACATATCTCCACCGAAGCATTACAGGATTTTTGTACGCTCTTAAAAAATAAAATAGAAACTTGGACAGGTATTTCTGTTTCTATTGGCGTAGGGCCCAATAAAGTACTTAGCAAAGTAGCCAACCGATTGGCTAAAAAAAATAAAATAAAAACAGGCTGTATTGTAGTACTCAATGATGCTAAAAAAATTCAAGCTGCTTTACAACAAACGCCCATCGATGATATTTGGGGTATTGGTTTTAGCTATAGTGAAAAATTAAAAACCTATGGCATACACACAGCGTATGCACTTAGCATTAAAGACCTTAGTTGGGGCAAACGTTTTTTAGGAGGTGTTACCGGTATGAGATTGCTAAGAGAATTAAAAGGCGCACAAAGTCATTCCATGCAAGCACCTCGCACCGAAAAAAAAATGATTGCCACCACGCGCATGTTTGGTCGCGAAGTCACCGAATGGCAAGAAATAGAAGAAGCCCTCGCCACTTATGCCACCCGCGCCACCGAAAAATTAAGAAGACAACATAGTGCCGCCTGCGGCGTAAGTGTTTTTTTACTCAAAAAAGCCCCCGTAACTATAGAGGCTTCCCATTACCATAGAGGCCGTCAAGCAAGTGGCTACACCCTACTAGACAACCCTAGTCATCTTACCCCCGATATTATTAAAGCGGTGGTCGCCCTAGGCAAAAGCCTATTTGAACCAGGAGAAATCTATAAAAAAGCAGGGGTTATTTTAAGCGATTTTGTACCCGATAATGCCCTTCAAACCAACTTATTCGTCGCTCCCGCCGATGCAAGACGTAAAAAACTAATGAATGTAATTGACAATATGAATGCGGCCTACCGCAATGATATCTTGAAGTTTGGCACCAGCGGTACCCAAAAAAACTGGAAAATGCGCAGCGAAAGACGCAGCAAACGCTATACCACTCGCTGGCAGGAGCTTTGCCTGGTTAGGTAAAAGCTGGTGGAAAACCATTGCATAAAAATTCGTAGAAATGGTTTCGCTGATGTATTTTTGCCCAATTTATTACCTATGAGCAACAAGCTAAATTCCAACGAATCTATCTCCTCTTCCAAGAAAAAAATAATTGTTTTAGGTAGTGGCCCTAACCGGATTGGTCAAGGTATTGAATTTGATTATTGTTGTGTTCATGGATTATTAGCCGTGAAAGAATCTGGTTATGAAGCCATCATGGTTAACTGTAATCCAGAAACCGTTTCCACCGATTTTGACATGGCCGATAAATTATACTTCGAGCCCGTTTTTTGGGAACACCTTTGGGAAATTATCGAATTAGAAAAACCAGAAGGCGTTATTGTACAATTAGGAGGGCAAACTGCCTTAAAATTAGCAAAACGTTTAAGCGAAAGAGGCATTAAAATAATTGGTACTTCTTTTGATAGTTTAGACATTGCCGAAGACAGAGGTCGCTTTAGTGACTTATTAAAAGAATTAAATATTCCTTATCCAGAATACGGAACGGCTTATAGTGCCGAAGAAGCTATTGAAGTAGCCAACAAAGTAGGTTATCCAGTACTAGTAAGACCTAGCTATGTAATTGGCGGACAAAGAATGCGTATTGTAATTAATGATGCCGAAGTAGAAACTGCAGTCGTAAGTATCTTAAAACATATTCCTAGCAATAAAATATTAATCGATCATTTCTTAGATCGTTGTCAGGAAGCAGAAGTAGATGCTATTTTTGATGGAGAAACTTTCCATATCATGGGTGTGATGGAACATATTGAACCAGCAGGTATCCATAGCGGAGACAGTAATGCCGTTTTACCTGCCTTCAACCTAACACCATTGATTGTAGAAACGATGGAATTTTACAGCGAAAAAATCGCAAGATCCTTAAATATTAGAGGATTGATCAATATTCAATTTGCTATTAAAGATGGTAAAGTATTTGTAATTGAAGCCAACCCAAGAGCTTCAAGAACTACTCCATTTATTGCCAAAGCCTATCAAATACCTTATTTAAATATCGCTACCAAAGTAATGTTGGGTGCGAATAAATTATCTGAATTCACCATGGAGAAAAAACTAGAAGGCTACGCGATTAAAGAGCCTGTATTTAGTTTTGATAAATTCCCTGGTGTCAATAAAGAATTAGGACCAGAGATGAAAAGTACCGGCGAAGCCATCCGATTCATCAAAGACTTACGTGACCCTTACTTCCGTAATTTATACAAGGAACGTTCAATGAACTTAAGCCGTTAATAAACTAAAAAGTCCTTAATAAAATTTAAGGACTTTTTAGTTTCTTCTTTTATGATTTTTTCAAGACCCCCCATAAACGGGGGTCTTGCTTTTTAAGTCCTTAATAAAAATTTAAGGACTTTTTAGTTTCTTCGCTTGCAATGATTAAATCCAATGAGTAGTAAAGTTTTTAAGGGTTTGAAAGAAATATAATTTTGAGTGAGCCTTTTTTTATAATGCTATCAAACTCATAAGAAATAAAATATATAGAAAATAATACTAAGCATCGACGAACATTCGAGCTTGCGAGCTGAGAGACGATGGTTAGGTATTTTTTCTATAAGTTTTATTACGGGTTCACACCATATTGGTCTATTAAATAAATAATAGCAGCAATATTAGCAGCACCTAATAGTAATTCACGTTTATTTACATTTTCAAATACATCTGTTTTAGCATGGTGTAAATCAAAGTAGCGTTGACTATCAGGAATCAACCCGGCCAT
>CANFOM010000027.1 GCA_947448725.1 Bacteroidota bacterium
AATTTTAGTATTGATGGCCGATCTTAAACCATAATTGATGGAATTTTTATCGGTCCAACCCGCTGCCGAGCTGGCATTGCTATTAAAACCAATACCATACACGGTAGAAGTAATAGATACATTTTGACTATGCGTATAGACATGACTTAGCCCAGTTCTAAAGCTTACTACATTGCTATGTCCATCTCTTTTTATATAATCTGGATTGCCTGAAAAATCATTATTTTCAAATTGAGTTACCGTTAATTCTCCCGAACGTTGATCATAACTATTGCTATAGCCAGCATAAATACTAAAACTATTTTTTTGATTGGGTTGTAAATCGGCTATTACATTTACAAAATCTTTTTTAGAAGCATTGTGAATGGTATAGCCATCCGTTTGTTGATTGCCATAGTTGACCAATAAAGAAGATTTGTCTGTTCCAGCCCTTAAAGTAGTGGTGAATCTCCTGGTACCGTAATCCCCCATTAAAATTTGTTGACTTATACTGGTTTTACCTTTTTCTGCTTTTTCACTGGTTAAGTTGATGGCGCCCGCAATGGCTAAACCATATAAAGTTCCAGCTGGCCCTTTCGCTACTTCCACATTGGCAATAGAACTATAATCAATATCATCCATAGTAGTAATACCTTCTGCATCAGTTAAAGGAATACCATTCAAATATACTTTGTATCCCTGGCCATCAAAATTGCTACTAATGCCTCTAGTACCTCTAGTGCCATTTCCATAACCTCTAATATTCAATTGCTGTCCGCCTCCGGCAGATCTTCTATTCATTTGTACCCCTGTTACATTGGTTTGTATGGCATCATCTAAATTCAAACCTGTATTTCGATTCAATTCAATTGAACCAATTTTTGCAATGGAACCTGGTTGATACAAAATTGATTTATTGGGATTAGAGGTATTAGATACTTCTACATCGATTAATGATAATGCAATGGGGGTTAAATAAAAAATATTGTTTTTTTCAGTAGGATCAATGCTTTTTGTTAAAGGGGCATAACCAATATAAGTAATAGTAATTTTATCAATGGCTAACAAAGCAATTGAAAATTCACCAGTACTATTACTGGTTGCTTTTTTGTCGCCAATAATAATTGTTGCACTTGCCAAAGGTTTGAGTGTAGTAGCATCCAACACTCTCCCCGTATAGTTGTTTTGACCAAACGCTACTTGAGCAACTAATAAAAATATATAAAGTATACAATTTTTGAATTTCATTCAAGGAAATTTAAATTTTTTGAAAAATGATAGTCATCCCAAAACCAACTGGCATGGGGAAAAAGAAAATACTAAAAATTTATACCCATCTTGGAGGTGGCGCATTCACGTCTAATGCACTCGAATGTATAGCGAACGCTATTAAATTAAAACGACTTTTACTCAAATTTTGTAATACGCTTAATTCATTGTTAGTAGTGAGTATAAAATATGAAAGTGAAAATTTTATTGCTTGTTTGCCATGGTTGCTATTAGGTAAGTTTGCATTACTCGACTTAATAGAATTAGTATAACTATTATACAATTGACTTTCCATGGTATCGTTGATACAATAATACCAAATTTCACCATTCACTTCTTTGGATTTTACAACATCATAAAAAGTACCTGCTAAATAAAATTCTTTCCCTGCCTCCTCCCATTTAATTTCATGGCTGTTTTTAATTTTCACCAATTGCTCCTCTGGAAGTTCGCGTGCCATTTGTTGTGCAATATTTTCCTTATTCAATTCCTGTTGCACTAAATACACCACATAAGTACCCAATTGACTACTCAATGCTAAAAATAATAATATGGAACAAGTGATTCGCTTCAATGCAATGCCTTTTCTGCCCCTAAATTTAGGCTCTTTTTGCCAAGAATTAGGTATAATAATGCCAATAGTATATCCATAATTGATTAACTTAGGTATTCAATTTATAGTTATGGCCAACAGACGCAATTTTATACAACACCTAGGCCTAATGGCTGGTGCTTTTTCGGCAAATAGCTTATTTAATCAAGCACATGCTGCCGAATTTCAACATCTTAACCAACAAAAAAAATTAATCTCCGCCAAAGATTTAGCCATGGATGAGGATTATTGGAGTGTCATTCAGCAAGGGTATACCGTAAATCCAGCTTTTGTAAATTTAAACAATGGAGGTGTAAGTCCAAGTCCAAGAGTAGTTCAAGAAGCAGTAGATACTTTTAATAAAATGACCAACGAAGGGCCTTCTTATTTTATGTGGCGCATATTAGATCAAGGAAGAGAACCACTAAGATATAAGTTAGCACAATTGGCAGGATGTGATCCTGAAGAAATTGCTATTAATAGAAATTCAACTGAAGCATTAAATACGGTCATCTTTGGTTTAAGCTTGAAAGCGGGAGATGAAGTGATTGGAACTAAGCAAGATTATCCCAATATGATTAATGCTTGGAAACAAAGAGTTGCTAGAGAGGGTTTGGTGTATACACAACTTGACTTTCAATACCCTATTGAAAATGAGGAAGAAATTGTAAGTGCTTTTGAAAAAGCTATCACACCCAATACAAAAATATTTCACATTACGCATATGGTGAATTGGGTGGGTCAAATTATGCCTGTTAAAAAATTATGTGACCTTGCCAAAAAACACGGTATCCAGACTATTGTAGATGGAGCGCATAGTTTTGGTTTGATGGATTTTAAAATTCCAGATTTTGGTTGTGATTATTTTGGAACCTCTTTACACAAATTTTTATCCGCACCTATAGGAAGTGGTATGCTATACATAAGAAAGGACAATATTGAAAAAATTTGGCCCTTGGTATGTAATGATAATCCCAAAAGCCCAGATATCAGAAAGTTTGAAACCCTTGGTACCAGAAGCTTTCCAATTGAGCAAGGTATTGGCGAAGCGGTCAATTTTCATACAGCTATTGGCAGCAAACGAAAAGAAGAGCGTATTCGTTATTTGAAAAATTATTGGGCCACCCGTGTAAAAGACATTCCTAAAGTAAGAATTAAAACTTCGCTTAAAGACGCTTATTCTTGTGCTATTTGCGGCGTAACTATTGATGGTATGACGCCTGGAGAATTAGACAATGCATTATTCAATGATTATAAAATACATACCGTAGGTATTGTTTGGGGAAATATTAGTTGTGTTAGAATCACCCCACATGTATATACAAGAATTCAGGATTTAGATAAATTAGTTTACGCAATAGAAAAATTAGCTAAAAAAGCATAAGACTATTAAAGTAAAAATTTCAATTCATTAAAAAGGTCCCCTCGAATATTCGGGGGGACCTTTTTAATGAAACGCTAATGAGTATCTAATGAAAATTTTTAGGGTTTCTTCACCGTTGGATAAGTAATACCTAACTGTTCTAAATAAGTACCATACTTTTCTGGATGATAATAAAAGGGTTTCATTTGTGTTCTATAACGATCCATGATTTCTTTATTCAAATGAATTGCAGGTGGATCATTCGCCGTAATAAATGGTATGTATTTTACATCTTTGTTTTGCACATTGGTAAAATAAGACTTTGCCTCTTCTATTAATTTGGGATTCGTAAAGCAATCTAATAAAGTCATCGCTGCAGCTTCTGCACCTGCTAAAGAACCCTTGTGTGCAATAGGCGTAGCCATTGCTATTGCATCTGCCCAATGGTGTCCTTTGGTTCCGGGTATATTGGCAGGATATCTTAATACAATCGTAGGTACCGTCCAAGAAATGTCTGCAATATCATCCGAACCTCCACCCCATGAAAATGCAACCGATCCTTTTAGCGTATCTAAAACTGTTTTTAATCCATCAATGGGCTTGCCTTCATTGTCTTTTTTTGGCGCTTCCACTAATAATTGAACGGCTTTGGCCATTTGAATGTCTTTTTCATCCCAAGTGGGCATACCTACTTTTTTAATATTCGCATACATAGCTTCCGCTAAAGGTTTATTAAAATGTCCTGGCCATGCAGTGCCTAAAATTTGATGTGATACAGTTGTACCTGACATCAAAGCAGCGCCTTCGGAAATTTTAATGCCAGATTCATAGTTCGCTTTAATATCCTCATAAGTACGTTCTCTAAAATAATACCAAACACTTGCTTTACTTGGAACAACATTTGGTTGATCACCACCATCTACTACTACATAATGAGATCGATTGGTTGGTTTTAAATGTTCTCTTTTAAAGTTCCAACCAATGTCCATTAATTCAACACCATCTAATGCGCTTTTGCCACGCCATGGGGCACCAGCAGCATGTGCAGCTTCTCCATTAAAATCAAAACGAACACTCACTAATCCATTACCGCCATTGTCTCCATAGTTAGAACCAAAATCTCCACTTACATGGGTAAATATGCAGGCATCGATATTTTTAAAATAACCATCTCTAACATACCATGCTTTTGTTCCAACTAATTCTTCCGCAACACCAGGCCAAATCACAATCGTGCCTGGCATATGTTCTTTCTCCATCATTTCTTTCATAGCAATGGCTGCATAAATAATAACTGCTTGACCAGAATTGTGCCCTTCTCCATGTCCTGGAGCTCCTTCTATTATTGGGTCTTTGTAGGCTACGCCAGGTTTTTGCGATGCTTTTGGAATACAATCAATATCACTACCCAAGGCAATAACAGGCGAACCCGAACCCCATTTAGCCATCCATGCAGTAGGTACATTGGAAATGTTTTTTTCAATGGCAAACCCATTCTTTTCTAATACACTCGTTAAATAGGCCGATGTTTCAAATTCTTGAAATCCCAATTCACCATAACTAAAAATTTGATCAACCATTACTTGTACATCTTTAGCATGACCTGCAACACTAGAAACTAATTTTTGTTTCATGAGTGCAATATCTTTTTCCGTATATTTTTTTTGTGCAATAGCAGGAATACAGATTAAAAATGCAAAAGACAAAAAACAAAATTGTCTAAGCTTATTGATGTGTTTTTTCATATGGTTAATTTGAATTTAAGTTACAAAAAATAGTATTAAGAATAGGTTCTTAGTCTAAAATCCTTTTATTCCATAAAACTAAATTTGTAAAATCATGAGTAGCAATTGCTTAGCAAAATACACAACCTAGTCAATTTTTAAAACAGGTATAATTTAATTGATTGTTGAAGGAAAAATTTCGATTGTTTTCTATTAGGCCTATACAAATTTATAAAGTTTTATAAAATACATTTGGTCACTTTATGCATTTTTAAAATGAAAATTATGAAACACGCCATTGCAATTTATATTGTACTATTTCTTACAAAAAAAATTCAAGCCCAAACTGTTTTTATTCCTTTTGTAAATGTGAATAGCGGTACAGCAAAGCTTGGAAACAGTAGTATTTATTGGAGTTTTGGAGAAACCGCCATGGTCAATACGCTAGTAAATGAAAATGGATTGATTTTATCCGCGGGTTTATTGCAACCTACTATAAATGGTAGTGATGCATTTTCTTTTTTACATATCAATGATTTGAAATTAATAGTAGGACCCAATCCCGTTAACAATAATTGTACTCTTTTTTGCAACCAACTAAATGTATTTATTGAAAGTATTCAAGTGACCGATGCTTTTGGACAATTAAAACAAATTTTTAAAGGTCCTTTTTCGGGTATAAATTTTAAAATGCAGATCCCATTTGTTTCGGTAAATACTGGAATATACTTTATTGTGATCCATTATATTGTGGATAATAAATTTTACAATATAAAAACGTATAAAATAATTAAAACATAATGTTATGGGAAAGTTTTATTGCTGCATTTTTATCCTCTCGTTTATTCTTTGGATGCCAAATGCAGTTCAAGCACAAAGCAACAAGGGAATTAATTTCCAAGCTATTGCCAGAAACAATAGCGGATACATTATCCCCAATAAATTATTAACTATAAGAGTGTCCATTAAAGCAGATACCGCTAGCACTAAAAATGAATACCAAGAGATTGTTCCTGTCACCACCAATGCCCTTGGTTTATTTACGATTGTGGTTGGCCAGTATGAAACTAATAAAACGGTTACCATGGGCCCATTTGAAAATATTAATTGGTCCAAAGCAGAAAAATATTTACAAATAGAAATAGATACCCTGGGAGATTTGTCTTTTATTAATATGGGTGCACAAAAAATTAATTACGTTCCCTTTTCGTTTTATGCGGACAATGTTGGGGCTCAAAATATAAATGGAATTATTGGTGTAAGCCAAGGTGGTACTGGTTTAGATAACCTTACAGATTTAAAAGCGTTTTTATCCATTGATAAAATAGACAACACCCCCGATAGCTTAAAGCCAACAAGTACATTGGTCACCACCGCACTTACTAAAAAATTAAATACGCTGGATACTTTAAAACTTTCTGCCAGAATTAATTTAAAACTAAATAGTGCGGACACCCTAAGTTTATCTAATAGAATTAAATTAATTGCCAAAACCGATACCAGTTTCTTAAGTACAAGAATAGATAGTAAATTAAATAAAGTTGATACCGTTTCTCTGAGCAATCGAATCAATAAAAAAATAAATATAGGAGAAGTGGCGGCTACAGATATCATAAGTGCATTGGGCTATGCTCCCATTAGAGATGATTATGGTAGTTTTTATGATACAGCAGCGCAGCCCGCCTTGGTGTCCACTGCTACTGCTTTGAAATTTCCCTTCATTGGTTTTTCAAATAATATTATAGTCAACAACAACAGCGCTTTGGCACCTACAAAAATTACGGTATCGCATGCTGGCATTTACAATGTAAAGTATGCGATACAAATGTTGAAAAATGATGTAGGTGCAGATATTGCGAGTGTGTGGATTAGGCGCAATGGATCCGCTTATTTAAATACCAATGTCAATTTTAACATTACTGGAAGTGGCATTAAAAATATGCTTACCGGCGCCTATTATGTAGAGCTGGGCAGCAATGATTATGTAGAATTGTATTATAGTATTAAAAACAGCAATACCATTGCTACAGGTAGCATTACTCAATTAACGCCATCAAGACCAGCAACACCATCGGTATTACTTACCATTGATAGAATCAATTAACCAAAGGGTTGATCTATGGAAATACTTTGTTTTGAAAAGAAATGTGCACCATCTTCTGCTATGTAAACACAATCTTCTAATCTTATTCCAAATTCACCTGGTATAGAAATATTAGGTTCATTGCTGAAACACATTCCAACTGCAATAGGTGTTTTATTTTCTTTTACAAAATTTGTCCACTCATGTCCTTCCAATCCAATACCATGGCCAGTTCTATGAGGTAAACCAGGAAGATTATAATTTTTTCCAAAGCCTGCATTTTCAATAACGGCTCTTGCTGCTGCATCTACTTGCTCACAAGGAGCGCCAATTTTCATTGCAGCAAATGCTGCATCTTGTGCTTTTTTCTCTAAATTCCAAACATCAATTTGACGTTTGGAAGGTTTGCCCATTACAATAGTTCTTGTTATATCCGAAGCATATCCTTCACAGCTAGTGCCACCATCCACCATCACTACATCTCCTTCACGAATGGTTTGAGGTGTAATACTTCCATGTGGTAATGCAGAATATTTTCCCACTTGCACAGATGCTCCTCCGCTAAAACCAAGCTTCTTAAATGCTGCAGTAATATTATTACTCAATTCTGTTTGTGACATACCAACACGAATGGTAGTAAAAGCTGCTTTGTACGCATCAATGGTGGCATCAGCTGCCTTTTGCATTAACGCAATTTCCGCTTTACTTTTGATAACTCGACAACCTGCTGTAATAGGCGTAGCATCTACAATATCAAATCCGGTAGCTAATTTTTTTACTCCATTGGCAATAAAAAAGCGAACTCTTTCTTCCATGCCTATTCTATTATGAACGACTCCTCTATCTTTTACAATACCCAATATTAATGCATAGGGACTTTCGTGCTCTTCCCAACAACGTACTTCTTCTCCAAAAGCCGGTAGTATCAATTCTCTTGCTCTGCCTTCTTCAAATTTTGGACAGATATAGGCAATGTCTCCTTTAGCAGGAATGACTACACCAAAAGTTCTTTCGCTTTGACCCCAACGCATACCTGTATAATAATAACAAGAAACAGTTCCTTCAATAAAAATGGCATCCATTTTTTCTTGTTGCATTAAGCGTTGCGCCTTGGCAATTCGTTCTTTTCTTTCGGCAACAGTAATAGGAACAATTCCAGTAGCCATAGGTTCTAAATCACGAATGGCTTTTGGTAAATTAGCATCATTGTGTGCATCATACACATTAGAGCCAAAAATACGATTACTAACGCCTAATGTCCCAGCAGTAAGTGCTGAAAGGGAAATGAATTTTCTTCTATTAAATGACATGATAAAAAATTTTAAGTTGTCTTAAAGATAAGATTAAATTAATAATTTAAAAAGTATTAAATTTAATTGCTCTCTTGACTAAAGTCAAGTCATTTTTTCATTTTTTACCTACTCTAATTGAAACTACTTCGAATTCTTTGTCTATTAAGCCTTTGTGTTGTGTCCCAAAAAATATTAGCCCAAAAAAAGAACGCCGGAATAAAATATTTTATACATAAAGCAACCGATAGCATTAAAATTGATGGGCAATTAACTGAGCAATCTTGGAAAAACGCACAGGTGGCTGAAAAATTTGCCATGGTACTTCCTATGGATACCAGCGTTGCCAATGTACCTACGGAAGTTAGAATGACCTATGATCAAAACAATTTATACCTTTTTGCCACCTGTAAGAAAGTGGGCAAGGGTCAAAATATGGTTGAATCCTTAAAACGTGATTGGAGTTTTTTAAAAAACGACAACTTTGTTTTATTCATGGATACCTATGGTGATTTAAATAGCGGATTCGCCTTTGGCGTTAATGCAGCAGGTGCACAATATGATGGCACCATGTATGATGGTGGTAGCCTTGATTTAAACTGGGACAATATTTGGACATCCGTCGTTTATAATGATTCCTCAAAATACCTATTGGAAGCTTCCATTCCATTTAAATCTATTCGATATAAAAGTGGGGTTCAAGAATGGAGTATTAATTTTAGTAGGAATGATTTAAATAATAAAGAGAAGTCAAGCTGGGCGCCAATGCCTAGGCAATTTCCCACTGCCTCACTTGCTTATACTGGCGTGTTGGTTTGGGATGCCCCTTTACCTGCACAGCAAAGCAATTTTTCTTTGATCCCCTATATTAAAACAGGTATATCGAAAGAATTTGCCAACAATGACGGAACAAAATTAAACTCCGCTTCCATTACGAACAAGGAATACGGACTGGATGCAAAAATAAGTTTAAGCTCTTCCCTCAATTTAGACTTAACGGTTAATCCTGATTTTTCTCAAGTAGAAGTGGATCGTCAAGTAAGTAATTTAAGTCGCTTTGAATTATTTTTTCCAGAGAAGCGGCAATTTTTTTTAGAAAATGCCGATCTATTTTCCAATTTAGGTTTTGAAAATGTGCGCCCTTTTTTCTCGAGAAGAATAGGCATCAATACACATATCGATTTTGGCGCAAGAATGAGTGGAAGAATAGACAATAACTGGCGCATTGGAATAATGGATATGAAAACAAGCTTGGACGATGCATCACTCACTCCGGCTCAAAATTTTGCGGTATTAGCATTGCATAGAAAATTATTTAAAAAATCTAGCATTGAACTTTTTTACATAGACAAAACTGCAATTGATTTTAAACCCATGGATCAAAAGGTAATCATGAGCGCCGGTAATATGTACAATAGAAATTTTGGATTTGAATATAATTTAGCTCCAAAAAATAACACCTGGTCTGGAAAAACTATTTTTATTAAATCTTTTACGCCTGATAAAACAGGAAAAGATTTTGTTAACGCAGCCAATTTACAATATAGTACTAGAAAAATAATTGTCTCTTGGCAACATGAAATAGTAGGTAACAACTATAATGCAGAAGTAGGGTATGTGCCAAGAAATAATTATGTAAAATTTGCTCCAAGCATTACCAAGTTATTTTTTCCAAAAAATGGTCCTATATTAAGTCATGGTCCACAATTAACCACCACCTTTTACTTTAATACCAATTTAGATTTAACAGACAATACAAAATTATTTACCTATTTAATAACCTATAGGGACAGAAGCACTTTTGCACCAATTGTACAAAATGATTATGTAGAATTATTGGTTCCATTCGATCCTACAAGAATTGGTAAAGCTCCACTAGCAGCGCATACGAAACACCAATGGAGTACTACCGGTTTTGATTGGATCTCTGCCCCACAACATACATTAACTTATGCCCTAAGTACAAGAGTGGGGGGTTATTATGCCAATGGAAATTTAATAAGTGTAACGGGGGATATTGGTTATAGAATTCAGCCCTTTGTAAATTTTGATTTAGCGGCAACTTATAATCATATTGAATTACCTCAGCCTTGGGGAAATAATAATTTTTTACTCGTAGGTCCAAAATTAGATATTACCATGACCAATAAATTATTTTTTACTGCTTTTTATCAATACAATGAGCAAACAAAAAATATTAACTTTAATACCAGGTTCCAATGGAGATATAAGCCTGTATCAGATCTATTTTTAGTGTATACAGATAATTATTATATCGGCCCTGTATTTGTAAAAAATAGAGCGGTGGTATGTAAATTAACTTATTGGTGGAATTAGTATTTTAAAAATTATATTTAATCTTATAAAAAAATGAAAATGAAAAAATGTATTTTATTATTAGCCATCTTATTCCTAGGATGTTTAACAGTAAACGCGGCAGTGCGTTTACCGAATATTATTGGATCACACATGGTGTTACAACAAAAATCTACTGTAAAAATTTGGGGCTGGGCAGCTCCTGCTGAAAAAGTTACCATCAAAACAAATTGGGACAATAATTCCTATGAAGCTACTACGAGCAATGGTGCTCAATGGGTAGCAAGTATTAAAACTCCTGCTGCAGGTGGCCCTTATCAAATTACCATTAGCGCTAGCAATACCATTGTATTAGAGGATGTTTTAATTGGAGAAGTTTGGGTATGTGGTGGACAAAGCAATATGGAATGGTCGGGTGATCAAGGTTTAAAAGAAACCTTGGAGGAGGCACCCAATGCAACTAATAAATCCATTCGTTTTTTCTATGTTGCCAAGTCTACTTCTAATTTTCCACAAGATAATTTAGAAGGCAAATGGATGGTCTGTAGCCCAGAAGAAATGAAACACTTTAGTGCCATTGGTTATTTCTTTGGAAAAAATTTAAACCAAAGTTTGAATAGTCCTATTGGATTAATTAATTCAAATTGGGGCGGTACACCCGCTGAAACATGGACACCAGAATATGTCATTAATAATAATGCCCTTATTAAAAGAGGTGCCGATTCATTAAACCCAGTAGCTTGGTGGCCTCATAAAACTGCGAATGCCTACAATGCAATGATTTACCCATTAACCAATTATGCCATTGCAGGTGTAATTTGGTACCAAGGCGAAAGCAATACAGGTACCCATTATGCCTATGAAAAATTATTTACAGGAATGATTGACGCTTGGAGACATCATTGGAATCAAAATTTTCCATTCTATTTTGTTCAAATAGCCCCTTTCACTTATGGTAATAATAATATAGGCGCTTTGTTAAGAGAAGCACAATCAAAAGTGGCCAATCATCAAGGAACAGGCATGGTAGTTATTACAGATTTGATTCCCGATACCACCAATATCCACCCAACCCGTAAAATAGAAGTGGCTAAAAGATTAAGTGATATGGCTTTAAACCAAACTTATGGCTTTACTACTATTGCTTGTCAAAGCCCAACCTATCAATCACATACCATTGACAAAGATAAAATTAGCATACAATTTAGTAATGCGAATAATGGATTGATGTCCAAAGGGGAAATAATTCCTTTCTTTGAAATAGCCAATGAGGATAAGATATTTTATCCTGCACAAGCAAAAATTGTTGGCAATACGGTAGTTGTTTTTAATAAAAATATCAAAAACCCAGTAGCGGTTCGTTTTGCATTTAATAATACAGCTATGCCAAATTTATTTAACAAAGAAGGCTTACCTGTTAATTTATTTAGGACCGATCATTGGGAAGTAAACACCGATCCAGTCAAAAAATAATAGTATTTTATTTTACTTAGAAGAGGTAATGTTTTTTATAAATGTTACCTCTTCTTTGCTAAAAGGAGTTCCATCTTTTCTAAATACATCGTGAAACCAAGTAGTCGGTTCTGTTGTGCCTAACTTACTTCCCCAAGGAAAGATAGTATTGCTTTTACCACTCACCAAGCCCCAATTAATTGCTGCAACATGGTATCTTTTAAAAATGGGTAAATGAGTAATAAACTTACTGTTATTGGTTCTAGCCATATACTCTGTACAAATTACAGGTCTGCCAAACTTTACTAGAGTATCTAGTGCTTTTTTCAATTCAATAGTGTCGCTATAGTTATGAAAAGTAATGACATCTGAATTTTTAATTTGAAAATCATTAATGGAAGGTTGTTCGTTATACCAAACACCCGTTGACAAGGGTTGAGCAGGCCTTACTGTCCAAGCCCATTCATACATTTTCTTTAACAAAGGAAGCGAACTTAAGCCATAACCGCTATTACCTGGCTCATTGTACAAATCCCATAATAAAATCCTGTCGTCATTTTTAAAACTGGTTAATACATCTTTTACATATTTTTCTAAATCACCCCATGCGGTCATATCATTGTGTATTTTCATCGTTGGGCTTCTTACCCATCCCGAATTGTGCACCCCGGGTTTTGGATCAGGTTGTTTACCAAGTGTCGCTTCAGGATTCCAGCAATCATCCAAAATGCAGAAAATAATTTTTATTTTATTTTTATGCGCGATGGCTAAAAATTGATTCATTCTATTTTTAAAACCTGCAGCATCAGCCTTCCAAGCCATATCATGTAAATAAACACGCATAGTATTCATCCCAATACCTGCAGCCATCCCTAATTCCTTATTGATGGTTACGGTATCAAAGGAGGCTGCTTGCCACATTTCTAATTGATTAATAGCGCTACTTGGTAAAAAATTGGCGCCCACCAACCAGCCTTGCTTTTGATACCATTCATTTGCTTTTTGAGAAGTCCATTGCTTGTTCTGAGCATGGCTGTTACTAGCTAATAATCCAAATACTACTATTATAATTAATTTTTTCATTCGTCTTTTTTTTATTTTTCTAAATTTAGAGTTTTAATTGCAAATAAGAAATTTCCACTTTTTTTAATTGGCTATTTAAAGCTTGGTAAACTAATTTTTGTTGCGCCGTTGGTGCGAAATCTGCTCCTAAGGTTTGGCTCTCCGTAGAGATGGCAAGTAGACGTTCTAAAATTCGAGCAGGATTTCTAAAAATATCCATTCTGGCGCCTGTTAAATGAATATCAAATAATTGCTTTTCTAAATTATATACTTCTTTTTCTTTTACTAAACTTTCGCTGGTATTTTGTTTTAAATAATTAGCGCGATTCTCTTCCATACGTTCTATTAGGGATAAGCAATTATTGATGCTGGACAAAAGTTGTTTGCCTAAATCATATTGCGCTAGTATAGAGGCGTTATTTGAATTGAGGTTTGGATCGTTGAACACTTGTAGGTCTTGCTTTTGTACAAAACTTCCTACTTTTAAAACTACTGTATACTTTCCGGCAGGCACTTTAATAGGCGTTAATCCTGGGCCAATATCTAAGTCATATATATTTAAAGGTCTGTTGCCTGCAGTATCTAGTTTGATATAGTTTTTTAAATCGGGTATGGTTTTTAAAGGAGGTAATACAATAGAGCTATGTGACAGGTTCCACCAGACTCTATTAAAACCTTTTTGCTTACTGCCCTCAATTTTATTAAGGGTATCTCCCTTTTGATTCATAATAATAATAGCTGGTGGCACTTGAACCTCCGCTGCTAAATAATAATTAATACTTGTACCATTGGGTGGATTTTGACCTGTAGACATAGAAGACTCTGAATGTATCCCAGTCTTGTAATTAAATCGGTAAGCTTGTTTTGGTGCAAACAATTCATTTTTATTTTTTACTGTTTGCTTACTCCATTCTCTAATGGGTGAAATATCATCTAAAATATAAAAACCACGGCCATAGGTCGCCAATACTAAATCTCTAAAGTTTTTTTGAATGGCAATATAATAAACAGGTGCTGGAGGTAAATTATTTTTTAACGCAACCCATGTTGCTCCATCATCTGGACTTATATATAATCCATTGTCTGTACCTGCATACAACAAACCTTTTTGCGCAGGATCTTCCTTAATGCTATGTACAAAAGAACTATTACTCGCTGGAATACCTGCCCCTATTGCTTTCCAAGTTTTACCATAATCAGATGTTTTAAAAATATAAGGTTTGAAATCGCCCAATTGTTGATAAGAAATACTAATATAAGCAGTACCTGCATCAAAATTGGAAGGATCAATACTTCGAATAGTTCCCCATGGTGCAATGCCTTTTAAATTTTGTGTAACATTGGTCCAGGTTTTTCCTTCGTTCACCGTTACTTGAATTTGTCCATCATTAGTTCCCGTCCATAAAACACCCTGCTTTACTGGCGACTCTGCAATCACATACAAAGTACAACCATCAAATGTCATCAGGTTGTCCGAATTCATTCCGCCTGAATTTTGTTGATGTGATTTATCATTGGTTGTTAAGTCGGGACTAATCACTGTCCAAGACATTCCTTGATTCGAAGTTTTATGTACATATTGACTTCCTACATACACCACCCCTTTCTGATGTTTCGATAAAGCCATCGGAAAATTCCAATGCCAACGATATTTCATATCTGCTGGAGCCCAACCAAATCCAGCTTCTGGCCAAGGACGTACATCATGAGAATAGCCAGTTCTAACATCAGTAACGTCTAATCCTCCATCATAACATCCAGACCAAACAATATTGTTATCAAATGGATCAGGCTGTGCAAAACCACTTTCGCATCCACCTACGCCTTCCCATAAACCTAATGGGATAGAGCCCTGCATACTAATAGCAGCTGTACGATAAGAATATCCATCCTGTCTATTGCCCATCACATGATAGGGTATCATATTATCAACAGCTACATGATACATTTGTGCAATAGGCAAATTAATATTGTTCCATGATTGTCCTGCGTTGGAACTCATGTTCAAGCATCCATCATGCGCTACCATAATTCTTTTTGCATCTTTAGGATCAAACCAAATATCATGATTGTCTCCTCCTGGTTCATAAGTACCTTGCCCATTAAAAGTAACGCCTCCATCTTTTGACTCCATAATAGTTACACAAATGGTGTACAATTTATTTTCATCCTGTGTAGATACCCGCACCCTTGTATAATAAGCAGCACGTTGTGCCATGGAATGCCCTTGATACATGAGTTTCCAATGCTCCCCTCCATCTATGGATTTATATAAACCAGGTACTTTATCTTCTACTAATGCATAAATGGTTGAGGGATTGCTTTGTGCAAAATCAATAGAAGTTTTTCCTACGGGATGACTTGCTCCTCCTGGTAAACCATTTTGCATTTGCTTCCAAGTTTTTCCACCATCATTGGTTTTATAAAAACCACTACCAGGTCCACCACTATTTAAATTCCAAGTTTTAAGATCCACTTGCCACATGGCAGCTACTAAATTTTTTGTGTCTTTTCCATTTAAGGATAAATCTATGCAACCTGTATTTTCATCTACAAATAAAATACGCTCCCAACTTTGTCCGCCATTGATCGTTTTATAAACCCCTCTTTCTTGTTGAGGTCCATGCATATGCCCCATCGCAGCTACATAGACGATATTGGTATCCGTTGGGTCTACAATTACTTTACTTATTAAAACCGTTTCTTTTAACCCTTTGTTTTGCCAGGTTTTTCCGCCATCGCTTGATTTATAAACACCATTTCCATTAGCATGCGCAGGACGTATTACAAAAGTTTCCCCTGTACCCGCCCAAACCTGTTGAGGATTACTTTGGGAAATGGCCAAGGCGCCAATAGAAGAATTATCCATTTGATCAAAAATGGGCAACCAATGAATACCGGCATCTGTGGTTTTAAAAATTCCACCCGAAGCTGCACCCACATAAGATACGTTTGGATTTCCAGGCTCCCCTACTACCGCAATAGCCCTATTACCATCTGGACCAATAAATCTAAAAGGCATGGCCGAAAATAAATCAGTACCAGTTGTTTGTGCTAACAGGGTGACACTCAGGAGGATACCGAGTAAAGCAAATAGTTGTTTTTTCATAAACGAAATTTTTCATTTTGTTAAACCAATCTATGAATTTAATCAATATAATTGTAGCAACCAAGTACAATTAAAACAAAGGATTTTTATTTGTATATTTAATATCAAAATTATTCAAGATGATACCAGTTTTTAAAAAAATGGCAATTGTTGGTTTGCTTGTTATAGCAAATCTATTTTCTATAGCCACTTGGGCCCAAGTAGACCCTTCTTTCTTAGCAGGTTTAAAATACAGAATGATAGGGCCTCATAGAGGAGGTCGAACGGTTGGTATCACAGGTGTTAACAATGAGCCCAATATATTTTATATGGGCGTCAACAATGGAGGTGTATGGAAAACCAACGACTTTGGTCATACTTGGAAGCCCATTTTTGATAGTCAAAATACAGGATCCGTTGGAGATGTGGCAGTAGCCCCTTCCAATTCAAATGTAATTTATGTGGGAAGTGGTGAGGGCATTCAACGTCCCGACTTATCTATAGGCAATGGATTATACAAATCAACCGATGCGGGCAATACCTGGAACAATCTAGGATTAAAAGATGCCCAACAAATTGGTGGAATAAGTATTGATCCTACCAACGAAAACAGAATATTTGTAGCCGTTTTAGGACATCCTTATGGTCCGAATAAAGAACGTGGTGTGTATCGAAGTTTGGATGGCGGAAAAACTTTAGAGCAAGTATTATTTATCAATGAAAATACAGGAGCGGTTCAAGTACAAATCGATCCCAATCATACCAATATTATTTTTGCAACTATTTGGGCAGCGCGTCAAGGCCCTTGGGAAAATGGTTCTTGGGATGGCGTAGAAAGTGGATTGTATAAATCTTTGGATGGAGGATCTACTTGGAAAAAAATTACCAAAGGATTACCTTCTACTACTCAAGATGGTTTAGGAAGAATTGGGTTTACCATTGCACCAAGCAATTCCAATAGAATGTACGCCACGGTGGATGCAGAAAAAAATGGAGGTGTGTATAGGAGTGATGATGCAGGAGAAAGTTGGTATGTATTAACCAATGATAATAGATATTGGGGAAGAGGTAGTGATTTTGCAGAAGTAAAAGCAGATCCTAAAAATGAAGACATTGTTTATTCGGCCAATGTAGTAGTTTGGAAATCAAAAGATGGTGGGAAAAATTGGGATGGAATTAAAGGTGCTCCGGGTGGAGATGATTATCATCGAATATGGATCAATCCCAATAATACAAAAATTATGGCCATCGCTTTAGATCAGGGGGCCACCATCACTGTGAATGGAGGTGAAACTTTTTCAAGTTGGTACAATCAAGCTACTGCTCAGTTTTATCATGTAAGTACCGATAATGCATTCCCTTATAATGTATATGGTGGTCAACAAGAAAGTGGTTCTATTGGCATTGCCTCACGTTCCAATGATGGTAATATTAGTTTTAGAGAATGGCATCCAGTGGGTGTAGAAGAATATGGTTATATCGCCGCTGATCCATTAGATCCCAATATTATTTATGGAGGTAAGATTACTAAGCATGATAAAAGAACTGGACAGATACAAAATATTTCACCAGTTCCTGTTAGAGAAGGTAAAGTAAGATTTATTAGAACTGCCCCTATTTTATTTTCACCCGTAGATCCTAAAACTTTATTTTTTGCTGGGAATGTTATTTTTAAAACTACCAATGGTGGTGCTAGTTGGGAAACGATTAGTCCTGATTTAACACGAGAAGCCTGGGATATACCAAGTAGTGTGGGTGTATATACTTCTGACGAATTAAAAAAGATGCCCCGTCGTGGTGTGGTCTATACTTTGGCTCCTTCCTATCAAGACATCAATACTTTATGGGCTGGCACGGATGATGGTTATATTCAAATCACCAAAGATGGTGGAAAGCATTGGAAAAATATTACGCCCGCTGCTATTACTTCTTGGAGTAAAATTTCCATGATTGATGCCAGTAGATTTGATAATAATACCGCTTATGTGGCAGTGAATAGAATTCGCTGCGATGACATGACGCCCCATATTTACAAAACAACCGACGGCGGTGCTAGCTGGAAAAAAATTATTACAGGTTTGCCGAATGAACCAATTAATACGGTAAGAGAAGATGCGGTAAGAAAAGGTTTATTGTTTGCTGGATCAGAAAATGCAGTTTATTTTTCATTAGACGCAGGGGAACATTGGCAATCTTTAAGATTAAATATGCCAGCCACTTCTATCAGAGATTTAGTCATACATGAGGATGACTTAGTATTAGGTACCCATGGCCGTAGTTTTTGGATTTTAGATAATATAAATCCTTTAAGACAAATTAATATTACTACACAAAAAGAAACGGCTTTATTAAAACCACAAAAAGCAATTCGTGTTAGATGGAATATGAATAATGATACTCCATTGCCACCTGAAGAACCTGCAGGAGAAAATCCTCCCGATGGCGCCATCATTGATTATTATTTAAACAGTAATAGTAGTTCGCCTGTAACATTAGAAATTACAAACGACAAAGGTTCTGTGATTCGTACTTTTAGTAGTCTAGACACTTTGTATAAAATTCCGGAAGTGAATATTCCCTTGTATTGGATTAGACCACAACAAATATTATCTAGCCAAGCTGGAGCACACCGTTTTTTATGGGATATGAAATACGCTCCATTAAATGTAACGCCTCAATACCCAATTGCAGCCGTCGTGCACAATACAACACCCGAAAGTACTGCGCCTTGGGTATTACCGGGCAACTATGCCCTTCGTTTAAAAATAGGCAATAAAGTATTGGAACAGATTATTACGATTGCAATGGATCCTAGAGTAAAATCTAGTACTACCAATTTAAAGCGTCAGTTTGATTTATCTATGATTTGTTATGAGGGTAGGAAAAAATCTTTAGGAAAATACCCAGTCATTTATCAACACTTTAGCACATTATTTAATATATTAGATCATACAGAAATGGCACCCACTATTTCTACAGAAAAAGCGGTGCTAGAAACGCAGGCAGCATTGTTAAAAGAATTAAAAAAATGAGCACTAAATTAATAAATAGCCTACTTGTTTATATGGCTGCAATCCTATTTGCATCCTGTAAACCAAGTGCTTTATTAATTAAAGAAAGGAAGATTGATGCCATTCTTTCAGCCTATAGTTCCAGCAAAAATCCTGGTGCTAGTGTACTAGTGTATCAAAACGATAAAATACTTTTTCAAAAAGGTTATGGTGTAAAATCGGCCGAGGGCAATGATAAAATAACTCCTACAACCAACTTTAGATTGGCTTCTTTAACAAAGCAGTTTACGGCTATGTCCGTTTTATTATTGGTGAAGAATAAAAAGATTTCTTTAGAAGATCCACTTAATAAATATTTCTCAAGCTTCCCGGCATATGGAAAAAAAATAAAAATTAAACACTTACTAACGCATACTTCAGGTTTAATAGATTACGAAGACCTTATGCCAAAAAATCAAGTACAACAACTTCATGATACGAATTGTTTACAATTGATGTATTTGGCTGATTCACTATATTTTCCTGCAGGTACTAAATATAGATACAGCAATACGGGCTATGCCATTTTATCCTTGATTGTAGAAAGAGTAAGTGGGCAAAGTTTTGCTAGCTTTTTAAATGATCAAATTTTTAAGCCTTTGGAAATGAAAACTACTTTGGCTTTTGAAGAAGGAAAATCAATAGTAACCAATAGGGCTTATGGAAATTCATTTGAAAATAATACTTGGATACAAACAGATCAAAGCCTTACTAGTGCTGTATTAGGGGATGGTGGTATTTATACCAATACCCTTGATATGACAAAATGGATTAAAGCTTTATGGGATTATAAATTATTACCGCCTGCCTTGCAAAAAGAAGCTTGGAGCCGTAAAAAAATAGACAACGGAACACTTATTAATTATGGCTATGGATGGGAAGTGGAAGATTATAACAATAAAACACATCCACATCACAATGGAAGTTCTATAGGATTTAGAAATCATATCCTATTGTTTCCTGAACAAAAATTAATGGTACTTCTTTTAACCAATAGAAATGAAGGCAGTCCAATTATAGAAGCAAAGCAAATTGCGGATTTGTATTTAGACTATGATACAAACCCGCAATAAATTAGTTATGGTTTTGCGTTATCAAAAACCAAATTACAAAAAGCTTTAACACCTAAAATAAAGCCAGATTCCTCCAAATAAAAATCAGGGGTATGGTGTCCACTCACTTCATTTGCATTCTTTCCTTTTTGCATGCCTCCTAAACTAAAAAAGAAGGAAGGTGCTTTGTCTCCATAAAAAGAAAAATCTTCTGCAGCAGTGGTCCAACGAGATTCCATGACATGGTCAATGCCAGCAGCTTTATTTAATGCATTCACCGATTTTTTTGCGAGTGTTGGGTCATTATAATTGATCATGGTTTGTGTATGAATATCAATAGTAGCAGTTGCTCCTGCACTTTCTGCAATACGCTGAACTACTCGACGCATTTTTTCATGTGTTTCTTTACGCATGGTGGCATCCAAAGAACGAATCGTACCCAACATTTCAGCAGATTCTGGAATAATATTAGCCCTTACCCCACTATGTAAAGAGCCTACAGAAATAACTAAGGGCGCTTTGGTTAAATCAGATTCACGACTCACAATATGCTGCAAGGCTTCAATAATTTCTGCGGATACCACAATAGGATCTATACTTGCCCAAGGCATGGCACCATGACTGCCTTTTCCATTTACCACAATTTTAAATAAATCAGAAGAAGCTTGGGCTGCTCCAGATTTATAAGACAATGTTCCCGCAGGTGATTGTGCAGCCATATGCAATCCAAAAATTACATCCATCTTAGGTTTATCCATTGCTCCTTCTTTAATCATCAATGGAGCACCGCCTTCTTCTCCATTAGGCGCCCCTTCTTCGGCAGGTTGAAATAAAAACACTACCGTGCCCGGTACTTCTTTTTGCATTTGTTTCAACATTTTTGCAGTGGCCATTAAAATAGCAGTATGGGCATCATGCCCACAAGCATGCATCACCCCAACTGATTGTCCATTATATTCCGATTTTACTTTAGAGGCAAAGGTAATGGGGGTTCTTTCCACAATGGGCAAAGCATCAATATCTGCACGCAAACCTACTACGGGTCCAGGTTTGCCCCCTTTCAAAATTGCTACTACACCAGTTTTAGCTATAGGGTAATTTACTTCCAAGCCAATTGATTTTAAATAATCAGCAATAAAACTACCCGTTTTAAATTCACGGTTGGACAATTCTGGAAATTCATGAAAATGTTGTCTCCAACTAATTAATTGAGGTTCCACTTCATTCAATAAAGCAGTAAAGTTTTTAGGTAATTCTTGCGCTTTCATTTGGGTAGAAAGGAGCAAGACCAAGCCTAGTATTATTTTTCGCATATATAAATTTTTAGAAAATTACAACCATATTTACAAGTATCCCAATAATTTTTTCTAATTTAATGTCATGATTGCAATTACAAAGTCTTTTAAATACTTGACCCCTTTTGTATTATATGTATTAGCCCTTATTGCCTTTAAAGGCAATGGTATTGAGTGTTGGTATCCCTTGCTATATACCTTTTTTATTATTCCATTTATGGAATTATTTATAAAAGCAGACCCTGCAAATTTAGACGAGGTAGAAGAAGCCTTGGCTAAAAAAAATAAAGCTTATGACTTTGTGTTGTATGCAGCAGTGGTGTTGCAATATTATTCTTTATGGATATTTTTTCATGCGGTACAAATAGGAAGCATAAGCAACTGGGATCTAGCTGGTAAAATAGCCAGTATGGGACTACTTTGTGCCGCTTTTGGTATTAATGTAGCGCATGAATTAGGACATCGTGTAAATAAATTTGAACAGTTATTGTCAAAGCTACTTTTATTAACAAGTACGTACATGCATTTTTTTATTGAGCACAATAAAGGACATCACAAACATGTAGCTACAAAAGCAGATCCAAGCACCGCTAAATACAATCAATCTGTATATGCCTTTTGGCCACAAACTTTAATAGGCACTTATGTAAGTGCTTGGAAAATTGCGAATGAAGAAGTAGAGAAAAACGGAAAATTTTGGTTCTCCTTGCAAAATGAAATGTTACAATTTCAATTGATTCAATTGGCGTTCGTCATTGCTATTTATTTATTGTTTGGCTTTAGTGTTACTGTATTTTTTTTGATAGCCGCCTTAATGGGTGGGCTTTTATTAGAGACAGTAAACTATATCGAGCATTATGGTTTAACAAGAGAAGCCACTGGGGACAATCAATACGAAAGAGTGCAGCCACATCATAGTTGGAATAGCAATCACATTATTGGAAGACTCATGTTATTTGAATTAAGCCGTCATAGTGATCATCATTACTTGGCTTCGAGAAAATATCAAATTCTAAGAAGTTATGAAAAGGCGCCGCAAATGCCTACGGGTTATCCTGGCATGATATTACTTTCCTTAATACCTCCTATTTGGTTTAAAGTAATGAACAAGCAAATGAAAAAATATCAATTAAAATAAAATTTCAGGCTTCAATTTTTATTCTTTTGCTTTCAAAGTAATGCTAGTGCCAGGTTTGAATTGGATATTGATAAATTGTTGATCCGTACTAATTAATCTTGTTTTCTTATCCATTTGATAGGTATAATGAATAAATGGATTTTTTAATTTTAACAAGCCTCCTTTTTCTGAAAAAATGGTAACTACTTTTAATTTTCCTGCAGACTTATTGGCACTGATAATAAATGCCCCTTCTGCTCTAAAATTTTTAAAAGAGGCCTCCTTCCATGTTGCAGGTATAGCGGGCATAATTTCCACAAAGCCCTGATAGGATTGTAATAACATTTCTTGTAGCCCAGCCGCAAAAGCAAAATTGCCTTCTAATGTAAATGGCCTATAAGTGAAACTTGAATATCCAGATTTAGTTTGATCTCCATTTAAATGAAAACTATTGATGGAACAAAAAGCTTTTGAAAATATAGTCAAGGCCTTGGCTGCCCCTATTCCGTCTTTGGCTCTTGCTTTAATATTAGCCAACCAGGCATAAGAATAACCGCACCAGTTAAGAGGACCAACACTATCTATGAGATGAAGGCTGTTTTGTATGACCAATTTATCTTGTGCAGATTTATCCCATTGAAACAAGCCTAGGGGATGTATGGCCATCGTATTAGAAAAGTGACGGTGCGATTCTTTATAAGGATAATTTGGCGCTATTAATAATTCATTATTAGCTGAAATTGCAAAAGCCGGTAATTGATTCATTAAGTTTCGCCAATGTTCCGCTTCATTTTTTAAATTTAATTCATCGGCTAATTCAGCAGCAATTTTAAAATTGAATTTGATTAAGGCCAAGTCATAATTAGTAGTTTGAGGAAACCATGCACTTAAACTATTGTCATTTATTTCAGGACTTGAACTCATTAATAATTTTCTTTTCCCCGTTGAATCAAGAACAGTTATTTGAGCTAAAAAAGTAGCCGTTTCTTTTATCCAAGGATAGGCTTTGTTTTTCAAAAAATTCCGATCCATACTATACCGCCATTGTAAATAGTAATGTTGAGCAATCCAAGCAGAAACAGTTGGAGATAATGAATACTGAATCCATCCGCCCATTTCAGTGCCCTCTAAAGTAGTTACCCCTGGTACAGCGATACCCTCCTTCTCAAAAAATAGTTTTGTATATCTTTTATAATTTTCTTTATTCGATTCAAAATGATCTAAGTAAGCCATCGCCTCCGTTAAATGATTGCCACTATAAGATGGCCAATAGCTAAGTTGCGTATTTAAATCATGATGAAAATCGCCTTTCCATGGAGGAATACGCCCATTATCGGCGGTCCAAATTCCTTGTAATGAAATGGGTGGTGCATTTTTTCTTGCTGTAGCACCAAATTTATACTGTTCAAGATACCACTGCTTTTCAAGCATTGTATCTGGTATATGTAATGCCGATTGTTTCCAAAAAAGCTCCCACCAATGAGCATGCTTTTGATAAGCCCTATCAAATCCATTTGCTAATACTAATGGAAGATTAGCATTTTTTATTTCATATTTAATAATGGGTGTTCTTTCGATAGTCCATATCCCCTCTACCGTTCCTGCTTTGGTTTCTTTCCAAATAACAGTAGCTACATATTCTAAATCTCCCCAACCTTTTTGATGATAAATAATTTTATGATCCCCGTTAACAACTGTTCCTTGTTCATAATTTAAACGACCTAAATCATCTCCGCCAACAGGATCAGCAATATTTTTTACTTCCCCATGATAATTGGGCGCAATTAATTGAATGACTAATTCCTTAGATAAGTTTTCAAATTTAAACCAACCCAAGGGTTGATTGGCATCTACTAAAGAAGTAAGCTTGACGCCATTAGACCAATTCACTTTGCAAGTAGCCGTAAGTAAATCCAATTCAACTTTTACTACTTTCCCCCAATGGGCTGAATTAAATTCAATAGCCGCACCCGGAATTTTAGTGGGGGCAGGTTCATTGTCATAAGGATAATCAAAGTTTTTTTGAACTGGTGGATAGTCTTTTTTTTGTACTTGATTATAAATCCATTGATAACTAAATTCTTGGCGATGTAATCCTTTCATTGGACGACTGTCCCATAAATCTGCTCTATCTAAGGAAAAACGCAAGGATTTGTTTTTTTCCCAAACTAAAGCGCCTAAAATGCCATTACCCAATGGAATGGCTTCATCCCATCGGGTGGCTAATTCGGAAAATAGTAGATTACTTTTTTTGACTTGTGCAGGAGAAAAATAAATAACAAATAGTGCACAGAAAAATAAAGTAATTTTTTTCATTCCAGATTTTGAATATTAAAAATTATCGGCGTCACGGTAAGCCTTAATCAAGGCTAATTCGCCATCTTGGCCCTTACCTACTTTTCCGTGCTCCATTCCTAGAACACCCTTGTAACCCTTGCCAAGTATATGTTTGAAAATATTGCGGTAGTTTACTTCTCCAGTGCCTGGTTCATTGCGACCAGGGTTATCACCAATTTGGAAATAGGCAATTTCATTCCAACACCTGTCCATATTAGTAATCATATTCCCTTCATTTTTTTGCATATGGTACATGTCAAATAAAATTTTACAAGAAGGGCTATTGATGGCTTTGCAAATGGCATAAGTTTGATCTGAATGACGCAAAAATAAATTAGGCGTATCACTTAATGGTTCTAAAACCATCACCAAGTCATGTTTCGCCAAAACATCTGCTCCGGGTCTTAAACTTTCAATTACATTACCTGTTTGAATATCTATAGGTAAACTTCTTTCAAAATTTCCAGGTACCACAGTTATCCATTTAGCATTGGTTCTTTTAGCCACTTCCACCGCTTCATTACAAGAAGC
>CANFOM010000028.1 GCA_947448725.1 Bacteroidota bacterium
ACAGGCCTGCCTTCTCTCTCGACCAAAATGGAAGTTAATTCACTGAATTAAGCAGCCATGGCAAAATTTGCTTCGCCTTTTGATTGTTTGGTATTCAGATTAAAGTGCTAATTACCCAACGCACTGCATGCTTACCCCAACCGCTACGATTGCTGTCAAAACCATACGACCCCAATATCCCTAAAGGGAAATAAAATCTTTAGAACCTACAAAATTACAACTAATTCTTGGATTACTTAAACAAACGCCAAAAGTCCAATCCCAAGGCGTAAAACATAAGGCCAAACATAATAAGCATGCCCACAATTTGAGCATATTCCATAAACTTTTCGCTTGGCTTTCTGCCAGTTATCATTTCAACCAATATAAACAAAGCATGTCCCCCATCCAATGCTGGAATAGGAAGCACATTCATAAAAGCGAGTATGATGGAAAATATAGCCGTTAAAGTCCAGAATTTTTCCCAATCCCAAGAAGAAGGGAATGTATTGCCTATACTTATTAAACTACCTAAGGAATCATTCGGGTTTACTTTGCCCGTGAATATTTGTTTAATCCCTGTTATATAATTATCTAAAGTGATATAGCAACGATGCGCCCCTTCTGGTATAGCTTCTAAAAAACTATAATTTTTATGCGCTGTCTTAAATAAGGCATAAGGCAATTTTACAAATAAGCCCAATTGACCCGACCCACTTATTAAAGTTTTAATAAGCACGGTATCGTTTCCTCTCTTCGCCGTTATTAAAACAATAGAATCTGCAAATCGCTTTTTCACTTCTAAAAACTCAAATTGATATTGAATACTTTCATTGTTCATTTTTAATAAAGTATCGTCTTTATTAAAGGCCCCATTTAAAATTACAGCCGACTTCCCCACCGAATCGATCACCACAGGTATACGCGGTGTAACAAATGGACTCGTTTTTTTAAATTTAGCAATGGCACTTGACAAGTTAGCTGGGATAGTTAAGGACACTATACTATCTCCTCTTTTTACTTGTAATGTTTTAGGATTGGTTAAAATTAATTTTCCTTCTAAAGCATCAAAATTGTCCAATTCTTTTTGGTCTAAGGAAACAATTATATCTCCTTCTTTAATACCCATATTACTGGCAAGTTCACTTGGATGCACTCCATAAATAACATTCTTAGCAGGCAAATTGTCTTCTCCCCAGTAAAAAGAAAGTCCTATGAAAATAACAATGGCTAATACTACATTCACAAACACCCCACCTAACATCACAATTAATCTTTGATAAGCAGGTTTTGATCTTAGCTCCCAATTTTCTGGTGGTAATTTCATTTGATCTTTGTCCATGCTTTCGTCAATCATGCCCGAAATTTTTACATAGCCGCCAAAAGGAATCCAACCAATGCCGTATTCTGTTTCACCAATTTTCTTTTTCCAAAGACTAAAGCCTGGATTAAAAAATAAATAAAATTTTTCTACTCTTGTTTTAAACAAGCGAGCTGGAATAAAATGCCCCAACTCATGCAAGACCACCAATATGGAAAAAGATAAAATAAACTGTGCTGTTTTTACACCCACTGAAACAAGATCCACTGCTAAAATGTACATATAATTTATAGTTGTATTAAAGAGGCTGCAAAATTACGCGCCTCGCCATCGGTTTCAAAATAATCTTCCAAAGTAGGATTCGCTATGTATTCAATCTTTTCTAAGGTTTTTTCAATCAATTCCGTCATATCCAAAAACCCAATTCTATTTCTTAAAAATGCGTAAACGGCTATTTCATTAGCGGCATTTAAAACACAAGGCGTATTACCTCCTCTATGCAAAGCCTCCTTAGCCAAACTTAAATTTCTAAAAGTTTTTACATCTGGCTCATCAAAATTTAATTGATTGGGTTTGTCAAATAAATATCTAGGAAATTGATTTTTTAATCTTTGTGGAAAGGCCATCGCATATTGAATGGGCAATTTCATATCTGGTAGTCCCATCTGCGCTTTTATACTGCCGTCTTCAAACTGCACCATACTATGAATAATACTTTGTGAATGAATCACAACTTTAATTTGATGCGGTGCTAAATTAAACAACCACTTCGCTTCAATCATCTCTAACCCTTTATTCATCAAGGTTGCAGAGTCAATGGATATTTTTGCCCCCATGGCCCAATTGGGATGTTGTAAAGCATGATCTCTTTTTACATTCACCAAAAAATTAGGTTTCTTTCCTAAAAAAGGACCACCACTGGCGGTTAAAATTATTTTTTCAATGGGATTGTTTTGTTCTCCTACCAAACACTGAAAAATGGCAGAGTGTTCGCTATCAACTGGAATGATGGCTGCATTATTTTCTTTTGCTTTACGCATCACGATATCGCCTGCCACCACTAATGTTTCTTTATTGGCTAAGCCAATGGCTTTACCATTTTCAACCGCTGTTAAAGTAGGTTTTAATCCTGCAAAGCCCACAATGCCTGCCATCATAAAATCATAGCAATCCATTCCAGCTACTTGTTCTAAAGCTTCTTCGCCTGCGAAAACTTTAATGGGTTTCCCTTCCAATGCTTTTTTTACGTTGGCATATTTAGCAAGGTCTCCAATCACAACTATATTAGGAACAAATTGTAATGCTTGTTCTATTAAAAGAGAATCATTGGAATGTGCCGTTAATATTTCTGCGACAAATAATTCTGGGTGCGCGGAAATAACCTCGAGTGTTTGTTTCCCAATAGAACCTGTAGATCCAAAAATGGCAATTCTTTTTTGCTTCATCCAACTGTTTTCTTAAAAATTAAAATTACGCTATTATTTATTTAATTCGAAATATATTGAACTAGCTCGTTGGCAATGGTTCGATCATTACTTAAACGGGGCACTTTATTTTGTCCTCCTAGTTTTCCCTGGCTTCTCATATAATTGATAAATGCATTTTTTTGCAAGCTTAGCACATGCAAGGGCTCCAATATATTTCCCACAATTAAATCTTGATAATACACATTTCTTGAACATAGTTGCTCGTCCAATTTTTTGCTAAACAAGGCCATGTCCGTTGGGGCTTTTTCAAATTCAATAAACCATTCATGATAGCTTTTCCCTTGTCCTTGCTGAATCAGCGGCGCTACTGTAAATTCGACTACGGATACATTCATTTCGGTGCTTACTTGCAATAAAGCTTGTTCCACTTCTTCTCCAATGACATGTTCCCCAAAGGCCGAAATAAAATGCTTCACTCTTCCGGTAACCACGATGCGGTAAGGATCTATGCTAACAAATTTTACGGTATCTCCAATGCTATAGCCCCATAAACCAGCATTGCTATTTATGATTAATGCATATTGTTCACCTAATTGCACTTCTGCTAAACATAAGCGAGTAGGATTGGGTTGATGCACTTGGGCCAGCGGAACAAATTCATAAAAAATTCCACTATTGGTATTTAATAATAAACCCGCTTGATCTCTGGTATCTTGATAGGCAAAAAAACCTTCGCTCGCAGGAAACAATTCTATGGTATCGATACGCTTACCAATGGTCTCGAATAATTTTGATTGATAAGGTTCGAAATTTACACCCCCCTGCACCATCACTTGTAAATTGGGAAAGAGTTCTTGAATAGATTTCCCTGTTTTTTCAATCAATCGATCAAAGTACATTTGAATCCAAGGAGGAATGCCTCCAATCAAGGTCATATCTTTATTATACGTCTCTTCGACAATTTTATCTAGTTTCTCTTCCCACTCCTCCATGCAATTGGTTGTATAGCTAGGTAATTGATTGCCTCTTAAATATTGTGGAATATGATGATTGACAATGCCACTTAATCTGCCCGTAGGAATACCCCCCACTCGTTCCAATTGGGGCGACCCGCTCAAAAAGATCATTTTACCCCCAGCAAATTGGGTCGATCCTGTAATAGACATATATACCAATAAGGCATTTCTTGCCCCATTAATATGGTTACTAATGGAATCTTTGGTGATGGGAATATATTTTACCCCGCTGGTGGTGCCGCTGGTTTTGGCAAAATACAAGGGACGCCCCTTCCAAAGCACATTTTGAGCCCCTTTTTTGATTTGTTCTATATACCCTTTAAAATCCTCATAGTCCCTTAAAGGCACCGCTTGTTTAAAGCCAGCATAGTCAGTAATCTGGTCAAAATGGTGTTCTTTTCCAAAAAGAGTGGCTTTTCCTACCTTAAGTAATTGATTTAGAATGTTTTGTTGGTCAACCAAGGCTGTTTTACGCTCCTTTTGTATCTGTCGATGTATGACCCCAGCAAAGGGTTTAGCCAGTAAAGATTTCACATTAATCATAGCAGGATTGGTTGATGCATTTAAAGCTGGGCAAAATTAGGTACTAATTTATGGATCATCAAACTACTTTAGGCCTTAAAAGTCAATTAAATGCGAAGAAAAGCGGGAATTAAGCCTAGCCTTATTATTTTTTGAGAATTACTTGCAAATTGGGATAATAATAATTACCTTTGCCGTCCTAATTTTGGACAATATGCTAGCAGTAGTAAAAATCGCAGGACAACAATTTAAAGTACAAGCAGGAGATAGCTTGTATGTACCTCACCTGCAAGGTAAAACTGGAGATAAGGTTGAATTCAACGATGTATTATTCGTTGATAATAATGGAAGCATTTCTTTTACTTCAAAGGTAAAAGTAAAGGCTGAAATTACTAACGACCTAGTTCAAGGTGACAAAGTAATCGCTTTTAAAATGAAGAGAAGAAAGGGTTTTCGCAAGAAACACGGTCACAGAACGCATTATACACAGATCAAAATCGAAAATATCGCTTAGTCCTATTTAGACTAATTGAGACATTCAAGTTAATAATACGCTAGAAAAAAGAATATACTATGGCACACAAAAAAGGAGAAGGTTCCGTAAAAAACGGCCGTGATTCACAAAGCAAACGCTTAGGTGTTAAAATTTTTGGTGGACAACCAGCCTTATCTGGCAATATTTTAATTCGCCAAAGAGGTACCGTTTACCATCCAGGTAAAAACGTTGGAGTTGGCTCTGACTTTACATTATTCGCCCTTTCAAACGGAGTGGTAGAATTCAAAAAAGGCAGAAATAACCGCACCACGGTATCTATTTTACCAGTAGAAACTGTTGCTTAGGAAAAATAATTTTGCAGATATAATAAAAGTTTTTTATTTTTAGTACATATTTACTAACCATTAAATCTAAAAAACATGGCAACTGCAAAAAAAGCGGCTAAAAAAGCTGCTCCTAAAAAAGCTGCAAAGAAAGCTGCTCCTAAGAAAGCTGCAAAAAAAGCTGCTCCTAAGAAGAAAGCTGCAAAAAAAGCTGTTAAGAAAGCTGCTCCTAAAAAGAAAGCTGCTAAGAAGAAAGCTGCTAAAAAGAAATAATTATCGCAAGATAATTAAATCGTCTTTTTTGCTTTCAGCAAAAATAGATTTGAAGTCCTCTCCGTTTACGGAGGGGATTTTTTTTTAAATAATTTTTTATAATTTACATAGCTAATGCATAACTACGAAATCGCAGAATACTTTTCTTTGCTGAGTAAACTCATGGACATTCATGGTGAAAATGAATTCAAAATAAAGTCTTACGCCAACGCTGCATTTACACTAGATAAACTAACAGAACCCGTTGCAGAAATGTCCCCCAATGAACTTTTTGCTATCAGAGGAATTGGTGAAGCGATAGGCCAAAAAATATTACAACTCATTGAAAATAAGGAACTTAGCTTACTAACTGCTTATATTGAAAAAACACCCCCAGGTATCATTGAACTAATAAAAATTAAAGGATTAGGTCCAAAAAAAATTAGAACCATTTGGAAAGAATTAGAAATTGAAAGTATCGGCGAACTACTTTATGCTTGTCAAGAAAACAGATTAATTAATTACAAAGGTTTTGGTGCAAAGACGCAACAAAACATTCAAGATAGTTTAGAATATTATTTACAACATCAAGGAAGTTATCTATATCAACAAGTAGAAAGTTTAGTGGCCACCTTGCAAGAAGCCTTGCAAAAATATTTTCCAAATGAGCAGCATGAAGTTTCGGGTGCTTATAAAAGACAAATGGAAAGTTTAGAATTTTTAGAAATTGTAACCACTACCAATGAAAAAAAATTAACCGACTGGTTAGTAGAAAAAGAATTTAAAGTTTCAAAAAATGAAAATTTTATTAGTAGCCATGGCGCCGATAATTTTGAAATAAGGTGGTGGTTAACTACCCAAGATTCATTTCATTGGACCGACTTCTCCTTGTCCTGTTCCCCCGAATTTTTAAAAAAATGGGTCGAAAACCCCCTTTTTGATAAAAATTTTAAAAATATTTATCCACATTCTATTTTCGAACAAATGGGGATTCCTTTCATCCCTCCTGCTCAAAGAGAAGATCCGGCCATTATTGAGCAAGTTAAAACCCAAGCACTCAAAGCCACCATTCAAAAAGAAGACATCAAAGGAATTATCCATTCACATAGTACTTGGAGTGATGGAGTACATACCATCGAACAAATGGCATTAGCGGCCATTGAAAAAGGCTATGAATACTTAGTCATCAGCGACCATTCCAAATCGGCTTTCTATGCCAATGGTTTACAAGTGGACAGGATCAGGGCGCAACATAAAGAAATTGAAGCGCTCAATAAAAAATTAGCTCCCTTTGTTATTTTTAAAAGCATCGAGTCGGATATTTTAAATGATGGTAGCTTAGACTACCCCGATGAGGTATTGGAAAGCTTTGATATCGTCATTGCTTCCATTCATTCCAATTTAAAGATGACCGAAGAAAAAGCAATGGCGCGTTTAATGAGTGCTATTCAGAATCCCTACACAAGCATATTAGGCCATTTAACAAGTAGATTGCTTTTAAGTAGAAAAGGATACCCAGTAGATCATGATGCCATAATAGAAGCTTGTGCCAATAATGATGTGGTGATAGAACTTAATGCACACCCCAGAAGGTTAGATATGGACTGGCGATTTATTCCAGCTGCTTTAAAAATGGATGTGCTAATTTCTATTAATCCAGATGCCCATGCAGTGGAGGGATTTGATGATTGTAAGTATGGCGTATTGGTGGCTCAAAAAGCTGGTTTAACTGCCGCTCAAAATTTAAGTAGTTTCTCCCTAGAGGAAATGATAGAGTTTGTAGAATTTCAACAAGCCAAAAGAGGCTAAGCTTTTACGTACACAAAATAGTCGCCAGGCATTAACTCAAATGATACTTCTTTATTAAAAGTAAAGCTCAATCCTGAGAAAATATTTTTAAACTCCCCTACTAGTAATTCGTGGTCAAATTTTATTTTTTGTACCTGGTCTCCTAAATTAAGTGCTATCAATATTACTTCTTTGGAAGGCGTTAGAGGATCAGTTAGTGCGTCATACCTAAGATAAGCCATGGTCTTTTCTCCTTGGGTGGGTAAATTATAAGTGCTCCCTTGGGTAACACAAGCATGCGACTTTCTTAAACTAATAAGGGTTTTATAAAACTCATGAAGTTTAGGTGTGGGGGTCCAATCAATGCAATCTTTGTCAAAAAAGGCCAATCGTTTTTGATTGGGTAATTCCTGGCCACTGTAGATTAATGGAATACCTTTCCAAGTAAAAGTAAATACAGCCCATGCCTTTGCGGCCAGGCCAAACTTTTCAGTTTCGGTTCCATTCCAGGAATTTTCATCGTGATTGGACGTAAAAAATAACTTCATGGCCCCAACAGGATAATGATGATAACTTTGAAGTACATTGTAAATGTCATTGATGGTGGCTTGTCCTTTAGCCACTTTTTCAGAAGCATGCATCCAACTCCAAGCATAACTTACATCAAAAACTAAATGATATTGAGCCTCATCACATTCAGCTAACCAAAATAATGGCTTGATGGTTTCACAAGCAGTTCTTGCAGACACCCAAAAATCTAAAGGAACCAAATGCGCCATATCACATCTAAAACCATCTATTTTAAAATCACGCACCCAATATTGCATGGCTCCAATTAAAGCCGCACGCATTTCATTATTAGTATAGTTTAAATCCACCACATCCTCCCATCCATTGCGCTCTGTAAAATTACCCTGCTCATCTCTCGTAAACCATTCTGGATGGCCATGCATCCATTCATGTTGCCTGCCGGTATGATTGGCGACCCAATCAATGATCACTTTCATTCCCAATTGATGGGCATTGGTAATAAGGTCAATTAAATCTTGCTCCTTCCCAAATTCAGTATTGATTTTTGTATAACTACTACATGCATAATAACTGCCCAAACTTCCTTTACGTATTTTTTCACTGATACTCGTAATAGGCATCAACCAAATTACCTCCACACCCATTTCATGTAAACGAGGGAGGTGTTTTTGAAAAGCTTTAAAAGTACCTTCGGGCGTATATTGCCTAATATTTACTTCATAGATAGAAATAGTATCCGCCCATTGTACTGTCTTAAAATTCGCATCCATTTTATACTATTTTTATTATCTTGTCCACCAACACCATGAGTCAAACACCCAATTTAGAACGCAAATTAAGTCTTTTACATGCAACCGCCATCAACATGATTGATATGGTAGGCATTGGTCCTTTTGTCGTATTAAGTGTGGTGGCACAAATTATGGCGGGCCCCTATTTTTTATATGCTTGGGTAGCAGGCGCCCTACTCTCTTATTTAGATGCTATGGTATGGAGTCAATTAGGGGCAGCTTTACCAAGAGCCGGTGGTAGTTTCCATTTTTTAAAAGAAGGATACGGAGAAAAGGCAGGCTCCTTGATGAGTTTTCTATTTGTTTGGCAAACTATGATACAAGCACCTCTGGTGATTGCCTCTGCCGCCATTGGATTTTCGCAATATGCCAATTACTTTTTTCATTTATCTTTTATACAAGAAAAAGCATTGAGTGGATTGGTGGTTATACTTGTAATAATATTATTGTATCGAAAAATTGAATCGATAGGTAAAATTTCTGTTTTTTTATGGGTAATTGTTTTAGGTACGATGGCTTGGATTATAGGTGGTGGTATTATGCATGGACATTTTATGGAACCCATTAGACATATCAATGATGGATTTAGTTTGGAACATGGATTTGTAGCAGCCTTGGGATTTGCCAGTGTAAAATCTATCTATAGTTATTTAGGCTATTATAATGTGTGCCATTTGGGTGGAGAAATTAAAAACCCTAGTAAAAATATTCCTAGAAGTATGTTTATTTCTATTACGGGTATTGCTATTTTATATTTAGCCATGAATATTAGCGTTGCGAGTGTGCTCCCTTTTCAAACCATCGTCAACAGTAAATTTGTTGTTAGTGATTATATTAAAACTTTATACGGACCTACTGCCGGCGCTTTTGCAACCGTCTTAATTTTAATGGTCGCATTCTCTTCTTTATTTTCGGCTACATTGGGTTATAGTAGAATCCCCTATGCTGCAGCACAAAACAAATCCTTTTTCCCATTTTTTGGTGCACTACATCCAAAATTACATTTCCCGCATAGGTCCTTACTAGTTTTAGGGAGTATCGCTTTTGTTTTTAGTTTGTTGTTTCGATTAAAAGAAGTGATTGATGCTATTTTGGCCATGCGTATTTTAATTCAATTTATTGGACAAGCTATCGGACTTTTACTATTGTATAAAAGAAAAGGAAAAAGTTTTTTCCCCTGGAAGATGCCACTATACCCATTGCCGCTTTTTTTAGCCATACTTATTTGGGTAGGTATTTTTATTTCGACCGGTAAAAAAATGATGCTCAGTGGCCTTGTCGTAATTAGCTTAGGGCTGGTAGCTTATTTCATTGCAAAGAAAATGAAATGGATTGGAGAAGCGACAGCGGCTGAAGAATAAGTACTATTTAAATCAAGGGCAATAGCCTTATTTACTCCTGGTTCCAATGCCACTGATGAGCAAGCCTAAAACGAGTCCAATAATAAGCCCAATTTTAACATTTTTGATCATCCAGCCAATGGCTAATCCAATTACCAATAAAGTAAATATGCTTACGTTACGCCTCATGGTATTAATGTTTGGGTAAAGAAATTAAATTGGATAATAATTTATAGGCACCTGCATTTCCAGCAGGGAGTTGTCTAAATAGTACCAAACTCAAATACACCATATTCCCTTTTCCATAAGGTGCAATTAATAAGCTACCATTAGAAACAGGCTCCCCTTTATCACTCATGGCTAAGGGTGCTTCAAAATGTGCATCTACATTTTCTGCTTGATAGGTACTTCTTTCCTGTACCCAATTTTCAAAATCGGCAGCAGTTATTTTATTAGGAAAATTAAGTACGGAATGAGTGGGTAATATAAATTGTACAGGAACATCTTCTTGCGTCACTCTTCGGCCCGAATTAACGGTAAAGGAATAAGGCCCCACTTTAACTTTTTTCAATCCCACTTGATTGCTCTTTAAATATTGTACAACCCAATTTCCTCCTTGTTCAATATAGGCATTAACGATATCATTTTTATCTGTTAAAAAATCCAACATATTGTACGCACGAATACCCACAACTACTGCATCAAATTGTTTTAATTTTTCTAAATTAATATCCGATTCTTTAAGCAAGGTTACTTGGTAGCCCAATTCCGTTAATGCTTCAGGCAATTTATCTCCTGCACCATCTATGTAACCTACTTTTGATGGCTTAGTAATTATATTTGCTTCTACAATTTTAGTAGTAGCAGTTGGGAAATAAGTTAAAGTTGGAATATGGTCATACTGTATATTCTTGGTGAACACATCATTCGCCGATGTAGGCAAAGCCTCGGTTGTTGATTGCATTGCTACTTTCAGCTGCTTCGCTACTCCTTGATGCAAGTCCTGATAGCCAATGGAAATGGGTTGACCAGCCTGTTTTAAATACACTTCCTTATCATATTTTATTTCATGATTGGGAACAACCACTACGGGTTCATAAATATCGCCTTTGGTAGGATCGGTAAATTTATATTGTACAGGAATTTGGTAATTAAAAGATTGGCCTTGAATTTGTACCAGTATCCCCACAGTAAAAGCAGGTTTATTTTCGGCATCGCCAATGATTTGTTGATTGGTCACCACAAACATGCCTTCTGTTTTAGGCTGAACCAACCAATAGGGTTGTGAAATAGGAAAATTGACAGGCACTTTAAAGCTATATTCGTACTGAATGTTCTCATTGTAAGAAAGCGATTTATTAAAAGCAGAATCGGTTCCTTGTGGCCAACTTACTGTTAATAATTTTGCATCCACAGAAGATCGTTGATTTAATAAGAATTGGAATTTCAGATTTTCTCCTTGCACGAACTGTTGTTGTTGCGTCGTTGCTTCCACCAATAAACCAGCGCAATCTTTAATGATATTTTTTAGTTCCTCTAATTTATACGCGCTCCATTTTGAAATGGGCAATAATTGTATTTGCGCGTATAACTTAACCAAAGCAGGAACTGATGCCGCCGGATTCTCTGTTTGAAATTGTTTTGCAATAGCACTAATGGCGCTTTCGATAGCCATGGCTTCTTTGTCGTTGGTTGTTATTTTACTCCAACCTATATTAACGCCCTCCATGATATCCTTTTTGGCGGAATCACCCCCTGTTAATTCAAAAAATTCATAAATAGCCCCTCTACGACGAGGTCTTCCTTCCCCTTGGCTTTTATGCATAGTCCTGGCTTCGGCGCCAATCTCTCCATAACTTTTTCCTAATACTGCATTGTAGCCACCAACTTCTAATTTTAATTGATTGTCGTTGGTGGTATTGATGGAACCAAAATTAAAAGTATTCCATAAAATTCTTTTCGCTTTCCAAGGTACTAACCCTAGTTTAAATTGTTCGGGAAATTGAGTAGGATCGGCTGCAGCTAAGTAGGCTTCATTGGCAATAATAGCAGATGCGGAATGATGACCATGTCCGGCACGCGCATCTCTTGGGAAACGAGTGATAATAATATCTGGTTGAAATTTACGAATCACTAAAACAGCGTCACTTAATACTTTAGTATGGTCCCAAATACGCAATGCTTCCTCCGATGATTTGCTAAAACCAAATTCATAAGCCGTTGAAAAATATTGTTCCGCCCCATCAATTCTTCGGGCGGCTAATAATTCCTGTGTTCTAATCATACCCAATTCGATCCCCTGTTCTTTACCAATTAAGTTTTGTCCACCGTCACCTCTTGTTAAACTTAAATAAGCAGTTCTATACATTCTTTGCTTAGTTAAAAAAGGTAAAAAACTATTGTTTTCATCATCGGGATGTGCGGCAATGTATAAGACACTCCCTACTGTTGAAAGCTTATTAATTTGTGCCAATATTTCCGCACTTGGTTTTTGTGCAGCTACCGACTGTCCAGTTATTAAAAAAACTGATAAATAAATAAAAATATTTTTCATATTTCCTTTCAATAATTAAAATTTATTTGCCATTAAAGAAAATAGCATTGGCTAATATTAGCTTTCCATTCTCCCAAAAATTTCTAAAGATGGGATCATCCGTCATATACACAAGTTTCCCCATTCCAATATCTTTCACCCCTACTACTACTCCTTCCTGTAATGCTGCTTTTACTTTTACGCCAGCAAAACCAGCGGTATAACTATCTTTTTTGATCACCCCTACATTCCAACTATCCACACTAGGCTCAAATAATACTCCATCCTGTTTTAAATCATAATAGAGGCCATTGGTTCCATAACCTAATGGATGTGTCGCATCCATATATACTTTGTAAATTGTTCCTGGTATGGAACTCTCTAATGCATCAACAGTTTTATCGCCATATTTACTAGTGTGGTTAACATCTGCCTTATCATTTTTAGGAAGCTCTTTAAGTTTAATGCCCCAATCTGTATTGGCAGCCAATTGTTGCGCAGCGGTCTCAAAAGCTATAAGCACTCCTCCTTTCTTAACAAAGGCTTGCAGTTTTTCTGCGATGGGCTTACTGTTCAAATCCTTATACGCTCCCTCAGGTACAATAATCACATCATATTTATAAAGATCCATTCTATTTAAAAAGGAATAGTTTAATTGTGTTAATGGATAATGCAATTGTTGATCAAAAAAGTTCCAAACCTCTCCTGCCGCTAAAGCAGAAACATGCTCACCAGTCAATAAAGCTACCTTAGGGGCATGATTGATGGTGCGATCCGAAGGGGAACCTAAATCTACTCCTTTATCTACCCAGCCAGAATTAATAGCAGTGGCTTCGATATTAAATGCTTCACAAATAGATTTGGTGTCTGTAGCCCAATTATCCAAATTGCTTGTTTTTAAAACAATCAAAGTACCTATGTCAAATTTTTTGCCATTGGCTACAAACGCTTTTTCTGCATAACGTACTTTAATATTTTTTTGTAATAACTGACTTAATACAATGGCAGACTTAAAAGAATTATACGGTATTAAATAGCCATAATTAGAATTGGCAATAGCCACCGTATTTATTTTTAACCCATTGTTGATATTCAATTTTTCTTTTGAAGCATAACCATGTACCCCATAGGCATAAGGCAAAGACCAGGCAGTAATATCATAGGTATTTGAATCATTCACTTGTGTATTGGGCTCTAATAAAACACGCGCTAATATTCCATGCGACTGCGCAACATTCACGGCCAAAGTGTAGCCTTCATCTACAAAATCTGCTTCTTTTTTAGTACTATAATCATAGCCTTTAAAAGTAGTACCCGATGGCAAAACACCATATTGAATATTATTCTTTTTTAATAAGGCTGCCAAAGATTCAATGGTATTGGTATTGGCTGCGGTAATTACAAATGTTTTGTAAACAGACCCTGCGCCTACTCTACTATTGTCATAATATTTTTTATACTCTTTTAATAAGTTCTCTCTATTGGCTGCACTAATTTCTATAGTGGAAAGACTAGTGGTATAATGATGCGTAGCACGTGCAACCAATGTAAGCGTATCATTGTTTTTATCTTGAACACCTAGGCCAGCAGCAATTCCTCCCTGCTCAAATGTCATTCCTATTGCGCCATTGTACATTGGATAAGTATCCCCATAAGAAGGATACAATAAATCAAAACGTTCTTTCGTAAAAAACAACCAATTATTTTGATCAAAATATTTTGCATGATTTTTTCCAATTTGAACTTGAAACTCTTTTTGCCATGTTGTTAATACATCATGTAATGGTTCGGCGGCAGGAGCAAAGTAATAAGGTTGATTAAAGCCTTGCTCATGAAAATCGACATGCACTTGTGGATACCACTGTTGATACAATGGAATTCTTTGTTGGGTTTCTACTTGCGTTTGCCAAGCCCAATCTCTATTTAAATCAAAATTATAATGATTGGTTCTACCTGCAGGCCAAGGTTCCATATGCTCTCTAGCCTGAGGATCGGTATCATAGGACATCCCTACTGCATTGTTGTACCAATTAACATATCTATCTCTTCCATCAGGATTAATACAAGGATCTAAAAAAACGATGACATTTTTAAGCCATTCTTTTGTTTTAGTATTGGCAGGGTCCACTAAAGAAAATAAAGTTAACATGGAGGCTTCGGTAGAAGCCGCTTCATTACCATGCACATTGTAACTTAACCATACAATAGCAGGTTGTTTCAAATCCTCATTGGTTCCGTTTAATAAACTATTGTTATGCTTTTTAATTTCTTCTAATTGAGCGATGTTTTCAGGAAGCCCCACTGCTGCAACCAATAAATCTCGCCCTTCATTGGTTTTGCCATACGAAATTATTTTTACCATTGCAGGATTGGCTTGCGCCACTGCATTAAAATAGGCTACTACTTGATGATGTCTTGTAAATTTGGTGCCAATGGTATACCCTAAAAAGCTTGAAGGACTTTGTAATCCATTTTGAGCCATTCCCAAAAAAGGCAAACCTATCAAAATTACTAAGGCCACTTTACATTTAAAAAGTTTCATATTTTATACATTTATAAGCTTAAAAAAAACACTTCATTTTGCTTATAAAAATAAGAAAGTTTGCGCTCAAATGAGGGGTAATTGTAACTAGTTTTGCACAAAGAGAATGGCTAATTTGTTGAATCCTAAATATTTAAGTAATTTACTTGTTCATAATACATCTAATATGAAAAAAAGGACTAATAAATCAAAACTGCTAGTAACCCTGTCTCTTTTTATACTATCCTTATGGTCTAACTTTAGTTTTGGCCAAGCTTTTTTCAAAGCACACCCAAGTATCAATCCCTATAATTACCAAATTGCGAAAGAAAAAACTTTTGACCATGCTGCCGTTTCTTCGGCACATGCATTGGCAAGTATGGTGGGTGCTGCTATCATGCAAGAAGGTGGCAATGCCTTTGATGCCGCAATTGCAGTTCAATTAAGCTTAGCCGTTGTGTTTCCAGAAGCAGGCAATATTGGTGGTGGTGGATTTATGTTAGCCAGAAAAAACAATGGAGAATTAATAGGTTTAGATTATAGAGAAGAGGCACCTGCAAAAGCCTCTAGAGATATGTATTTGGATGAAAAAGGAAATCCTTATCCTGACAAATCCACCAGAGGTGCTATGGCTTCTGGTATACCAGGCAGTATAGCAGGTATGTTTAGTATTCATACTTATGCAAAACTTTCATTTACAAAATTAATTGAACCCGCCATTGAACTAGCGGAATTTGGATTTGTAATTTCTGAAAGTGAAGCGAAGGGTTTAAATGCCAATCGAAAAAATTTTATAAAAAATAGTTCCTCCGAGAGTGTCTTTACTAAAAAAGAAAATTGGAAAGCGGGTGATACTTTAATTCAAACCGAATTAGCACAAACCTTAAAAAGAATTCAAGAAAAAGGGGCTGCAGGATTTTATGAGGGCCCTACTGCAGATTATATTGTAAAAGAAATGTCCCACAGTGGTGGAATTATTACTTTAGAAGATTTAAAAAAATATGCACCTAAATTTAGAAAGCCCATTGAGTTTGATTACAAAGACCATCATATCATCAGCTTTGCTCCCCCATCCAGTGGTGGAATTTTATTGGCACAAATGATGAAGCAGATTGCTCCTTTTGATATTTCAAAAATGGAAAACAATACGGCAGCTTCGGTTAGTTTAATGGTAGAAGCACAACGTAGAGCTTATGCAGATCGTGCAGAACATATGGGGGATCCTGATTTTTGGAAAGTACCTACCAAAACTTTAATTAGTGATAACTATTTAAAACAAAGAATGGCCGATTATCAACCAGGTATCAAAGGAAGTAGTAAAATAACCAATGCAGGGCAAATTCACGAAAGTGAGCAAACCACCCATTTTAGTATCATTGACAATGAGGGTAATATGGTGGCTATCACCACCACTTTAAATGATTCTTACGGCAACAAAACAATCGTAGCAGGTGCAGGATTTATTTTAAACAATGAAATGGACGACTTTAGTTTAAAAGCGGGTGTACCTAATATGTATGGAGCCATTGGCGGAGAAGCCAATTCCATTCAAGCAGGAAAAAGAATGCTAAGTTCGATGGCCCCTACCTTAGTGACCCTCAATAATAAACCTTACTTAACTATTGGCACCCCTGGCGGTACCACAATTCCCAATCAAGTATATGAGGGATTAGTTGACATCATCGACTTTAAAATGTCATTAAAGCAATCTATAGATGGTCCAAGATTTCATCATCAATGGATTCCAGATACAATTATGATAGAAGCTGAATTCCCTGAAGAAACAGAAAAACAATTAAAAGCAATGGGGTACACTACCCTAAAAAGAGGTCATTTTGGGAGAATGGATGGTGTTCAAATTTCATCCAATGGCAAGCGCATTGCGGCTGGAGATAAAAGAGGAGATGACAGTGTTGCAGGTTATTAATTAGCAAGGGTAAATGATCCAATAGTAACGAGAATGATCTAAAGTATCCATGGACTTTTAACCGCATTTTGTACCTATTATTAGTGCACATTTTTGTATTTTTACAAAAACCCATTTCTTGTTAAAAAATAAGCTTGCTCTACTCAGAATTATTGCTGCTAGCCTGGTAGGGTTTTTCCTACTTGCTTATTTATTATTGTTGGTTCCTTTCATTCAAAACAAAATCGCGACTACCCTTGCTCAACGTTTTTCCAAAGCTATTGGAACCGAAGTGAAACTAGGCCAGGTTCGCTTTTCTTTATTTGATAAGTTAGATGTTCAAGAAATTCTTATCAGAGACCAACACAAAGACACTTTATTTTATACAGCTTCTTTAAAGTTAAGGCTAAGCGACCTTGTTTTTTCTAATACCACCCCTATTATCAAGTACATTGGATTGTCTAATGCTAAAGTTCAATTAAGACGCAGAAATAGCCAATGGAATTACGCATTCATTCAAGACTATTTAGCAACCGATTCAAGCAATTCTAAAAACAATTCCAATTTTGATATTCAAAAAATAGATATTACCAACCTAAGAATTACAAAAGAAGATCAATGGGCGGGTCAAAACATGGAATTCACTGCAAAAAATGTGTTGGCAAATATTAAATCTTTTGCGAAAGATAGTATACTGATTGATCAAATAATACTCAATAAGCCCGAATTTTTAATCCAATCTTACCGAGGAAAAGATACTGTGACCAAAGCAATAGAAACCCTAGCAAAAAAGGGCGCGCTTTATTTTAATCCCAATAACCTATACCTATTGGCCAATGACCTACAAATAGTAAAAGGAAAATTTTGGATAGAAAATGGCTACCAACAACCAAGTACCTATTTTGATGGAGATCATATTCGAATGCAAGATATTAATGCGAGCCTAAAAAATATTTCTTTTAATAAAGATACCATTAAAGCAAAAGTAAATTTAAGCGTTAAAGAGCAATCTGGATTTGAAATAAAAAAATTAATTACCAATTTTAAATTAACTCCAAAAATTATGGAGTTTAGTGCATTGCATTTAAAAACCAATAATAGTACTATCGAAAACTATTACGCGATGCAATACGAAAATTTTGGTGAAGATTTTGCAAATTACATCCAAAGGGTCACCATGAAAGCGCATTTGATAAATGCTGCAGTAGCAACAGATGATATTGCTTATTTCACTCCTTCCATGTCCTCATTTCATAAAAAATTAACCACCAGCTTTCATTTTAATGGTACCGTTGCCAATTTTGAAACAAAAGATTTTAACGCCAAATATAATAACTCAATAGTGAATTGCAGCTTCTCTATGATAGGTATTCCGGAGATGAGAAGTACGCTTATCAATTTTAGCAATGTCACTGCTAAAACCAGCTATAACGATCTTGCCAATTGGTTACCTACTTTACAACAAGCGCATGACCTAAATGTTGATAGTATTAACAATCTTAATTTTAAAGGAGATTTTAAAGGTACATTTTACGACTTTATTACTAAAGGCAAAATTGATTTTCCATTAGGTTCCGTGACATCAGAAATTAGATTAAAATTTCCAGAACATGCCGACCCTAGTTACGAGGGATCCATTTCCACCAATCATTTGAATATCGGAAAAATACTCAATGTAAATAATTTGGGTTTATTGAATTTCAAAGGCAAAATTGCAGGAAGCTCCTTTAACGTAGAAAATTTAAAAACAAATATTCAGGGGAATATCGATTCCATTGAGTTTAATAAATATAATTATTCGAATATCAGCACCAACGGGGTATTCCAAAAAAAGTCTTTCAATGGAATGCTAAGTATAAAAGATCCTAATATCAGTTTTATTAGCAATGTTGAATTAGTATTTAATAACGGGAAGCCCAAAATTAATGCAGTGGGCGACCTCTTGTACGCCAATTTAGGAAAACTAAATATTGCCAATAATAATACCCAACTTACAGGCTTATTAGATATTAACTTTGAAGGAGATAATATTGATAATTTTATAGGCTATGCTAAGTTTTACAATGGTAAATTAAAATCCCCTACCAATTCGGTTAGTTTTGATTCTTTAAATATCCAATCTAGTATTGACAATGGAGTGAAAAAAATAAGTATCGCTAGTGATGACCTACAAGCGAGTATTATTGGCAAGTTTAATATTTTGCATTTGCCAGCAAGTGTTCAATATTTTATGCAACGCTACTTACCCACTTATATTCCAGCTCCAAAAAACTCAACGAGTAACCAAGTTTTTCAAATTCAAGTAAAAACAAATTATTTTGAACCGTATATAAGACTTTTTAATAAATCATTCTCCGGTTTCAATAATATTTCATTCGCTGGATCTATCAATACCGAAAAACAAACCATTTCATTGCAAGGAAAATTCCCATACGCAAGCTGGGAGAGCTATGCTATTAAAGGTGGCGAACTAAAGGGGACAGGCACGCAGGATTCATTGCATTTATTTATTACGGCGGGCGCATTCCATTGGTCTGATAGTACCACTTTTACACAATCCAATATAACCCTACACAGCAGCAAAGACGTTTCCAATATTAGTATAGCAGGCATAAGCAAAAGCGCCTTAGGGCAAGTAGATTTAAATGCAACAGTGCATACTTATGCGGATGGTATTTCTATGAAATGGAAACCTTCCTTCTTTGTATTAAATGAAAAAAAATGGACCATCAATGAGGATGGAATTTTGGTATTAAGAAAAAGCAATACGAGCGCCGCTAACTTTAAATTCACTCAAGGTTTACAAGAATTTGTTTTTTCTAATGCAGCTTCAGAAGCCAATAGCCTTCAATTGGAATTAAAGAACATTATATTAGGTGATTTTACTAAACTATTCTTTGATTACCCAAAATTAGAAGGGCTTACCAATGGTAAAATTCAGTTTAAAAACATCATCAACGATTTTGAATTTAAATCGGATTTGAAAATTGATCAATTTAGATTTAATAATGACTCCATAGGAATAACCCTACTCAAAGCTGGTTATCAAAATTCTAAAGGAAATGTCCCCTTCTCTTTTATTTGTCCTAATACCGAATATAACTTAAGTGCCGAGGGTAATTACAATAGTAAGGATAGCGCCAACCCTTTGGATGCTACTTTATATTTGTACCATTCAAAATTTAGTTTGGTGCAACAATTTATTGGAGGAGTGCTCACTAATTTAGAAGGAAAAGCCAATGGTCAAATTCATTTTGGTGGAAGAATTGAACATCCCTATTTATTAGGAGCTGCAAGCATTCAAAATAGCTCCTTTACAGTAGACTATACTAAGGTTAAATACTATATTGACAGCAGCACCATTCGATTTACGGAGGAAGGAATCGATTTTGGAACAGTCGCTTTAAGAGACGCTTTACATAGACCAGCCAGTTTTAAAGGCAAAATTCTCCACCAAGGATTTAATCATTTAGTATATGATATGGAAATGAGTAGTCCAAAAATAGAAGTACTTAATACAGATCCATTAGACAATTCAAACTTTTATGGCCATGCCGTGGGCAAAGCAGCCATGACCATCAAAGGGCCTGAAGAAAATATTAAAATGGTTATTAATGCAGACGTTAATGACAGCTCCCATATTTATTTACCTAATTCAACTAGTAAAGAAAGTGGAAAGTCCGATTTTATCGTTTTTAAGAAATTTGGTAAAACTGCCCCACAAAGTGCCGATGTGCCTTCCTTTAATTTAGTAGTTGACTTAGAAGTAACGGCTAATAATAAAACACAGATTGATGTGATCATGGATGAGCTAACAGGGGATGTGATTAAAGCAGTGGGCAATGGTCGAATAAAAATTAGAGCGGGAAATATAGAGCCCTTAACCATAAGAGGCAAGTACAATATTGAATCAGGTAAATACGATTTTAATTTTCAGTCCTTTATTAAAAAACCTTTTGAATTGATTGCCGATGCAGGTAATTATATTGAATGGACAGGCAACCCTTATCAAGCAGATATACATATTGATGCTAGATATACAGCGCAAAGGGTAAGTTTAAATGAATTAGTAGGAACATCCAACTTTAGCAATGCCGTAAGAACCTACAGAGGTAATGTGTATGTGATAGCTGCTTTAAGAAACAAGTTGGCACAACCGGATATTCGATTTTCATTGGCCTTTCCGCAAGGCAACCCTATTAGCTCTGACAATGAATTCTCTCAATTTATTACCAGACTAGAACGTGACGATAACGAAATATTGAAGCAAGTGTCCTTTTTAATTGTCTTTAATTCATTTGCACCAGTTAGTTTTAGCAATGGAAGCGGCAACAATAACAACGCCTATACCGTTACCACTATTGGAATCAATACTATATCTCATTTATTAACTAAAGAAATAAATAAATCTATTACCAATATTTTAAATAAGGTAACTGGCGATAAAAGTTTAAGGTTTGATGTAGGTTCCTCTGTATACAATAGTGCAAATTTATTAGACCCCTCGGGCGCTGGCATAGCTATTAATGCGAATAAAATTGATCGACAAAGAGTTAATTTAAAATTAGGCCGTAGCTTTTTAAACGATAAAATAATTGTGAATGTGGGCGGGGACTTAGATTTTAATGTACAAAACAGTACCACCATTCAAAATGGGAATTTCCAATGGTTGCCCGATTTAAATATTGAATTTATATTAACGGATGATCGAAAATTAAGAGCCATTATCTTTAATAGAAATAGTTTGGATATTAATGGAAGTAGTTTAGGCCGAAGAAACCGACAAGGGGTAAGTATTTCCTACCGAAAGGATTTTGATAAATTTATTTTATAAATCTTGACTAATTTACTTTGCTAGTACTGCCAATTTTACTTTTAAAATAGAGGGAGGCAATAACTTACAGCCTTTTAATCGGTACACATAAAAATTTCTTAATAATACCCCTTTACTTATAATAGGAATGGTATCTGGTGCTTGAATGCTGGTAAAATATGCCCCGTATAAAGCTGCAGGGTTTGCTGGCAAATTAGAAGGCACTATACAATAGGCATCCGCTCCTATAGTTAAACCCGCTTGTGCTTGATTTAACCAGGCAAATTTATGCACGTCCTCCAATGCGCCAATAGCAATGACGCTGGCATTAATTAAAGGCGCCGTATAAAACAACAAATGACCTCCTGGAAACCATTTGTGAACTACAATAGGTGCATTTTTAGACATCTTACCTTCCACCCCATCCTTTTGTACAAGTTTACTAAACTCCTCGCTAAAATAAGTCCAACCGCTTACATCATTAATGGGATTGTATTCTCCTAAGTTTTCTAATTTTTCAGAACCTAACTGCTTTGGAAAAATTTTTACAATTCCAACAAATCCTACCATTGCTATACCCATAAAAACAATCGCAAATCTAATGAGAATAGGTATGGCTTTGCGTGAATAGCTAGACCAATACACCCCTGCTATTAAAAATAAAGAAATAAAAGCCGGGCCTGTCCAATGAGGTAAAGTGGAATTGAAAAATGAAAGAATCCAAAAAATTAAAATCAAAGGAATGCTTAACCATAAAAGTAAATTGATGGCTTGTGCATTTTTGGCTTGGAACTTCACTTTTTTAATCCTCCATAAAGCAATTACAATAGCTATATACACCAAAGGATTTTGATAAAAAAATTCACCCCCTATTTGTTGAACAAAACTAGACAAGGAAATACCCGTATGCGTTACCCTTTTAGAATGATAGGTATAGGTAATAAAATCATTTTTAAAATTCCAATAGACAATGGGAACAATACAAATTAAGGTGATAAGTACAGCTATGTAAAAACCTTTTTCTTTAAGTGTTTTGATTTGATTAAATAATATAAACAAACCAAAGCCAACCCACAAGTATAGCCCATGCACTTTGCTCATGGTGGCCAGTCCTACAAATAAGCCTACTAATATCCAATCAAATAAAGAAAAAATATGTGGCTTCATTACCCAACTCAACATCATATAAATACTCAAAGAGAAAAATAATAATTGTGGACTATCAGGCATCACAAACAAACCTGCAATGATGCTCGTATAAATAGATAAGTTGTACAATAAAGCTGCTATCCAACCCGCTTTTTCATTTTTTAATAAGGTACCCGATTCAAAAACTACGATTGTTACAATTGCCGCACAAAGTAAGCTACCCAATCGCATGGATAAAGCCGACAGCCAATGTAAATTAAAAGTGAAAATACGAATCATCCAGCCTACCATGGGTGGATGATCAAAATGATTCCAATCGGGCTGAAGGGCATAGGTATAATAATACACTTCGTCATTTCCTAATTCTAAGAAAAAAGAAAGTATTATTTTAACGACCATCGAAATACCGATAAGCCACCAAAGCTTTTTTTGATATACCATAGCCTGATAAAAGTAAGGAAATCTTATTGAATAGGACCGCTATGTGCCAAAAACCACTCCGTCGCCAAAGCATAGCCTTTTAATCCCAAGCCTACTATGGACCCTACAGACTTGGCAGAAACATGGGAGATTTTTCTAAAGTCCTCTCTTGCATGTACATTGCTAATATGTACTTCAATAACAGGTGTTTTAATGGCAGCTACCGCATCGCCAATGGCAATCGAAGTGTGGGTATAAGCCGCTGGATTTA
>CANFOM010000029.1 GCA_947448725.1 Bacteroidota bacterium
CATTCCAACTTTTAGTCCAGGCATAAGTATAAGCCGTTGTTCCTCCTGATACGTTTAAATTAATAGCACCCACTGATGCATTATAAGAACATAGAATATTGGTATGGGTTTCTGTTAATGCCAATGCAGCAGCTGGCTGCGTAATTGAATAGCCTACATATTTTTTTGACCCATTAGCATCGGTGATGGTTAAGGAATAGGTTCCTGCAACTAAACTTGTTCTATTTTGTGTGGTTGGACCATCATTCCATGCATAAGAAAAAGGAGTCACCCCTCCTGCTACATCAATGATTATGGCGCCGGTAGCATTCCCAAAACAATTTACATTGGTTACAGTTGGCGTAACCGAAATGGGTAAAGGTTCTGTTATAACAATTGGATTGTCAAGGGTTGCTATACAACCTTTACTATCAGTTACTGTAACAGTATAACTTCCAGCTGCGATGCTTGTTAAATTTTGTGTAGTAGTTTTATTACTCCATTTGTAAGTATAAGTTGGATTACTTCCTGTTACAGTAATAGTTGCTGTTCCATCCGATCCTCCATTTTTACTTACATTGGTAATAGTATTTTTCGCAACCGAAAAAGCATTTAATAAATTTAGCGATGTAGTAAAAGTTGCGACACACCCTAGTCCACTACTACCTCTTACAGTAACTCCATAAGAACCTGCACTTAAACTAGTAATATTATTACCAGTGCCTGAAACAGAATCGGTAGCACCAGATTTTAAATATTTCCAAACATAGGGTCCAACACCATTTGTAACACTAATATTTATTGCCCCTCCATTAGGCGTGGAATTACAAGCATCTGCTACCGTAGGTGTAGCTTGCATTTGACATTGAACGTCTATAGGTTTGGAATCAAAATAAATTCTTTTACATCCATCTGTAATGGATACACTTAATTTAGTAATGCCTGCTATGTCAGGTGCGGTAAATGAGGTACTTGCTGTTGATTTAGATGAATAAGTTCCACCAGCATTTGAAGTCCATTTAACGGTATATTTATTGATATCTGAGCCAGAAGGAACAGTAACCGACAAAGGAATACTTTGTCCTGTATATAAAACTTGTAAGTCATTTGATAAACCTGTAATAGTTGGCTTTACATCTTTCCCAGTAATAGTAGTAAATGAAAAATTAAAGAAAACTCTTTGTGCAGCAATTTGAGCTGTTGTAGCTGTAAAATCTTTTGATTTATCCTTAGTATTATCTTTACTATCAAAACTTATAATTTGGGAATTTGGAATGCTATTGTCTTTTTTATTTCCTCCATCTCCTCCTCCATCTCCTCCATCTCCTTCTCCATCTCCTCCTCCATCTCCTTTCCCATAAGGTACCAAATCCCCGCCTCCATCCCCTTTGTAAGTATCTTCTCCAGAATAAAGTTTATGGGATGCTTCAATTAATATTTTTCCTCTATTGGCATCTCCAAATCCATTACCCCAAGCTAATACTGCTGCTCTATGTTTGACTGCATTATCTATAATATTTGAATGATTACTTTGGTAAACTCCAATTTTAGTGCTTGCCCTCCAACCTGCATCTAATGGTATATAAATTGTTTCCGATCCATTGGTGACTGCATTATCTAATACATCCATGAATTGCATGATGGGATCACTTTGTAAAGAAGCCTCATATGTATAGGGAGGAACTCCTTCATTATGATTGTTTGAAAACTTTAATGCATTTTCATAGAATGGCCCTTCGCCAATTGCTGTTTTAGTTTTTTCTGTTAGAAAATTAGTTTGTTTTGATTTGTCGTTGTTATTAAACAAATCTTCCAAATTACTAACGGCACTGCACCCCAACCAAATATTTCCTTTTGAATTTAAATTCCAATCTAATAATTTGCCATAGCTTTCCCAAGTAGGATCCGCATGCGGTATTACATAAATTTCATCACATGAAGTTAAATCTGATGCTTTCTTCCAATGTTCTGAATCTTTTCCTCCATAAGCTGTACTTGGTATACCCGCATTGGTAAAAAAATTCATCGCATAAGAACCATAGTTTTTATCCAATGTCCAAGTAGGTGCTTTAATTAAGGTAGTCCCCACGGGTACTGTTAAAGGAGATGTAGTGGTTACACCCACTACACCCAAATTTTGCCAATAGACAATATCAGCATTTACCGCATTTGATCTGTATTCGGCCTCAATTATAAATGGCCCCCCTTTATAATTAGTTGCTCCTATAGTAAAATCGGCCGCATCCTTTAGTTTGTCATTTTTAATTGACCACAAAATGGGCACATGATAATTTATTATTAAATCGTAGATTAATCCATAAGGTTTCAAACCATTGCCCACTGTTTGTGGAACCACCCCCATGTCCACAATAAAAGCCCCCGCATTTATTGTTTTTGTTGTTTGGGCATCTGCAATTATTATAGTAAAAAAATTAAACAAAAATAAAAGGACTCTTAATTCCTTTTTTATTTTATTAAAATATATGTCAAATAAGTTAGACAAATCTTAGAATTTAATGGGTCAAACTCCTTGATAAATAGAATTTTATCAAGGAGTCTTGTCTATTAAAATTATAATACTTATTTAACTTAATAAAATCACTAGTAGATTATATTGTATTTTAATATATATTTTAATTTTGTTACTATTTAAATCATTGTCTTACAATGTTTCATAAATTTTATCAGCGTTATTACACTTTATCGAGTAAAAATTTGATGATTAATATTATATATTAAATAAATACTATTTAATACTTTATCTTTATATATGTAATTCGTTTAATACAAGCTTAATATAAATACTAAATTATATATATTTTATTAAATATATTAAAATTTAGATCAATGTTAGATAACTTACTAACATTAGTTTAAATAAATGGGGATAATTATTTGTAAAATTTAGACAAAAATCTGGCAGTTAATATGCTCAGAAAAGGTGTATTGATGTCCACTTATAACTTAGTTCACTTTAAAGACGGTCTGGTAGTAATTGTTAACCGACCCTATCAATTCCAAGTTGACATAAAAAGATTCAGTGAATATTTTATAGGCCAAATATTCATGATTGGGTACATTAAATTCATCGAAAAATATAATATCCCCTTTCTCTAAATAAGGATAGAGCATACTCAAGGAAAATAGTGTTGAGGAAAATAAATCAGCATCCAAGTGGATTATTTTTCTTTTACCTATTGAAATAGTTCCTTTAGTTAAAAAGGGTACTAAAGTATCTTGAAATAAACCTTTGTAAAAATGACCTCGGGCATCTGCCAATTCGGGAACTGCCGCATTCATATCCCCATTTTTAAAAAAGTATCCCCAGCTTTCTGGCAATCCCTCAAAAGTATCAAATCCATGAAATTGAGATTGAGCATGCTGATTGTTTTCCATCCACCATTGAAAAGATCCCCCACTGCATACCCCCATTTCAATATAGATAATTTCTGCATTTTGCAATTGTTCACGATTAATTACATAATTGTATAAATCAATCCGATGGTTGTAATTGCGCAATAAAGAGAATGCCTCTTTATAAACCCCCTCTTTTGGTTGTTGAGCAATCCATTTAGTCAAGCTTATAAAATTAGAAATAAAGGCAAAAGGTTGAATGAGGAAACTTAATAAGACATGTGGCTGAATAATTATAAGTATATTTTTGGCTACTGCATTTAGCTTAAATAAGAATGATTTCATTGGATTCGCTATTAAGTGATAAAGTTAAGTTTTTATCATCAAATTCTTATGCGAAACCAATACCAATCAAGTGTTTATATTAATCATTGTTAGTATAATATATTAACCAAAATTTAAGTAAAAAAGTTCTTTTTATTTGATTTTTAAGTAAATTGTATGCATTATTAAACGATTCAATAAAACCTGTTAAGATGCCATCATCAAATCATTTCGACGCTATTGTAGTAGGATCTGGAATTTCCGGAGGTTGGGCTGCAAAAGAATTAACCGAAAAAGGACTTAAAACTTTATTACTAGAACGTGGTCGTAATGTAGAACATATTAAAGACTACCAAGGCACTGAAAAAGATCCTTGGGATTTAACCCATCGCAATTCTCTAAGTCAAGAAGACAAAAAAAGTTCTCCTATACAGAGTAAATGTTATGCTTTTGATGAAGTTTCTAAAAAATTCTTTGTGAATGATTTAGAAAATCCATACACCGCTACCAAACCATTTGAATGGATTCGTGGTAATCATGTGGGTGGTCGCTCTTTAATGTGGGGTCGTCAAAGTTATCGTTGGAGTGATTTAGATTTTGAGGCCAATGGTAAAGATGGTTTTGGTACAGATTGGCCTATTCGATATGCCGATTTAGCAAGCTGGTATAGTTATGTAGAAAAATTTGCAGGCATTAGTGGAAATAAAGATGGTGTTCCTAATTTACCAGATGGTGAATTTCAACCAGCAATGGAAATGAACATAGTTGAACAAATGGTTGCAGCAAATCTTAAAACAAAAATGGGACGACCAATGATCATTGGAAGGTCGGCCAATCATACTGCAAAAATTGGTACACGTGGCCCTTGTCAATTTAGAAACAAATGTCATCAAGGTTGTCCTTTTGGAGGCTACTTTAGTTCCAACTCTGCAACAATTCCTGCAGCTGCAGCCACTGGAAATTTAACTTTAAGGCCCGATGCCATTACTACCGAAGTTTTATACGATAAAGAAACAGGTCGCGCAAAAGGAGTAAGAATTTTAGATGCCAATACCAATAAAACAGAAGAATATTTTGCGAAAATAATTTTCTTGAACGCTTCTACTTTAGGTACTGCACATTTATTATTAAATTCAGTTTCTGAAGTTTTCCCTAACGGATTTGGAAATAGCAGCCAACAAGTGGGACATAATTTAATGGATCATCATTATGGAGTAGGTGCTCACGCTTCCGTTGAAGGTTTCCAAGACAAATATACTTTTGGTCGTCGTCCAAATGGTATCTATGTACCTCGTTTTAGAAACTTAGATGGTGGTTCTTCTGCTGGCTATTTAAGAGGCTTTGGTTACCAAGGTGGTGCCTCCAGAGGTAAAGGCCCATCAAATGGCGTTGGTATTGAATTAAAAGAAAGTGTAACAGAACCAGGTAATTGGTCTATGGGCTGGGGATCTTGGGGTGAGCATCTTCCTTATTATGAGAATAAAGTAACCCTTGATAAAAATAAAAAAGACAAATTTGGATTACCTACTTTGAATATTGATTGCGAATTCAAAGAAAATGAAATGAAAATGCGTGTGGATATGAAAAATAGCGCTGCTGAAATGTTAGAAGCCGCTGGTTTAAAAAATGTCCAATCTTATGATAACATGCCTGCTCCTGGATTTTGTATTCATGAAATGGGTACCGCACGTATGGGAAAAGATCCTAAAACATCTGTATTGAATAAGTGGAATCAAATGCACGATGCAAAAAATGTATTTATTACAGATGGTTCTGCCATGGCTTCTTCAGCTTGTCAAAATCCATCTTTAACTTATATGGCATTAACTGCAAGAGCAGCCGATTTCGCAGTAAGTGAATTAAAAAAAGGAAACCTATAAGGTTTCCTTTTTTTTTACCACCACCACTTAACTTCTATTTTTAGCAGGAATTGTTCCTGTATGCTTTAGTGTAAACTATTAGAATATTAATTTCTATGTTTTATACTTGAGGCTCCTGATGTATTGGATTCTTTTACATTAGGATTGCCTTTATAATCAATATTGCTTGCCCCACTGCTTTGCGCTTTTAAAATTTCAGTGACATTTAATTGTGCATGACTGGCTCCCGAAGCATGCACCACCGCTCCTTTGCTTGTAAGACCATATAACTTAGCATCACTAGCCCCAGATACTTCCAAAGACAAATCATCTACAGTTCCAGTTAATTCAATATTAGAAGCTCCACTACCATCAATGATAATATTGCTAGCAGTTACTTGCCCTTTATAATCAGAGGCACCCGATAATGTATAATCAAGTGTGCCTGCTTTTATATCGCCATGAAAATCGGAAGCGCCGGTTAATTTTATTCTAATTTTTGGAGACTCAATAGTATTTACTAAATGAACATTACTAGCACCTGTAGCAGTTAAAGCATCAATTTCTTTAATACTTACATAGGCCTTTGTTTTATAATTGCCCCATTTCTTCCAACTAAACCAAGTACCATGATCACCCAATCGAATAATTAAAGTGCCTCCTACTACTTCTGTTATAATATGATCTCTTATATCCTCTTCGGAAGCACTTACAGCCACTTCATTGGTGTTGGATTGGGTCAAATATAAATCTATAGCACTTGACACACTAATCGCGTTAAAGCTAGGTACTTTTCTTACCTGAGCATGGTTGTCATAAACAACAGCGGTCTTGTTTTGAGCACTTACATTACAACCAGTTATTAAAATAAGTCCTAATAATATCCTTTTCATAAATAGATGATTTATTACTTAAAACGTAAATAAGAAATTAAAGTTACAGCCATTGGTATCAATTTCCTGCTTATTTTTGCCATGTCCTCGGGGTGCTGTAAAAAGCTGAGAAAAAACCCGTTGAACCTGAACAGGGTAATGCCTGCGAAGGGAAGGTCGACGCTTCACGCGTGCTTCTCATAGCTCAATCCCCTGTTCCCAGTATCAAATTTTGAAACATTTAAACTTTAGTAATGACTAAGTTATTGGGAACAATTGCCTCTATTTTAATGGCAGCCGCTAGTATGGCTCAGCCAAACGTACTTTCTAGATCAAATAAAAAAGACAGTACGCGACACTTTTCTGACAGTATACGTAACCTACCTCCATTGGAAGTAAGATCGATAAGAGCTAGCGAAAACAGTCCTTTCGCTATTACCAATGTCAATAAGTCATCGATTCAACAAGTAAATTATGGACAAGATCTGCCTTTTATAATTCAAAATACACCCTCCGTGGTAGTGAACTCGGATGCAGGAACGGGCGTGGGCTATACCGGTATAAGAATAAGAGGCACCGATGGTACCAGAATTAATGTAACACTCAATGGAATCCCTTACAATGATGCCGAAAGTTTAATTACTTATTTTGTGGATCTGCCCGATTTTAGTTCTAGTTTAAATAGCATTCAAATTCAAAGAGGTGTGGGTACTTCCACCAATGGTGCAGGTGCATTTGGGGCAACTATTAATTTAGCGACGAATGATTATCATCCTGAAAAATATTTGTCTTTACAATCAAGTGCAGGATCCTTTAATACTTTCAAAAATACTTTACAAGTAGGAACAGGTTTACTCAACAATCATTTCACAATGGATGCAAGGGTAAGTAATATTAGTAGTGATGGATATATAGATAGAGCTACCTCTAATTTAAAATCGTTTTATTTGAGTAGCACTTACTGGGGTGATAAATCTTCCTTAAGATTTAATATTTTTTCAGGTTGGGAGAAAACCTATCAAGCATGGTTTGGTGTACCAGAGGAATTATTGGCTACACAAAGAACTTATAACCCTGCAGGTATGGAAAAAACTGGCGCCCCCTATGCCAATCAAACAGACAATTACCAACAAACGCATTATCAATTGTTTTACAATAAAACCATTAATAAAAATTGGCAATGGAGTACGGCTGTATTCTTAACAAGAGGTAAAGGTTATTATGAAGAATACAAAGGGGGTGTTGTATTAACAGATTATATTGCAAATTCTATAGCTGCTGATCCAATAGATTTAGTGAGAAGAAAATGGCTTGATAATAATTTTTATGGTCAAATTGCTTCGCTGGTTTATGAAGAAGGAAAAAATAAATTTACACTCGGTGGTGCCTGGAATACTTATGACGGATTACACTATGGTCGACTACCTTATTTGAGTACATTAGTAATAAATCCTACATTAGAATTCAATCCTAATATGAATTACTATTTTAACAATGCCATAAAAAAAGACTTTAATACTTATATCAAATGGAACCATCAATTAACTGAAAAATTAAGCAGTTTTGTGGATGTACAATTTAGAAAAGTAACACATAATATGTATGGTTTTGATCACAATCCTGATTTAATCATTAAAAGAGACTTTGATTTTTTAAACCCTAAAGCAGGTTTATTTTACAAAACCAAGCAAACCAATTACTATGTAAGTATTGCTATAGCGCATAAGGAGCCCAATAGAGATGATTTTGAAGCAGCTACGAATCAACAACCCAAACAAGAACTATTGACGGATATGGAACTAGGTTTTAAAAATAAGCAAGGCAATTTTGAATGGGGAGCGAATATATATTTGATGAATTATAAAGATCAATTGGTACTTACAGGAAAGATTAATGATATTGGCGCTTATACCCGAACCAATGTACCCAAAAGCCATAGAATAGGGATAGAATTAGAAGAGAATTGGAAAATAAATTCATTCATTACCAGTGCCGGCAATATCAGTTTTAGCCAAAATAAAATAGATGATTTTACCGAATATGTTGATGATTATGATAAAGGAGGTCAATTAGCTATTACGCATAAAAATACCGACATCACTTTGTCGCCCAATCTTACTGCTGCTCATTTGCTTAACATTCAGCTCAATAAAAAATGGCAGCTTAATTTTTCAAGTAAATATGTTTCTAAGCAATATTTAGACAATACTCAAAATGAAGCTAGAATTTTAAAAGCTTATTTTTTACAAGACATCAATACTTCCTATACCCTATTTGCAAAACAAAAATGGTATGCACAACTACAATTGTATGTAAATAATATTTTTGATAAAAAGTACGAACCCAATGGCTATACCTATAGCTATTTATCAGAAGGTTCTATAACCACTTCTAATAATTACTACCCCATGGCCGGAAGGAATTATTGGTTAAGTTTAAAAATAAATATCAATTAAAATAAGGCATTAACCTGGAAACTTGGCTTCCCAATCCAACATGCCACCAGCCACATTGACTACATTTTTAAAACCATAAGGTTCTAGCATTAAACAGGCTTGCCCGCTTCTGTTGCCACTGCGGCAATAAACATAGACGATTTCTTCTTTTAAATCTTCTATATCGTCTATTTGCAAGCTTTGCACTTGACCCAATGGTAAAAGAATGCCACCAATATTAAAAGCTGCGTGCTCATGTGGCTCACGAACGTCTACTAAATTTAATTTTTCTCCCGCATCTAATTTGGCTTTTAAAGCTTCAACGGTTATAGTTTGCATTGTACTAAGTATTAGAGTTTGTGTAATTAATTAATTTAAATTTAAAATTTACTTGATAGAATCTTTTTTTACAATCACTGGAGCAACCTTGTCAATGATTAAATCGATAGAACCCCCTTGTATGGTTGAATTTTTTATAGGCATGCCCAAGGAATCTAATTGCGCTGAAAAAGGATTCGGCGTTTGCTGTATTACATAAGCATTGGCGGTATCTTGAATGACTGCTGCTGAACTAATATTGCCCAATATCAAACCCAAACCTGCAATAGTCGACCTGGCCATTTCTACTGTTAAGCCTATTAAATCTGGCACTTCAATACCAATGCCATTACCTCCATCCCCCACCGTAAAATTAATCATGGTTCCAGAAGAAATTTTTGTTCCAGGTGCAATAGGATTGGATCCTACCAATTGATCAATGATGACATTTTTATTACGATTGGTGACTAAATTTATAGAGCCAATTCTTAAGCCCAATACTTTTAAATAAGTTTGTGCACTTTTTAAGGAGAAGCCTATTAAATTAGGCATATCCACTTGTGGCGCAATCACTCTATTAATGGTTAAATAAATAGTTCGTCCTTTTTTAACCACTTCATCTGCTTCAGGCGTTTGTCTTAACACCCCATTTCTGGCCAAAGTATCTACATAAATAGAATCTTGCAATACCACATCAAATCCCAAAGCTTTAATGTTTTTTTGTGCAGCCACCACATCTAAACCTATTACATTAGGCACTTTTTCAGTTTTACCATTGCCTGTTATAAAACCTAAGGAAAAGAAAAAGAGTACTATTAAAAAAATAACAGCCCCAATGCCTGTTAACACATTTACCCACAAAGGCTTTTTTAATAATTTATCAATAAATTCCAAAATAATAATTTTAATGTGTTATTTGGAAGCTAAGCTGTCTTCAATAATAGTTCCGTAAAAGTCGGTTAAACTCCAACCCATGGCTTTAACTTGTTGTGGAATAATACTTGCTTCACTTTGACCCGGCACTGTATTTACTTCTAACAAATAAGCTTTCTGTGCTTGCTCATTGTATATGAAATCTATGCGAACCACCCCACTGCAATTAAATATATCATATACTTTTTTGGCGGATGCTGTCAAATCATTAAACATTGGTGCTGTAATTTTGGCAGGTGTAATTTCTTCACTCTTGCCTTCGTATTTTGCAGCAAAATCAAAAAACTCATTCTCCGTTTTAATCTCTGTGATAGGCAAAACCGTTGTAACCCCTTTTGATTTAAAAACCCCCACTGTAAATTCTCTTCCACTGATATATTCTTCTACCAATACCTGATTGTCTTCTTTAAATGCTTTTTCTAAAGCAGCTGCTAATTCATTAGCAACATTTACTTTACTAATACCAAAACTACTTCCACCATTATTTGGCTTTACAAATACAGGTAATTTTAATTCTCCCAATATTTGATCGGTGCTTAAAGGTTGATCAATAAATAATAATAAGGACTTGGCAACCTGTATTCCCCCAAATCCGGCCACTGCCACCGTATATCTTTTATTAAAAGTTAATGCAGAAGTTGCTGTATTGCAACTGGTATAAGGCAAACCAATTAAATCGAAATAGCCTTGCATTTTTCCATCTTCCCCTGGGGTTCCATGAATGCACATTAAAGCAATGTCAAATTTTATTTTAATCCCATTTTCAACTATACTAAAATCGGATTTATCTACTGCCACTTCTTCGTCCGCAGTATTTTCATACCACCAGCCAGTGGGATGAACATCTATCTTATATACATCATACTTGTTTTTATCTAGGGCATTAAAAACAGTTTGAGCACTTTTATAGCTTATTTGCGCCTCAGAACTTAATCCCCCAGTAACAAGTGCCACTTTTATTTTCATGGATGATAATTGATGCCTCAAACTTACTTAATACAAGGCATAAAAAAAGGGAAAATCATTTCCCTTTTTAAAATATGATCTAGCTGTGTAATCTATCCTTTTTGGCCAGCAACACTTCGACAGTTTCTACATACAATTCATCTGGTATGCAACAATCTACCGGACATACTGCAGCGCATTGTGGTTCCTCATGAAAACCTTGACACTCAGTACACTTATTAGGTGTAATATAATAAGTATCTGCAGCTACTGGAGCAATTCTTTGACCAGCATCTACCGAACTTCCATCTAATAAGGTGAAAGCACCTTTTACAGTGGTTCCGTCGGCCACAGCCCACTCCACTCCACCTTCGTAAATAGCGTTATTTGGACATTCTGGTTCGCAAGCACCGCAGTTAATACACTCATCCGTAATTTTGATAGCCATAATAAATTATTTAAAAAATTAGTAACGTAATTTTGCCTTACAAATATAAAGAACAAGCATGAATTTACAAGCAAGAATTGAGCATTTTTTTACCTTAAGCGACCAATATTTAAACCCTGGAAATAGCCAATTAGAGGAGGTGAAAACTAATGCCTATCAGCAAAATTCATGGTTTTTACCCCATTTTATTGATCATGCGGTTGAACAAATCAAACAACAATATTTAGCCATAGGCCCAATCACCGCTTGGACAAAGGGCTATCCCGCTATTTCCTCCAATTTAACAGGTAAAAAAGTGGGTATTGTAATGGCGGGGAATATTCCTTTGGTTGGATTTCATGATTTACTAAGTACTTTAATCGCAGGACATACGGCTGTAGTAAAGCTTTCCTCCAAAGACAAAGTGCTTATGGAATATATAATCGCATCCCTCCAAAAAATAGACCCTATCTATAATGATTTAATTATTGTACAGGATCAATTAAAAAATTGTGACGCCTATATTGCTACCGGCAGTAATAATACAGGTAGGTATTTTGAACAATATTTTGGAAAATATCCTCATATTATTAGAAAAAATAAAACATCCATTGCCATTTTGGATGGGAATGAAACCGAAACCGAACTTCAAATGTTGGCCAACGACATGATGCTTTATTTTGGAATGGGTTGCCGAAATATTACTCAAATATGGGTGCCCAATGAATATGATTTTATTCCTTTAATCAATGCCTTAAAAAAATACAACTATTTGGGAGATGAACATAAATACAAACACAATTACGACTATCAATTGGCATTGTTAATGTTAAATAGACAATTTTACATGGATTCGGGAGGCATTTTACTGAGCGAAAACCCCTCTCCCTTTGCCGCCATTTCGCAAATTCATTACCAATTTTATACCCCCGGCACATTACCCGCTATTGACAGCAATGAAGTACAATGTATTGTTGGTAAAACAGGTGTCCCTTTTGGCAGCCCCCAAACACCTAGCTTGGTTCAATATGCTGATGGAGTAGACACCCTAGAATTTTTAAGCAAATTATAAGGTAAACGAACAACTTCGTAAATTTTTTGTTAAAGCCTAGAAATCATTTTGTAAGCTTAATTTGGGTTCCTTAATTTGTGTTGAATTTGGCACAAAATTTGTAAGATAATTATTGAAATATTTAGTTAAACATAAAAAATACAATTATGAATTGGAACTTTAAAAATGTGTTAGCCATTATTGGCATTAGTGCTTTAACTACTATCACAAGTATGTGGGGTTATGGCAAATTGTCTAAAACAAACGGTTCTTTTGAAAATGACGGAAAACTACCTGCAAATTATGCCAGTTTTTTTAACGGCAATGCCCCGGGTACTACCGTCGATTTTACACCCGCAGCAAGTGCTGCCTCCCCTGCAGTGGTTCATATCAAAACAAAAACCAATGCAAAAAAGATTGAATCCAATCAGAAAAAACAAAAGAATCCATTCTCGGATTTATTTGGTGATGAAGATATGTTTGGAGACTTTTTTGGTGGCCCAAGAATGCAACCAGAACAAAGAGCAAGTGGAAGCGGGGTGTTAATTACTGCTGATGGATATATTGTAACTAATAACCACGTAGTGAATGGCGCAGATGAAATTAATGTTACCTTAACCAATAAGAAAACTTACAAAGCAAAAGTGATTGGGGTAGATGCGAGCAGTGATATTGCCGTTTTAAAAATAGATGGTACTAGTTTACCTTATTTAGTATATGGCAATAGCGATGAAATTAAATTAGGCCAATGGGTTTTGGCAATTGGTTATCCTTTAAATTTAGAAGTAACTATTACTGCAGGTATTATCAGTGCAAAAAATAGATCCATTGATATCAATTCGAGACAAAGCGATAAGCCTGTTGAATCCTTCCTACAAACAGATGCCGCCGTTAACCAAGGAAACAGTGGTGGCGCCTTAGTAAACACGAGTGGTGAGTTAGTAGGCATTAACTCTGCTATCGCCTCTCCTACTGGTTCTTACGCAGGTTACGCATATGCTATACCTGTAAATATTGTTAAAAAAGTAGTGACGGATATTGTAAAATACGGGGTTGTACAAAGAGCCTACTTAGGTATTAGTTATCCTAAAGAAGGTTTGTCGGAGGAAGCATTGAAAAAATTACAAGAGGAATTAAATACTAAGTTTAAAGAAGGAGATGGTATTTTAATTACAGATGTATTAGAGGGTGGTGCAGCCAAAGCTGCTGGAATTAAAAAAGGCGACGTGCTTGTAAAAATGAATGGTGTAAATGTAAAAACATCTCCTGAATTACAAGAACAAGTAGCAAGGTATAAGCCAGGTGATAAAATTAATTTAGTAATTAAACGCGATAGTAAGGAAATGACGGTCGAAGTTACTTTTAAAGCAAAATTAGGTACTGCTGATTTAGCAAAAAGTAGTAGCGCTGCAGAAAAACTAGGTGGCAAATTAGAAACTTTGGATAAAGCCACCGCTGATAAAAATGATTTAGAAGGCGGTGTCATAATCAAAGAATTGGGTACGGGAATACTTGGTAAAAGTAGAGTGGAAAAAGGTTTTGTTATTACCCATGTAAATGAAGAGCCTGTTAAAACAGTGGAGGAATTTTATGAAGCATTAAAAAAAGCTAGCTCCCCCAATATAAAAATTGGTGGAATTTATCCTGGTTACTTTGGAAACTATGCTTTCATTTTAAACTTGAATGAATAAATTATCGTTTAAATAGTATTCAACAAAAAGGCCTCGAGTATTCGGGGCCTTTTTGTTGGTAGTAACTAAGCTATATAGGTAGTAAATAAAAAAAATTAAATAGTTGCTTAATTTTTTGTTGAATAATATTGTAAGGAGATTAAGTTATTAGGAATAGGCTTGGTATTCCATTGATGGTGCACGGCCAATGCCGCTCCTAAGGCAGAAGCTTGCGGAATGGCTGCTGCAAATACCTCATATTGGCTATAGGCTTTAGCAAGAAGATTCATAAATATTTCGTTATTACTAAATCCCCCATCTACAAAAATTCGATTTACTTTGGTATTAGCAATAATGATATTAGTGCTTATTATTTGTTTTTTTACAAGCGCCGATACTAAGTGATGGTAAGCTGTTTCAAAATCTTTATATTCACTCAATTCATTGGTATTAAAATCACCTTCTAAAGGGATATTGGCATCGTAGTTTACCTGTGTATAATAGTTGGCTGCTGCATTAAAATGTTTATTGAGCGCCAACACCCCTTGCTCATGTTCTTTGCCACTAAATAACCGAGAAGCTTTTACGTGCTTTTTGGTGTAAGATAAAAAACACAATGTATCTTGATTTAATTCATTGGTGGTTAAAACGCTATCATTAAAAGGATTTAAACTAATACACCAGGTACCAGTAGAAATAAGTACAAAAGGCTCTTCAAAAGAACTCAAATAGGGAATAAGCGCCGAGGAACTATCATGCAAGCCTACTTCAGCTGCTATTGGAGGTAATATTTTATCCAAGCCTTCTTGTATCACCCAATCATGATAATTATTTTTAGCAAAATTCCATAACATCGTGTGACAACCAATACTAGTAATATCACTTGCCAAATTGCCCGTTATAAGAAAATGTACATATTGAGGTAAATGTAAAGCCCATTTAATTTTTTTAAATTTTTCAGGATGCTCAAGTTTCATCCTATACAATTGCAGCCCTGAATTCAAATTGCCTAAAAAAGGAGAAGCTGTGACCAAAGACATTTGTTCCATTTTACCATAGCTTAATTCGAATTGTTCTTGGGTGCTGGCCTTAAATGGTTTTAAATAATTATAAAAAGGAGCCAAAGCTTTAAGCTGATCATCAATAAAAACAAAACTAGCCCCATAGGCAGAATAATGTATTTGCTTTATGTCAAATGCTTTGTTTTGCTTTACAGTAACAATGGAAGATGTTATCCAATTAGATAAGGCATCAATATCTTCACAAGCAAATCCGTCTTCATCCAATGTTTCTGCAAATTGAGCCGCTATTTCATGCACTACTTGATACCCTTCATTAAATAAGAATAATTTTTTATTGGTTTTGCCTATATCAAATATTAATATAACGGGTATTGGATTCATGAATGTATTAAGATAGGTTTATAATGATTTAAATAAGTGTAGCTTTTTTAATATAATATTTGTTACAAGCCAGTGGCCACCGTATTTGCCCCACGTTCTTTAATTAAGGATGCCCTTACTTTATTATTTCTATAAAATGCTATTGGATCTAGCGCGCCCCCTGCCCTTAGTCTCGCCTCAGCCACAATGGCTCTTAGATCTGTTCTAAAAGTGCTTTGCAAAATTTCCTGTGCGGCTACCACATCATTATTATCCTGTGCTTTATTTAATGCTGGCCTATCCAATAATAAGGCTTGCGCATAAGAAATCATAATAGCTTCCACCGATTGTAATAAATCCTCTAAAGGGTCTTTTACATTGTGGCTGGCATCAATCATCCATCCTAAATCGGTAGCATGGTTCATGCCTCTTGCATCCATACCTTCCACCAATTCATTAAATATTAAAAACAATTGATAAGGCTTAATGCTTCCTACTGTTAAATCATCATCTCCATATTTGCTATCGTTAAAATGGAAGCCTGCTAATTTTTCTTCCATCATTAATAAAGCTACAATTTGTTCGATATTGGCATTAGGTAAATGATGCCCCAAATCCACTAGGGTAAATGCTTTCGGGCCTAGCTTATTGGCGTATAATAAGGATTGCCCCCAATCGCCCACCGTCATCGAATAAAAATTAGGTTCAAAAGCTTTGTATTCCACAAAAACTTTCCAATCGGATGGCAAAGCAGCATAAATTTCTTGCAATCCTTCTAATGTGTTTTGAAAGGCCTTCCTAAAATTTAATTGCCCCGGGAAACAACTTCCATCACTTAACCAAACCGTTAAGGCTTTGGATCCCAATTCCACCCCATGTTTAATAACTTCTATATTATGATCAATGGCTTGTTGACGAATGGCTTTATTGGTATTTTGAAGAGAGCCAAATTTATAACTTAAAGCTTGCCCTTTTTGATCTTGAAAAGTATTGGAATTCATCGCATCAAATTTCAAATTTAATTCGGTAGCTAATTTTTTTATAGAAGAATAATCAGAGGGGATGTCCCAAGGGATGTGTAATGAAATAGCGCCACTTGAATTATTTAAGGCATGCAATACTCCAATGTCTTCCATTTTTTGTTCTAAAGTACCTGGCTCTCCAGCTCCAGAAAAACGTGCAAATCGAGTACCGCCTGTACCCAATGCCCAACTAGGAATAGCAACATTAAAATCTATTAGTTTTTGAATGATGGCTTCGGCATTAGGAATTTCGGACTTCGCAAAATCAAATCTTTTTTGATGTATTTTTTGTAGATCGCTATTGTGTTGCTCTATTTGTTTTTTATCAATTCTCATTGTACAATTTTCTTTAAGATTTTAAGGGGCATTGCTTTGTTATACTTTAATTAATAATACGCTTTTTAATTAAGGCAAATAAAATATAGGGGTTAAGGGGATGGATACGGGCGAATGATTGGGATGCGTAAGCATTAAATCTTTCATATAGGCCCACCATTTTTGCATAATAGGTTGCTGCGGTAAAGCCTCCAATGCTATTTCATCCTGCACTTTCATTACGCCAAATAAACTACCTGTTTCTTCATTTAAATAAATAGCATACTCGCTAATTCCAGTGGTCTTTAACAAGGCAGCTAATTCGGGCCAAATTTCATCATGACGCTTTTTATATTCCACCTCATTACCCGCAAACAATTTCATTTCAAATGCAATTTGTTTCATCTTAATTAAATTTGAAGATTAAGCTCTTATTATATTAATCTACTCCTGTTTTTAAACGTATCTAAATTATTTAAATCTATCTTACAAAAGAAGCTGCAATTCCTCCATCCACATTAATCGCATTGCCTGTAGATTTACTTAATAATCCTCCCACATAAGCAAAACAAGCATTGGCAATATCTTCTGGTAAAATAATTTCATTTAATAAAGTTCTTCCAGCATAATAAGCAGGTAGTTCCTCGATAGTAATGCCATAGGCTTTTGCACGGCCTTCGGCCCAACCACCACTCCATATATTACTTCCTGCAATTACCGCATCAGGATTAATTACATTCACTCTTATCTTATCCTTACCTAATTCTGCCGCATTTAATCGGCTTAAATGTAATTGCGCTGCTTTGGCCGAACCATAGCCTGCATTATTAGGCCCACTAACCAGCGCATTCTTACTTACAATATTTAAAATATCACCACCCATATTTTGCTTTCTCATAATGCCTACTGCATTTTGAGTCACCAACATTTGTCCTTTAACCAATACGTCATATAATAAATCCCAATCCTGTTCGGTATGATCTTCGATGGTTTTTGAAATAGACAAACCAGCATTGTTTACAATTAAATCTACTCCACCAAAATGAAGTGCTGCTTGTTTTGCAGTTTCTTGAATGGTTGCAGCATTGGTTACATCTAATATACATGCAGCTACTACATCCTTGCCGAATAATTTTATAAACTCTTGTTTGGCTTCCTCTAATCTTTCTGCATTATTGTCCGACAATACTACACAGGCACCTTCTGTAGCAAACTTTTTAGCAATGGCTTTACCAATGCCTCCACCGCTTCCTGTAACCAAAGCAATTCTTCCACTTAATGCTTTTGGCTTAGGCATTCTTTGCAATTTAGCTTCTTCCAATAACCAATATTCAATATTAAAAGCTTCTTGTCGAGGTAGTGAGGTATAAGACGAAATGGCTTCTGCCCCTTTCATTACATTAATCGCATTGATATAAAATTCAGAAGCCACTCTTGCCGTTTGTTTGTCCTTAGCAAAACTAAACATACCAATTCCTGGATACAATATAATCACCGGATTTGCATCTCGAATAGCTGGGCTATTGGAATGCTTGCATGTAGTATAATAATCGGCATACATTTTTCTATACACCACAAATAAAGGTTCTATTTTTTCTTTAACCGCTTTTAGGTCTGATAAATCTTCGCTCGCCGATAAATTTAATACCAAAGGAGAAATTTTGGTTCTTAAAAAATGATCTGGGCAACTGGTGCCTAATGGAGCAAGACGATCTAAATCATTGGAGTTAATAAATTCCAATACGCGTTCATCATCTGTAAAATGTCCAATCATTTTAGTAGCCGAACTACAAAATCCTCGTAAGATAGGCGCCAATGCTGCTGCTTGCTGTAATCTATGTGCCGCATCTGCCGATTTAATTTTTTGTCCTGCAAATACATTGCCTTTTTTAGCTACATGGGTAATGATATAGTCGGCACATTTTTCAATTACTTCTAAAGTATTTAAATAACTTTCATAAGCAGTGTCTCCCCAAGTAAATAATCCATGAGAACCCAACATAATTCCAATAATGCCCGGATTTTTATCCAAACATTCTTTTAATTGTAATCCTAAATCAAATCCTGGTTTTTGCCAGGGCACCCATCCTATTTTCCCTCCAAATAATTCTTTGGTAATTTTTTCTCCATCTTTAGCAGCAGCTATTGCGATGGCAGCATCGGGATGCAAATGGTCGATATGTTTAAAAGGCAAAAATCCATGTAAGGCTGTATCAATACTTGGCGCTTTGGAAGCTAAATCATAAATACAATGATTGAATAATTCCACCATTTCATCTTCCTGCGACAATCCTTTGTATCTATTTTTTAAACTACGTAATCTGTCCACATACAAAGCAGCCAATCCACTTTTTTGCATCGTTCCTAAATCGCCTCCGCTTCCTTTTACCCACATCACTTCTACCTCAGCACCTGTTAATGGATCTTTGGCCATAGCTTTACATGAAGTATTTCCCCCACCATAATTGGTTAAACGCAAATCGGCTCCTAATAAATTTGAACGATATACTAACAAAGCAACTTCGTCTCCTTTAAGTGCTGCTGCTTTTTCATCTTCCCATAAATAACTTACATTTTTAAACTTCTTTTCCATTCCTATAATTGTTTTTCTTTTTTATTAATGATGATTGTTATTGCCATAGCCTACTACCAAAACCGAAATGATAATAATAGCGATGCCTGCAATAATAGTTGTGTTTGTTTTTTTACTTACGCCCTTCCACTCTTTTAAAACCAAGCCCCACATATTGGCGACTAATATAATAAAGGCCATATGCAATATCCATGAACTTGGCCCATTGCCTAATTTACTTTCTCCCATGCCGTAAAAGAAAAATTGTAAAAACCAAGTGGTGCCTGCTATGGCCGAAAAAATATAATTCTTTAATAAAGGTGTTTGCTTATTGGTATAATCTCCAAAAGTTTTATTGCGTGCGTTTAAAATCATACACCAAATAAAATTGGTGGTTAACCCACCCCATAACAACACTACATAAATGACATTGTTGCGGTACAAAAATTCACCCTGCCCAGGATTCGCTAATTTCCATGCGTCATTGGCAACGGTACCCATTACTTGTCCTGCTTCTAATCCAAAATTAAAACAAGCACTTAATACCCCCGAAACAATCGATACCAACATGCCCAATGCAAATTTATATTCGGTGTTGGAAGCGCTAGCGGCTTCTTTACTTAATTCGGCTTCTTTCATCACCCCTGCTTTTCCACTTACTATAATACCTACAATACAAATTAATAATCCTACCAATACAGTGATTCCCCAAGCGGAATGAAGCATGCCGCTAAAAGTATCTTTACCCGGTACGGGATGAAAATCATAATAAATAGCAGGAATCACTGCTCCAAAAACCATGCATAAACCAAGAATAATACTACTACCTAGTGATACCCCTAAATAACGTACGCCTAAGCCATAGGTTAAACCACCTATGCCCCATAAAACACCAAAAAAATAAGTGACTCCAATTACTGCACCGCCGGTGCTTTTAATAATTTCTACAAAACCCGGTATGGTTAAATAAGCTGCCAATGGTGGCACAATAAGCCAAGAAAATAATCCACCCACAATCCAAAAGCTTTCCCAATTCCAGCCTTTTACTTTTTTAAAAGGCATGTAAAAACTGCCCGATGCAAAGCCGCCTATAAAATGAAAAAGTACGCCTAGTAGTGCATTCATAGATTACTGGTTAAATTATTAAAATTTACCAGTACAATCTAAGGAATTTTAGGCTTTTAGGGTACGAAATGGGCTAAAAAATGGAGGAAAACCTTATTTAATAAAGACCGCATAAGTACCCCAAGTAGCATCAGTTGCATAATTAGCTGATGGTACATTCTGCATACCATATATTACTGAAGTCCCAGAACTAAATCTTGTTAAACCACTATTTCCCATAAGCGGAGCAAGCTGCCTTCCATTAGTTCCTGTACTTCCCATATAATTATGTACCTGCCAATAATCTGTTGTAGTTACCAACCAGTCACCTGGTCCATAAACTGTACCTGCTAAAGTAGGCTCAGTCAACCCTTTTAAATTTGACCATGCACCAGACATCATTGTATTATTTACAATTACTAAAGGATTGGTAACTGATAAAGTTAAGTTAGATGGGTTTGTATAAACAATTTTACTAGCAATGGTAATATTTGCAAGTAATGGAGTGATTGCATTTGATTTATTAGACATTCTCATTACAGAAGTTGCTTGTGCGGTTCCATTGTTATACCATAAATCCATCGTGTTAACAGACATCTTATAAGTTAAACTTCCTTCACCGCCATTCCAAGTATTTGGATAATAAACTCCATCATTAGAAGTAGATGCTTGAGGATGATAACTTACCAACATCCATCCACCGCCATCATCAGTCATATTACAATACACTTGTTTGGCAGAAGCCATTGTGGATGTTTTAATATAATACCAGCCATCTGTATTTACACCATAAAGTTTAAGTTGAGCAGCACTAGTACCAGGGAAACTAGCAGTACCATCAGCAACATAGAAGCTTTGTTCAGGGCCATAGACAGTACCAGTAATTGACCCAACGGTATAAACTGCATAAGCACGAGCATAATACATTACCCCTTTTGTTAATGTAGTAGTTGCACCAGTAAATGTTGCAGCAATAGTTCCTCCATTGTTGGTTTTGGTAGTTAATGAAACTGTTGGTGCAGAATTAGTACTCCAAACTACACCACTTGAGCTAAGAGTCACACCACCAATGGAACTAATGGTTCCACCAACAGTAGCAGTTGTCCCATTACTAGCTACTGCGACAGTGGTTGCACTTATAGTTGGAACTACTACATTATCATTACCACTTACATATACATCTCCCGCTAGTAATTCCTTAGTGGCAGCATTTTGTGCTGTCAAATAATTAGTTCCAGTGTAATCATTGTGAAAAATAATTCTATTGGATTCATATGAATTTAACAAAGTAGAAGTAGCATTGAAGTATAATTTTCCCATGTAAGCTGTATAAATAGCAGCAGAAACTTCTTGGCCATTCATGGTTAATGTATTCGTTTTAGAAATAGAAGTTTGGCCAGTTCGCAACAACAATGTTTTTAAAACGATGACGCTATCACCCCCTTTGCTTTGTCCATACTTAGTAAGCGTTGGAAGTACTATCCCCGACCATCCATAAACAGTTAATTGTTTTCCAGCAGTAAAATTAGCTTTTTCGCTAAAATACAATTTATGTGTTGCCGTATATCTAATATCTAAACCAGAATTTTCTGTGATACTTAATATACCCAAGGTATCAGTATATCCCCCACTACTAAAAGTACCTCCATTAAAAATAAATGAATTTGTAGCTGCCGAAGGCAATACATAATTTGCACCAAGTCTTAAACAACCACTTGTTAATTTAGTTGCTCCTGCATAGGTATTAATGGCACTATAAACTAAAGTATCTAACCCTTCTTTTATGATGGATCCATAACCAGAAATAGTTCCAAGAACTCTAGTACCGACATTGGTTAAAAGCGTCAATTCAAAGCCTGATGATGAGCCGGTTACAATTGATGATAATTTTAAGGAATCACTTGAGTTTGAAACTGCATAAGCTGCTCCTATATTAATTTTAGAGTTACCTAATAAGGAAATAGTACCAGTTAGTGCATTTATTCCATATAAAGTTTTAATAGCCCCTTGATAAATACCACCCGATAATACTCCATTACCATTTATTATGAAAGGCTCTGCTAATGTAAATGCATTTAAATCTATTAACAAACTGGCTCCAATATTAATTGTTGTACCTACAGTTGTAGCGCCTAATGCCGTTAGCTTTTTAATTCTAGTGGTACCATAAGATATTACAGTAGTCCCTCCGTATGTATTTGTTCCGGTGCCTGTTATTAATAATGTGTCCAATCCCATTTTGGTTAATCCTCCAGTAGTACCTGAAACAACTCCAGAAATATTCATTCCTCTATCTGCTACAGTTGTTAAAATAAAATTCGTGGCAGAACCAGCTGACCCTAGATCAATAGCTCCAGTGATTAATAAACTATCAGCACTTGTGGTAGTATTATATCCAGAAGATGCTATGCTTGCAGAACCAGCCAATGTAATATTACCTGCCAAGGTTGAAATTTTTCCTAAATTTCTAATGGTACCTAAATTATTAAAACCAAGTCCTATAATATTAAATTGTTCATTAATAGTATATCCTGCACTATCTAGTAAAACAGTACCTCCATTGATTACAGTATTGTTAGAAGCAACTCCTAATGCATTGGCATTCATTACTTTTAAAATACC
>CANFOM010000030.1 GCA_947448725.1 Bacteroidota bacterium
CCCTACAGACTTGGCAGAAACATGGGAGATTTTTCTAAAGTCCTCTCTTGCATGTACATTGCTAATATGTACTTCAATAACAGGTGTTTTAATGGCAGCTACCGCATCGCCAATGGCAATCGAAGTGTGGGTATAAGCCGCTGGATTTAATATAATACCATTTTTGTTGAAACCATGGGTTTGAATGGCTTGAACAATTTCCCCTTCGATATTGCTTTGAAAATAAGTGAAATTTACTTTTGGGAAATCCTTTTTAAGTTGTTCTAAAAATTCTTCAAAACTAGCATGCCCGTAAACATCAGGTTCTCTTTTTCCTAATAAATTTAAGTTAGGTCCGTTGATGATGGCTATTTCTAACATGCGTTGAGTATAAATGAATTAATTCGATTTCATTAAAGATACGAAATCATCAAATAAGTATCTACTATCGTGCGGGCCCGGTGTTGCTTCGGGGTGATATTGTACGCTAAACGCAGGGCGATCTTTTAATTTAATGCCTTCTATGGAATCGTCATTTAAGTTTACATGCGATACAATCACATTAGGATGCTTGCGCACTGCATCAGGATCTACTCCAAAGCCATGATTTTGCGTCGTGATTTCACATAAGCCAGTAATGATATTTTTTACAGGATGATTTAATCCGCGATGACCATGGTGCATTTTGAAAGTAGGAATATCATTGGCTAAAGCCAATAACTGATGGCCTAAACAAATACCAAATACAGGTTTCTTTTCTTTCAATACTTCTTTAATGGTTTTGATGGCATAGTCCATCGGTGCTGGATCTCCAGGACCATTGGATAAAAAATAACCAGTTGGATTAAACGCTTTTAAAGTAGCAAAATCGGTTTTAGCGGGATGAACTCTAACATGCGCGCCTCTATCTACCAAACATTGTAAAATATGTTCTTTCACACCAAAATCTAAAACAGATACTTTAATTTTTGAACTGGTATCCCCTAACTCATATATTTCTTTGGTACTTACTGTACTTGCTAATTCTAATCCATCCATACTTGGCACTTTAGCCAATTGCGCTTTCAAAGCCTCCACCTCTAAATTATCAGAAGAGATAATACAATTCATAGCACCCGAATTACGAACATGAATTACCAATGCTCTTGTATCCAAGCCTTCGATAGAAACAATATTATTAGCTACTAAATAATCGTTTAAATTTCCATTGGCTTGGGCACGACTATATTTTTCTTCTAAGTTTCGTCCAATTAATCCATGAATTTTTACCGACTTGCTTTCTACATCGGTTGCTTTAACTCCATAATTACCCACATGCACATTGTTCATGATAATCACTTGACCAGTATAACTAGGATCGGTAAATACTTCTTGATAACCGGTCATGCCTGTATTAAAACAAATTTCACCAGTGGTGGTTCCAATTTTTCCAAAGGCTTGGCCATGAAAAACATGTCCATCGGCTAGAACTAATATTGCTGGTTGTGCGCTCATTTGGGTTGTCGTGTTTTGTTATGCAAAAAAAGATACATTTTTTTACTTTTCCATAATAACTTTTAAACATTATGTCTAATTCAAAAGAAATGGCGAAAAAGAGCAAAAAAAAGGCAAGACGGTTAGTCTTGCCTTGTATGTTAATTCGTTAAAATCATTATTCAGCAGCTGTTTCAGGTGAATCAGTAGCCGTTTCAGTAGCATCCGCTGCTGGAGCTTCTTCTATAGCCTTCTTAGCAGGTGCTTTTTTAGTAGCGGTTGCAGTTGATTTGCTACGACGTGTTTTCTTAGCAGGTTCGCCAGCTGTAGCTATTGAATTGCCATACACTTCGTTAAAGTCAACTAGCTCAATCATCGCTTTTTCGGCATTGTCCCCTGGACGAATGCCTAATTTGATGATACGAGTGTATCCACCTGGACGAGCAGCAATTTTAGGGGCTACTACGGTAAATAACTCTTTTACAGCTTCTTTATCATTCAAATAGCTAAACACAACTCTGTGGTTGTGGCTAATTTCCTCTTTGCTACTTGTTTTCTTTGTTTTGGTAATTAATGGCTCTACATAAGTTCTTAAAGCTTTTGCTTTAGCTAAGGTAGTAACGATACGCTTGTGCGTAATTACTTGGCAAGCTAAATTCATTAATAAGGCATCTCTGTGTGCCTTTTTTCTACCCAAATTGTTTTGTTTGTCTCCGTGACGCATGACTTTTAAGTTTTATCCCCACACCGTGTCAGGAATTGTGAGGTTTGAGCTTTCGCTCGTTATAAATAGTGACCTACTGCTAGCCTAAAGACTATTGTAAATCTAATTTGTCTAATCCTAATTTACCCAAATCCATTCCAAAGCTTAATCCTCTTTCGATTAAAACTTGCTCAATTTCAGATAAAGATTTTTGACCAAAGTTTCTAAACTTCATCAAGTCTTCTTGCTCATATTGAACTAGTTCACTTAAGCTATTAATTTTAGCAGCTTTTAAGCAATTGAATGCACGAACAGAAAGGTCTAAATCCTCTAATGGAGTTTTCAATACTTTTCTTAATTGCAATACTTGCTCATCCACTACATCTTCTTTCTTATCTTCTTTATTGTCAAAAGTGATGTTCTCATCGGTGATGATCATCAAATGTTGAATTAAAATTCTAGAAGCTTGCTTAACAGCATCTTCAGGATGAATGGTACCATCGGTAGCCACATCTAAAATTAATTTTTCATAATCGGTTCTTTGCTCCACACGATAGTTTTCAATTGCGTACTTAACGTTCTTGATGGGCGTGTGAATAGAATCGATAGCGATATAACCAAATGGCATATCTTTTAATTTATTTTCTTCAGCAGGAATGTAACCGCGTCCTTTGCTAATGGTTAATTCAATTTCTAATTTAGAAGTTGAATCCATTGTACAAATAACTAATTCAGGATTCATTACTTGGAACTGCTGAGAAGCATCACCAATATGACCTGCATTAAATTCGCTGCTGCCTTTAATAGACAAAGTAATTTTTTCAGAAGAAACTTCTTGATCTGCCTTACGCTTAAAACGAACTTGCTTTAAGTTTAAGATTAATTCAGTAACGTCTTCTGTGATTCCTTTTAAAGTAGCAAACTCGTGGTCTACTCCTTCAATTTTGATACCTACAATTGCAAAACCTTCCAAAGAGCTTAATAAAACTCTTCTTAAAGCGTTTCCTAATGTTAAACCGAATCCTGGCTCTAATGGACGGAATTCGAATTGTCCTTCAAAGTCGTTTGCTTTTTGTAAAACAATTTTGTCAGGTTTTTGAAAACTTAATATTGCCATGTTAATATTTTTTTTGTTTGATTCTTCTTAAGAAGAAATGTTGTTAAGTGCTACTATTTAGAATACAATTCGACAATAAGTTGCTCTTTGATATTTTCTGGAACTGCTTCACGCTCAGGCATGGTAATAAAAGTACCAGTGTTGGTAGTTTCATTCCAATCTACCCAGCTAAACTTAGTGTTTCTTCCACGTTGTTTGCTAACGATAGAACTGTTGTGTGCACTTTTTGGACGGTAAGCAATTACATCACCTGGGCGACAAGTATAAGAAGGCACATTGGTAACATCACCATTAACGGTAATGTGTTTGTGCGCAACTAATTGACGTGCTTCGGGACGGCTTGCTGCTAAACCCATTCTAAAAATGGTATTGTCTAAACGAGACTCCAATAATTTGATCAAGTTTTCACCTGTTACACCTTTAATACGAGATGCTTCTTCAAATGTTTTACGGAATTGTCTCTCTAATACACCATAAGTGTACTTAGCTTTTTGTTTTTCTCTTAACTGTAAAGCGTACTCTCCTAATTGCTTGCGCTTGCGTTGTGCGCCGTGCTGGCCTGGAGGGTTGCTGTTTTTGCCTAACCATTTTGCGTTTCCTAAAATAGGTTCGCCGAAAATGCGACAGATTTTGGTTTTGGGGCCTGTGTAACGTGCCATAATTCTTGTATTGTGATTTTTTAGTGTCGATGCGTCATCAGTAAAAATCTAAAATGAATGATGCACCCTTGTTGGTTATATAAAAAAATTAAACTCTTCTTTGTTTTGGAGGACGACAACCATTGTGTGGCATTGGCGTTACATCGCGAATTGCGATCACTTCAATTCCTGATTGAGAAATAGAACGAATTGCGCCTTCACGTCCAGAACCTGGACCTTTAACGAATACTTCTACTCTTTTAACACCTGCATCAGAAGCTACTTTTGCTGCATCTGCTGCTGCCATTTGAGCTGCATAAGGAGTGTTCTTTTTAGAACCTCTGAAGCCCATTTTACCAGCACTGCTCCAGCTAATCACTTGACCGGCTTTATTAGTGAAAGCAATAATTAGATTGTTGAAAGTTGCACTGATACGAACTTCGCCAGATGCATCAATTTTAACGACTCTTTTCTTAGAAGCCGCTTTTGCACTGTTTTGTGCTTTGATTGGTTTTGCCATTTTTTTTGAGGTGTGTTTTTATTACTTGTTGTTACTTATAATAGAAACGGGTTTTTAATAAAATCTCCCCTACTTTTTTAGTAGGATCCAATTTTTATTCGAATAAATTATTTCTTAGCTACTTTTTTCTTACCAGCAACTGTCTTACGCTTACCCTTACGAGTACGTGAGTTAGTTTTTGTACGTTGACCACGAACAGGTAAACCTTTTCTGTGACGTAAACCACGGTAACAAGCAATGTCTAACAAACGCTTAATACTCATAGAAACTTCACTACGTAAAGCACCTTCTACTTTAAATTCAGCATTGATGATATTACGAATTGCTGTTTGCTCATCGTCGTTCCACTCATTTACTTTTTTATCGTAACTGATGTTTGCTTTGTTTAAGATGTACTGAGCAGTAGAATGTCCAATACCGAAGATGTACTGTAGTCCTATCTCTCCTCTTTTGTTTTTTGGTAAGTCTATACCGGCAATACGAGCCATATTTTAAAACTGGTTTTTTGTTATTTGTATTTAGATAATTATCCTTGTCTTTGCTTAAAGCGAGGATTCTTTTTGTTGATAACGTATAATTTACCTTTACGCTTCACGATCTTGCAATCGGCACTACGTTTTTTAATGGATGCTCTAACTTTCATCTTTTTATTTTTAAATATTTATTTCCTTCTAATTATCTCTCAATTACTTATGTCTGAAATTGATCCTTCCTCTAGTTAAATCGTAAGGACTCATTTCCAAACCCACTTTATCCCCTGGCAAAATTCTGATATAGTGCATGCGCATTTTACCAGAGATCGTCGCCAAAATTTCATGTCCATTTTCTAATTTAACTCTGAACATGGCGTTGCTCATTGCTTCAATAATAACTCCATCTTGTTTAATCAGCGGTTGTTTTGACATACTTATTTTGGGGTTGCAAAGATATGGAAATGAATGGAATTATGAAAAATTCACCCCGAAATATTGCGAAATAAGCAAAATAAAAGGAGAACTGGGCGTTCTCCTTTAAAATATGTTGAAAATCAATTAGTTAGATAATTATAATCCTGGGAACCATGGGCGACCGATTCCAGCCCTAAAAGGCCAAGGAATTGCGGATAAAATTAGCAATAAAGCAATGAGGTAAAAAGTACTTGTCGTGCTTGGCTTACCCCCCTTTTTGTATTTGATGTGTCCAATCGTGATTAAAACTATAGCAATTACCATGGATAAGATATGCTCCACGGCCCAAAAACGGCCAGCCGCATCCTTCATCGCCTCTTTCATGCCCCCTGCCGCCTGGCTAATCAATTGAAAGCCTACTGGTCCAAAAAAGTACTGGTAAAGGCCTAGGACCAAAGTGGTATGGGCACTTATTAATAAAATTTTACTTGTCTTAAGTGCGTCTTGCTTGGTCATTAATTTAGCAATAGACAGGATCAAAGTAATTAAAATAACCCATCTTAAAAGATTGTGCAAATGCAATAAACCTGTATTCATGTTTAAAATTTAAATGTAGTAGCGTCAATTTGACTGAGCTAATATATCCATTTTAATGAACTAATCTACCCAATCCGCTACAAATAAATTGGTATCTCTGGTTCCTCCATTATTTCTATTGGAAGAGAACATGATTTTTTTCCCATCTGGGCTAAACATAGGAAAAGCATCAAAGCCCTTATCGCGGCTAATTTTTTCCAAATGATTTCCTTCTAGGTCAATTAAATACATATTAAAAGGAAAACCGCGCTTGTACTCGTGGTTACTGCAAAAAATGATATGTTTTCCGTCGGGGGTGAAATTAGGTGCCCAATTGGCTTGTCCTAAATTGGTAATTTGTTTTGCATTGGTTCCATCCGCATTGGCTACCCATACTTCCATTTTAGTAGGTGCGACCAAACCTTCTTTCAATAAACTTTTGTATTCCTCTACTTCCTCTGGAGCAGTTGGCCTACTTGCTCTCCAAACAATTTTCTTTCCATCAGGACTAAACCAAGCACCACCATCATAACCCAAAGTATTGGTCACTTTAATTTCTTTACCGGTAGCTAATTCCATTACATATAAATCTAAGTCGCCATCTTTCACGCTGCAGTAAATCATTTTTTTACCATCGTAGGATAAAGTACCTTCTGCATCATACCCATCGGATTTGGTTAATTGTTTAATAATTTTTCCACTGGTATCGGCCATAAAAATATCATAGCTGCTGTATAAAGGCCAAATGTATTTATTACCATATTTGGCGCGATCCACCGCAGGCGGACAATCGTCTCCCCCATTTTTTGTGGATGCATATATAATGTGTGCTCCATCTTTTGTAAAATAAGAACAGGTAGTTCTTGCCTTACCACCACTTATAGATTTATAAGTAAATGCATCAGTAATTTTTGTAGGTACTACCCCCATAAAAATTTGATCACAATTAATCCCTTCTTTTGGGTTGGTTCTTTGAAAGGTAATACGTTTGCTATCAAAGCTCCAATAGGCTTCGGCATTGTCACCGCTATTGGTAAGTTGATGAATGTTTTTAAAATGATGTTCCCCTGCAAATAATACAGAGTCCTGCGCTTGAGCGGTCAAGGCTAATAATGCCAATAAAAATAAAAAGCTAATTTGTTTCATACGATTATTAATTGGAGTCAAAAGTAAATACTAAAATGATTCGTCAAGCTAATTTAAGTCATTAAACAGCCTTATTTATGTCACAATTAAGTCATATTAATTGTAAAATCATCAAAAAAAATACACCTTTGTACCAAATTGATCCTATGTCTATCATTGCACCTTCATTATTAGCAGCTAATTTTTTAAAACTCGGGGAAGCTTGTGCCATGCTTAATGAAAGCGAAGCGGAATATTTTCACTTAGATGTGATGGATGGAAGTTTTGTTCCTAATATTAGTTTTGGATTACCAGTTATCGAACAAATAAGAAAAGCCACTAGTAAAGTATGTGATGTGCACTTAATGATTGTACAGCCCGAAAAATACATTGCAGCATTTAAAAAAGCTGGCGCAGATATTTTAACTGTGCATTATGAAGCCTGTCCCAATTTATTAGATACCCTCGCACAAATTAAAGCCCAAGGCATGAAAGCGGGCGTTGCCATAAATCCAGATACCGATGTGTCTGTTCTTGCTCCTTTTATAAAAGAGATTGATTTGGTTTGTGTGATGAGTGTGTATCCTGGATTTGGCGGACAAAAATTTATCGAGCCCACTTATGAGAAAGTAAAAGCATTAAAGCAAATTATTACCAATGCCCATGCTACTACCCTTATTGAAATTGATGGCGGTGTGGATTTGAACAATGCTGCCACTTTAGTGAAAGCTGGTGCCGATGTACTGGTGGCTGGAACTACTGTGTTTAAAGCAGCCGACCCTATTGCCATGATTGCTTCTTTGAAACAAGCATAGTAATAGTAGCCATCTTTTTTAGCAACCCCTTCTAACAATTTCTTACAGTAAAGCCTTATAGCAGCTCCTTATAGTAATTCCTAACAGCATTCGTTTTGCGGAGGTTTATAGCCTTTAATGTTACCTCTTCTTTAACAAATTAAGTACCTAATGTTATCAATTTAAGTAATGCACATTTGTGCGTATTTAATCCTTGTTATTTTGTTTTAGTTAATTTAAATTTATGTTAGGGTGATAAAAAATAATACTAACCTTTAAATTCTAATCCATTGACTGAAACCATCATCAATTTAGAAACCGTTAACCCTATTGAATTTTTCGGCGTTAACAACAACAAGTTCGACATCTTAAAAAAGAAATTTCCATTACTAAAAATTTTATCAAGAGGTACTCAGATTAAACTAAGCGGCGCACCAGAGCAGATTGATTTAGCCAAAGAAAAAATTGACTTGATCATTCAGTACATGCAACGCAATGGCCATTTGAGTGAAAACTACTTTGAACAAATTTTAGGAGGCGATGACGCAGAGGTGATCGATAATTTTATTGACAAAAATCCCAATGAAGTATTGGTTTTTGGCCCCAATGGTAAAACCGTTAGAGCCAGAACAGCCAACCAGAAAAAAATGGTGCAGGCTGCCGACAAAAATGATATTGTATTTGCTATTGGACCTGCTGGTACTGGAAAAACCTATACCGCAGTAGCCTTAGCAGTAAGAGCCTTAAAGAATAAAGTGGTAAAGAAAATTATTTTAACTCGCCCTGCCGTTGAAGCAGGTGAAAGCTTAGGCTTTTTACCTGGTGATTTAAAAGAAAAAATTGATCCTTATTTACGCCCCTTGTATGATGCGCTAGATGATATGATACCTGCCGATAAATTGGGTTATTATATGACCACACGTACAATTGAAATTGCCCCCTTGGCCTATATGAGAGGTCGTACTTTAGACAATGCCTTTATTATCTTGGACGAGTCTCAAAATGCCAATGATTTACAAATTAAAATGTTTTTGACACGTATCGGATCCAATGCCAAAGCCATTATTACAGGAGACCCTACCCAGGTGGATTTACCTAGGAATCAAAAAAGTGGATTGGAAAAAGCCTCTCGCATATTGCAAAATATTGAAGGCATTGCTCATATTCAATTAGATGAGGAAGACGTGGTAAGGCATAAATTAGTAAAAGCCATTATCAAAGCCTATGACAAGGAAAGAGAAAACGAAACCGAAAATTCTTACCACAGATAATCGAAACTCGAAGATCCTCTTCCTTTAAAAAATTCCCTACCCCGTCGCAATTTTAGAGACGGGGTATTTTTTTTATCCGCAGAGTAAAAATTTAAGTAATTTCATACCGATGGCAACAACGCAATTAAATCAATTTACCATTGGGGTAGAAGAAGAGTACATGGTACTGGACCCTTCCACTAAGGAATTAAAAAGCCATCAGCAAACTATTGTCAACGAAGGACAGAAAAAATTTAAAGACAAGATTAAAGCCGAGATGCACCAAGCGGTGGTGGAAGTAGGCACTGGAATTTGTCAAAATGTAGATGAGGCTTATAAAGAAGTTTTAGAACTAAGAACCCATGTTTCGGAAGTAGCAGGTGGATTGGGCTATAGTATTGGCGCATCGGGCACCCACCCTTTTAGTTTATGGGAGACACAATTGGTTTCTGATCAATCACGCTATCAAGCTATCTTAAATGAATTGCAACAAGCAGCCCGAAGTAATTTAATTTTTGGATTGCATGTGCATGTAGGTATTGAAGACAGAAGTATGGCTATACAAATTGCCAATACCGCTAGGTACTTTTTACCACATATTTATGCATTAAGTACCAATTCTCCTTTTTGGGAAGCGCGCAACACAGGCTATAAATCTTACCGCAGTAAAGTATTTGATAAATTTCCAAGAACAGGCATCCCAGATACTTTTGAAAGTATTGAAGCCTATGAAAAGTTTATTCAGTTACTCATCAAAACAAATTGTATTGATGATGGTAAAAAAATATGGTGGGATTTACGCGTGCACCCAGTATTTAACACCGTTGAATTTAGAATTTGCGATGTGCCCATGACGGTTCAAGAAACCATTACCATCGCTGCTTTTTTTCAAGCTATTTGCGCTAAAATATTTAACCTACGTCGACAAAATATCAATTTCATTAATTACCAACGTGCCTTAATCAATGAAAATAAATGGAGGGCGAGCAGATATGGCATTGATGGAAAATTAATAGACTTTGGAAAAGAAAAAGAAGTGCCTGTTGTAGATTTAATCCATGAGCTACTAGATTTCGTAGATAGCGTTGCCGATGAATTGGGCAGCAGAGCTCACTTAGAAAAAGTAAAAGATATTTTTACCAATGGAACCGGCGCCGATCAACAACTGCGCGTATTTAAAGAAACTGGAAGTTTAATTGAAGTAGTAAAATATATTGAAACTAGTTTCTTAAAAGCTTAGTTTTAAAAAGTATTAGCATGCTCCCAAAGCTTTCCTTATTCACCTGCTTTGTAATCAAATAAAGTGGCTGTAAATAAACCACGTTCTCTTTTTTTGAAAATCACATCCCAGTTGCCTTTGTATCTTAAAATTTTTGGTACCAACTGTCCGTTAAAATAAGTCATCTCTACTTCCATTTGCACATTAAAATCGTACACCCCCGCTTTATAACTTAAGGAATAATTGCGCCCTAATACTTCTAATGTTTTGGGATTAAACCAAGTAATCATTTGATCCACCACCACTCTGTCCTTATTAAAAAATCCTAAATCTGGTTTAGGTTGTACATCAAATACATAAGCCAATTGGCCATGGTAATCGACATAATCTAATTTGTAATCGTACAATTCGTGCGCCGACTCATCATACAAATCAAGCTTATTGCCTATAAAAGGAATGCCGGGTATTTTCTTTCCTGGATTAAAAAACAACATTTTTAATTGCTCCTTTGCTTTTTCCATACTGCTACCTTGCACCACTCTTTTTTTACCTAACACTATATTGGTTTCCCCACAAATAGTTCCTTTGGTAAAAAACAAACTAGCGTACAAAGAAGGTGTAACATAATTATACTCTCCAGCGGCATTGCGTAAGTTGCCAGAAGTAGTTTCCTCCAACACTTCCATCGATCTACAATTGTCTTTTCTGGTTTGTTTGGTTTTACTATTTAAAGTTGCTACTACCTTTTCGTTCTTATCTTTCATTTCAATAAAGTTGTAAGAACTGTATCCAATGGTGCGTAATGTTTTAAATGCTTTGTAAAAACTAGTATCCTCTTTAATTCTTTGTAAAATTTCTTTGTAATCAAAATGATTGCGCACAATCGCATCCGTAAGTGTAAACTTTTGACCCTGCTCATTAATCGTAGAATCCTGAGCAACCGCCTTTATATGGAGGATAGGCAGTAAGCTTGCCAATAAAAAATATTTAATGAATTTAGATGGCATATTTTAGTTTAACTGCTAATAAAGCTAAGTGTTATTTAAGTAGAATCATTTTATAATCCACTTTCACTTTACCCTTAGAAATATCATTCAATTTCCCTTGTAAAATTTTACGACGCAAGGGCTTTAAATAATCGATGAATAATTTTCCTTCAATATGATCGTATTCGTGCAAAATCACTCTGGCCGTCATGCCATTAAAAGTTTCGGTATGTTCTACAAAATTTTCATCCATATAGGACAAAGTAACTGTTTCGGACCTGGTTACATCTTCTCTAATTTTTGGGATACTTAAACAACCCTCATTGTATACCCAATCCTTACCACCTGTTTCAAGTACTTTGGCGTTGATAAAAACCTTTTTAATACCGGGTGCATCTGGATATACTTCGTCTTCTTCCTCTCTGTTGGTAAAAATTTGAGCACTGTCCATTACAAACAACCGAATGTTCTTATTTACTTGTGGCGCAGCCAACCCTACTCCATTGCTCTCGTACATGGTCTCCCACATATCTTCGATAAGGGTAGCCAATTGAGCATGGTCTGCCGCAATGGGTAAACTAATTTTTCTTAAAATAGTTGCACCGTAGGCAACAATTGGTAAAATCATACAACAAAATTATATTGGCTGCAAAGTTATCAATAAAAGATGGCTTTTACGAACGGTTGGTAAGATATTCCTGCAATAACATGGTAGCTGCCACCCGATCAATGGTTTTTTTATCTCGACGGTCTAATTTCTTCATCCCCATCTCTACCATGGCTCGAACCGCATTTTTTGAACTATAGCGTTCATCCACTGTTTGAATGGGAATGGTTGGAAATTTTTTACCTAAATCAATAATAGCTTTTTTCACCAGCGGCGTAGCATCGGTGGGGGTATTGTCCAAATTAAGTGGCTCTCCAATTAAAATTAATTCAACTGGTTCCTTTTTAAAATAATCAGCTAAAAATATGAATAGGTCTTTGGTGTCTACAGTGGTTAAGGCCGTTGCAATAATTTGCAAAGGATCGGTCACTGCTAAACCGCATCTTTTCCCACCATAATCTATACAAATAATTCTAGCCAAGGTTTACTATTTAATTAAAATGAATAAAGTTGTTATTAGAGTTATTCATCATTTCTAACACCAATGCAGTAATTACAAATACACTAAACACAATGCTCGCAATTCCATTGGCCGTCATAAAAGCAATATTTACTTTACTTAAGTCATTGGGCTTAACGATACTGTTTTGATAAATAAGCATGCCCACAAAAACAAGCAAGCCTATTAAATACATAAAATGAAAGCCGCCAACAAAATAAGCAGCAATCACAAAACCAGCCGATAACACATGAAGTAGTCTTGCAATGGTCAGTGCTTTGTTTAATCCCCAATAGCTTGGAATAGAGTATAAGGATTGTGATTGATCAAAATCAATATCCTGCAATGCATAAATAATATCAAAGCCACTCACCCAAAAAATAACAGCAAAAGAAAATAGCAAAGGTAATACTGCAAAGCTTCCTGTTACCGCTAAATAAGCGCCAATGGGTGCTAGAGACAAACCAATACCTAAAACCAAATGGCATAAATACGTAAACCTTTTGGTATAACTATAAAATAAAATAACAAAAAGCGCTACAGGAGATAAATAAAAACAAATATTATTGATAAAAAAACTAGCCAATATAAAAACACCCATATTGATAAAAACAAATAATAATGCTTTTTCGGCCTTAATAATACCTGCTGGAATTTCTCTAATGGCAGTTCTTGGATTTAATTGATCAAAATGACGATCCAAATATCTATTAAAAGCCATCGCAGTGGAACGTGCACTTACCATACATATTAAAACCAAAAAAAGTTTTAAGAAAAAATGTTCTACCGGCATTTGAGCCATCCACTGTGCTCTTACCCCCAACACAAAACCTATCAATGCAAAGGGCAATGCAAAAATGGTATGTGAAAACTTTACCAAACTCAAATAATTTTTAACTACCGACATATTGTTACTCTAATTTTTACTCCAATTTTAAAATAATATTTTTTATTGAACCCCCTATCTAACCATCTCCCATAAAACAATAGCAGCTGCTATGGAAATATTTAAGGAATGTTTCATGCCATATTGTGGAATTTCCACCGCTCCATCACAAATGGTCAACACTTCATTGCTCACCCCCTCAACTTCATTGCCAAAAACAAATGCCACTGAATTGTTTTCTTGTTGAGTTAAATGGCTTTTGAAATTTTCCAAAGATATACTGCCTTGGGTTTGTTCAATCGCATATACTTTATAGCCCTGCTCTTTTAAGGCAAGTACCGCGGCGGCTGTTTGTTCGTAATACAACCAATCCACCGAATCTGTGGCACCTAATGCCGTTTTTTGAATGTCTCTATGAGGAGGCTGTGGTGTAAACCCACACAAACAAATACCTGAGATTAAAAAAGCATCGGCTGTTCTAAAAACACTACCCACATTGTGCATACTACGTATATTGTCCATCACCACTACAATGGGCTTTTTGTTGGCCAACTTAAAGTCGGCCACCGACTTTCGTCCCAACTCGTCCATGGTTAGTTTGCGCATACGCAAAAGTAGGCTTTTTATGAAAAATTATGTAGGTTTGTCCACCATGTCAAAATCAAGTGCCGATACGCCACTCATGCAACAACACCGGGCTATTAAACAAAAATATCCCGATGCCATTTTGTTGTTCCGCGTAGGTGATTTTTACGAGACATTTGGTGAAGATGCCATAGTTGCTTCCAAGGTTTTAGGCATCACCCTTACTAAAAGAAACAATGGAGCAGCTTCTTCCAGTGAATTGGCCGGATTTCCTCATCATTCCTTAGATACTTACTTGCACAAATTGGTCAAAGCAGGCCATAGAGTAGCTATATGCGATCAGTTAGAAGATCCAAAAAATGTAAAGGGTATTGTAAAAAGAGGTGTGACTGATATGCTTACGCCCGGCATTGCGACCAACGATAAATTATTAGAACATAAAAACAATAATTTCTTAGCAGCTATTTATATTGAAAATGAAAAAGGCGGCATTGCTTTTTTAGACATTACTACTGGTGAATTTTTAATCGCCGAAGGCAATACCGATTATTTAGATAAATTATTACAAAGTTTACAACCTGCCGAAATTCTACATCCTAAAAATTATCAAGCAGCGTTTAAGGAAAGCTTTGGTAATGGATTTTATACGTATGGATTAGATAGTTGGATTTTTGACGAAGCTTTTGCTACCGAACTTTTATTAAAGCAATTTCAGACAAGTACTTTAAAAGGCTTTGGCATTGCAGATCAAAAAATGGGCATCATGGCGGCAGGTGCCATCTTGCATTATTTAAAAGAAACCGAGCATCCACATTTACAACATATACATACCATAAAAAATATAGTAAGAGAAGAAATTTTATGGATGGATAAATTTACCATTCGAAATTTAGAATTGATTGGTAACGGCGCAGATCGAAAAGGATTGTTAGAAATTATGGATGCCACTAAAAGTCCCATGGGGGCAAGATTGTTAAAAAGATGGTTGGTATTTCCTTTACAATCATTAGAACAAATTAATAATCGACTAAATGCGGTAAGTAATTTATTAGAAGATAGTGCCACTTCCAATGAATTAGGCGAATTAATAGAATCCTGTGGCGACTTAGAAAGATTGGCCAGCAAATTATCTACCCGTAAAATTCAGCCGCGCGAATTGGTTCAATTGGCAAAATCTTTAGAAGCCGCCACTACTATAAAAAGCCTACTTGCCAAAAATGCAAATCATTACTTACAACAAATTGCTTCCGATATAGCGGTTTGTGATAAAAGTAAAAATGCTATTTTAAATACTTTACAAGAACAACCCCCTGCTACGATAGTTAAAGGTGGTTTTATTAAAGAAGGTATTTCTGAAAGCTTGGATGAATTAAGAAATATATCGAGTGGAGGAAAAGATTTTCTAACACAAATACAAAACAAAGAAGCAGAAATCACTGGAATATCTTCTTTAAAAATTGGCTACAATAATGTGTATGGTTATTATTTAGAAGTAACCCATGTACATAAAAACAAAGTGCCTGCCGAATGGATTCGCAAACAAACGCTTACTACCGCCGAAAGATATATCACGCCCGAATTAAAAATTTACGAAGAAAAAATACTAGGGGCCGAAGATAAAATTTTAACTCTTGAGCATGAATTGTATCAACAGTTATTAGATGCTGTGTTTACCGAAATGGGTGCTATCCAAAAAAATGGACAATTAATTGGTGTGCTGGATTGTTTGTTATGCTTTGCCCAAATAGCCAAAGATAATAAATATTGTAAACCTACTTTAACCGAAGACGCCAATTTAAATATAACCGCTGGTAGACATCCTGTGATTGAAAAAAGTTTACCCATAGATCAGGCCTATATTCCCAATGATGTTTTCTTAGATCCAGCCACCCAACAAATTATTATTTTAACAGGACCTAATATGAGTGGTAAAAGTGCGGTGTTAAGACAAACCGCTTTAATTACTTTAATGGCGCATATGGGCGCATATGTTCCTGCACAAGCAGCTTCTATCCCACTCACCGATAAAATATTTACCCGCGTAGGTGCCAATGATAACTTAAATGCAGGTGAATCTACTTTTATGGTGGAGATGCTGGAAACCGCTAGCATCTTAAATAATATAAGCGCCCGCAGCTTAATATTGTTGGATGAAATTGGAAGAGGCACTTCTACCTATGATGGCATTTCCATTGCATGGAGTATTGTTGAATTCTTGCATCAATCCAAACAAAAGCCCAAAACACTTTTTGCAACGCACTACCATGAATTAAATGATTTAGAAGCACAACTATCCACCGTGCACAATTATCATGTGAGTCATAAGGAAGTAGGCAATAAAATAATTTTCTTACGCAAATTAACCAAAGGTGGCAGCACGCATAGCTTTGGTATCCATGTAGCTAAAATGGCGGGTATGCCCAATATTTTAGTGAATAGAGCCAATGAAATTTTAAAAGAAATGGAATTGAAAAATCAGGGTAGTCAAAACTTAGCAACCCCTAGTGTACAAGAACCCAATGCAAAATATCAATTATCTATTTTTGATGCACACACCGAAACTTTTGAATCTATCCGAAAAGAATTAGATGAAATGGATATTAATAATTTAACGCCCGTTGAAGCTTTAATGAAATTACAAGCCATTAAGAAAAAACTGAACTAATAAAAATAAATACTTACAGACTTATATAACGCTGCAAGTAGTCATGAATTTTTTGTTGCAAAGGCGCACTTACTGGAACCAAAGGCAAACGCAATTCATTTTCAATCATTCCCTGCTCAAACATAAAAGCTTTTATTCCTGAAGGATTGTTTTCTTCGTACATATACGAATAGCCTTCCACCAATAAATCGTTGATTCTTTTGGACATTGAAAAATCGCCTGCCATTGCAAAGCGAATCATATCAGAAAAAGGTTTAGGAAAAGCATTCGCCGCAACACTTATTACACCATCTGCGCCACAAGCTATTTGTGCCATCACAATTTCATCATCCCCACTCACTACTAAAAAATCAGTAGGTCTATCTTTTAAAATAGCAATCATCTGTGCCATTTCCGGACCCGCTTCTTTAATACCTGCAATATTTGGATGAACTGCTAAACGAAGTGTGGTAGCGGCAGACATATTTCGACCAGTACGTCCTGGTACATTGTATAAAATAATAGGTTTAGGTGCAGCATCGGCTAAAGCAACATAATGCTGAAACAATCCCTCTTGAGAAGGTTTATTGTAATAAGGGGTAACACTTAAAATGGCTACCACTTTTGTTAAATCAAATTTGCTAAAAGATTTTATCACTGCAGCAGTATCGTTTCCTCCAATACCAATCACAATAGGCACACGACCATTTACTTTTTTAACCGTGCAATTAAATACTTCTATTTTTTCTTGATCCGATAATACCACCGACTCACCAGTGGTGCCTAATGTTACTATATAATCTAAGCCACCTTCAATTTGAATGTCGATTAAATTTTCGAGCGCAGTAAAATCAATGGATTTGTCTTTTTTAAATGGAGTTACCAAAGCAACACCAGTTCCTTGTAGGGTTTTTCTTAACATGGGATTAAAGATAATTAAATATTATTACGCTTCCTCCCAGAAGCCCATTTTACAGTATTTTTCAATTCTGTTTTCGACACGAGTGGCTGGTGCAATGTCTTTAACCGATGCTAATGCTGCGATAATTTTCTCTTTTAATAAAGCAGCTGCTTCGGTATAACTCCAATGTGCCCCGCCTACTGGCTCAGGCACAATTTCATCAATTAAGCCAAAGCCTTTCATATCATTGGCCGTTAACTTTAATTGTTCTGCTGCAACTTCTTTCTTATCCCAACTACGCCATAAAATGGAACTACAACTTTCAGGAGAAATAACGGTGTACCAGGTATTTTCCATCATCAGGGTTTTATCCCCCACACCAATGCCCAATGCGCCACCACTGGCCCCTTCCCCTATAATACAAATGATGATAGGCACTTTTAAACGAATCATTTCATAGATATTGCGCGCAATGGCCTCTCCCTGGCCTCTTTCTTCCGCTTCTAAGCCTGGAAATGCCCCTGGGGTATCTATCAAACAAACAACCGGTTTATTGAACTTCTCAGCTAATTTCATCAATCTAAGGGCTTTTCGGTAGCCTTCGGGGTTGGCCATCCCAAAGTTGCGTAATTGACGCGCTTTGGTATTACTGCCCTTTTGCTGTCCAATCATCATTACTGTATGACCATCCAATTCGGCGAATCCACCCACCATGGCTTTATCGTCTTTTACATTGCGGTCGCCATGTAATTCTATAAACTTATCGCACATATTTTGAATGTACTTTAAAGTATAAGGTCTATCAGGATGGCGACTTAATTGTACTCTCTGCCAAGGCGAAAGGCTTGCTGTGATTGCTTTACGCTTATCTACAATAGATTGCTCTAATTGATTAATGGTAGCAGATAAATTTATTTTTGGATTTTTTTCGGCTAATTTTTTAGTCGCATCTATCTGTTCATACAAGTCTTTAATAGGTTGTTCAAAATCTAAAAACTGTCGATTTGGGTATACTGGCATAAGCTTCTATTGGGATGTAAAAATAATAAAGCTTTTTTAATAAAAGATTTGTTTAAAAAAGCAGTTTCCCCTTATCTTTGCAGCCCTTATTAGTGGATTTATCCACGAAGCAAGGATCGGTAGTTCAGTTGGTTAGAATGCCGCCCTGTCACGGCGGAGGTCGCGGGTTCGAGTCCCGTCCGGTCCGC
>CANFOM010000031.1 GCA_947448725.1 Bacteroidota bacterium
GAAGCATCAGAGGCAATGGTTTCATCAATTTCTGCGCTTGATTCATCTTGCTCTTCAATCTTAGAAGTAGCGGCAATTTCATCCCCCTCATCCAAACGAATTAAGGTTACGCCTTGTGTTGCACGGCCAGCTTCACGAATGTCTGTAATTCTTGTTCTAATCGTCACCCCTGATTTACAAGTAATTATCAAGTCTTCTTTTTCTAGCACATCCATAATACCAACTAAACTACCAGTTTTCTCGGTCACGTTAATGGTTTTAACACCTTTACCACCTCGGTTGGTAATTCTGTATTCCTCAATGGCTGTTCTTTTACCAAACCCTTGTTGACTCACTACTAATATGGTACGTTCTTTATCTTCTTTATGCACACAAACTAAACCTACCACTTCGTCATTATCATTGTCCACTTCAATACCTGCAACTCCAATCGCACCACGACCTGTTGGACGTACTTTCTCCTCAGGGAAACGAATGGCCCTACCTGATTTCACAGCCATCATTACTTCGTTGTTTCCATCGGTTAAACGAGCAGCTAATAATTCATCTCCTTCGTTAATAGTAATGGCATTGACACCACTTACTCTTGGACGACTAAAATCTTCTAAACAAGTCTTCTTAATAATACCACGCTTGGTACATAAAATGATGAAGTGATTTTGTACATATTCTTTATCATCTAATTTACGTACTTCAATAATGGCTTTTACTTTATCATCAGGAGGAATTTGAATTAAGTTTTGAACAGCACGTCCTTTACTAGTTTTTTCTCCTTCAGGTATTTCATACACACGCAACCAGAAGCATCTTCCTTTTTCTGTAAAGAACAACATGGTATCGTGGGTAGAAGCAATAAATAAATGCTCTACAAAATCCTCATCTCTTGTTTTGGTACCCATGGCACCACGACCACCTCTTTTTTGTTGACGGTATTCTGAAACAGCGGTTCTCTTAATATAACCTAAATGAGAAATCGTAATCACCACATCTTCTTCTTCAATTAAATCTTCTAATTTCATTTCATCCGCTAAATATTGAATCTCTGTTTTACGCTCGTCTCCAAACTTTTCTTTTACTTCTAATAATTCAGTTTTAATTAATTCAAAACGCAAATGTTCACTTCCTAATAATTCATTCAATGCTTTTATAATTTGCATTAAATGCTCAAACTCTTCTTTGATCTTCTCCCGCTCCATGCCTGTTAAACGTTGCAATCTTAATTCTAAGATGGCTTTAGCTTGAATATCAGAAATGCCCCATCCTGCTGTCATTAAACTTTCCTTAGCAGCTTCTGGATTAGCGGAGTTTCTGATTAAACGAATCACTTCATCCAAATGATCCAAGGCAATTAAATAACCTTCTAATATATGCGCGCGTTCTTGTGCTTTTCTTAATTCAAACTTAGCACGACGTATTACCACTTCCATTCTAAATTCAATAAACTCGCTTACTAAATCGCGTAAGTTTAAAATTTTAGGACGGCCTTTACTTAAAGCCACATTATTAATACCATAACTAGTTTGTAATTCGGTAAACTTAAATAATTGATTGATGATCACCTGCGCTACCGCATCTTTACGAAGCTCGATTACAATACGAGTTCCTTCACGCTTATTACTTTCGTTATTTACATGGGTAATCCCATCAATGGTTTTATCTACTACTAACTGACCAATACGATCCGTTAAATTATCTCTGTTAACTTGGTAAGGAATTTCATTGATTACAATTAATTCACGGCCATTGGCTTTGGTTTCTACATTGCATTTTCCACGTAAAACCACTCTACCACGTCCTGTCATTAATCCTTGCTTCACTCCTTCCATTCCATAGATCACGCCTCCTGTTGGAAAATCGGGTGCTTTCACATACTGCATTAATTCTTCTACAGTAATGGCATTGTTATCAATATACGCAATACAACCATCTACTACTTCATTCAAATTATGCGGCAACATATTGGTAGCCATACCCACAGCAATACCAGAAGATCCGTTAACTAATAATTGAGGAATACGTGTAGGTAAAACAGAAGGTTCTTCTAAACTATCATCAAAGTTTAATTGGAAATCAACAGTGTCTTTTTCCAAATCATCCAACATAGCTTCAGAAATTTTTTGCAATCTAGCTTCTGTATAACGCATAGCAGCTGGTGGATCCCCATCTTGGTTTCCAAAATTACCTTGCCCATCTACTAATTTATAACGCATGGTCCATTCCTGTGCCATACGCACCAATGTATCATAAATAGCACTATCACCATGGGGGTGAAATTTACCCATCACTTCCCCCACAATACGTGCCGATTTTTTATAGGCTTTATTGCTGTTGTTGCCCAATTCACTCATCGCATACAAAACCCTGCGATGCACTGGTTTAAAACCATCACGCACATCAGGCAAAGCACGACCCACAATCACTGACATAGAATAATCTATGTAGGATGTTTTCATTTGCTCTTCAATATTTACTCTGATGACACGGTCATTGTCTTGAGTTGCTTCTGTTCCTAAATTTTCGTTGATATTATCTTCCATAAGTTTTAATTTCTTTACATCAAAAAGAGGTGTTTTTTGAGGCCCAAAATGATGATTTACGAAGATACCTTTTCAAGCCCTTTTTTGCTATTTTTAAGCCCTAATTTTTAGCTTCATTTATCCACAGTTGTGGGTAAGAAATGCTAACTTTAAAGCTCGGATTTTTAAGGACTTATACTTACAAAAATGCCTACAGAAATTCTAATTATTGGAGCGGGTAAATCGGCCACTGTTTTAATTCAGTATTTACAAAACAAAGCCGTTGAAAACAACTGGTACATTGTATTGGCAGATGGGGATAGTAAAGTAGCTGAAGCAAAATGGAATCAAGCCCCTAATGGTCATGCAGTTGGTGTTGATATCAATACAGCAGCAGAAAGGCAAGCCCTCATTCAAAAGGCCACTGTAGTGGTTTCTATGCTGCCTCCTACCTTACATTTTTTAGTAGCCCAGGATTGTTTGCTTTACTCCAAATCGCTTTTTACGGCTTCTTATGTGGATGAAAACATGCGCGGAATAGCCGCAGAAATTAATGCCAAGCAAATTTTATTCTTATGTGAAATGGGATTAGACCCTGGTATAGACCACATGAGTGCCATGGAACTCATTCATAAAATACAAGCAAAAGGAGGCCAAATTACTGGGTTTAAATCGCATTGTGGTGGATTGGTAGCCCCCGAGTCGGACAATAATCCTTGGCATTACAAAATAAGCTGGAATGCGAGTAATATAGTCCTTGCTGGAAAATCGGGCGCTGTTTATCTAGAAAAAGGCCAGCAAAAAACAGTTGCCTATTCGCATCTATTTGAAAACGCCCCCAGCATAACCGTTCCTTTACATGGAATGTATTCCTATTATCCCAATAGAAATTCTTTACCCTATATTGATACTTATGCATTGCAAGGAGTGACTGATTTTGTAAGAACCACCTTAAGACATCCTCAATTTTTTATAGGATGGCATGCCATTGTTCAATTAGGATTAACCGATGAAACCACCATTTCCTCCAAAGAAAATGGCAGCATCCATGATTGGTTTAAGCATCATTTAGCGCAAAATAAATTAACCCAGTTGTATGAGTCATTGCTTACAAATGAAACCATTAAAACACAGTTTGATTATTTAGGTTTTAACAGCGATACACTTATACCCCCTCACTTAAACAGTCCTGCCCGTATTGTTCAATGGATATTGGAAAATAAATGGAACTTGGAACCTACTGACAAAGACTTAGTGTTGATGATGCATGAGCTTAGCTATACACTTAATGGTCAACATTATTTAGTACAAAGTAGTATGGCTCAAACAGGCCAAAATGCAAGCTATACTGCGATGGCCACTACCGTAGGGTTACCCTTGGCCATGAGTGTTTGTGCTTATTTAAAAGGCCTAATACCATTAACTGGCTTGCATATCCCAACACATCCATCTATCTACACTCCTATTTTAAAAAGTTTAGCGGAAGCAGGCATTGTGTTTGAGGAACAAACTATGCTTCGGTAATGGATTTTTTCATTTCCCATTCGTAATCCAATTGACGTTTTTCTAAATTAGCAGCCACTACTTTAATGGTAATTTTATCGCCCATATTAAATTTACGGCCCGATCTCATGCCTACTAAAGCATAATCAGATTCTACCAATCTAAAGTCATCAAATTTTGATAAAGTAGTTATACTCACTAGTCCTTCACATTTATGTTCGATGGTCTCTACCCAAAATCCAAAACTTGATACGCCACTGATGATTCCTTCAAAGCTTTGCCCTAAATAATCACGCATAAATTCCACTTGCTTGTATTTATTGGCTGCTCTTTCCGATTCCATCGCAGCACGTTCTCTTTCACTGCAGTGCACACATTTTTGTTCTAATTCGGAATCATTCATAGGATGTTCTAACAAAACAGATTGTACAATACGATGTACTAAAATATCTGGATACCTTCTTATGGGTGAAGTAAAATGACAATAATGTTCAAAGCCTAATCCATAGTGGCCAATATTATTGCTGGTATACACCGCTTTGGCCATGGTTCTAATGCCCAATTGTTCTAATACATGTTGCTCAGGTTTTCCTTTAGAGGCCAACATTAATTCGTTAAAACTATGTGCAATGTGCGTAGGAGTAGAAATATCAAAAGGATAGCCGTGTTTTTTTGCAAAAGCAATAAACGGTGCTAATTTTTCTTCATTGGGTTGATCGTGTACACGATATGGAAAAGGAATCGGCTCTTTTTTAATTTTAACCTGACCCATTTTTTGTGCAATCAACTGATTGGCTTTTAACATCAGCTCTTCAATTAACTGATGTGACTCCTTGCTTTCTTTAATCGTAATCCCCGTAGGCTTTCCTTTTTCATCCAAAGTAAAGCGTACTTCTTGGGAAGAAAAATTAATGGCTCCGTTATCAAATCTTGTTTTGCGTAATTTTTGTGTCCAATCCAATAGCCATAAAATTTCATTGGAATGATCCCCTATTTTAGTATCAATTATTTCTTGTACTTGTTCGTAAGTAAATCTTCTATCCGAATGAATAATAGTTTTACCAAACCAGGTAGCCACTATCTTCCCTTGTGCATCTACTTCAAAACATGCCGAAAAAGTAAGTTTGTCTTCCTTTGGTCTTAGCGAACACAATTCATTGGAAATGCGTTCTGGAAGCATTGGATAAACTCTATCGGGCAAATACACCGAAGTGGCTCTTTCATAGGCTTCTTTATCTACGGCGGTATTGGGTTGTACAAAATGGCTTACATCTGCAATATGCACACCTATCTCTAAATTTTTGTTTGGTAAAATTTGATAAGAAATTGCATCATCAAAATCTTTAGCGTCTACTGGATCGATAGTAAACGTTAGAACATTACGATAGTCTTTTCGTTTTGCAATTTCAGCAGCATCTATTTTATCCGTTAAAGATTTAGCAAATTCAATTACCTCTTCACTAAAGGACAAAGCAAAACCTGCTTCTGCCACTATAGATTGCATGGCCAAATCATTTTCTTGCTCAGGCGTAAATACTTTTAGTACTTCCCCTTCTGGTTTGCGACTGGCTTTTTCCCATTTGGTTAATTGAACCAATACACGGTCATTGTCCTTGGCCCCATTTAACTTATTCATGGGTATATAAATATCTGGCATAGGAAATACACTGCTCGGTATAAAAAAAGCAGTCCTTTCTTTTACTTGCATGGTGCCTGCAAAAGAAACTTGCTTTCTCTTTAATATCTCCAATACTTTTCCTTCTTTCTTTCCAGATGCCTGTCTAATTTTTGTTATTTTAATACTTACTTCATCCCCTTTTAAGGCGGTATTAAAGTCGTTCGGAAAAACCAATATATCATTCTCTAATCCCTGTACCATTACAAAACCCATTCCGGATTTGGCAATATCTAGTATGCCCTTGTAAGTAGTTACCAGGTGCGTATGCTTAGTGGTCGTTTTTGTTTTTTTTGTGTTCTTTTTAGTTCCCATTTATTTTTTTGTAAAATTGCGCAACATAATTCAACACCAATTCATTGAAATTTCTTTCTGAATCAAATAAAAATTTAGGCTTTATGGGCAATACATATAAAGGGATATTGTGTAACTCTTGTGTGTATTTGACCAATCTTACTGCGTCTTTTTCGGTGGTTAAAATTAATTTGCTTTTTGATTTAATTTGATCAAATTTTTCTCTTATTTCTTGTAAGTCTTCGATAGAAAAAATATGATGATCACTGTAACTTAATTGATAATAAGTATCAGTATGTTCGTGGATATAATTTTTTAAAGGTAAAGGATTGGCTATACCACAAACCAATAATACCTCGTCCCTTAAAGTTAAAATCCATTGATCGGCTGGATTATAAATATGATAAGGGGTTCCGTATTTGATCGTTGTAAAAAATACACTCTGGTGCTGCTCGGGGTAAATTTTTTCAATAATCTCATCTCTGTCTTTTGAACTTAAATCGGCAGGACATTTAGTAACTATTATAATGTCCGCTCTTTTTGCCGATTTTCGATCATCTCTTAAATCGCCCGTTGGAATAAAAAAATCATCGCAGTATAAATTATCATACTCCGTTAGGATAATATTAAAATCCGATTCAATTTCTCTATGCTGAAAAGCGTCATCTAAAATAATAGCTTGAATTTTTGGCACATCCTGAATCAACTGAGGGATGGCTTCTATTCTTCTTTCACCAACGGCAACTGCTACATTGGGAAATTTAATATGAAACTGCATGGGCTCATCCCCAATTTCAAGCGCTGTAGTTAAATGATCGGCTAAAGCATATCCTTTAGTTTTTCTTTTATACCCTCTGCTTAGTGTCCCAATTTTATATTCTTCAGACAAGATAGATAACAGGTGCTCCACCATGGGTGACTTTCCAGTTCCACCTAATGACAAATTACCAACACCAATCAAAGGGACATTAAATCGAACAGAATGAAGATACTTTTTATCATACATCCAATTTCTTAAAGAAACAATCCAACCATAGATAAGCGCAAATGGTAAAAGTAAAACTCTGAAGGATTTTAAAAAAACATTGTTAAAATTCATAACTATTCCAAGGCGTAATACAATGGGTCAAAGGTACATCAAATTCATGGGTATCTTGGATATTTGGAATGGGCTCAAAGTAAGAAACCCCTATTCTAGGCCTATCTGCAGGAAAGTTAACAAAATATTTATCGTAAAATCCTTTGCCAAACCCAATTCGATGGCCTGTTTTATCTACACCAATTAGTGGCACCAATATCGCATCAATGGACTCCGCTGCCATCAATTGGGTAGGTAAAGGTTCCATAATCCCGTATTGATTTTGCTGAAGCATTTCGGTTTCGGCATAAAATTGCATGGTTAAATTAATGGGATCTATAATTGGATAAGCCATTTGAATTCCAGGAATAATGGCTTTAAGGTACTTGGCCAATAATAAAGTATTGGGCTCATTGTGCTGTTCTAAAGGATAAAAATTAGCTACACAATGCACATTCGACCAATCTAATTTTTGTAATTGAATTAATAGTAAGTCGTCCATCTTAAGACATTCATTGACAGTCAAATTTTTTCTTTGCTCTATCAATTGCTTTCTAGCGACCGACTTTATCATACAATGAATTTTAAACTATTCAAAAAAGCTAAATACTGTTGCTCCATAATTTCTTTGAAAACTAAAACCAGCAAAATTTTCATAATTATTGCGTGGTGTGTGTTCTAATATAAAATAGCCTTCGGGTGAAATTAATTTTCTTTCTACTATAATTCTTGGTAAATCGTCAATCGTATTTAAAGCATAGGGAGGTCCTGCAAAAATGATATCAAACTGCTGAGTACAACTATTTAAATATTGAAATACATCCATTCTTACCAATTGCGTATTTTCAATCTTTAAATGTTCGATATTGGTTTTAATAAATTCTAGCATTTGACCGTCCTTTTCAACAACCGTTAAATGACTAGCCCCTCTTGAAGCCAACTCATAACTAATACACCCTGTTCCACCGAATAAATCTAAAGTGCTTGCTCCCTCCAATTGTACTCTGGTTTGCAAAATATTAAAAAGCCCTTCTTTAGCAACATCTGTGGTAGGCCTTGTATGTGGCATATGACTAGGTGGATGTATTCTCCGACCTCCATATTTTCCTGAAATGATTCTCATTAAAATATAAAATAAGGTGCGTAAGTAGGATTCGGGTTTTCTTTATTGATGGCGGCTCCAATGCCAGCATCATTAATATTAGCTACAGTAGCACTCATAAAATAAGGAATTAAGGTTTGTACAAAAGCTGCATGATCCTGAGGCTGTCCAATTACTTTTAAGTTAACCGTATTGGTATCAACGCCAGATTGTATGCAAGCATTTAATACCATATAGATATTTTGGTCTTTCTCCCCTAATGGATAATGGTTTAATAATTTTGTTTCCCCTTGCTCTTTAATATGAATCATAAAATGGGCATCAAATAAAACCAATTGCAATTCATTGACACTATTATTTTGCAATAAAAAGCTAGCATAATGTTGCCATTTACCTGTGGGGAAAGTTCTAGTTAATAAGGAACTTAATTCATCCGGAACACCATACACTAAAAAATGCTTGGCATCAATGGTAGTGGTATAAATTTCTTCGGCTGGTTCTATTCCAAAAACCAATTGCAGCTCATTGGCATATTGCAATGAATCGTCTACTGCATGTTCTTTGGTTAAAATCATTCTAGCACTATTCATCACAAAATAAATCTTGTTAAATACAGAATGAATTAAGGTTGAATTGTTTTGCAAATAACCAATTAATTGATTCCAACCTGGTTGATCAGGAGTATTTACAAAATGTTCAATGGCCACAAATTCATTGAGCAGCCTGTTTTTTACTACAAAAACAATGCTTTGATGGTCAACTACTAAATAAAGATTTTCTACCTTATTGTTGGCCGTACTCACTAAATTTCCGTAAACGCTTAATTTCTTTTGTGCCATGCTGTAATTCTTATGCAATGATATAAAAAAAGAGGCAGTTCTTTGCAGAAACTAATTGTAGATTTGCAAATATATGAGTTCGAGTCAGGCTACCCCTTCTTTACAAGTTACTATTAGCAGTAAGCAAATTTTGGCTATTTCTTTGCCCATTGCTTTAGCCATTATGGTACCACAGGTAAATTTCGTGATCAATAATATTTTTTTAGGTGCCCTTAGTTCAGAAGCGCTCGCTGTAGGAGGCATCACCGGGGTATTCTATTTAATTTTTGGCGTGATGGGCCAAGGTTTAAATAATGGTTTACAAGCGCTTATTTCGCGTCGTGCAGGCGAAAACAGAGTGGATGAAATTGGTATTTTGTTTTCACAAGGGGTCATCATTTCCATCTTCTTATCCATACTCGGCATATCTTTTACCTATTTTGTAGCCCCTTCTATTTTTCATAGTTTATTACACGATCCGCAAAGGGCTAATACCGTAATTGAATTTCTAAAGATTAGAATTTGGGGTATCCCCTTTTTATTCATCTATCAAATGCGCAATGCCTTATTAGTAGGCACCAATCAAAGTAAATATTTAATTATTGGTACTGCTACCGAGGCCCTCTTTAATATTTTTTTCGATTACAGTTTTATCTTTGGACATTTTGGTTTTACTGCCATGGGCTTAAATGGCGCTGCCTATGCTTCTATTATTTCAGAAGTAATGGGCTTATTGGTTATTTACTTAGTGATTCATTATCAAAAAATTGGCGCACGTTTTGAACTGTTCAAAAGTTTTACTGCACAATGGGAATACATTAAATTAATCTTAGTGCAATCTTCTCCTATTATGATGCAGTATATGATTAGCATTATTAGTTGGGAATTCTTTTATATTTTGATAGAACACAGAGGAGAGCAAGCCTTAGCAGTGTCAAATTCCATGCGCAACATATTTGGATTTTTTGGAAGTTTTACCTGGGCCTTTGCCGCAACTACCAATACCATGGTAAGTAATATTATTGGACAAAATATGCAGGATAAAGTAATCCCATTGATTAATAAAATTGTAAAATGGAGCTTTGGCTTTGCGCTTATGGTTTGTCTTCTATTAAATATATTTGCGCACCAATTTTTGTCTATTTATGGACAAGGCGAAGGATTTATGCAAGCAGGCATTCCAGTATTAAGAGTAGTTTCTTTTGCCTTATTAATCATGTCCATTGCAACTATCTGGTTAAATGCCGTAACAGGGACAGGTCAATCTAAAATTAATTTAGCCATTGAATTTGTAGCCATTATTATTTATATCCTATACGCCTACTTGACCATTGAACACTTTCAATTGCCTATTACCATTGGCTGGATGTGCGAAATTATTTATTGGCTAACTTTATTGATTCCTTCCTATTTATACATACAATCAAAACGCTGGAAGGATAAGAAAATATAAAATAAGTGTTGAACTATTTTATCTGCTTTTTTATTTGATTCTATTCTTTTCTATGGAGACGGATACATTGCCTTCAAACTGAGGAATGGGCATATGCACTTTAGTTATTTTTACAAATACTTTATTGGCTAGGGATTGCGTTGCTAAAATATCATCAGCAATTTTACCCACCAAGGTTTCCAATAAGGAAGTGGGAATATCCATCCATTTTTTTAGCAAGGAATATACCTGCACATAATCGATGGTTTGGTCTAAATGATCTACGATGGAATTATTAGGGGCAAAATCAATGTGCACATTCACTTTATAGGTATTGCCTAATTTTTTTTCATCGGCATACAAACCATGGTATCCAAAAAAAACTACATCGTTTAATTCAATACGCATGTGGTTATTGGTATTCATTAATGCCCTTTTGCAGTTAAATAACGCTCTGCATCCAATGCTGCCATACAACCACTACCTGCCGCAGTGACAGCTTGACGATAATTTTTATCTTGTACATCACCCGATGCAAACACACCAGGAATATTGGTTTTAGTCGTACCTGGTTCAGTTAGTATGTAACCAGTTTCATCCATTGTAATATATTCTTTAAAAATTGAGCTGTTCGGTTCATGCCCAATGGCCACAAAAAATGCACTCACTGGAATTTCTTGCAAAGCTTTTGTTTTAGTATTTAATATCCTAACCCCTTCTACTTTTTTGTCTCCCAAAATTTCATCGGTCTCCGTATTAAAATACACTTTAATATTAGGCGTATTCAACACTCTGTCTTGCATTACTTTACTTGCACGCATAGCTTCCTTACGAACAAACATATGCACGGTCGTACACATCTTAGATAAATAATGAGCTTCCTCCGCAGCAGTATCACCAGCACCTACAATGGCCACTTCTTTACCTTTAAAAAAGAATCCATCACAAACTGCACAAGCACTTACCCCAAAGCCATTTAATTTTTCTTCACTAGGAATGCCCAACCATTTAGCACTCGCTCCAGTTGAAATAATAACAGCATCTGCTTCAATTAATTTTTCATCATCAATCCAAACTTTTTTCACCTCCCCACTAAAGTCCACTTTGGTAGCCAATCCGTATCGGATATCCGTACCCATACGCGCCGCTTGCTTTTCAAAGTTCACCATCATCTCTGGGCCTTGAATACCGTCTGGAAATCCAGGATAGTTTTCTACTTCAGTGGTAATGGTTAATTGACCACCTGGTTGAATACCTTGATACAACAATGGTTTCATATTGGCACGCGCCGCATAAATAGCAGCCGTGTATCCAGCAGGTCCGGAACCTATAATTAAAATGCTTACTTTTTCTGTTTCCATAATTTCTATATTACTTATTCAAATGTCTAAACTTTCCTCCAATCTCTTTATTATCAAATCATTATTCTCCAAAATCTAGCCTAAAAAAAAGCCCCATCAAATCCTCAGACTGAAGGGGCTTAATAATGTTTTATACTACTAGCCCAAATAAGCCTTTAGTGCATTGCTATATCTTGCTTTTTGTAAACGTTTAATAGCACGCTCTTTAATTTGTCTTATTCTTTCCTTCGTTAAATCGTATTTAATACCAATTTGTTCAATAGTTACGCCGTTTTCTCCATCTAAACCAAAATACGCATTAACTATCTCTGCCTCTCTAGGACTCAATGACTTAAGTACGCGACGAATTTCTTCTCTTAAAGAATCTTTCATCACATCTTCGTCAGTTTCATCCCCGCCTTTTAACAAATCTCCCATGGCCACATCTTCTGCTTCATGAACCGGTGCATCCAATGAAGTATGACGGGTATTGGATTGAAAAATGTTATTGATCTCGGTCTCGGACATTTCCAAGATACCTGCTAGCTCCTCGGTGGATGGCTCACGCTCATGTTCTTGTTCAAAAGCCATATAGGCTTTGTTGGCTTTATTATAAGTACCAATTTTGTTTTGTGGCAAACGTACCAAACGACCTTGCTCCGCTAAAGCTTGCAAAATAGATTGACGAATCCACCAAACAGCATAAGAAATAAATTTAAAACCCTTTGTTTCATCGAAACGTTGTGCTGCTTTAATTAAACCAAGGTTCCCCTCATTTATTAAATCAGACAAAGACAAGCCTTGATGTTGGTATTGTTTTGCAACAGAAACCACGAAACGCAGGTTGGCTTGAACCAATTTGTCCAAAGCGCGTTGATCGCCCATTTTAATGCGCTGTGCTAAAGTGGTTTCCTCTTCGGGATTGATCATTGAAATCTTAGAAATCTCTTGTAAGTACTTTTCAACCGCTTGAGAGTCTCTGTTGGTAATCTGTGTAGCAATTTTAAGCTGCCTCATGCAAAGAATTTATTTAAATGTATAACGTTGAAATGTCTAAAAAAGTTGTGCCAGCCCATAAGTTAATATATTGAAAAATTAACGAATGTCAGTCGGCAAAGGTACGATTTTGAGATTAATTATGCAAATATTGATTACAAAGCATTTATGCACATTATTTGGCATAAATAATGGCCCATTTTCACAAATTTATAAGGTTAATCAGTGACTGCGATTTATCTTCGCTCCATGATAGATTTTAGGTCTGATACCGTAACCCTTCCCACCCCTGCCATGCTTGCTTTTATGCAAGAAGCACCCATTGGGGACGATGTGTTTGGAGAAGATCCCAGTATTAATGCCCTAGAAGCTAAAACTGCCGACTTGTTTGGGATGGAAGCCGGTTTGTTTTGTCCAAGCGGTACCATGACCAATCAGTTGGCCATTAAAACCCATACTCAAGCGGGCGACGAGGTAATTTGTGAGGAATTATCCCATATATATCAATATGAAGGCGGAGGCATTGCCTCAAATTCGGGCTGTTCGGTTAAACTATTACAAGGAAATCGGGGTCGAATTACAGCAGGCCAGGTTTTAGCAGCCATTAACCCGGAAGATGTCCACAAGCCAATTTCCAAATTAGTAAGTTTAGAAAATACTTGTAACCGAGGCGGTGGCGCTTGTTATAATTTTAGTGAAATAGAAGCCATTCAAAAAGTGGCAAAGTCTAATGGCTTAGGATTACACTTAGATGGGGCAAGAATATTTAATGCCATCGTTCATAAAAAAGAAGATCCTCAACAATATGGAAAAGTATTTGATAGTATCTCCATTTGTTTAAGCAAAGGATTAGGCGCGCCTGTAGGAAGTGTATTAATAGGAGCTGCACCATTTATTAAAAAAGCAAGACGTTGGCGTAAAGTATTTGGCGGCGGTATGCGACAAGCAGGTTCTTTGGCCGCAGCAGGAATTTATGCATTAGACCATCATTTGGAAAGATTACAAGAGGATCATACCAAAGCTTTGATTTTAAAAGACGCATTGATTAAAAAAGATTTTGTACAAGCCGTATTCGAAGTAGAAACCAATATCGTGATAGCACATATCGAAGGAAAATTCAATGCACCAGAATTAGTAAAAGCTTTAAAAGAAAAAAATATTTTAGCGATTGCCATGGCCCCTGCCCTGATTCGTTTTGTATTGCATTTAGATATTACAGATGATATGTTAGCCAACACTATAGCAACCATAGATAAATTATAAGTGCATCTACCCCCATTAGATGATTAATTAAGAAAATTAGAATAGAGAAATAAATAAGAATTATGTTAGAAAGAATTAACCCAACATCGACGCAGGCTTGGTTTGTATTAAAAAAGCATTTTGAGGAAGAGATGAACCGCAAGCAAATGAAAGATTTATTTGCAGCAGATCCAACAAGATTTGAACAATATTCTATAGCTACTTCAAATATATTATTTGATTACTCAAAAAATATTATCACTGAAAAAACAGTTCAGCTATTATTGCAATTAGCAAAGGAATGCGGATTAGAAAATGCCATCAAAGCGCAGTTTGACGGCAAAGCGATTAACGAAACAGAGAACAGAGCGGTGCTGCATACAGCCCTTCGCGATTTTAGTGGCACACCCGTATTAGTTGATGGCGAAAATGTAATACCTGAAATTGCCCGCGTTCAAAAGCAAATGAAAACTTTTTGCAACGCTATCCATAGTGGCGAGCATAAGGGATATACAGGAAAGAAAATAAATACGATTGTAAATATTGGTATTGGCGGAAGTGATCTAGGTCCTGTGATGGTGACAGAAGCCTTAAAACCTTATTGGGTGGATGGTATTCAGGTTTATTTTGTAAGTAATGTTGACGGAACTCATATTGCTGAAACTTTGAAAAAAGTAAATGCCGAAGAAACTTTATTCTTAATTGCTTCTAAAACATTTACGACGCAAGAGACCATGACCAATGCCCATACCGCCAGAACTTGGTTTGTTGAAAAAGCGGTGGACGAAAAACATGTAGCCACCCATTTTGTGGCATTGAGTACCAATGAAAAAGCAGTGAATGCTTTTGGCATTAGTAGTAAAAATATGTTTGAGTTTTGGGATTGGGTGGGCGGAAGATATTCCTTATGGAGTGCAATTGGATTATCCATTGCATTAACCATTGGTTATGAAAATTTTGAAGCCTTATTAAAAGGAGCCAATGAAGCAGACAATCATTTTAAAACAGAAAAGTTCGAAAAAAATATTCCTGTGGTGATGGCTTTATTAGGCATTTGGTATACGAATTTCTTTGGCGCACAATCTGAAGCCATATTACCTTACGACCAATACATGCATCGCTTTGCTGCTTACTTCCAACAAGGAAATATGGAAAGCAATGGCAAGTATATCGATCGTAACGGAACAGCGGTTAATTATAGCACGGGCCCTGTTATTTGGGGCGAACCAGGCACCAATGGTCAACATGCTTTTTATCAATTAATACATCAAGGTACTTTAGTAATTCCTTGTGATTTTATTGCACCCGCCATGAGTCACAACCCTATTGGAGATCACCATGATAAATTATTAAGTAATTATTTTGCACAAACAGAAGCTTTAATGAATGGTAAAACTTTATCCGAAGTCACTGCCGAATTAAAGGCCAATAAAAAATCTGAAAAAGAAATTGAATTCCTTGCACCCTTTAAAGTATTTGCAGGAAATAAACCCACCAATTCATTTTTAGTTAAAAAAATTACCCCAAGTAGTTTAGGATTTTTAATTGCTAC
>CANFOM010000032.1 GCA_947448725.1 Bacteroidota bacterium
TACAACACAGCCGTCTGCTACAACAGTTGCTGGAACAGCATTTGCCACACAGCCCGTGGTAACGGTGCAGGATCAGTTTGGTAATACTGTAACAAGTTCAAGTGCAGCTATTGCACTTACTTTAACTACAGGTACTGGAACTTTAAGTGGAACTACTACTGTTAGTGCATCTTCCGGGGTGGCTACATTTAGTGGACTAAATATAAATTTAGTGGGGGCTAATAAAGTATTAACAGCTTCTACACTTGGCTTAACTAATGCAACAACGAGTCCTGCATTTTCCATTACACCTGCTGCAGCTAGTAAGTTGGTTTTTACAACACAGCCTTCAGCAGTTACAATTCAAAATATAAACTTTGCTCAACAACCAGTTGTTACGGTACAAGATAGATTTGGCAATACAGTAACTAGTTCAAGTGCAAGTATCGTATTAAGCTCATCCACAGGTGCAGGAACACTAAACGGTACTAGTACTGTTAGCGCATCTTCCGGAGTGGCTACATTTAGTGGGTTATATATAAATACAGCAGGTGTGGATAAAGTATTAACTGCTACTTCAGGTGCTTTAACTGTTGCTTTATCTTCTGTTTTTACCATAGTAAGTGTAGGTGATTTTGATGTTATTTTAACGCCAACTTCTGCCAATTGTGCAAAGCTAGGAAGTGTTGCTGTTAGTATCACGGGAGGTGTATCACCTTTTAAATATGATTGGTCGGATATTACTGGCACAAGCAATGATATGAATAGAGTAGGCCTTTTGTCAGGTACTTATACGTTAACAGTTACTGATGCAAGTGGGGTGGTGAACACAAAAGGGATATTTGTAGACGGGGATTTATCAAATTGCACAGGGCAAACTGTTTGTAGATCAGAAAATGCCTCGGCTTTTTCTACAGATCCTGACCCAAGCAATAGTTCCTATACTTGGTCTATTTTGCCAGATGCTGGTGCTACATTTTCTGGTGATGGTACTTCTACTATTAAAATTAATTGGACATTGGCTCCTGTAGGGGTCTATTCTGTTTGTGTAACAGCACATAATATTTGTGGAACTAGTACTCAAACATGCAAAACTGTTTATGTTAAACAACCTAATATTTCTGCTTTTGCAGACCCTACTTGTTCTGGAGCAAATTTAAATTTGCATGCATCTGGTGCTAATAACTATAGTTGGTTAGGGCCCAATGCATTTTCAAGTAATAGTGCTAATCCAGTAATTTATAATGCAACTAGTGCAAGTGCCAATGGCACTTATACTTTAACAGCCACAGATGCCAATGGTTGCGTTGCATCTAGTTCTAAAACAATTAATTTTACTGTTGATCCGCTTCCTGTAATTGGTTCATCTACTGTAAATGGATCAACTGATTGTGTAAATCCAACTGGAAGTATTACATTAAGTGGTATTACTGGAGGAACTTCTTGGACCTATAATTGGACTAAAGTTGGTTCAGCAACATTTAGCTCAACTTTAGATGCAATTACTTCAATTTCAACAGGTGGTTATAATGTAATTATTACCAATGATAAAGGTTGTACTTATAATACAAGTTTCTCGGTAACTTCTGGAGCAGGGCCCACTGTGTCCGCATCAAGTACTAATGTTAATTGCTTTGGCAATGCTACTGGAGCCATCAACTTAACTGCTACAGAAGGAACAAGTCATAGCACCATAACAAGTTATAATTGGGTAAATTCTACTGGAACTTTTTCATCAACTGCCGAGGATTTAACAGGGTTGTCTGCAGGTCAATATAGTTTACAGGTTGCGGACGCGGCAGGATGTAATGTATCCACTGAGGTTACCATAACACAACCAGCGGGTCCCTTATCAGCAGAAGCAACAATAACTAATATTAATTGTAAAAATGCATCAACGGGTGCTATTACTTTAAAAACTTTTGGTGGCACTTCTTCGCCTTCTTATACTTATTCATGGTCGGGTCCAAGTAGTTTTACTTCAACATCAAGAGATTTAACCTCATTGGCTGCTGGAACTTATACGGTTACAATTTCAGATGGTAATTCATGTCCTTATACCAATAGTTATACCATTACAGAACCTGCTGGAGTGTTAAGTGCAACAGCGACACTGACTCCAGTAAATTGTTTTGGTGCAGCCACGGGAATTGTTAATTTAACTGCAACAGGTGGTACTATCCCTTATACTTATGCTTGGTCAAAAATTGCTGATGGAACTTTTTCTGCTACCACCGAAGATATAGCTGGATTAACAGCTGGAACTTATTCCGTTACTATAACCGATAGTAAATCTTGTACTGTGACACCAACTGGTTTTGTTATTACTCAACCCATAGCTACGCTATCCATTGCAACACCTACCATAACAAATGTGAATTGTTTTGGAGGAAACAATGGTGCATTTAGTATTGATGTAACAGGCGGAACTAGTGGGTATACCTATGTATGGTCCAATGGAGCTACTAATAATTCCTTAACAAGTTTAACAGCAGGAACATATACGACTACAGTAACAGATCTAGTAGGTTGTTCCATTACAAGTTCCTACAATGTAACAGAACCTGCTGCTGCTCTTGTTGCTACTGTATCTTCTTATAATGATATTTCTTGTAATGGGGGAGCCAATGGGGCTGTAAACATTAATGTAACTGGAGGCACTGCTTCTTATACTTATGCATGGGCTGGGCCTAGTTCTTATACAAATACAATTCAAAATATTAGTTCACTTAGCCCTGGCAAATACAATTTAACAGTTACAGATGCTAAAAATTGTGTTGCATCTGCGAATCAAACATTAACACAACCAGATGCAATTGAAGTAAATGCAACTGTTACCAATAACTTATGTAATGGCAATACAAATGGGGCAATAACATTAAATGTATCAGGAGGAACTGGGGCTTATAATTATTCTTGGAGTACAGGTGCAATAACTAATTCAATAACTGCTTTGTCGGCAGGTACTTATTCTGTAACAGTAACCGATGTAAACAATTGCACTTCTATTCAAACTTACACCATCACTCAGCCCACTGCATTGGCCACTCCAATTGCATCCACCACTAATTTAACTTGTAATGGATCGGCCGACGGCGCGATAAGTTTAACCATAGCTGGTGGAGTTACTCCATATAACTATGCATGGACAGGACCAAGCACTTATACTTCTACTTCCAAAGATATTTCTTCTCTTGCTGCTGGAACATATACGGTAACAGTGACGGATCATAATGGTTGTACATCTTCTTTAACGCCAACAGCATTAACACAACCCGCAGCTATTTCTGCTACTAATACCTTCGCCAATATTAATTGTTTTGGTCTAACAACAGGCACCATTAATTTAAATGTAAGTGGCGGTACAGCCCCTTATACTTATTTATGGAATGATGCTTCTGTTTTAAAAGATAGAACCACATTGGGTGCAGGGGAGTACAGTGTAACTATCAAAGATGCCAATAGTTGTTCTACAAGTATAAATTCAATTTCACTTACACAACCAGCTGCTGCATTAGGAGTAATAGGTACTCAAACAAATATTTTATGTAATGGCAATACTACTGGAGCTATAGATATTACAGTAACAGGCGGAACAACACCTTATGCTTATACTTGGTCAAAAACGGGAGATGGAACTTATAATAAAACAACTCAGGACTTAGATTTATTAGGTATTGGAACTTATTCTGTTAATGTAGTAGATAATAATGCTTGTAGTGTAACAGAAACTTACACCATCACTCAGCCCACTGCATTGGCCACTCCAATTGCATCCACCACTAATTTAACTTGTAATGGATCGGCCGACGGCGCCATAAGTTTAACTGTATCAGGTGGAGTTTCTCCATATACCTATGCATGGATAGGACCAAGTAGTTTTACTTCTACTTCCAAAGATATTTCTTCTCTTGCTGCTGGAACATATACTGTAACAGTGACGGATCATAATGGTTGTACATCTTCTTTAACGCCAACAGCGTTAACACAGCCCACTGCTATTACTGCTACTAATACCTTCGCCAATATTAATTGTTTTGGTCTAACAACAGGCACCATTAATTTAAATGTAAGTGGCGGTACAGCCCCTTATACCTATTTATGGAATGATGCTTCTATTTTAAAAGATAGAACCACATTGGGTGCAGGGGAGTACAGTGTAACTATCAAAGATGCCAATAGTTGTTCTACAAGTATAAGTGCAATTTCTATTACACAACCAGCTGCTGCATTATCCTTAACAGAAACAAAGTCAAATATTGTATGTAATGGAAATACAACTGGCAGTATTGATATAACAATAGCTGGAGGATCTATTCCTTATACTTATGTCTGGTCAAAAACGGGAGATGGAACTTATAATAAAACTACACAGGACTTAGATTTATTAGGTATTGGAACTTATTCTGTTGTAGTAACGGATAACAAGGGTTGTACTATTTCAAATTCATCATTGATCACTCAACCTACTTCAATTGTAGCATCTTTAACCAATACTAATTTAACTTGTAATGATGCTTTAGATGGGGCCATCAATTTAACTATTGATGGAGGGGTGACACCTTATACTTATGCATGGACTGGGCCTAGTAGTTTTTCAGCAACAACAAAAGATATTTCAGGTTTAGCAATAGGTACTTATGCTTTAACTATCACTGACGCCAATAATTGTAGTTCAACTTTAACCTCTGCGGCATTAACGCAACCCGATGCCTATAGTATCAAGGCAAAATTGGTACAAAATGTAAATTGCTACAATGGTAAAGATGGAAGCACTTCGGTGGGTTCCATTGGAGGTGCTTCTCCCTATGCTTATTCTTGGTCAAATGGTTCTTCGGATAGTGTATTAGCTGCTTTAAAATCGGGAAAATATGTTGTAAATGCAATAGATGCAAATGGTTGTAAAGCAAAGGATTCAATTAGTATTACACAACCTGCTAATGCGTTAAAAGTATATGGCAATGTAACTGATACGCGTGCTTGTGCTGGAACGCCTTCGGGTAAAATTGATGTAGAAGTTGATAATGCAACTGGTGTTATAACCTATGCCTGGACGGGTCCAACATCTATAGGAAATATTAAATCACCTTCTAGTTTAGATGCTGGTGATTATACATTATCTATTACGGACGCTGCTGGATGTATTGCCTCCATGTCAAAAACAATAGGAAAAGCAACTGCATTAACGGTAAGTGCAACAGGAGAAAGTAAAACCTGTGCCACATTACCAGATGGATCGGCCTATGCAGTTGTTACAGGAGGTGTAGCTCCTTACACTTATTTATGGAGTACAAAAGATACAACGCAGTCTATCAAGGGTTTAAATACTGATACTTATACAGTTCAAGTTACTGATGCAAATGGATGTACTACATCTGATGCTACCACTCTAACGGATCCTTTGTGTGATTTACCAGTAGCAGTTTCTGATGTTTTTGTAAGTACGAATGGAACTATTTTGACAAATTCAATTGCAATGAATGATTCAGATCCATTGTATGCAGCAACTGATTTAAATTTTCAATTGTTAAATTTACCTGCCAATAATCAAGGAAGTATTGTTGCCAGCTTAAATGGAGATTTTGTATTTACACCAACTGCTGATTATAATGGAATAGTTAATTTAAAATACTTAGTAAGTAATCCATTGAATTTAAGTGCAAAAGCAACATTTAGAATTTATGTTTCAAAAATAATTATTACAGACACTGTTGTTAATTCAACTTGTACTGCTGGTGGTGAAATTAATATATCAGTAAATGGGGGATTCCCTGGGTATACTTATGTTTGGACAGGGCCAGATAATTTTATTTCTACAGAAAGATCTGTGAAGGCACTTGCGCCTGGTTCTTATGAAGTTTCGATCACAGATTCGGTGGGTTCAAATATTACGAAGACTTATTTAATTAGAGATGATTGTAAAGTGACGGGTAGTTCCACGATTTATATTAGTGGAACAAATTCCTACATTTACAAGGCTTTGCCTCAAGGACCTAAAACTTATACAAAGCATGGATCAACGGGTGCTGTGTCATTTGTTTATGCTGGAGTGGTCTCAACCACCTATGCAACAAGTACTACCTTCCCAAGCATGCCAGGAAATTATAAGGCAATTGCTACACTTGCTGGAGATGGAACTAATACAGCTGCTACATCTACTGATTTCTTATTTACTATTGAAAAAGCGCCATTAACCATAACAGCGAATGATATATCAGTGTATTATGGAGATCCGATATCAGCAGTTTTAAAAGCAGGCACTTATTCTATAACAGGTTTTGTTGGAGATGATTCCGATTCAGTCATAACAGGGAAAGTTACCTTTGCCACTAATTACACTGATAAAACCACATCTGACGAAATTGACATTGTTATTACTCCAGTAACCACCGAATTAACAGCTGATAATTATATATTTAAATCACTTAGTGGTAATATTACCATTAAAAATGTAATTGCCATTAGGCCCTTGCCTCCTAAGGTAAATAATGCTAAATATATTCTAGGAAACATTGCCAACCCTAAGTCATTAAGAGGATTGGTTAGTGTAATACCATTAAATACCGTACCGGTTTGGTGTGATATTACTACAAATTTATGCGATTCAGTAGCACCAAGTTTACCTACCATCGTAGGTAAATATGTTTATGCATTAAAATCATTTGATACCTTAAGTCATCTATATAGTGCCGAATATGTTTATGATACTGTCTTTTTAAGACCGCCAGCGCCTACAGTTATTGATTCTACTTATATAAAAGGGGTGATAGGTAATCCAATCAATATTTCAATACAAGTAAAAGGAATGTATGGCAGCGAAATAAATTATTTTGTTAATAATATTAAGCAAAGAGTAATTCCTAATTTGCCAAGTTCGATTGGAGTATTTAATTACACGGTAAATCAAATAGTGAATTCTATCGAAAGTGATTCGTCCAAATTTAGTATAACCATTCTTAATCCAAATGATATTGTTCACTTACAAAAAATAGTTGATACCGGAGTATTGCAAACCAATTCTACATTTAATTTCAAATTTACATTTATAGTAAGTAATTTAACCAATTACCCCATGAGTCATGTTGTAATTTCTGACAATTTGCAAAATTCTGTTCCCATTACATCCGATTTTAATATTATTTCTAATAAATCATCAGGGGGGATGGTGTCAAATTTATCATTTAACGGTAGCTCAACTATAAATTTAACAGATACTTCCAGTAAAATTTTAAGTAATAAAGTTGATACGAGTAGTTTAGTACTAAACATAGCGCCAAAAGGTTATGTGGGCAGCTTGACAAATGTTGCAAATGTAAAAGTGGATACTAAATGGGGTACCGTGAATATGATTTCATCTGCTGATAATAAAGCCATTGAAACTACAAAACGTCCAACCCCCTATGCCATCAAAGATTTACAAGTAGGAATTCCTGAAGGGTTTTCGCCTAATCATGATGGGGTGAATGATAAGTTTGTAGTTGTTAAGCCATTTGATGTTACCATAGATTTAGAGGTATACAATCGATGGGGTAATATTGTGTATCGTTCAAAAAATTATAATAATGAATGGGATGGCAAAGGTACTGACAGCTTTAGTGGGCAAGATTTAATAAGTGGAGGTTATTATTATATTATTAAGGCGATCAATTTTAATGGAGGAACAAAAGTATTTAATGGCTATATAATTATACAGAGATAAATGGCCAAACGATATTATAATTTATTATTGCCATTTTTTATATTACTGTTTATTAATGGTCATTCTCAATCTTTACCATTGTATTCCCAGTATATGTACAATATGACCAACATCAATCCAGCCTTTGCGGGAAATAGGGGTGTGCCTAGTTTGGCTTTTGTATGGAGAGAACAATGGGCTGGTTTGCCTGGTGCTCCGTCAACAAAGTCGATTACTTATGATGCTTCCAATGTAGAAAAGCATATTGGTTTTGGTGTACAGCTTTACGATGACAGGTATGTAAATGTATTTAGAAGGACTGGAATAAATTTTAGTTATAATTTAAAGTTTCCGGTTTCAGACAAAGGGGTCATTAGCATGGGATTAAAAGGGGGATTTTACAATGATTTAAAATTATTAACTGAAGTGAATACAGGTTCTTTTGCTTCCAGTGATATAGCGTATTCGTCTGATTTTAATAAAATTATACCACTGGCTGGAGCTGGTATATTTTACAATGACGATAAATTTTATGTCGGTTTATCGGCCCCTGATGTTATCATCTTTTCAAATGTTAGCACTTATAAATCAGATTCTAGTTTAACACAAGTAAATCAAATACATTATTTTTTAACTGCAGGGTATTCATTTGATTTAAATGAGGATGTTTCAATTAAACCATCTGTTTTATTTAGATCAATAAGTGGCTCTCCATTAGAAATAGATGTAAATACAAATATTTGGATGAAAAATTTAGTAGGCATAGGAGCATCCTATCGAAGTTCGGAATTGTTTTTAGCAATGGCCGAAATTCAAATAACTCCTCAATTAAGGTTTGGTTATTCTTATGATATGCCATTTAAATTGCCTAATTCTAATGAATTGTTTTTAAGAATTGAAATAGGTAAATCATTCCCTAACAATAAAAAGTACAAGATATTTTAATATGCCAAAAATATTAAAACATATAAAATATTGTGTGTGCTTAATGTTATTAATGCTAAACCTTAATTATTTGATAGGGCAGGATAAAATTCCTGTAGCTAAAAAAATATTATTACGTGATTCTTTAGATTTTATTGATAATAAAATAACAATTAATACTGCTTACAATGAATTTAGTCCAATACCTTTTCATGGAGGGTTATTGTACATATCTAATAAACCTATCCAAAATCAAAAGTTTATTTTCAATAAAGTATATTGGGTGGATGATTCAATTTTATTAAGTAAAAATGATAGTAAAATTTCTCCTGTTAACCCAATGGAAATAAAGTTTAAGACAAATGATGACTATACACCACAAACCAGTAATGACAATAATACTTTATTAGATTACAGGATAATAAAGAAGCTCCCTAATTTAAATGCAGTAGAAACAAATTTTTCTGAATTTACCACAGATCAAGCGTTTTCATACAATGAAAAATTAAAAATTGTTATATATGCACAACAAACTGGTAAACGAGTTGCGGGAAACAGAAAATGGGAATTATGGCAAACGAAAATTGTAAATGGAAAAATTAGTCACAAAAAAAGAATAGATTTTGATGATGAAATTGCAGATTATTTATATCCATTTATTTCCGACAATGCGGATACACTCTTTTTTGCCAGTAATAGGAAGGGATCCTTAGGGGGATATGATCTATTTTATGTTAAAAGAAACGGTGATACCTGGGATAATAAACCCATTCCCCTTGAATTTGTCAATAGCAGTGCCGATGAAATTTCTCCAACATTGGTTCATGATACGCTTTTATTTAGTTCGAATCGTCCAGGTGGATTAGGCGGCTTTGATGTGTACAGTAATTTGATTCATAAAACCAGTGCTGTTCTAAATTTGGGTTACCCGATGAATACGGTAAGTGATGAATTAAGTTTACATAAAATAAACAATAACTATTATTTAACCACCAATAGAACTGGTAATTTTGACATCCTTGGAGTTAAACACATTCCATTGTATTATGAATTAAATGGAGTATTAAAGTATAAAAATGACAGCTCATTGGCTTCGAATCAATTATTGTATTTTAAAGATGTTGATGCAGGGGTAGTAGTGGATTCTGTATTTACAGATAGCTTAGCTAGGTATCATTTTGTTGGAAAGCCTAATAGAAATTATTTAGTATCTACGTATAATTATGAAAAACAACTAGAAAGTTTTGCTATTGAAACTTATCCAAATCAAAAAACTTTCGATTATTTTTCTAATTTATATGGAAGAAGTCCTAAGCAAATACAAGATTCAATACAATCATTATACATTTTAACAGAAAATAAATTAAAAGACAGCATAATCTCCAATGATTTAAGACAAAAATATATTGTGCGTTATGGGTTTGATAAAAATATTTTAAGTGATAAGGAAAAACTGGTATTAGATAGTTTAATTATTAAGTTATCTAAAATACCCAATACTTATGTGATTATAGGAGCATTTACAGACTGCGTTGGTTCTTATAAATACAATTATTTGCTTTCCGTTAAAAGAGCTAAATATGTAGTAAATTATTTAATCAATCATGGATTGTCCAAAGACAGGATTGTATCCAATGGCTATTCTAAAAAGTATACTTTAACACCTTGTATAACTAGGTATGCAAAATCGAATCAACCCAATAGTAGAAGGGCTGAAATTTTGTTAAGTGAAACCAAAAATACAGATTGGGCTAGTTTAAACACACTAAAGGGAGATGCATTCTATACCCCTATCAACAGCACTGCATTTAAACTTAAAAATAGCGCTACTTTAAAAAAGACTTTATCAGTTGTTGAAAATCCTATTAAAAATAATAAACAAGTTTTTGCCAAGAATACAATTGGTATAGTAAAGAAAAAACAGTCATCTATTCAATTACATAATAACAATTTAGCAAAGACAATACCCAATGGGAAAACCAACGCTGTTGCTAAGGAAATTTATTTGAAAGATTCTATTAGAAAACTAGAATTAGTAGCTGCTTTAAATGCTAAAAAAGTACAACAACTAAAGAATAAATTAGATCGAATTAAACAAGATTCAATAAAGGGTGTCATTATAGCCATAGCCAAACAAGCGCAGGAACAAGCTATAAAATTAGCTCAACAACAAGCATTAAAATTAGCTCAACAACAAGCCAGTGAAAAATCAATGGTACTTACAAATGAAATTAAACTTAAGGATTCTATTAAGAAAGCCGGGCTATTGGCTGCTAATAAACAACTACAGTTTAAGGATTCCATTAAAAGAGCAACACTGCTTGCGGCTGCTAATGAGCTTCGCCTAAAAGATTCTATTAATAAAGCCGAAGTACTTGCTGCATTAAATGCTAAAAAGGAACAAGAACTTAAGGTTAAAATAGAAAGAATTAAACAAGATTCTATAAAGGGAGTAATGGAAGCCATTGCGAAACAAGCAAAGGAACAAGCCATTAAATTAGCAGAACAAAGAGCCAGTGAAAAAGCAAATGTACAAGCAATTGCTATTGCAAAGGAACATAAACTTAAGGATTCTATAAATAAAGCAGAAATGCTTGCTGCTAATAATTTGATTCACTTGAAAGATTCAATTAAAAATGCTGAACTAAATATTGCATTAAATGCTAAAAAGGAACAGAGCCTTAAGGATAAGATAGAAAGATTTAAGCAAGATTCTATAAGGGTTGTTAAAGAAGCCATTGTAAAACAAGCTCAAGAACAAGCTATAAAATTAGCTCAACAAAAAGACAATGAAAAAGCCCTGGCAGCTGCTTTTGAACTACGCCTAAAAGATTCTATTAATAAAGTCAAAGTCCTTACCGCATTAAATGCTAAAAAGGAACAAGCCCTAAAAGATAAAATACAAAGAATTAAACAAGATTCAATAAGAAAAGCTGCTGTTTTAGCTGCATTGAATGTAAAGAATGAAAAATTACTTAAAGATAAATTAGATCGAATAAAGCAAGATTCAATTACTCAAGCCAAAGCCAAAGAACAAATGGATTTAGTGGCTAGGGTAACAGCTTCAAAGAAAATGGTCAAAGATTCTTTACTTGCATCAAAAACAAAATCAATTTTAGCTAAACCGAATGAATTGGTGGAAGAAGATTTGACAAAAGAGGAAATTCTTAAATCCTTAGACATTTTAGCAAAGCTTAAGCGTGAGCAAGAACGCATAGTAGAATATTTAACCAAACGAATTAATAAAAAGCCAATTATTATATTCGTAAATTCAGATACAGTAGCCATTGAAATTTATGACAATGGTATACATGATAAAGATTCGGTTTCTGTAATCTATAATAATAGAATTGTAGTTGATAGACAAGAATTGAAAGTGAACGTTCCTATTAAGTTTAAATTGAAAGTAGACAAAGTGGCTAAAAATAATGAATTGGTATTTGTAGCAGAGAATTTAGGAACGGAACCACCAAATACTGGTGTAATGTTTATTACGGATAAGCCTGGTCATCGACAACAGGTTATTTTATCTACGGATATGACACATAATGAAGTTATTTACTTTATAAGGATTTCCAAAGAATAATAAATGGATGAGAATGAAACAGGGTAAGGGGATATCTTAATGCGGTGGATTTAATATTACTCTTTCCAAACAGACAAGCCCTCACTGCAATTGGCACAGATATCAATATTTTTTCTACTCTTGGTTAAGTCTCCTCTAAATTGTTGATAGTTTTGATTATGCCATATTTCTTTAAAAGATTGATTTTTTAAATTACCCAATTGATGGGTGGCATCTTTATCAAAACAACAAGGAACTACCAATCCATCCCAAGTAATCACATTGGCATGTTGCATTTTCCAGCATCTATTAGACAATTTATTCTTTGACTTAAAGCTTCCATCTTTATTTTTTTGATACCTGCTGTATTTTTCATTGGTAGGGATCAAATTATTAGGATCATTTTCATAATCATACACCTGAGCGGTTTTAAGCCGCACTTGATCCACACCAATAACTTTAGCCAATTCTTTTACCTCTTCTATTTGATGTTCGTTGTGTTTAACTACTAAAAATTGGAAAAATACAAAGGGCTTATCACTATTTAAAGCTTTTTTCCATTTAACAATATTTCTAGCTCCTTCTAATACTTTTTCAATATCTCCACCTACTCGATATTGTTTATAGGTTTCTTGAGTGGTACCATCTAAGGAAATAATAAGACGGTCTAATCCACTTTCTACTGTTTTTCTGGCATTCTCATCAGTCATATAGTGTGCATTGGTGGAGGTAGCTGTATATATTCCTTTGCTACTTGCATACTTTACCATCTCTAAAAAATCGGGATTTAAATAAGGCTCTCCTTGAAAATAGAATATTAAATACAAGAGTTCTTTATGAATTTCATCAATGGTAGTTTTAAAAAAGTTTTGGTCTAGCATACCCGTAGGACGTGTAAAAGCCCTAAGTCCACTTGGGCATTCTGGGCATCTTAAATTACAGCTGGTGGTAGGCTCGAAAGAAATAGAAACGGGGTAGCCCCATTGAATGGGTTTATTTAACAATCGGGTAGCATAAAAACTTCCAAGAACTTTAGCGCCATTCCATGCTCTTTTAAAAGTGAGTTTGCTTATTAAATTTAAACTGTCCTTCCAATTAAATCCTTCCATAGGGTAAATTTAATGGTATAATTTTTATCAACAGAATATTTATATATTAAATAGTGTTTCCAACTGCACCATAGGTATAAACATTTTCCCACTTGTGGGTAATTCAATAAAACCATAATGCTTGTAAAATTGCTTTGCCTCATCATCTAAAGGATCTACAATAACTGCCATAGAAGCAATTTGCAATGAATTTTGATAGCTTCTTTTTAAAGCGTCTATTAGCAATAATGCCCCAATACCTTTCCCTTTATAATGAATATCCACTGCTAATCGTCCCAACAGTGTAGTTGGTAAATGTTGATAAGCGGGTGGAAGCTTTTTTAAAATGGTTGGGGGTAAATCACCTCTATTTAATGAAGCACTAGATAATGTATAAAAACCTTTGATGTTGTTGTCATCTTCTGCAAGTACAAAACAGGCAGCTATTTTTCTTTTAACATCCTGTTTGGCTTGGGTATGCAAATAATTATCCAAAACATCCTTGCCACAAGTAAAATTGGCTTTATGGTGTTTCGAATTTAATAGGGTACTGATATAACTCATTTGCCAGCGACTAATTGATTGTATTTTTTAGCTGCTTTGATGAGATTTTTGTTTGGTTTTGGTGGGTTCAAAATAGCATCAAAGAATATCTGTTGATCTTTTGCGGATGCTATTACTTGATTTTGTTTGTCTATTATAAAATTAGCCTCTTTATACAGGGTATGTACTATAAATTCAGATTTAGATTTGAATCCACTGAGGGTTGCGGCTAATTCAATCAGCTCTTTTTTATCCTTTGGCAAGCGTACATCAAATCTTGTTTGTTCCATGGTGTTTAATTGATTCATTATAGTTGATTTGCAAATGTACGGAATATTGCCGTACATATTAGTTGTATAATTTGCTTCTTTTTTTGAGTGAAAATTATAGTTTAACCAGGTTCAATAAGACCGTATTTATACTTAGGGCCGGATTAAGCTAGAGAAACTTGATAATTTATGGTCTAATACTGCGCTAACAAAACCCTCCATAAGCCTCAAATTCCCCTTTCTGCGCTAATTCCATATCCACCCCAATAAACTTGGTTAGGAACTAATATTGGCGTATCTTTGCCGTCCAAACATCGCGAGGTAGAGCAGCGGTAGCTCGTCGGGCTCATAACGGTTTTATTTAATATGTTTTTTTAGTTTAAAATATTGATAATGAACCACTTGAATTATCACCAAGTGGTTTTTTTATGTCTGCGCTAGATTTCTGTGCTAGATTTTTAACCAAATATTCTTAACTTAAATCAAAGAAATTATTCAAAAAAGAGGTGGAGAGGTAGTAATTATTCTATAGTATAAGTCATATATTTATAATATTAAAAATTTATATAACATCCTTTATTCTTATAGTATAATTTTATTTTTTTTGAAACACCTACGCTTCTCCTTTTTTTGTTTATTCCCCTTATTTGTAAACAACCTGTATAGTCAATCCATCACACCCTATGCTCTAAACAATGGAGGTGGGTATTCCAGTACCATGGAATGGAGCATGGGTGAATCGGTTTCCATTGCTAATTTTATTGCATCAGGTTATTCTTTAAATACGGGGGTTTTGCAACCCATGACAAGTA
>CANFOM010000033.1 GCA_947448725.1 Bacteroidota bacterium
GCATTTTTAAAAAATGAGATGGTAGTAAAAGTATATTCCAATAAAAAAGTAATTGATTTTGGCGGGCATTATAAAAATGAATTTACCGTTAAAAATGGCATATTGAATTTTGCCATTGATCCCAATGAAGATATCTCAACAGCAAGCCCTTTATCATTAAGAGTAGAGTCTTCAGTTCCTGGAAAATTAAATGCCAATAGCACTTATTTACCAAATATGTACAATTTAATTTTAACAAGCCCTAATAGTAAGGTAATATTATTGGAACATAATAAGTTTGTTGCTAGCGCCTCTCAAGCTTTTTCAGGCATTAAGCCATTGTCATTTTCTTCAATTCCTACTTATTTGACAATAAATGATTCTATAATTAAAATTTCAGATCGAACTTTCTACTATGACAAAATATTTTCGAATCCAGATCTTTATATTGAATCATATTTTGAAGGACCTTATTTTAATATAAAATATAATGTTAAAAATCTAAGATTCAAAATTAATTACATGCCAGGTATTAATAAATTTTTAAATGATTATTCTGTACTATTTAATTATGAATCAAAAAATAATCTTGATAATCAATTAATACAATCTTCAGTTTATACAGTATTTAAATCCGGAAAAACAATACTAAACGATGAATATAATAAAATAACTGAGTCTAAAATTCAACCATTTAATGGAGATATTATTTTGCCAAATTTAGAATCGCTCACTTATTTCAAAATTAAAGTTTATACTAATGATATTGGTACTTGTCCAGCGGGGTATTCATTCTCATTTTCTGGTTTGGGCAATAATGGAACACAATTAGAATATACACGATCACGTACAAATGTTAATGGTGAAAAATATATAACTGGTATGGGAATAGTTAAAATTAATGGAATGGTTTCTGCGACTCCTTCTGATGCAACAGAACGAGATATACTTTTTGGAAAACTAGCCAATAGTATTTCTTTTTTACCAAATTCTCAATATAGTGTTGAACCCCAAACAATGGATTTAGGTGATTCTTCATCTTGTGGAAAAACCTTCAACTTTAAATTGACTCCAAATGTAAATTTAACTAAATATAAAATTATTCTTAAGGCGGGCTGTAGTGGTAAAAATATTTCTATCACGCCTAATTTAAGTGCCTTATTTAAAGGCTCCCTTTTAGATGATTTACATTTAGAAGGGGTTGAATTTATAGCAGGTAGCACAACCTTATATTTAACACCTAAAGGGGATTATAATTTTCAAGGGGAATACAATGGAAAGAACTTTAATTTTAATTTATCAACTGATTTTTCAAATTTGGCAAATATGAGATTAACCACTTTAGCTTCCAATCCTGATTTAAAAGATTTAATGTATTCAAATATGATGACGGTTAATGGAGTTAAACTAATTACAGTTAATTTAACATTCAAGGAATCATCCTGTCCTTTTTAATCTCTAACATAATATTCAAACCCTCCTTTTAGCTTTTTTGAAAATAGGAGGGGTTTTTTAGGTCTTTTCTTGTCCCATCTTCGGATTATGCGACTCATTTCTAGCATTATTTGGCTAATACTAGTAGCTCAATCTATAATTTTAGCTAATTCTTGTAATACAGGTTTTTAGTATTTATGGATTGATAATATTATAATATTTAATTATATTTAATGTGCAATAGGATTTATTTAAAATTAAAAATGTAGATATGATTCATATAACAAAATTACTTAATAAGAAAATATTTTCCTTAATATTACTTTTTTTTAGTTTAAAAACAGGATTTGCCCAAAGTCCAGTAATCACTTTAACGAGTAGCTTTGGAACCTTTAGTACATGTTATAAAACAGCATCACCATCGCAAACCTTTACAATAACGGGTATAGATTTAGTTGGAACAGGAAATGTAACAGTTATTAGCCCTAATGGTTTTGTAATGTCAACTACTATTGCGGGGACTTATACTGGTACATTAACAATTCCTTTTACTTCAAGTACTATTAGTCCCACTGCTATTTTTATTAGATTATCAGGGGATAATGTATATTCATCTGGAGATATTACTGCTGATGCTACGGGAGGTGGGAATGCTAGTATAAATAGTGTAACAGGCACAGTTAGCTCATTAGGATATATAGAGATTTCGGATCATGTAGGTGATTCTATTTTAAGTGTATGTTATGGAACCAATAAAGGTAGCTTTTTCTTAAGTGGGGGTGCCCCTGGAAGTATGAAATGGCAATCTTCTCCGGACAATTCTATTTATACAGATATTACAGATTCAACTAGAGATGTATTTACATTCAACAATGTAAGTAAGCAAACCTATTATAGAGCTGCCTTTGGAGTGGGAGAGGCTTGTGTAGGATCTCCGTCTAATAATGTCTTAAAAATAGTACCAACCAGTGCACTTAAAAGCGGTACTATAAGTGGTTCTACTGAATATTGTGCAGGTCCCAATACAACAGTATTAAAATTAATAAATAATATATCTGGCACTAGTAGAAAATGGCAATCTTCTACAGATAGTGTTAATTATACTGATATAAGTTTCACTGCTGTAGCCGATACTTTACTAGTGACAAATTTGTTTGAAACAACAAAATATCGAGTAAAAATAGACAGTGCAGATTGTACTGCTTTTAGTGATACAGCTCAAATTAAGATTAATCCGCTTAGTTTTGGGAATGAAATTTATATAGGAGATCATTATGATACTACTACTCAAAATATTTGTTATGGCACTACCAATAGCTTTATATTAAAAACCGAATTAGGAGGACAAAATATTAATTGGCAATCCTCAATTAATGGAACCGACTTCACTACAATACCAGGTGCAATTACATCGACAATAGATGTTAATGATGTTACTGTTTTGGGCCATATATTAACTGGCACTAATTATTTCAGGGCGATATTTAGTAATGGATTATGTAATAGTGTAGCCAGTTTTAATACATTTAGGATTATTGTTAATCCTGCAGTATCTGCTGGTAAAATCATAAGATCTGATTTAACTTCTGGAAAAGATACCTTATGTGCTAATAATAATAAAGTTGTTTTAACGCTATCTGGGTATACTTCTGGAACAATCCAATGGCAATATTCAGAAGATAATGATAGCTATTATACTATTGCTGATTCCATTTCATCTTCCTTTGTTGTTAATAACATTAGCTCTAGTCGTTATTATAGATCACTTGTTACAAGTGGAGATTGTTCTTCAATTAGCGATACAGTGAAAATTAATGTTTATGCACCAAGTGTGGCAGGAATAATTATTGGTTCAGATTCGGTATGCGCAGGAATGAATAGTACTGTATTAAGACTTTCTGGATCTTTTGGAGCTATTCAGTGGGTATCATCTATTGACAGTGTAAGCGGATTCAAAATTATTACAGGTGCAAATAAGGATAGTTTAATAGTACAAAATTTAACATCTACAACTTATTACAAAGCAGTTGTTTCCAATAGTATATGTGATACTGTATTAAGTACTTTTGCTTCAATATTTGTTAGACCAGTTGTTTATGGAGGAAAAATAACTGTAAGTGATAGTGTAGTATGTAGTGGTACCAATGCTTCAAATTTAAAATTAACTAATAATAGTGTAGGTTCCATTCAATGGCAATTGTCAGTTGATAATACTAGCTTCTCCAATATTACGGATGCGCTAATAGATTCTTTAAAAATTAGAAATTTAACTTCCACCACCTATTATAAAGCCCTTGTTAATAATGGATTTTGTACAGCTAATAGTGATACGATTAAAATAAAAGTATTTGAACCTAGTGTGGCAGGAAGTATTATTGGTTCAGACACTATTTGTACTGGAACCAATACCACTATTTTAAAAATAACAAATAAAATAGGTTCAATTCAATGGCAAACATCTACCAACGATTCTGTCTTTACAAATATTAATAATGCCATTTTAGATTCATTAGTTGTAAGTAATTTAACCAGTACTCATTTTTACCGCGCCTTAGTCACCAATGGTGTTTGTAGTGTTGTCAATACCAATGTAGAAGTGGTTAAAGTAATACCATTAAGTATTGGAGGTAATATTGCTGGAAGTACTACCGTTTTATCTGGTACAAATAATACCACATTAGTAGTAACCAATTATTTAGGTACGCTACAATGGCAATCCTCATTAAATGATACTTCATTTACTAATATTACCGGAGCCAATGCAGATACATTAGTAGTAAGTAATCTAACCAGCAATCATTACTATCGTGTTATTGTCACCAACGATGTTTGTAGTGCAGCCATAAGTACAATAGGTATTATTTTAATACAATCGAATATACCAACAGATATCATGAAGTTTGTAAAAGCTTCTGACCTGCCTACCATGAATTTAGACGGTAGTTTTAATGTAAGATTTACTTTAAAAGTTAAAAATATTACCATTTTTGATATAGACAGTTTAATTGTATCAGATGATTTGACAAAAGTATTTAGTGATGTAAGTGGTATCAAAGTAATCTCCACAAGTGTTTCGGGTAAATTGGTTAAAAACAGTTCTTATGATGGTATCAATGATATTAATTTAACTACCAATAAATCTTTATTGGATGCCAATAATATAGATTCCATAATATTTAATATCAATGTTAAATCAAATATTTCTGGTAAATTTTTAAACACGGCCAATTTATCAGGACATTCAAAAACGGGTGCTATCAAATTAGCATCCACAGATTCTCTAAAGTTGTCTGCAAGTCCTACGACCGAAAGAATTGCTACACCAGTTGAAATACCAAAAATTGAAATTGGAATTGAACCATCATTTTCACCCAATAATGATGGCTTTAATGATACTTGGATTATTCTTCATCCATTTGGCATGAAATTAAATGTACATATCTATAACCGATGGGGGAATGAGGTGTATTCCAATCCTGATTACCAAAATGATTGGAGAGGAAAAGGGAAAGGTAATATACTAGGGGAGGATGTAACAGAGGGTACTTATTATTATGTAGTAGAAGCAACCGACATCAGTGGAAACATAAGAAAATTTGCAGGCTCATTAACCATTGTTAGATAGTTAAACTGAAATAAATGAAAATGACAAAAAAATATACAATTATACATATTAAACACTATCTACTTAGCGTAATTATATTATTAGGGTGTTTTATTACTTCAAAATTGAATGCTCAAACCGAGCCCATGTATTCTCAATACATGTATAATATGCTTGGTGTTAATCCGGCCTATGCTGGAAGTAGAGAAGCTATGGGATTTAACTTTTTTCAAAGAAACCAATGGCAAGGTATACAAGGGGCTCCTCAAACTACCTCCATCAGCATTGATGGTAGTACTTATGAAAAAAAAGCAGGATGGGGGGTGCAAATGTATGATGATAGATTAGGTGTAGAAAAGGCAGATGGAATGAATTTTATAGGAGCAACTAGAATTAGAGTCTCTGAAGAAGGGGTTTTATCGGGTGGTATAAATATTGGTCTAATGAATTACAGAGTGGATCTTTTAAGTTTATCAGATAAGGTATTTGAAAAAAATGATCCAGTATATGCTGCTAGTTTAAACAAATGGATTCCGGTGGTAGGTTTAGGAATGTATTATAATACCGATAAATTTTATGTAGGTATCTCCTTGCCTAGTGTATTAAAAACAAGAATGACCGATTTAGATTTAATTCATTCTGGATTGCAAAAGGTAAATAAGCAACATTTATTTATAACAAGTGGCTATGTATTTAATATCAATGAAGAAATTAAAATCAAACCTTCCACCATGGTTAAAATGGTTAGTGGAGCTCCCATTGAACTTGATTTAAACTCTAATATTTGGTTCCGAGATATGTTAGGATTAGGCGTATCCTATCGAACTGGAGATGCAATATTGGCCATGGCCGAAGTACAGGCCAATGAAAATTTAAGATTTGGTTATGCCTATGACATGACTATTACCAATTTAAAGAATTATAATAGTGGTTCCCATGAATTAATGATTAGATATGAATTTATGAATAAGAAAAATAAAATTAAATCAACAAGACATTTTTAACAATGAAAAGAATACTATATACCCTTTTGTTATTGTCGAATGTAACTGTGATTTATGCACAACCATCCGAATTAATATCAAAAAACAAAAATAAAGCGTTAAAAGAAAAACTTATTAAGTTAGCGCAAGAAGAAATGAGTGGATTAAATTACGCTTATGCCATACCATTGTATAAAGATTATATTCGTTTAGATAAGACAAATGGTGAAGTGTATAAAAATTTAGGAATTGCTTATTACATGAACAATCAATACGATAGTTCTTTAAAATACTATTTAAAAGCAGCTAATTTAAATAGTAATACAGAAAATAAAATTCCTGAATTGTATGCGATGCTTGAGGATTATAGTTCGGCAGTAAATGAATACAAGAAGTTATTTAAAAACAGTAATTCGACTATTACTAGAAATTTGTATTTGGAACAGAGGATTAAAGGATTTTCAAATATCAATAGTTTTAAAAATGACTCTTTAGATTATTCAATATACAATACCATCATCAATACACCTTATGACGATTATGCCCAAGTAATGTACAAAGACGGGTTGGTTTTTGAATCAAATCGATCTGTAAAAATTAATAATAAAACGGAATTTGGATGGGATGGCGCTGGTTTTTCAAAATTATATTATTTGCCAAATTTAACTGGTATTAGAACTGATAGTATTCAAAAGGTTAAATGGTGGGAAAAGAAAATTGTAAATGCCATTGATGATTTAACAAAAGCGACAAGCAACGATAATAATACCGCTTCGCCATTGTATGATTTTAGAAAATTACAATTTAAAACTGCCCCTGTTGTAGAATTTAACCTAGGCTTAGAACATAAATTTAATCAAAGTACAATTACATTTACAGCAGATGGCTCCACGGCCTATTTCACAAAAAATCAAGACAATGCTAAAGGTTTGGCTCAATTAGAAATTTGGGAAACCCATTTGAAAGATGGAAAATGGGGGGCAATGACAAAATTATTCTTTAATAAAAATGAATACAGTTATTTTCACCCATGTGTAACCCCTAATGGAAAGCGATTATACTATGTTTCGGATGAAATAGGAGGTATTGGCGGAACGGATATTTATTATGTAGATAAAAACGAGGATGGATCTTGGAAAAGTACAACGAATGCTGGACAAGAAATAAATACCCCTGGGAATGAATTATACCCGACATTTTATGATAATAAATTATACTTTAGTTCCAATGGTCGAGCTGGATTAGGTGGATTAGATATCTATAGATTAGATAAGATTTCTACTAATAATTTCGAAGTAGTTCATTTACCTTATCCTATTAATACCAGCAAGGATGACTTCTCTTTGACCATTAAAGGTAAATCGGGTTTTATTAGCTCTAATCGTTATGGAAGTGATGATATTTTAGCATTTGATTATGTACTATCCTCCATTGCTATAAAAGGACAAGTATTTTTAAATGATACTTGTAGCCCACATGTTAAAGCTGTTTTATTTCAAAATAATTCTGATGGAGGTTTAATTGCATTAGATAGTGCTTTAACAGATGCCAACTGTTTTTATACTTTTAAAGTAAGACCAAATAAAAATTACACAGTAATTGCAAAGTATAATGACGGTCGAACTAAAAATTTAGACCTAAATTCTGGTGGGTATTTAAACAAGGGTGGGGCTTACGAAAAATTGGTAGACTTAATTAATATCAATACACCTAAACCGGCAGAAGTGATTGTAGAAAATGTTGAGAAGAAAAGCTTTAAAATGATTGTTGATTCCTTAAAAGCACTAACCAAGAATTATGCCATCTTACATCATAATTTTGATAGAAATTCTATTGCTAAAGTTGATGCGAAAAAATATCAAAGCCTATTGAATCAAATTAGAAAATTAAAAGGAGCTACGGTTGTAATTGTATCCGCTGCCGATTGTAATGGTTCGGATGGATATAATGAAAAACTATCCTTAAGAAGAGCTATGAGTTTGAGTAAAGTAGTTAGAAAAATTAGTAAAAACCAAACCATCATCTATAATGTTGGAGAAAGACAACTTGTAGCAGATTGCGTGGTAGGTCAAGACAAAGATGGACAGGTAATTAATAGATATAGTTATATGTTTATTATGAAGAAATAAAATAGTTAATTTAAGAACTTTTAAAAGAGGGCATTATTAGCATAATGCCCTCTTTTAGTATCTAAACCTATGAACTTTTGTACCCAAATAGTGCTGTCGCCGATATACTAATTAGCATAGGATAATCCTTATTTATTGTCAACGATCATTTGCAAGGAATGATCTTCTTTTAACTCATTAGCGGCTGTGCCTTTTAATAATATATTTTTTCCTAATACTTCACCCTTATAATGATTGTTTAATACTTCGATATTTTTACAATTTTCTAAACTAATCATATATTTTCTAGGATGGAAAGGGGTATATTTTTTAGAGCGTTCGATTTTATTATTATTAAATATTAGTCCGTTGGTTGATTTTGCATACAGTACTGGATAATCAAATGGATGAAATGTATTTTGCTCTATTCTAATATTTCTATGAAAGAGCTGATTCAATTGAGGTTTAGGAATTTCAGGATCTATACTTATAATTCCTTCGCAGAATTGGTAAATGGAACTAAGGCAAGCTTCTTTAAAAATGTTTTTACGAATCGTTACATTTTTTACTGCGCCCGATTCATACCAGCCATTGGCGTCTCCCGGAATTAAAATGGCGCTTCCACTAGATTCAAATACATTATTTTCTATCAATACTTGCCCTGGGGTAGAAACCAAAATGCCTCTTGCTCTATTAGAACCAAAATAACTATTTCTAATAGTTACATCTGGCGTCCAGGTTAGATTCTCTAATGCATTTCCCACTTTAATTTGATCTGGGATATTTTCTTCAAACAACAATTCAAATTCGGTAGGAGATAGTTTTTTAAAAGAAAGTACTTTACCAAATCCAATGGTACTCATTGATTGATTCTCAATAAATCCAATAAGGTCATTGTTTTCAGCCCATCTAAATCCAATACTTTGTGGGTGTACAAATTTACATTTTAGTTGACGGTTGTTTATTTTTTCAGTGATGAGAACACTTGTACCGTGAACATTAATAGGATCATCCATTAGACCAGAAAAACTACAACTATCTATTACTATTTTTCCTTTGCAATTAGATATATGCAATCCATCATCATGCCCAGAAAAATATCGATTCTTTTTTTGATTAGGATTGCTTTTTACTTTTTTAAAGGATACATTTTCTGTATACTGCGACAAGATACCTAAACCTGCTGTTTGAAATATATTCATATTTTCTATAGCTATATCCTTACTATATTGAATTAGAACACCTGCATGATCTCTTTCGCTATGGCGAAGTACCAAATAATTTCCAGTCTTGGGTTTCCTTGTAAATGGATAAGTGAATCGAACCAATCCTTTTTCAATTTCAGTTGCTTTATACTTCCCCCAATTATTCCCTAAACATCTATCTTCCGATTCTGCTGCAATTAATTTTGAATCTTTATCAAATTCCATGGCCATGGACATTCTACTTTTCCAACCTTCTCCAGTAAATACCAATTTATCTTTTTCAATGAGATAGGGTGATTCATCAGCTATTTTTAAGTCGATATAGTCTTCAGTAACTTTCATTACTTGTGCCTGTGCCGTCATGGGAATATCCCAATCTATATTTATGTTCTTTATAGTTATATGATGGCTATTATTAATCGTAAAAGGTTGCATACGTCCATGAAAAATAAAATCTGAACCATTTCCATCAATGGTGAGATTGTTTAAATCCTCCATCAAAATAGGACATATACGAAATGGAATAACATCGGAATTAGATTCATAAAATTCTTTTTCTGCGCTTTGTTCTGGGTAAAAATCATATCGCCCTTTCGGAAATATTATCAGTGTTTTCCCATTCATTTTTTTAGACAACTCAATGGCTTTATTAATAAAAGGAACCGCATTTTTATGACTATTGGGAATGTACCCAAGCTTGGTAATGGATATAGTTTGTTGTGCGTAGGTAAGAAAGGATAGTAGCAAGCCAAAAAACAGAGTAATTTGTTTTTTCATGGATGGTATTTATAAGAATACTAAAATACATACAATTTTGATTCTTAAGGACTATTTAAAACAAAAATAACTCATTGATTTATAATGAGTTATTAGTTTATGGTGATTCGGATTGGATTCGAACCAATGGCCCTCATCTTAGAAGGATGACGCTCTATCCAGCTGAGCTACCGAACCAGCATGCTATTGGTTAGCGGTGCAAATTTAATGAAAAATAAGGCTGATTTCAAAGAAAATAGGCCTATAAATCAATCTATTGCCATTAAATCTCTGATTACTACACTTGCTACCGTACAACCAAAAATGGCTGGCATATAGCTTAAAGTTCCAATAATGGACTTTTTAGGGAATACCTTTTCTGATTCTATTATTTTACTTTGATCTGGTTTTTCTGGACTAAACACAACTTTCAATCCTTTTTTGATGCCCAATGCTTGTAATCGCTTTCTTACATACCTGGCTAAATTACATTCATAGGTTTTTGATAAATCGGTTACACTAATTTGAGAAGGGTCTACTTTTCCGCCAGCACCCATGGAACTCACTATGGCTAACTTTCGATCCATACAAGCTTTTATTAAATCTACTTTTGCTGATAAAGTATCAATGCAATCCACTACATAATCCCATGCTTCCTTTTCAATTAATTCCAGCATAGATGCATCTTCCACAAATAATTCAAGGATAGTTAATTCAAGCAGGGGATTGATATCCATTAATCTGGCAGCCAATACCTGCGCTTTAGATTGGGATACTGTGGAATGTAATGCGGGTATTTGACGATTAATGTTACTGGCATCTATGGTATCATTGTCTACTATGGTCATTTTACCTACACCTGCTCTTACAATCATCTCGGCACAAATTCCACCCACACCGCCGAGTCCTACCACCAAAACGTTTTTTACCATTAATTTTTCTACCAAATCATCTCCCAACATTAATTGAGTTCTACTCATCCAATAGGGTATCATGTTGTATCTTTAAGTGAATAAAATTTTTGCTATGCGTTTTTCGCAACTTTATATTGTAGTTTATTTATTTATAACAACTTTTGCTAATGCGCAAAATTCGGATAATAATTCCATAAAAGTACTCACCCAAAAAAATGGCATTAGTATTAGAGGCTTAAGTATCCCCAATGATAAAACAATTTGGGCCAGTGGTAGTAAAGGGAGTATCGCTTTTTCCAATGACGGAGGAGAACATTTTAACTGGAAACAAATAGCTGGGTATGAAGCTCGTGATTTTAGATCCATACATGCCTGGAATGATAAAGAAGCCATCGTAGCGGCTATTGAAGCGCCAGCAATTGTTTTAAAAACAATCAATGGGGGAGAAAGCTGGTATAAAGTATATGAAAATAAGGATGCTCTTATGTTTTTAGATGCCATTCATTTTAAAGATGAACAAAGAGGGAGCATCGTCGGTGATCCTATTAATAACCAGCTATTTTTATTAAATACCATTGATAAAGGTGAACATTGGAATCCAACTAATTCCGACTATTTTAAATCTGATTTAAAAGAAGGAGAAGCTTGTTTTGCTTCCAGTAGTAGTAATATGGCGCATAACTTTAATGATGATTTTATAGTTACTGGAGGAAATACAAGTCGATTGTGGATGAATGGTGTGGCAAAAGACCTCCCCATTATTCAAGGTGGTAAAACAACCGGTGCCAATAGTATTGCTATTTCTCCAAATGGATCCAACATGCTCATTGTGGGTGGAGATTTTACCCATAAAGAACTAGCTGATCATAATATCGTTTGTCTACAATTAAATGTCCAAATAAAAGCAAGTCTGAAAAACATCAATGCTTCCAATAGTCGTTGGGAAATTAAAAAGCAGATAGGAAATCCTCATGGCTTTAAATCTTCGGTTTGTTTTATTACCAATAAAATGGTCATTACCACCGGCACTTCGGGGGTAGATATTTCCAATAATGCTGGTAAAACATGGGATTCAATTTCAACTGAAAGCTTCCATGTGGTTCAGCAACAACCTGGTAAGAAGGCTGCATTTTTAGCTGGCGCCAATGGACGCATTGGATATATAGTTTTTTAGTAATTCCTGTTTTGAGTTTTAAACGTCTTTTATAAGCGGATTTACTTTTTTATTTGAAATAGTACTAAAAATCATTTTTAAATTTAAATACTTAATGTAACTTAGTATAGATATGAAAAAATACCAGGCAATTATATCTTTCGAAATGGATGAAGAATTCATGTCTTTTGTACCTCCTCATCGTACTTATATCAATTATTTACTCAATAAAGGAATTATTGACAGTTATGCAGTAAGTATGGAGACACAAAATTCTTGGATTACCATTAATGCCAATAGTAAAAAAGAAGTAAAGGAATACCTAGAGAAATCGCCTTTAATTAAGTATTGGAACTATGAAATAGTTGAGCTTTTTGTATATGATAGTCAATCTACTAGACTTCCTGCTGTACAATTAAATTAAATCACCTTTTTTTTGGGGAATTCCTATTTGCCCCTTATTTTTGCACTCCTCAAAAGGGGGCATAGCTCAGTTGGTTTAGAGCATCTGCCTTACAAGCAGAGGGTCCGCGGTTCGAACCCGTGTGCCCCCACAGAATA
>CANFOM010000034.1 GCA_947448725.1 Bacteroidota bacterium
ATAATATTGTGTCCGCCTGCACTAGCTACTTCTAATGCGCGTTTGCAATAGAATTGTCCTTTTACCTCAGAAAAATCGGGGATAGCTTGTGTTATTGTTGAGTATGCATTTATTTTAGAATAGAGCTTATTTGTTTTAATGTATTTAGAAAGATCGGGACTACTATATAATGGGTCTTTTAAAAAGGCAATCACTTCTTGGATATGATCAAATCCAAAAACAGGCAAATGATCTACCATAGCCGCTTCTAATTTATTAGCATTGGGAACAATGATACCTGAAAAACCTTCTTCTTTTGCTTGCATGGCCATGGCAAGGACGCCTTTGATAGGATATAAATAACCATCTAGTCCTAACTCTCCCATAATAATATATTTTTCTAGCAAACTAGGGGATGGTAATTGTTCCGATGCGGCTAAAATGCCAATAGCGATGGGTAAGTCAAATGCAGCACCCGATTTTTTTAAATCGGCCGGCGATAAATTAACGACCAATTTGGTTCTAGGCATGTGAAAGCCATTGGATTTAATGGCACTTTCGGTTCGGTCTAAACTTTCTTTCACTGCATTGTCTGGAAGTCCAACAATACAATAGCCCTGCCCCATGCTTACATTTACTTCTATGGTAATAGTAATGGCGTCAATACCAATTAAGGCACTGCCTTTTATTTTTACAAGCATTTTTTTGCTTGCAAACTACTTTACTTGACTGGCCTAGGTAAAGTATTAATACTTGGATTTTGAAATTTTTTCTAACAGGTCAACAACGCCTTCTCTTTCTAAAATTAAATAGCCTAATCTGTCTTGGCTTACCCCTTCTTTTAATTGGTAATGAAAAATAAGTTCTTTTTGGTGTACTTCGGTTTCGAAATAACTAAACTGTATATTAGGATATTTTTTTAAGCCATCGCTTATTTCGTATAAATGAGTGGAGATAATAAATAAGCTATTGTTCAAGTTTTGCAATCCTTCAATAACGGCGGTGCTGCACTTCATGGCATCTTGAATATTGGTCCCTTTAAAAAGTTCGTCTATCAAGACAAAATATTTTTTTCCATCTATTATTTTTTCAATCGTGTTTTTAACGCGATGCACTTCGTTAAAAAAGTAACTTTCGCCTTTAACTACATTGTCGGCAATGGTTAAGTTGGTGATAAGCCCATCAAACAAGGAGAGACTTATTTTTTTGGCGGGCACGCCCATGCCAACATGTGCTAAGTAAATAATAATACCAGTGGTTTTAATAAAAGTACTTTTTCCTGCCATATTAGCCCCTGTTAAAAAAAGCAGGTTGCTGTTTTGGGTTAATGAAATAGCATTATCAATGGGGCTAGTAACCAGTGGATGAATGGCGCCTTCTACTTCAAAAAAACTTTTTTCTTCCTCTATCCAGGTAGGAAATACAAATTGATATTGGCTCGCAGCTTCGGCCATGCTATAGTAGGCGTCTAGTTCATAAAAATAATTCAATAATTGAATCGTATTATTTTTGTATTGATAAAAAAAGAAATAACACAAGGAGAGTAATTGTTGTGGATGATCCAGTTTTGCTTTTTTAGGAAGGTTAACCAAGCTTGGATGTTGGGTGTGTTTTTTAATTTTCGCTACAAGCTCTTGAATAGTTGGATTTTCATTTTTTGTTTCAAAAATGGCTACCCATTGTTGCAGATTCTGATAAAAGACAATCAAATGTTCTAAAGAGTAAAGTAATAAAGAATAATCGGAAGCGTGCAAATATTGATACCAATAAGCAGCAGGCAAACTAATTTGATTGGGTATTCTTTTAAAACTTGTTTCAAAAAATTTTTCAATGACCAAGCTGCTACCATTGGTAATGGTCATAGATCTTATAAAATCAATTTCTTGAATAAATTGTGCAATAGCCTCTTGTCTTTGTTGAATAGCGGAGATAGAGGATAAAGGAGTCAATAAAAATTGATCTAGTTTTTCTTTACCACCATTGGTTTTACAAAAATTAAGATGGGTCAGTAAGCCCTCACTGCCTTCTGTGTCAAAAAGACCAATATCTTGTAAAGTAATTTTGTCTACTTGCATTTTGCACAATTTACTTTTTAGCTTCTCGTAAATTGTAAGCGTTGTCCTTTTTGAGACTCATTAAATACGCCTTCGTGATAGACTGGATGACCATTTATAAAAGTACTACGCACTTGATAAGGGAAGGTGGTTCCTTCTAAAGGGCTCCATCCACAGTGGTATAAAATATTTTCTTTACTAACGGTATAAGGTTGTTCTTGTACTAGTGCTAAATCGGCGTGATAGCCTTCTCTAATAAAGCCACGTTCTTTAATCTGAAAACAAGTAGCAACGGCATGACTCATTTTTTCCACCATCTTTTCCATACTTATCTTACCTTCTTTAACATATTTAAGCATTAACATGATAGGGTGTTGTACTAAAGGTAAGCCTGCATGGGCATGGGCGTAGTCTTCTTGTTTCTCTACCCAGGTATGTGGGGCATGATCGGTGGCGATGACGTCTAATTGATCATTTAATAAACCTTCCCAAAGCGCTGCTTTGTGTTCGGAACTTTTAATAGCAGGGTTGCATTTTATTAAATTACCTAGGGAGGCGTAATCGTCTGCTGTAAAGTGTAAATGATGTACACATACTTCTGCGGTAATTCTTTTATCCGCCAAGGTTCTTAAATTGGAAAACAATTGTAATTCTTTAGCCGTGCTAATGTGTAAAATATGCAAACGGGCATCAAATTTTTGAGCCAATTGAATGGCTTTGAAAGAAGATTCAAAACAAACTTCTTCATTTCTTATAATTGGATGATCGGATGCTTCTAAATGGGGCTTAATGGCTTCTAAAGCGGCTTTATTTTTTTTAATAATACTTTCTTCTTCACAATGCGTCGCTATTAAAAGTTCTGCGCCACCAAATATTTTTTCTAAGACCAGTGGGTTGTCCACTAATAAATTACCTGTCGAAGAGCCCATAAATATTTTGATGCCACACACTTCATTTTTTTTATCGTTGGTTTTTAATACCTCTTCCCAATTGTCCTGAGAAGTGCCCATATAAAAAGAATAATTGGCTAAAGAAGTTTGGGCGCCAATGGTATACTTATCTTCTAATAAAGTTTGTGTAAAAACGGGAGGTTGGGTATTGGGCATTTCCATAAAACTAGTCACACCGCCTGCCACAGCGGCTTTGGCTTCGCTATAAATATTGGCTTTATGGGTTAATCCTGGTTCTCTAAAATGCACTTGATCGTCAATGGCGCCTGGCAATAAAAACTGAGCTTCTCCATTTATTTCTGTAACAGCCTCTTTGACATCTATTTGACTGGCTATTTTTTCGATACGTCCCTTTTTAATAAGCACATCTCCCAGAATGGTTTTTCCTTCGTTAACGATACTTGTATTTTTAATTAAATAGGTACTCATTGGTATTAGTTTTTCAAAAAGAAGGATTCTCCTTCTACGTGAATGGTAAAATATACAAAATTAGAAGTAAGCTTGTCTAATCCTCGTAATAATTTATTTTGATTTGATTCATGGGAGTAAATCATATCGCGCTGTCCATAGCTAAATTTTATTTCTGGAGAAATGGTGGCGTAAGGAAAATAAAAGCTTACCCCTAATCCAAACTCATAACCATAGTCTGCAGCATTTAATAAATTAGAGTAAGTACTTTCTAAATTTCCATTGGTAGTTCCATTGGCATCTTTACTTGCAGAAAAATCATAATCAAATTTTACGCCTGTAAAAACATAATGCCGCATAAAATTGGGCATTTTAAAAAAATTATAACGATCAGATTCTAATTTTAAAGCTATGGGCAAATTAATAATGGTTGAGGGAATGGACATTTTAGAATTATCTGAACTATTATTTTTTTTATAATAAAAAATATCTTTAGTACCTGTAATAAGAATATTTGGATTAACTCTTAGTAAAAAATGATCATTTAATCTTAAAGTCCCACTTAACCCCATAACCAATGCTTTATTAAAAATGGGGGAAATCGAATTGGCAATATCATTGCCAGGGTTAGAGAAGTTAGCGCCACGTTCAAAATTCATGTAGCCACTAGTTAACCCAATATTCAAACCAAGATACACTGGCTTTTCATCATTATAAGGCCTATACACTTCGTCTCTCTGTGCAATAGAGGCCAATGAAATGCTTAGTAATCCTACCAATAAAATTATTTGCTTCCGCAATAAATACTGCATATGCCTAAGCTTAATTTTTGTTGCGAAACGTTTTTAAATCCTGCTTGCTCTAATATAGTTAAAAAAGCCGTTCCTTCGGGAAAGGCAATCACACTTTCGTTCAAATAGGCGTAAGCTGCTTTGTTTCCAGAAAATAATTTACCTACAGTTGGCGTCACCCATTTCATATAAAAAGTATAAATGGGCTTAAACCAAAAACTAGTTGGTTGTGAAAATTCTAAAATAACCAATTTGCTATTGGGCGTTAAAACACGATATATTTCTTGTAATCCTTTTTCTAAATTGGCAAAATTGCGCACACCAAATGCCACCATGGCTCCATCAAATTTATCGGCCTCAAACGGAATAGCGGTACTATCTCCTAAACTCAATTGTATTGTATCAGTTAGTCCTTTTTGTTCAATTTTTATTCTGCCATATTGCATCATGCCTTCCGAAATATCAATCCCTGTAATCTTAGTGGGTTGAATTTGTTTAAAAGCCATTAAGGCCATGTCGGCGGTGCCCGTTGCAATATCTAAAAGATGGTTTATTTTTTTATCCTTTAAATAACTGATAGCTGTTTTTCTCCAACCCTGATCAATGCCTAAACTTAAAAAACGATTTAAGAAATCATATCTTTTAGCGATGGAATCAAACATGCTGGCTACCTGCTCTTTCTTTTCGGCATTGCTTTGGCTATAAGGGACCACTTTATCATGTGCAAATTGACTCATGGCGCAAAGATATTGAATTTGTGGGTGCTTTTTTGGATAGTGTAGTTCTTAACAAATACTTTTATCTTCGCAGTGCATGAAAGCACGTATTTACAAGTCTACTGGTAGTTGGTATTCGGTCAAATCCGAGGCGGGACTGTTGTATCAAGCTCGTATTAAGGGGGTTATTAAGTTAGACAATATTACCTCCACCAATCCTATTGCGGTGGGTGATTGGGTGGAATATGAGCTGGAAGATGAGGACAGAGGAACCGTCATGATTGATACTATTTTAAACCGAAACAATTATGTGGCCAGACAATCTCCGCACAATAAGAGGCAACAACATATTATCGCTTCTAATTTAGATCAGTCCATTTTATTAGGCACTTTAAAATCACCTAAAACATCACAGGGTTTTATAGACCGTTTTTTGGTTTCCTGTGAAGCATTTCATATTCCGGCCATCATCGTTTTTAATAAATCGGATATTTATGGTGCGAAAGAAATGAAGACTTACGAAACCATGAAAAAAATGTATGAAGCAGTCGGTTATCAAGTGCATTTAATAAGTGTTGAAAAAAAAGAAGGATTGGATCTGGTGCAAAAATTACTCAAAAATAAAACCACATTAATTAGTGGACACAGTGGCGTAGGTAAATCGTCTTTAATCAATTATTTATTTCCTCATTTAGATTTAAGTACACAGGAAGTAAGTGATTGGAGTGGAAAGGGATTGCATACCACCACCTTTGCGCAGATGTATGATTTGCCAGAAGGTGGTTCGGTGATTGACACACCCGGTATGAGAGAATTGGGTTTGGTGAATTTAGAGAAAGAAGAACTAGCACAATATTTTCCAGAGATGCGCGCCCAAATGCATTTGTGTCAATTTAACAATTGCCAACACATCAATGAGCCAGGCTGCGCAGTAAAAGCAGCGGTAGAAAAGGGAATCATCACCGAAGCGCGCTTTTTTAGTTATGTGGATTTATGGCATGGGATAGAAGGACCGAAGTATTAGAAGGAAGAAATAATATTTCCGATGTTTATTTATTTCTGCGCATCATTATACGCGTCAAACCAACTTGCATATTTTACATAGTTATCGGCAATTCTATTAATCTCGCCACTAATTAATGCTTCTGAAACTGTTTTTACTTTTTTTGCTGGTACGCCTGCATAAATATTTCCTTCTTCTACAATAGTTCCTTCTAATACCACTGCACCAGCAGCGATAATGGAATTAGAATGCACCACGCATCCATCCATCACAATACTTCCCATACCAATTAATACATTGTCATGAATCGTACAACCATGCACCAGGGCATTATGACCAATGGAAACATTATTGCCAATATTGGTGGGATGTTTTAAATAAGTACAATGAATCACCGCGCCATCCTGCACATTTACTTTATTGCCCATTTTAATATAATGCACATCGCCTCTTAAAACGGTATTGAACCAGATAGAGCAATCATTACCCATGGTTACGTCACCCGCAATGGTAGCATTGGGGGCAATAAAACAATTTTCACCAAATTGTGGATCTTTCCCTTGAACAGTGAGTATGGTTGCCATAAAAATGCGACTTTTGTACTGCAATTTAATAGTTATTATGTCCAGTATTAACAATAGACAACTTTTTTTTCAGCATTTAGCGCAGACTTCGGATAAGCCTATTGGCATCGAAGTAGCTTCTGCCGAAGGCATCTATATTAAGGATGTGCATGGAAAAGCATTTGTAGATATGATTGCCGGATTTAGTGTTTGCAATATTGGACATAGCCATCCCGATGTTATCAAAGCCATTCAAGAACAAATAGCAAAATACATGCACGTAATTGTGTATGGCGAATTTATACAAGCACCACAGGTGCAATATGCAAAAGCGTTAACGAGTTTATTGCCAGAAAATTTACAATCAGTTTATTTTACAAATAGTGGTGCAGAAGCTACCGAAGGTGCCATGAAATTAGCCAAGCGCGTTACTAAAAGAACTAAAATTATTTCTTTTAAAGGCGGCTATCATGGAAGTACGCAAGGGGCATTAAGTGTAATGGGGGATGAATATTTTAAAAATGCATTTAGGCCTTTGCTACCGGATACCCTTCAATTAAGGTATAATAATTTCGAAGACCTTGCGCAAATAGATTCCACAGTGGCATGTGTTATTGTTGAACCAGTGCAAGCCGAATCGGGTATTACACCAGCCTCTAAAGAATGGTTAGCAGCTATTGCCGAAAAATGCGAACAACATTGTGCGCTTTTAATTTTTGATGAAATACAATCTGGCTTTGGCCGAACAGGTTCTTTATTTGTATTTGAACAGTATGGGATTATTCCAGATATATTATTAGTAGGTAAAGCTTTGGGAGGCGGACTTCCATTGGGTGCATTTATATCCCATCCTAAAATGATGGCCTTACTTACAGAGAGTCCAGTACTAGGCCATATTACTACGTTTGGAGGCAATCCAGTTTGTTGTGCAGCGGGTGATGCTGCCTTAAAAGTTTTACAAAAGTGGGGTTGGATACAAGCAGTAGCTGCTAAGGAAACAATTTTAATCAATGAAATGGTGCATCCAGCTATCATTCATAGAAGTCATAAAGGATTGTGGATGTCGTTGCAATTTAAAAGTGAAGCCATTGCTAAAAAAGTAGCCGCCACTTGCGTGGAAAATGGAATTATTACCGATTGGTTTTTGTTTGCAGAAGATCGAATTAGAATTGCACCACCTTTATGTATTACCCCTGCGGAACTTTCAGATGCGATTGGGAAAATTAAATTGAGTATTGATCAAGTAGTTTAATTGTGCTTGTCCATTTAATATACTAAAAATTAACAATCACCTGTTCTACAAAATTTTCTATACAAAGCCTCATACTTTGGAATGATATGGTGAATATCAAAAAGTTTGGCTTCTTTTAAAGCATTTTGCTTAAAGGTTTTTAATTTTGTTTCATCTTGCAATAATTCAATGGCATTTTTACTCATATTGGCCACGTCGCCAACGGGTGAAGTGTATCCCGTTACTCCATTTATATTTATTTCATTCAATCCGCCTGCATCAGAACTAATCACGACAGTACTTGCTGCCATGGCTTCTAGCGCAGCCAATCCAAAACTTTCATATTCAGAAGGCAATAAGAATACATCGCTTACTGCTAATATTTCTTCCATTTGTTCTTGCTTGCCTAAAAAACGAACATCTGCTTCTAAACCATATTGTCTAGTAAGGTCTTCGGCCAATGGACGCTCAGGGCCATCGCCCACCATTAATAATTTAGCAGGTAAGGCAGCATGGATATTTTTAAATATTTCCATCACATTATCGATACGCTTAATTTTTCTAAAGTTGGAAGCGTGAATAATTATTTTTTCATTATTAGGTGCAATCACTTGTCTAAAGGCAGCCACTGGTTTTTTATTGTAACGATGCACATCTACAAAATTGTGAATGACTTGAATTTCTTTTTTAATATCAAAATGCTTAAAAGTTTCAGCTCTTAAATTATCTGATACGGCAGTGATGCTATCACTTTCGTTAATTGAGAAAGTTACCACTGGTTCGTAAGTTTTATCACGACCTACTAAAGTAATGTCTGTGCCATGTAAAGTGGTAATCACCGGAACTATACGACCAGTTTTTTGTTTCACAATTTGTTTGGCAGTATAAGCAGCCGAAGCATGCGGGATGGCATAATGTGCATGTATTAAATCTAAATCATGATTTAAAATTACATCTACCATGGTGCTAGCCAAAGCCAATTCGTAAGGTGGATAGTCAAATAAAGGATAAGTAGGCACTCTTACTTCGTGGTAAAATATATTGGTATGAAAACCATTTAATCTCACTGGTTGTTGGTAGGTAATAAAGTGAATTTCATGGCCTTTTTCAGCCAAGGCCTTACCTAATTCTGTTGCTAAAACGCCGCTACCTCCAAAGGTGGGATAACAAACAATTCCGATCTTCATTTTTGTTCTATTGTGTATGCAATTAACAACTAAATCTTTGATAAAGTTTAATTATATTTAGGAATTATTTGAACGTTAAATCTACCACTATGCGTAAGCTTCTCCTATTTGTTTTTTGTTTGCCTATTATAGCGCAAGCTCAAGTGAATCAAGACAGTATCAATATTAAAAAAATGGTTGATGAAATTATGACCAATGGTAAAGCTTATGACTTGTTAAGAGAGCTTACAAAAAAAATTGGTGGCCGCTTGGCTGGATCTCCGCAACAACAAAATGCAGCTATTTGGGGAAAAAGAAATATGGAAGCCTATCATCCCGATAAATTGTTTTTGCAAGCTTGTAAAACCCCTAGTTGGCAAAGAGGGGGAAAAGACTTTGCCGAAATAGTTCAAGTAGATGGCGTGTCTACCAATGAAAACTTGGAAGTACTAGCGCTTGGCAATTCATTAGGAAGCAAAGGATTGATTGAAGCAGAACTTTTGGCGGTAGCTAATTTTGATGAATTGGAAAAAAGAAAAGACGAAGTAAAAGGCAAAATTGTTTATTTCAATAGCGAATTTAACCCAACCCATATCCAAACTTTTAGGGCTTATGGTGAAACTGGTGTTTATAGAGGATCTGGAGCTAGCCGCGCCGCTAAGTATGGCGCTGTTGGAATGATGATGCATAGTTTAAGTACTGCTCCAGATAATGCACCACATACCGGTGCCATGGAATATGACGAAGCACAACCTAAAATACCTGCAATGGCTTTGGGGCCTAATGATGCAAAAGCTTTGTATCAGTTAGCGAAAAAATCAAAACTGCGGGTACAAATGCAAACCTATGGTTATTTTTTACCGGATGCAGATGAAAACAATGTGGTGGCTGAATTGATTGGATCACAATTTCCAGATGAAATTATTACTATCGGCGGACACCTTGATAGTTGGGATGTGAATGAAGGCGCACACGATGATGGTGCGGGTATTGTTCAAACCATGGAATTATTAAGAACTATGAAAGCATTAAATTATCATCCCAAACATACCATTCGTTTTGTGTTGTTTGCGAATGAAGAAAATGGGGATAGGGGTGGTTTGAAATATGCAGAATTGGCTAAGTTGAATAAGGAGAAACATATTTTTGCGTTAGAAAGTGATGCAGGTGGCTTTACACCAAGATCAATTGGCATTACTACTTCTGCTGCGCAGTTTAAAAGGTTTCAACAATGGACGCCTCTTTTAAAACCTTATGGCACTGAAATTACAGCAGGGGGTGGAGGCTCAGATATTGGTCCTTTAACTTCTTACGATAAAACTATTATTATGGCCGGGTTGATTCCTGATAGTCAACGCTACTTTGATTTACACCATGCTAAAACAGATGTATTTGAAAATGTAAATAAACGTGAATTACTATTAGGTGCTGCTAATATTGCTGCTATTATTTATTTAATAGACCAATATGGTGTGAA
>CANFOM010000035.1 GCA_947448725.1 Bacteroidota bacterium
GAAGGTTGTGTACGTGTTCCGCACCCGTTTGCCGGTCGCCATCAAAGTATTGCTACTTCATGCTGCCCCACGACTTGCATGTATTAAGCTTGCCGCTAGCGTTCATCCTGAGCCAGGATCAAACTCTCCATTGTAAATGTTGTTTGATCTGACTATCAATCTCAATAAATCGAAATTAACGTCTGATATAATTCTTGTTGATGCTATAACCTTTACCTGTATTTTATCAAGAATACAGTTACTATTGTTTCCAAACTTTCAAAGATCTTTTGTGCTTTTTTTGCGCCCTATTATTCGTAGGGGGTGCAAAGGTAGGCACATTTATGTTGATAGCCAAACTTTATAATGAAATTTATAATTAAAAATCATAAATAAAATCGGCCACATAATTTCGAAGAACTACTCTTTTTTTAAAGAGGGACGGCAAAGATACAGCTGTTATTTAGTTCCACCAATTATTGGTGAAAGTATTTTAAAGTTTTTTGGACTTTATTTTGCTGAAAAACTGCCTCAGAGAACAATCCGATTCGCAACCTTTTATCGCTAACGGGCGGCAAAGATAAGGAGCCATAACTACTGGCCAAATATATTGGTTATTATTTTGAATGTTTTTGCATTCAAAACGTTCAAAACCTGTGAATTATGTACCGAAAGCTACGCTAGTATTGGCTTTTAGCTAACCCAGTTTTTTTAAATAATTTGGGTAATGTATAGTAGATAAATATAATCCATGGGCCGGGGTGGAGAAATCAGCCAATTGTTCATTATTGGATAATACAATTTCATGCCATCTTTCTAAAGATATTTGACCTCGTCCTACCTGTAATAAAGTGCCTACTAAGCCCCGGATCATGCCCCTTAAAAATCGATTGGAGACAATATTAAAGGTAAACCCATCTGCAGTTTCTTCCCAATAAGCCTTGGAAATGGCACAGTCAAAGGTGTTTACTTGTGTTTTTTTCTTTGAAAAACTTTCAAAATTGGTATAGGTTAATAAGGATTGGGTAGCCATTTGCATCATTTCAATATCCAATGGGAATGGATAATACCAGGACCTGCCTTCTAAAAAAGGATTTTTTTGGGTATGTAACTTGTAAATGTAAGATCTAGAAGTGGCATCAAAACGAGCATGGGCTTCATGGGGAACTGAATAAATGTTTTTAATTACTATACTGCTTGGCAACATGGCATTAAAATTATACAACTGCTTCCCTTCCACTAGTAAATCGGTATCAAAATGGAAAAAATTTTGCAAAGCATGAACACCGGCATCAGTGCGAGAGGCGCCTGTTAAAGGAATAGCCGTTCTGAAAAAGGTTTCAAATACTTTTTCCACTTCTCCCTGTATGGTTTCGCAATTGCTTTGAATTTGAAAACCTCCAAATAAAGCACCATCATAACTAACTTCAATAAAATACCTTGCCATCCTTTCTTATTAAGCCACTAAGCTACTTATTTTTTTCAAGTTTATTTTAACGCATCATTTGATTGGGCTTTATTAACTTTACAACGCCTGTTTTGGAATATCTAAGTTTATGCATAAGCCAGCATAGGTCAACTTATAAGACCCAATTTTTTATACATGAATAAAATATTTACACTTTTCTTTATTGCTATATTTTCACAACTAGTTGCTGTAGCGCAAGATTTTAAGGAAGATAGTAGTTGGAAAAATATTTATAGATCATTCCCTGCAAAAGAAAATGACTTAGTACATACCAAATTGGCTGCGAGTTTCAACTATGAACAATCCACCCTAAATGGTGAAACCTGGATTCAATTACATCCTCATTTTTATGCTACTAATGCCGTGACCCTCGATGCAAAAGCAATGGCCATTCATCAAGTGAGCATCCTAATTAATAATAAACCTATTCCAGTTCGCTATCAATATGATAGTCTGCAGTTGTTCATACAATTAGATAAAACTTATAAAGCCTCAGAAACTTACACCTTGTATATTAAATATACAGCAAGGCCTAATAGCTATAAAGGAAAAGCAAGCGCTGCCATTACTGAAGCAAAAGGGCTATACTTTATTAATCCATTGGGCAAAGACAGTACTAAGCCCACTCAAGTTTGGACACAGGGTGAAACAGAAGGTACTTCTGTTTGGTTACCCACTATTGACAAGCCCAATCAAAAAAGTACGCAAGAATTTCAATTAACAGTGCCCAGTAAATATGTTTCTTTATCTAATGGCCTTTTAATAAAACAAGTGGACAATAAAAATGGTACCAGATTAGATGTGTGGAAGATGGATTTGCCCCATGCTCCTTATTTATTTTTCATAGGCATTGGCGATTATGCGATTGTAAAAGACAATTATAAGGGCAAAGAAATTAGTTATTACATTGAAAAAGAATATGAAAAAGTAGCGCGTAAAATATTTGGCAATACCCCTGCGATGATTGCTTATTTTGAAAAAATAACTGGCGTCAATTTTCCTTGGTCAAAATACGCCCAAATGACTGCAAGAGATTATGTTTCAGGTGCGATGGAAAATACGACTGCCACACTTCATAGCGATGCAGCACAACAAGATGCACGAGATTTATTGGATGAAAATACTTGGGAAATTATTATTGCACATGAATTATTTCATCAATGGTTTGGTGATTTAGTAACCACAGAAAGCTGGAGTAATATTACTGTCAATGAAAGCCTTGCTGATTATAGTGAAACCTTGTGGACCGAATACAGCAAAGGGAAAGATGCTGGCGAATATGAGAATTTAACAGGGCAAAAAAATTACTTAAGCAGTCCTACTGATGCAGAAAAAGATTTAGTGCGTTTTTATTATAGTGATAAAGAGGATGTATTTGATCTAGTAAGTTATCAAAAAGGAGGCCGCATACTAAATATGTTAAGGCATATTGTTGGCGATGAAGCTTTTTTTGCTTCTTTGCACAGCTATTTAGCCGACAATCAGTTTTCAACAGGCTCCGCTATTAAATTTAAATTGGCTTTTGAAAAAATTACTGGAAAAGATTTGAATTGGTTTTTTAATCAATGGTATTTTAGCAATGGCCATCCTTATGTGCGCATTGAACAAAAATATATAAGTGAGCAGAAAAAAGTTTTGGTAATAGTTCAACAAACACAAACACAAAATAAAATTTTCACCTTACCCATTGGCATTGATGTATACGTGGGTGGGAAATGCAATCATTATGAAGTGTGGAGTAAAAATAAAGTGGATAGTTTTTATTTTGATGCCGCCACTACGCCTGATAATGTAAATGTTGACGATGATAAGGTTTTACTTTGGGAAAAAGAAGACGCCAAGCCTTTTGCTCAATTTGCTTTTCAATATGATCATGCAAGAAATTTGCTAGACCGATTGGAAGCCGTTAATGAAGCTGCTGAGAATATGAAAGATGCCAAAGCACAACTATTACTTTCCAAAGCATTAAAAGACAGTTTTTATGTGATTAGAGCCAAAGCCATCAATAGCTACAATCCCGCTGCTTTGACCACGGATATTGAAACCATTATTGCCCATATAGCTAGTAAAGATCCTTCTAAAAAAGTGAGAGAAGAAGCCATTGACGCCATAGGTGCTTTATACAAACCGATTTACAAAAATGATTTTATAAATTGGTCTAAAGATTCCTCTTATAGTGTTAGTGGCGCTGCTTTAGAGGCTTTAGAAAAAATTGATTCCATTGAAGCCAAGAAGATTGCCCTTGAACTTTCAAAACACCCCATTAAAAAAAGATTAAGTAAAGCCATAGTATCTATTCTGTCTAAATACGGAGATGAAAGTAATTACGATTTTGTAGAAAAAAAATACAAAGCACTCAATAACCAATCTACTGAAAAACTTTATTTAACCACTCCCTTTTCTCAACTACTCATGAAAGTGAATGACCCAGTTAAATTTAAACAAGGCATTGACTTAATTGTAGCCATGAGAGAATCTGTTCCTCAAGAATATAGAAATCAAACAGATTATTATTTTAACGCCAAAATATTAGGGGAGCTATTGAAGTCAAAGAAAATACAAAAGCAACAGCATTTAGTGGACATCGTGAGCGAGCAAATTCCAAGATAATTACAAATAAATAGGCCTCCGAATTATCGGGGGCCTATTTTTAATATCATTATATTTTAAAGGACCTACCACCCACCAGAGGCACCACCACCACCCGAGCTTCCACCGCCAAATCCGCCGAAGCCTCCGCCGCTGTCTCCTCCGCCCCAGCCTCCGCTAGATCGTCCACCACCACCTAGGAGCGAACCTAATAACATACCAGTGGCAACATCACTAAATCCGCCACCGCCAATGCTAGAACCTCCGCCACCTTTTCTACCTAAAATGGAAACGATTATAAATAGAATGAATACAAATAAAATTATGTTACTGCCTTTGCTCTTGCCTTGCTTTTCTCTCTTCACTTTATATTCACCTACAGCAGCTTTTGCAATGTCATCCGTAGCTTTGTCAATGCCATCATAATAAGCACCGGCCCGGAAAGCAGGCTTAAGGTCGTTATCGATAATATTAATAGAAGTAATGTCGGGAATAGCTCCTTCTAATCCATAGCCCACTTCTATTCTCATTTTTCGATCCTGAATAGCAATCAATAGTAAAATTCCATTATTGGTTTTCTTATTGCCAATACCCCACTCTCTAAAAAGTTTAGTAGCATATTCTTCGATGGGATTACCATCTAGCGTTGGAAGTATCACTACTGCAATTTGATTCGAACTAGAATCGTCAATGGCCACTAACTTACGTTCCAAGGCTTGCTTTTCTTCGGGACTAAGCACGCCTGCAACATCTGTCACGAGCGTTGGGTTGCTTGGCTTAGCCAAAACAGTTTGCGCATGAACAGTATGGAAAGAAAAGAAACCGATAAATCCAATAATAAGGAAAAGAAAAAATTTGATTGATTTCATTGTATTTTATTTTCCTATCATGATTTCGTCAGATAATTCATTGTCGTCAGTAATTCGATCATAAGGAAAATGATTCGATAAGGCTTTCCCAATGGAATCAATTACTTGAACCATGCCTTGTACATAATTTGCATTTTTGAAATGAGCCATCATGTCTTGCACTTGCGCATTCCAAAATGCGTCACCCACTTTTTCATGAATACCTTGATCTCCATAAATAGCCAGCTTTTTATCTTTTACCGCTACATAAACCAATACCCCATTTTTTTCATGGGTAGTATTCATTTTATGTTTAGTAAATTTTTCTGCTGCTCTTTGTAGGGCATCCATATTTTTTGGAATACGACTTTCTACATACACGCGAATTTCTCCACTGGTATTTTTTTCTGCAGCTTGAATAGCCTGGACAAGCAATTGCTTGTCCGAGGCACTCAATAATTTATCTGCATGCGATTTAAATAGGGAAAGTGGATTCCACATGTATTTTATTAATTAAACTAAGTTTAGAATTTAACTTCTGGTGCTTTAGATGCCCCTTCGTCTGCTTTAAATCCGTCTTTGGTTTTGAATCCAAAAGCGTTTGCCAATAAATTGATAGGGAATGACCTAGCTTGTTTATTGTATTCTGCAACTGCAGCATTAAAGTCGTTTCTTGAAACTTTAATTCTATTTTCTGTTCCTTCTAACTGCGCTTGTAAACCACGGAAGGCTTCATTGGCTTTTAGATTAGGATAGTTTTCTGATACAACCATTAGACGACCCAAAGCTTGAGACAATTGTCCTTGATTCGCTTGGAATTGTTGTAATTTTTCTGGTGTTAAATCCTTGGCATCTACTTTCATTTGAGTCGCACTTGCACGAGCGGCAATTACATTCTCTAAAGTAGTTTTTTCGAAATTAGCTTCTCCTTTTACAGAAGCTACTAAATTAGGAATCAAATCGGCACGACGTTGGTAATCACTTTGAACATTATTCCAAGCTTGTTTTACATTCTCATCTTGGTTAACTAATCCATTGTAACCACTGCATCCCATTCCGAATAAAATTACAATGACTCCTAGAAAAATGAATAAACCTAAATTTTTGCGTAACATAGTTTTGTATTTGTTTATAAAGATAAAGCAAAGCAGATGCCAAACTTTGCGCATGACGGAATTACCTGACAAAAAAAGTCCCCCCAGCTAGGCTGAGGGGATGAATTTAACAAGTTCTTATGTATAAATAGAAGCTTAACAGCCGCTTAACCTTGAATTGCTGCTATTCCTGGAAGGGTTTTACCTTCAAAATATTCCAACATGGCACCACCACCGGTGCTTACATAACTTACTTTATCATTAAAGCCAAACTGGTTTACAGCTGACACGCTGTCGCCACCACCCACCAAACTAAAAGCACCATTTTGAGTAGCTTCAGCCACTGCCACTGCAATAGCTTTAGTTCCAGCTTGGAAGTTTTCCATTTCAAAAACACCCATCGGACCATTCCATAATATAGTTTTGCTGGCTAAAATAACTTTAGCAAAAAGTTCACGAGATTTTTCTCCTACATCCAATCCTTCCCAACCATCAGGAATTTCACCACTGGCGCAGGTTTGTGTGTTGGCTGTATTGCTAAAATCATCAGCAACAACATTGTCAACCGGCAAATGAATATTCACTCCTTTGGCTTTTGCTTTGGCTAAAATTTCTAAAGCCAAAGGCATACGATCATCTTCATGGATGGATTTTCCAATTTTACCACCTTGTGCTTTAAAGAAAGTGTAAGCCATTCCACCACCAATAATAATATCAGTAGCACGGTCTAATAAGTTTTCAATAATCAGAATTTTATCAGAAACTTTTGCTCCACCAATAATGGCTACAAAAGGTTTTTGTGCAGCATGCATTACTTTTTCTGCACTAACTACTTCACCTTCCATTACTAATCCAAAAGTTCTATTTGCTGGAGAAAAGAATTGTGCGATGATAGCGGTAGAAGCGTGCGCACGATGTGCTGTTCCAAAAGCGTCATTCACATATACATCACCAAGCTTTGATAATTTTTCTGCAAATTCTATATCTCCTTTTTCTTCTTCTTTATAAAAACGTAAGTTCTCTAATAACAATACTTGACCTACTTGTAAAGCCGCTGCTTTATCAACTGCTTCAGCACCAATACAATCATTCGCAAATTGAACAGTTGCGCCACCTAATAATTCAGACAAGTGTTTTACAATATGTCGTAAAGAATATTTTTCTGTTGGACCATCTTTTGGACGACCTAAATGGCTCATTAAAATCACACTACCCCCATCTTTTAAAATTTTTGAAATGGTAGGAATGGTAGCACGCATGCGGTTATCATCGGTAATTTCAAAAGCATCGTTTAAAGGCACATTAAAATCGACTCTAATTAACGCCTTCTTACCTGCGAACGAAAAATCTTTAAATGAACTCATATTTTTTATTTAATTCTTTTTATGTACTAATTAAAAATGCCCTCCCGAGGGAAGGCATTTACATTATAAAATCTTATTTTATTTTACTTGCGAAATATTTAACCGTACGCACCAACTGGCTAACATAGCTCATTTCATTGTCATACCAGCTAACTGTTTTAACCATTTGAACATCTCCCTGAGTCATTACTTTAGTTTGTGTAGCATCAAATAATGAACCATAAGAAATTCCAATTACATCAGAGCTAACAATTTCATCTTCGGTATAACCGAAAGATTCATTTGCGGCTGCTTTCATAGCTGCATTAACTTCTTCTACAGTTACTTTCTTAGTTAAGATAGTAGTTAATTCTGTTAAAGAACCAGTGATGGTTGGAACACGTTGAGCAGATCCATCTAATTTACCTTTTAAAGAAGGCAATACTAAGCCAATTGCTTTTGCAGCACCAGTGCTGTTAGGAACAATGTTGGCAGCAGCTGCACGAGCACGACGTAAATCACCTTTTGGATGAGGTCCGTCTAAAGTGTTTTGATCGTTGGTATATGCATGAACTGTTAACATTAAACCTGTAACAATTCCGAATTTATCTTCTAATACTTTAGCCATTGGCGCTAAACAGTTTGTAGTACAAGATGCCCCAGAAATAACTGTTTCAGAACCGTCTAAAATTTCGTGGTTCGTATTAAATACCACCGTTTTCATATCGCCAGTGGCTGGAGCAGAAATAACCACTCTCTTCGCACCTGCTTTAATATGTAATTCGGCTTTTTCTTTATCTGTGAAGAAACCAGTTGATTCAATTACTACATCTACATTGTGCGCTCCCCAAGGAATTTGAGAAGGATCACGTTGAGCATAAATTTTTACAGCATGCCCATTCACTACTACTGAATCTTCTGTTGATTTTACATCGGCATTAAAACGGCCTTGTGCGCTATCATACTTTAATAAATGTGCCAACACTGCAGGAGAAGTAAGGTCATTGATAGCCACTACTTCGATACCTTCCATGTTGTATATTTGGCGGAAAACCAAACGACCGATACGACCAAAACCATTGATTGCAACTTTAACTGAACTCATTGTATTAATTTTTATTTTTCAATAGGAGATGCAAAGGTACCATCTTTTTAAAAAAAATGGCATAAATAAGTAAGAAGAAATCAACAAAATCAAGGTTTTATACAAACAACTGGTCGTATTTGAGCTTCCTGGATGGGATAGCGCTATTTTATATGAGGGAATTTAAAGACCCGCTACCACATTGATATTCACTAAAAAAGGTAAAAACTTTTGGCAGTAAAGCGTTTGCGACCTATTTTTGCGACCCTAATAACATAGTGAACCTGGAGCGTTCGACTAAGGGTTAGGTCACCTCCCTTTCACGGAGGTAATACGGGTTCGAATCCCGTACGCTCTAC
>CANFOM010000036.1 GCA_947448725.1 Bacteroidota bacterium
CTATTATAACTAAAAATATAAAATGTTATTGAAATACTGAAATTTTAAGGCCTTTTTAATGGGTATCCTTAGTTTGCTGCGCTCGATACAATTCGGCATACAGGCCATTTTTGACTAACAAGCTTTCGTGGGTGCCCATTTCGGCTATTTTACCCTCTTCTAAATAGATAATCACGTCAAAATGCATGCTAAAAAATATACGATGGGTAATAAATAGTGCCGTTTTGTTTTGAATATAGGATTGTAAGTTCAACAAAATAGTTTGCTCGGTATTCGCATCTACCGCACTTAAACAATCATCAAAAATATAAATGCTTGGATTTTTAATCAAAGACCTAGCAATGGCTACTCTTTGTTTTTGACCACCGCTTAAAGTAGTGCCTCTTTCCCCTACCAAGGTTTCAAATTTATTGGGCAAACTATTAATTTCATTAAGCACATGGGCCGCTTCTGCTGCCTTGTATATTTCTTCTTTACCCACTAAATGGGTTAGTCCAAATCGAATATTGTTTTCTACAGAGTCGCTAAACAAGAAAACATCTTGCTGAACATAGCCAATTTCTTTTCTAAGTTGTTGAACATTGATATTATTAACATTCACACCATCAATCGAAATACTTCCCGCATTGGTTTCATACATTCTTGTAAGCAATTGTGCAATAGAAGTTTTTCCAGCACCTGTTTTGCCAAGAATCAAAACTTTTTGACCTGCTTTAATGGTTAATTCAAAATTAGACATACCCGCTACTCCAGAATGAGGATACACAAAATCAACCTTATTAAAATGAATATCTCCTTTAATTTCAGGGATGAGCTGTGTATTTACATTGGTAATAATGGGCTGTATAGATAAAAATTCATTCAATCTTTTTTGAGAAGCAGCAGCACGTTGAATCATACTAGCTGTCCAACCAATGGCACTTACAGGAAATGTAAGCATATTGATATAGATCACAAATTCAATCACGGTACCTACTTTTCTTGGATCCTGTAATGCTTCCAACCCGCCTAAATAAATAGTAAGCAAAGTGCTTAGTCCAATCATCAAAGCCATAGTGGGCGCGTAAAAAGCTTCCACCTTAGATAAGCTCACTGCATTTTTTCGGTACAACTCGCTATTGGCCTTGAAAAAACCAAGCATTGCTTTTTCTTGAACAAAAGATTTGATCACTCTAATACCCGAATAAGATTCCTGAGCATTGGTGGTTAAATCGGAAAGTTGCCCTTGAATTTCTTCACTCTTTTTATTAATGATGCTATTGACAAAATAGATAGTGATCGCTAAAACAGGTAAGGGTGCCAACACATACAAGCTAAGGCGAACATCTTTACTAAACATATTGTATAAACAAAATCCAATCAATGAAATCAAATTAATCAAATACATTAAGGAAGGGCCTGTGTACATTCTCACTCTACTAACATCTTCGGTAATGCGGCTCATTAAATCGCCAGTACTATGTGTTTTATAAAATTCAGTATCTAATTTTTGATAATGAGCGTACACTTGATTTTTTTGATCGTATTCGATGTGTCTACTCATTACAATAATGGTTTGACGCATAAAAAACATAAAAATACTTCTCACAATAGCCAACACCAAAATGATTACACTACAAAAAGTGATTAGCCATGCAAAGCTAAAATTGTTATTATTGCTTAAAGTACTAATCCAATCAACAATTAATTCATTGTGTAAGGAAGGAACTGGTTTACCACCAGGCAACTTAGCTTGAACCAAACCTACCACATAACCAGTTATTTGAGGGGCCAAAACGGCCAAGTAATTGGTAGCAATTACCAACAGGATACCAGTAAAAAACCGAAACCTATACTTCCAAAAAAACACATTCAGTGCCGATAATTCTTTCACCTAGACCATTTTTGTAAAGATACATGGTAGTCAATAAATTAGCTCAATTGTTTAGGCACATTAAATGGAAGTATTTTTGCAAAATTGGCATTCCCTTCCTACATTTGCCGCGGAGAGTTGGCAGAGCGGTCGAATGCGGCAGTCTTGAAAACTGTTGACTGTAACAGGTCCTGGGGTTCGAATCCCTAACTCTCCGCAGAAGGAACAAAAAAGGGGCTAAAAAGCCCCTTTTTTCATGCCCAAAAGCGAACGGAGTGAGTACGGATTACGAAAATCGGCGCATAAAGCTTGCTTTAATGCGCAAGATTTGAAGTAAGACGTTAAAATTGCGCAGCAATTTGCTTTTGGGCATAAATCCATGGCTAATAGCCATTTTTGTTCCTTCTCGCCCCCCAAAGGGCTGCCGGAGCAAAGCGACGGCATCCCTTAGGGAAGAATATTTTATTTAGCTTTACACTTCTTAAAATCCTGAAAATGGAGAAATTGAATAACATAGAATCTATACATTTTACAACAGATGCCCTTTTGATTGAAATTGATCATATCGTTCATCAATTAGATCTAAAAGTTATTTCAAAAAAATTACTTAATGCAACTGAAGCTGAAAGAAATAATTATACAATTTCACCAGCCAATTATGGAATACATTGGCCTATGATAGATGAGGATATCTCTTTGGATTTTTTATTCAAATAGTTCCCTACTACTGCACCCCTTCCCCATGAAAGGAAACTGTCTTGATTAAATTACCGCTAAAAAAAAGCGTAGCCGATTTTGTGAAATTACCCACAGAACTTCCATTAAATCCAAGTACTACTGAAGCCAAAGCGCCTGGTAGTATAATTTGATCTTTAGTATACCTTGGAGTAGTACAACCACAACCTACCATTACATTGTCTAAAGAAATATTAAAATTACTAATGTTTTGAATGGTTACAGTAAATTCGGTAGGCTTACCATAAGCAATCTTACCCATATCAAAATCGTCATTGGTAAATTTTAAAACTTTAGCAATATCAGCTGGCTGAGGCGTTGTAGAAGTTTGCGCATGAACATTTAAAAACCCAAACAATATAACCAATGTAAATAAAATCTTTTTCATAAAATAAGTATTAAATTTTGACTAAATGATTTTGCATAGCAATTTTATATAATTCCATAGAGGAATTAATATTCAATTTACGAAAAATTACTTTTTTGATAGTAGAAATCGTATTGGGTTTTAGCTCCAATTTTTTAGCAATCTCACTGGTTTTCATGCCTATTATCAAGCAGTCGAAAATTTCTCTTTCCCTAGGCGCCAATGTTACTGGCGATTTTGTAATAATTTGTCTTTCCATAATACTGTTCTTTAATTCGTAATTAAAATCAATTTTATTTGTCTAAAATAAACACATAACTATATCTATTCACTTGTTGCAAAGCCTTGTTATTGTTAGCCTTATCACAAGCTTCAATTAATTCTCTTTCTCCTACATTTCTAATAACTACATTGTTACTTGATAACTTAGCTAAAGTTGCATAAATACGTTTTGCTCTGCGTTCAGATAAATTCTCATTGTAATCAAAGGAACCATTACAATCCGCGGCAGAAACAATTACAATTTTCTTACCCTTCATGCGTTTAACCCTTTCAATTATTTTATAGTAGTTATTTAAATCATCCTTTACTACATACACCTGATCAAACGGATGGTGTAGTTCCACATAATCTTTTGTCAATGCTTTTAAAGAATCAATAGAAAGTTTGAATGTTTTTGCCATTACCGACTCCTCTGCCATTTGAAGCGCTTTTTCTTTGGCCATACGTTCTTCCATCACTTTTCTAGGTAGTGGAATATTAATTAAAGTGGCATTCTTTAAATAGGTATCATTAGTTTTAACATACCCCATTGAATTTAAATCAGATTCGTATTTATTACCCATTTCATCATAAGTAACTATAGCATACTCATTATTAGGCCTCACTGTAAATTGATAATTACAATTAGCATCAAGGACACTACTATCTACCAATATTTGATTGCCTGCTATATCCTTTTGATATAAGTACAATTTTTTACTAGCGACACAATTGCTGTCCACTAATATTCGGCCAGTAATCTTAACAAAAGATTTTTTATAGTCAAATGCGAATAAATCATCACTACCATATCTATTAGAACTAAAAAATCCTGAATTACCATTAACAGAAAAACCAATATCATCTTTAGCACTATTAATGGGATAACCCATATTCTTTATAAGTATCCCCCCTTTTTTATTTTTATCAATTTTATAAATATCTAAGCCGCCTAAGCCTGGATGCCCATTGCTACTAAAATATAAATTGCCCTCATAAAAAGTAGGAAATAATTCATTGGCTTCTGTATTAATTTCCCTTCCTGCATTTTGTGTGGGTTTCCAAGAACCATCCTCATTTTTTTCTATATAATAAATGTCAGTGCCCCCAATGCCACCTGGTTCATCTGAAACATAATAAAGCCTTTTTCCATCAGGGGTAATGGCAGGATGGAAATAACTAAAATTAGGATTGTTAATAAATAACTTTTTACCAATTCCCCATTTACCGTCATTTAATCTAGACTCCCATATTTCCAATTGATAAACCCCCTTAGATTTTACTTGATTTTTTGTATAATAAGCCATCTTCCCATCCTTTGTAAAACTGATTGAACCCAGATTTAAATGCGCATCAAATTCATTAGAAAATAACTGAATGATGGAATCATTGTAAACAGGTGTTTTAAAATCATAAAACGTGTTCATTTTTCTGTTGTCGTTGCTTGACAACCTACTTAAATCGTTGATTGGATAATTTAATTTTTTATCCGTCCAGTTACTCATTACAATACTATCTAGTCTAATATTTTTTGTACTAGGTATAAAATATAAACTAGTATATCCAGCCCCATCCCAAGGAAATTCCTCCTTGGAAGTAATTTTTTTTCTTCTCTTCTTATTTTTACTCTTTAAGGATGCTACCCTATTGGATTCAAAAACCAAACCGTCTTTATACGGAACTGGATTAAACTCATTATAAGGGGTATTGGCTTTAATAGGGAAAATTTCATAATCTATGGAATCTGCAATAAAATTATGAATATTAGAAAACCCATACAACCTAGATTCGGCAAGCAAAGTCTTGCCATTTTTAATGGAGTAAGTATACCCTTTTTTAGCTTCTTCATAATATCCAAGTGTAGCCTGCATTTCAGCAATAATATTTTTGGTATTCACTCCAAGCTTATCGGCAAGTATATAGTACTTAAGAGCACTATCGTATTGATTCACTTTAGTATAACATAATCCTAAATTAAAATAAACGGTAGAATCTGACCATCCTCTTTGTAAAAAGTTTTTATACAAAGGAATAGCATAAGCGTATCGAAAATCATTCATTTCCTGATTGGCTAATTTAATAATTCTCTTGGCCGCTCTTTTTTGAGCAAACAAGGAATGAATACTAAGTAAAAGTAAAAATATAGTAAGTAATCTTTTCATTTTAATTGTTTAACTACATTAAAAATATCTAGTTGATTTTACTTTTGTTTTTGTATTGCCAAATTCATATCTAATCATAAATTCATGTGAGCCGTTATTGTAATACTTTAAGGGAGAAATGGTAATGTCATAAGAATAACCAAATCTTAAATTCTCCGTAGCTTGAATTTCGGCCATGCCAATTACCGCATCTCCAGTCCTATAAGAAACGCCCACAGAAACTAAATCATGCAACCATATATTAGTATTCAAATCCGCTTCAATTGGCGCGCCTTCTACCATCTTTATCATAGTGGAAGGTTTGATCTTAATATCTTCATTTAAAGAAATCACTACTCCTGTTGTTAAAAAGAAATGTCTTGCATTTACTTTTTGAAGACCCGATTTGATGGCATCAAAAGCAGATAAACGTGACTTCAAAATATTAGGAATAGAAATTCCTGCATAAAAATTATCTGTATTGTAATAAAGTCCTAAACCAATACTTGGTGTCCATTTATTTAAATTAGAATAAAAGGCAGGATCACTTGGGGTAAACCTGTTGGTAACATTCATTAAATCAATTCTATAGTTCATTACTCCAAAACTTAAGCCTCCAGAAAGTATCCCATTTTCAGAAACACGAATTCTAGTAGCCGTCATTAGATTAATACCATCCGCTTTTTCAACTCCTAGTTTATCATCGTATAATTGAATCCCCCACCCAGCTTTTTTATTAAAAATTGCTTGATCTAAACTCACCGAAGTAGTTTGAGGTGCTCCTTCTAAACCCACCCACTGCTTTCTTTGAAAAATATTAAAACTAGTGGCTTCTCTATTTCCAGCATACGCAGGATTTACCCCCAACATATTATACATGTATTGGGAATACATAGGTTCTGTTTGCGCCATGCTCTTTATGCAAGCAAGTAGCATCACTCCTATAGAGATGATTATTATTTTAATATATTTTTTTATACCCTTCATTTATAATTTGTCTTTTACCTAACTATAGTTAAGGATCCTGCGAATTTTTTAATTGCCCCACTCAAATCCGTCGCCTCTACTGCATAGAAGTAAGTACCTTCTGGAACTTCTTCTCCTAAGAAATTACTCACTCCTTTACCTTTCCAATCATTGTTGTAATTTTCATTCTCATAGATCATATTCCCCCAACGATTAAATACATGAACCGTAATCTTTGTGCCAAATGGTCGTTTGATAATCCATGCATCATCTATGCCATCATTATTAGGCGAGAATCCACCTGGAATGATAATATCCATTTTAGGAACTACAAATGCAGTAGGCACTCTATTTAAATAATTGTTTGGATTCAATATTGGATCATTAGATACCAATCCTAATTTACCATAAGTAGTATTGGCTATAATAGAGGCAATATTTTCATATTTACCATTAATGTCTGCAGAATGAATGAGCAATGTTAAATTAACTGAATCCGTTTTATTAGCAGCCAATACCGAGGCGCTGGTTACTAAATCAATATTGGTATAACCATTATAATTATTGTTCTTAACCAAGCCACCCGAAACTGATAATTTAGCAATATCAAAACCTTTATTGGTTTTAAATGTGGCATTAAGGTCATCCTTAATTAAAACAGAATCTATTTTATTATTGGTTTTATTTTGTGCTTTTATTACAAAGCCAAGTAAATAAGATCCATCTGGACTCATTGTTATTCCAGTAAATTGTTTTGTTATATCTAATACTTGATAAGCGTCTAAAATAATTAAAGTATCCATTATACATTTGGCACTCGTAAGCTTGGTAGCAGTATCCAGCGCTTTGACACACCATACATATTTACCCGGAATAGTTGGAATGCTTGGTGCTACTTTCGTACAATTATTCCCATTGACATCACACCAATTGGGTATACTGCCTGGTGTAATTCCAGTAATTAAATATGAAATATTTTTCGGATTGGTTAATACATTACTCATGAGTGTATCATTTTTGACACTCACAACAGGCAGCATCGTAACCGTATCCATTACACAAGGGCTGCTGGTTAAGCCCGTTAAAGTATCCAAAGATTTTACACAATAAATATACACGCCCGTTTTTGTAGGTAAACTAGGCACTCCATTGTAACAAATGATTCCATTGGCATCACACCAAGTAGGTATGGCATTTTGAGGAACTGATTTGATAAGTCCTCCAATATTTTTTGGATTCAATGAATCGCCTACATTGTAAACTACATTGCTCACTAAAGTTGGAATAGCAGGCGGATTGTAGCCTACTTGTACAATAGTTGGAAGATGTTCGTTTGGAATACTATCTTTATTTGGATCTGGATTTAATCCATTGGTAGAAGAATCAGAAACTGAAATATCTCCAGTGGTAGTAATTCCAGTAGTTAATAAATAACTAGGCCAAGAATATTGTGCTTTTTTTGTTTTAACAAAAACATCATATTTAATTACTATGGAATCCCCCACTTTTAAGGAGCCAACTCCATTTACTATAGCGGTATCAGTTACTCCATCATAATTCGGATTCAAAGTTATGGTTCCTGTTATTTTTGGAACCCCTATAATAAAAGCCGTATCTGGTGTAGGGAATGCCTTGCGTAAATTATAATAGGCAAATACAGAATCTAAATTACTATTGCTGTAATTTTTAACGACTGAAGTATAATGAAAATTATAGCCCCCCACAACCGTATCCGCTTTAGAACCTTGGAGCGCTGCCCCAATTTGACTAACTAAAAATAAGGGAACATAGGTTGGTAGAGGCGCTCCAATATTAGTAAGATCGGGGTGTGCTAATATATTCGAATTGTCATGAGAAAGGGATGTGGCAGTATCCATACTTTTCTTACCGTCATTTTGTAATAATATACCATCTCCAACACTCGAAAATTGCAATACCAAAGGATCTAAAGTCTTTCCAGGTATCAGGGTAAAGTAAAATTCTACCTCTCCTCCCTCTCCTATTTTTAATTCAACACC
>CANFOM010000037.1 GCA_947448725.1 Bacteroidota bacterium
GCACTAAATACGATGCTGAGTAAAGCGATGATGGCAATATGTTGAAATTTTATATTCATTAAAAACTATTCTAGGAGATTAATTAAACTGCAAAGGCACATTAATTTTTAAACTAAAATTACGGCCCATGTTAAATACGCCCACTCTTCCTGTAAGCAAATTTTCATCAGTATATTTTAATCGGCTTAAACTATTTTGATACGCAACATCGGTTACATTTTGAGCAAATAAGGAAATACTAAATAATTGTTTTCCTTTATTTAACACTTGTGTTCCCAATCCTATATTGATTAAACTATAACCCGGCGTTTTTGTTTCGGTATGGTAGCCTGTAAATGGATTATTTTGTGCGGCTACATTATCCAATTGTAATGACAAATAAGTGTTTTTATAATTGTTTGTCTCATTGGTTAGTTCATATCTTAATTCTGAGATCCATCTAAAAGTAGGGATATTGGGTAAGTTCGTACTTCCGTCAACAGCTTCATTAAATACGCCTCTTACATAAGATAAAGTGTTTTCAATGTGCAAGCCATCCAATGGATGTGGATGAATATCTATATTTCCTTCTGCTCCAAATAAATGCGCATTTTGTTGATGATAAGCAAAAGCATAAAAAATTTTATTGTCTTTTACAATAATAGAATCACCCCCTTTAACAGCTATTAATTTTTGATAAAATATATAATCTGTCACCATATTGTAAAACAAATTACCTGCAATTGATATATGCTCATTACTCCACTCAGTTCCTAAATCAAATTGTAAACTTTTTTCTGATAACAAATTAGTATTGCCATATTCATATCTATTGGTTCCTTCATGTGCTCCATTACTGCCCAACTCGGATAAATTAGGTGCTCTATAACCCCTTGCCACATTGAATTTATACACTACATTATTATCGGCTTCATAGGTAGCACCAAATGACCCAGCTAAGTCTCCATAATCTTTTTGCAATCCATTAAACTCGATTCCTTTTTTATCTATTCTTAATCCACCACTTAAATACAATTGATCAATATGCTTTTGTGTATAAAAGAACAACCCTAATTCTACTGCACTGTAAGCAGGTATTAAAGTTTCGACACCTTTATTTTTATTGTCTTGATTCATCCCACTCACCCCAATGGTATGTTTCCAGTTATTGGTCTCTGGTAATAAATATTGAAAGGAATAATTTAATGTACCTAAATCAAAGTATAAACTTTTTTCCGTTGGATCCATCACATTTCCAAACTCTTGTCTTTGATTGCGCTGATAAGCAATATTCGCTTTTAATTTTCCAGTACCCCAGTTAATGCTATTGTCTAAAATAAATTTTGTGTGCTGAATAGATTGATAGGGAATTTGAGGATTGGTAGAACTAAAATCTGCATCAGTGGCTGGGATGCTTGCTATGCTGACATTATTACCTATTCCTTGTACTATTTCTTTCGTAAATTGTCCTTGTTCATTTCGGGCGCCTTCGATCATGCCTAATTTTTGCGTAAACTCACTTACAATAAAATGACTATAACCCCAATCCTTTTCTACGCCTATAAAAGCACTTCCATTTAATTCACTAAACTTTGAATTAAATACATACCCATCGTATTTGTTTTTATAATCGGATGCTTTTTTACTAGAACCATTAAAGCCCCATACCAAACCATGGTTATTGCCCGCTATATCAAAATGATAACCTTGCAATTGATTATTAGTTTGATAATTAGTAAACAAATTTCCTTTTATAATTCCATCCGCTACAGGTACATTGGATACGATATTAATAACGCCAGATAAAGCTTCACTACCATAAATTATAGAAGCGGGTACTTTTAAAACCTCGGTGCGGCTAACATTGTATTCATCAATTTCTATTCCATGTTCATCGCCCCATTGTTGTCCTTCTTGTTTGACCCCATCATTTAAAACCACTACCCTATTATATCCTAGGCCGCGTATAATAGGTTTAGAAATGGCTGGCCCCGTGGTTAATTGCGTCACCCCAGGTGTTTTAGAAAGGGCATCAATAAAATTAGTAGCTGCTCCTTTAAATAAATCTTCTTTTCTTAATATACTTATTGGGGTGGGTGTTCTTTTACTAGAGGTGGCGCGTAAAAAACTAGTTACTGTTACATTGGTATTTTCTACAACATTGTGATTTAACGCAAAATCCTTTTCGAGCGTATTTTGTACATCTACATTAATGGTTTGTAAAGTATAGCCTATATAACTTACTTCTAATAGATATTTACCAGGCGTTAAACTTATTTGATAAGCGCCTTTGTTATTGGTGGCTACCCCTTTTTTTAATTCAGGAAAATAGATGGAGGCCCCTTCTAAAACTTGTCCTGTTAACTGATCCACCACTTTACCATACATTAAAACCTTATCTGGCAATGGTTTTGCTTGAACTATATTAATAGTTAAAAATAAAAGAAGCGCCGTTATAGAAAAATATTTGAACATTACTTTATGTTTAATCTTAATGAAAATGATTATTCTTAACACCTTTTTTTAAAGGTGAAAAGAATACAACAAGGCCTTCAGTAATTGAAGTGCTTTGTTTAATTTACATTAAGCTACAGGAGGACCTCGAGATTCTAAAGATGTATTTTGCGCAGAAAAATTAAACGCGATCATTGGTGTATTCTGAACCAATGCAATAAGTGGATGTGTTAATATAATTTGAAAGCTAAAATCAGCAAATGGCGAAGCCACTACTAAATTTTCATGCGAACAATGAATGGTCGAATTTTCTACCTGATCAATAGGTAAATCTTTATGTACATCACATCTAACTTTATCCGTATGTTTTGCTACTAAATCATGAATCGTTTTTTGAGAGGTAATGCTAAATGCAAAAACCACCAACATGAGTAGTGCAATAAACGATCTTATGGTTTTAGAATACAGCATCTTAATAAAGTACCCTAAAGTTACGCCATTAATCGAATACAAGTAATTATCTACTTGATTTTGAACCTTTTAGCAAAAATGGTGTTATTATAATTGACTGATTTACATACCTTTATTAAAAATATTCTTGCCTGAATGAGTAAAATCATTTAGTTTTGATGTTCAAACATTGATAACATACACTTAAAAAAAATACCATGAAATTATTAGATGCATTACAATGGCGCTACGCTGTAAAAAAAATGAACGGGACTAAAATTCCTGCTGAAAAATTAAACCACATTATAGAAGCTACTCGTTTAGCGCCTAGTGCTTTTGGATTAACTCCGTATTCTATTATTGTAGTAGAAGATGAAGAAACAAGAAAAAAATTACAACCTGCCTTTTACAATCAATCACAAATTGTGGATGGTTCTGCAGTTATTGTTTTTGCTGCTTGGAATAATGTTACTGAAAAAGAAGTAGCAGAATACATGCAAGACATTGCTGAACAAAGAGGTGTTGCAGTAGATTCATTAAATGAATTTGCTGGTTACATTAATGGTTCATTGAAAAACTTAAGCGCCGATCAAGCTAGAATATGGGCTGATAAACAAGCCTATATTGCTTTAGGTTTTGGTTTAGTAGCAGCAGCTTCTGAACAAATTGATGCAACACCTATGGAAGGTTTTGTTCCAACTGCAGTAGATGAAGTATTAGGATTACAAGCTTTAGGCTTACACAGCACTGTTGCTTTAACATTGGGTTACCGTGATGCGGCCAATGATTATTTAGTAAACGCTAAAAAAGTTAGACGCGATCATAAAAAATTAGTGATCAATAAATAATTGATTTCTTAATAGCATTTTATAAAGAGCCTCCATTGGGGGCTCTTTTTATTAGTCAATCTTTTATTGTAACATCCATTGCTTAAATGCAGCATAGTTAGCCGCCAAGGGGATAGAAACTTTTTGTTTGTCTAGTAAAAATTCAACAGAAGCGGGTATAGCTATTTTTTCTCCAATGGCTTCCTCCACCACTTCTGGAAACTTTACAGGATGAGCTGTTTCTAAAATGACAGCTTTTGAGTGCGGGTTATTAAGTGTAGCTCTATTATTTATATTATTTGTATTATTTGTATCAGATGTGTCAGCGTTATTTGTGTCCCTTATGTTTTTTTCAGCATTTATTTTAGATAAATAAATTTCTGCTGCTGCAAAAGCCACTGCCCCATGCGGATCTAGGGTATAATTGTCTGTCTTGTATACCCTTGCTATAGTTGATTTAGTGGTGGCATCACTGATACTATAACTGGTTAAGGCATGCGTTAAATTGGTAAAATTATTTTGAAGAATCTCCATAATTCTTACAAAATTACTTGGATTGCCTACATCCATAGCATTGGAAACTGTGGCGATGGCTTGATGTATTTCATATTTTTCAGTAGCTAAATACCTTGTCACAACATCATTGGCATTACAAGCTGCTACAAAATGTCCCAAGGGTAAGCCACTTGCTTTGGCCATCATACCCGCACATATATTTCCAAAATTACCACTAGGCACTACAATATTCATAGCTGGGTAATTGCCATTAGCATCCTGGTATTGTTTTACCCATTGTTGCCATGCAAAAAAATAGTACAATTGTTGTGGCAACCATCTGGCCACATTAATTGAATTAGCCGATGTTAAATTATATTGTTGATTTAATTCCCCATCCATAAAAGCTTCTTTTACCATAGCTTGACAATCATCAAAACTTCCGTCTACTTCTAGCGCTGTAATATTTTGTCCGCAAGTAGTTAATTGTAATTCTTGTATGGGGCTAACTTTTCCTTTGGGATATAAGATGATCACATTAACGCCTTCCACTCCTAAAAAACCATTGGCCACAGCACCACCTGTATCACCACTGGTCGCTACCAATACCGTTGTTGATTTTGTTGTTAGTTGGGGTGTTGATTTTGTTATTGCACTAGTTATTGAACTTGATATTGTACTTGACATTGTACTTGATATTGAACTAGCTATTGGACTTGTTATTGTAATTGATGCCGATGCAGCTTTTTCTTGTTTTGAAAAATAACCCAAACACCTACTCATAAATCTGGCCCCTACATCTTTAAAAGCTAAAGTGGGCCCATGAAATAATTCTAAACTTAAAATGTTTTGAGTGATTGGTACTAAAGGAAAATCAAAATCAATGGTCTCCGCACATATTTGTTGTAAGGAGGCATCATCAATAGTGCCGCCCACATAGGGTTTCATGACTTCAAAAGCTAAGGAAGCTTTATCTAAGGTTTTAAACCTTTCAATTTGTGCAGCAGTAAATTGGGGAATTTCAGCTGGGAAATACAAACCCTTATCTGGCGCTTGTCCAGTAATAGCTGCTGTTTTAAAATTAACATTGGGTGATTGTTTCCCTAAACTATAATACTGCATACTTTAATTTACTATATTTTAATAGCTTTTTTAATTATTTGAATTTAAACCTATTAGTCTAAAATATATTTTTGTTGCTTAAATTATTTTAATCTCTATTATGTTCATTTATGAAATTAACTTATAAGTGAAATCCTTGTAAGTTAAAAGCTTTATTCCCATTGATTCCCGTTGATTCCCTGAAATATGAACTTTACTTATAAGTGAAATCACAATAAACAAAAACCCTCGTCATCATTCAATTCTTTAATTCCATTACTTAACTTTTAAGTGAAATCCTTGTAAGTTAA
>CANFOM010000038.1 GCA_947448725.1 Bacteroidota bacterium
CTACCTACTCAACCTATAAATGGTCAAGGCTGCTCTTTTGATTAAATAAGGCAGTTCGTTTAAGTTAATGGTTTCTCCAGGGGCATGAGAACCCTTTCCGGAAGCGCCTAGTCCATCAATACAGTCTACATAAGCTGCTATATAAGAGATGTCACCGGCTCCGCGAGATCCTGGATCACCGGCTACCGTTGACCCTGCGCCCATATCCTTGCTTACCCCACTAATTACTTCTAGTACTTTATTATTGCCCTCGGTGGGCGCCATACTTGGAATGCCATCCTCAAATTGAATGCTGGCCTTGGTGCCTGGTAAACTTTGGTCAACTATGGCTTGCATCTTTTTTCGGGCATTTAATTTTTGGTCTTCTGTTAAAAAACGCAAATCACCTGTTACAGTTACTGCAGGTGAAATAATATTTGTTTTTCCAATGGCCGTTCCTGTTGCCTTGGTTTCATCATAATTCATTTCTGAACCTCCTATAAAGACACCCGGATTAAAAGTTAAATATTTTTCGGTACTTAATTGCACTCTAAATTCATTCACAATACGGGCTGCTTCATAAATTGCACCATAACCAGCATAGGGGGTAAACACACCCGAGCTATGTCCAGTTTTTGCTTTTACATTTAACAACCAACCACTTGCACCTCTTCGGGCAGTGGCTACACTATTTAATCCATTAGCCCCTTCAAAAGCAAGTGCAATTTCTGTTTGCTTTGCGCTTTCTATAAAATCTCCTCTACTTACTTCACGTGGATTGCCTGCATGTTCTTCATCGCCCGTTAAATAAGCAATAATATTGGCGTCTTTAAGCAAACCCTGCGCCTGCAAGGCTTGTAAGGCTATGATCATAATTACATCGCCACCTTTCATATCTGTTACTCCTTGTCCGGTAGCGGTAGAATCATTCAACATCGTAAATGGGTTGGCTGGCATATCTGGTTCAAACACCGTATCCAAATGTCCTATTAAAAAAAGCTTTTTTCCTTTATTGGTTTTGACATTAGCCACTGCCGAATGATCAAATCCTATACTCGCTAGCAAATGTCCTGCTCTGCGCAAAGAATCTGGCATAGGAATCCACTTAGTTTTAAAATTTGCTTTTTCAAATTCTCTTGCAAAAATAGCCCCTACTTTTTTTACGCCTGCTATATTTAAAGTACCACTATTGATATCCACCGATTCTTTTAAAAGTGCAATTGCCCTAGGCATATTAGCATCGATATACGCCATTATTTTTTGCTCCTCCTTGTTTAAGCTTGCTGTGGCTTTTGTAGTTTGTGCTGTTAATGATTGTTGTGAAACAAAGCCAATGATAGCGATGGTAATGAATATTATTTTTTTCATAGCGTCTTTTTAGGATCACTCAATTTAGTTCAATTCATTTATACCCCAAAAGCTTGCGGTAAATACTTGAAAAATGATTTGATTTAATTGCTTAATTCGCTGATTAACATTAAATTATTTGCAGGGTACGAAAAATGGCAATATTTTCTCTAAATTCGAATAATGAAGATTATGAATTTAAACATCCCCGATAATGTAGAAATCAACAGCAACGAACTAACAGTTATCGTAGCTACAAGATTATACGAAATAGGGAAACTCTCTTTAGGCCAAGCCTCAGAAATGATAGGCTGTTCTAAAAGTTCATTTATTGAGTTATTGGGAAAGTATAACATCTCCCTTTTCAATTACCCTGCATCTGATTTAGAATCAGATGTGAGGAATGCGTAAAATTATTGTTGACACCAGTTGTCTTATTATTATAACTAAAGAAATCGCATATGAGTATAATGAAATTTCACTGAATTATATTTAATCCTACTACTGCACCACCCCTTCTGTAATAATTACATCACTTAAAGCACCGGTGCAAACCCCTTTGATGGTAATGGTTTCACCAATTTTTTGGATAATAGGCCTTGTGCTTATTAATGTTACGGAAACATTGGAAAAAGAATCGGCGTGACCTAATAGTATAGTAATTTTTCCTTCCTGATTTTTATCGATACTTAGTATAGTGCCTGTTACGGTAAGCGCTTTATTTAAATATAAAGTGTTGGCATTTTTTTCATTGGCCTGAAATTGTGCACTTAAAGAATCGGCAATGATCGCTAACCCTTTTTCTGATTGCACATTGCGATGATGCGTTTTTGAATATACAAATACATAATAGTACCCGCCTATAGCCGTTACTGCAGCTACCGCTAAAGCATAAATTAACTTTGTCATTTTTCGCATACATTTAATTTTAAACCAAGCCTATAATAATTTTACCGCTTTAAAGATAGTTACCAATTTATATTTCTTAACTCTTTGGGCTTACGCAATTTAAATACTCTTGATATATTAAAACCAAATCGTAAATCACCTTTTCCCCAACTACCCGTTGTTTCATTGATAAAAGTTCGTTCGGTCATACCCGTCGAATTGGATACATGCAACTGAAATACATGCCCGCCTGTTTCAATATCTACCCCTACCGATAAAGGATCATTAAAGCCTTCCAAAGTATTGAATCGATGGTAATATTCGGTAGTGATATTGACTCTCTTGCTTACTCTTTGTCTAAAGCCTAGCCCTAATGAATAAAAATCGTTAGGAATGGTTTTAGCATCCACCATATTATAATGGATTAAAGTGGGTGTTAGTTGTAAGGAAAAATACTCATTGATCTTACTAGCTAATAATAGCTGATGTGAATAGGAGAATTTATCAGATACATAAGGAGTATAAGTGGTTAGGGCATCATGCAATGATTTATATATTATCGAACTAGCATAACTTAAACTAAAGGGTATGTTTCTGGCTCCTTTTTGTTGTCTGATGATTTTAAACTTTAAAAAAGCATCATATTGTTTCTCAAAAGTGCTTCGTCCAATACCCACCATAAGTCTATTATTGATTCCATAATCTAAACCTAATCGCATTGTGGCTTGATCCAATCCAAAAAAATTATAGCCCCCATCACTCAATGCTCCAAAGCGATGTAAGATTCTAAAATCTAATACCCCCGCCCCCACATTTTCAATAGATTGTCCATTAACTATTCTGGTAGATTTAAATGTACCAGTAGTAATATCGTTGCCGCTTGCATTATTTTGTTCTGCAAATAAATCGACCGTTTGTGCAGTAGTAGTTATTGTTAGTAGCAATAGTAAAAAGGCACTTAAGCATAGTGTTCGTAAAAACATAGTTTTAATTTTGATATTTACAATTCACTTTTATCTTAGCCTCATTGGCAATTTTTTCTCCTATATACAATCCTTTAATACCGTAGTCTTTTATTTTAACACTAAACTCCCCAACAATGGCTGGCTTGCCTTCATTTATTTGTAAGGTTCCATTGGTACTTACTTTTTGAGGCGTGCCATGTATGGTTAAAGTGCCTTCTATTTGTATAGGATAAGTAGCATCTTTTGTAAAATCAACTTCTTTTATATTTTTAATGTAGCCTTTGAAATCGGCTTTCGGATACTGAGTCGATTCCATATAGTTCTCATTAAAATGGTCTTCCATTAATTGGTTCTCAAATTTGAAGCCTTTGATTAATACACCAAATATAATTTGTCCAGTAGTTTCCACAAACTTAGTGTCTACTTGATTATTGATGGCTGCAATTTTCTCTAATCCTCCTGTGGCATTAAAAAATAATTGGCCAGTTTTAGTAGCATACACTTTTTGTGCAGTTACATTTTGTACACAACTAAGTTGCAAACCTATAATCAGTAACAAGGCTACAGCAGTTGTTTTTATAGTGGGTATAAATTTCATTGTAAAATATTTGAGATTATTTTATTTATTCGAGTTTTGTCTGTTTTGGATTTTACGTCTAATTATTTAAAGCCCCTTTATTCACCCATAAAATAATTTTATTGATACTACATACATCCATCTTGGCCATATTTTTAGGCATAGGGGAAGCATTTCCATTTTGTAGTATGGAATTCACCAAGCGGCCATTAGTAATATAAGGCTTTACTGTTGCATAGGTATTTAAAACAATGCCTGCGCCTAAACTATTCGCATTGGCTCCATGACAACTGGTACAATTGGCATTCAAAATCTTAGTTACCGTGACACTATAAGTAATATTGGTGGTATCGCAGGTGGGCACTA